>NZ_JACIAO010000007.1:0-296892 GCF_014194045.1 Rhizobium sp. BK456
CCCGCGACGTCGAGGTAAGCGGAGTCGAGGATGGCGTCCTGATCCGAGGCGTTGTCAGCATTGAACTGCATGACGATGACGCCGGTCAGCGGACCATACTCGGTGTCGCTCTTGGCCGTGAACTGAACCTGACCGCGGGTCTTGGCATCCCAATCCGAATCGTTGCTGACCGAGCCATTGAGCGGCTGATCACCAACGTCGACCTGGAAACGGATGTAGCCTTCGATCTTGAGGCAGGTTTCGGTGCCCGGGATGTAGAAATAGCCGGTGCCGTAAGCGTCGCAGACGCGAACATATTCAACCGGTTCCGGCTCAGCAGCAACGATAGCGTCAGCTGCAAGAACCGGCGTCGATGCAGCAAACGCTGCTGCTGATGCAAGCAAAACCATTCTGATGTTCATTTACCAATCCATTCCTTTGTCGATCGGGGCTGGCTTCCAATCGGGTAGTCGATTTGAAGCCGGCCCAGTTTGAACAGCCATCTCGGCGTGCGGATCGATCGAACCGCCAAACCGTCATCACATACCAAGCTTTATCAAGCAATTCTTGATACACGCCGGATGGCTGCCGCAAAGCAACTTTCCCCAACAGCGTGATTTTTATACAACAATTTCAATTATATAGAGAGAAAAACACACCAAGCGGCTCCGCGACGGAAATCCTCCATCGCAAGCCGCAAATGCTATACCCCATTTGTCAAATCTTCACCGTTCGACCCCCGTCGAACATTATTGGTGAAGTGCATAAACTCTACCGCCGGCTAATCAACACATACAAGGCAGCGGTTTGGAACATGGTGTCCTGAATTCGATACCAATGAGACGAAATAATGACATAGCGCTCGTTGGCTGTGTTCAACATAGCGCCGTATTCCTTACCAGGCTATGTATTTTTTCGGAATCTTGGTGGGATTCGAGCGTTTTTTCGCTATTTCCTGGGCTTTTTTGCAGTCAGGATGACATTCCGCTGCTACCCTTGCCGGATCCGTGAAATCAGAATGTGGCGGAATCGACCGAGACAGCACACTCTTCGCGTCTCTGGACCGTGCGGCTGCAAGGCCGCACGGCGATTTCAATCCTCGTTGGATTTGGCATTGTCGAGAATCATGTAGTCGAGCGGCAGTTGCGTCGAATACTTGATCTGCTCCATCGCAAAGGCGGAGGAGACGTCGCGAATCTCGATCTTGGCGATCATCCGCTTATAAAAGGCATCATAAGCGGCAATATCGGGCACGACGACTCGCAAGAGATAGTCGACATCTCCGCTCATCCGATAGAATTCCACCACTTCGGGGAATTCGGCGACCACTTCGGAAAAGCGCCGCAGCCACTCGATCGAATGGGTGGCCGTGCGAATCGACACGAACACGGTGACCTTGGTGTTGACCTTCTCCGGATCGAGGATGGCGACCCGGCGCTTGATGACGCCGTCTTCTTCCATTTTCTGGATGCGCCGCCAGCATGGCGTCGTCGAAAGCCCGACTTTTTTGGCGAGATCGGCCACGGCAAGGGTCGAATCTTCTTGCAGCAGACGCAGTATTTTTCGGTCGAGGCGGTCCATTCGCGCAACAGTCCTTTCGAATTATTTTCTTTGTATAACGCGATTCCGCACGACGAAAAGAATTTTGTTTCAGGAAAGCAGCATTTTCGTTCGATCCTGCAGGACTGGGAGCAATTCCTTCTCGAACCATGGATTGCGCTTCAGCCACCCGCTGTTGCGCCAACTCGGATGCGGCAGCGGCAGCACCGCCGGTGACCGGTTAGACAGAAGAGCGTCCCGCCATGCCCGCACCGTTTCGGTCATATTGCCCCGCCTTTCGCCCTCCATGTGCCAGGCCTGCGCATATTGGCCGATGACCAGCACCAGTTCGATCTGCGGCATGGCCGCAATCACCTTTTCCCGCCACAACGGCGCGCATTCGCGACGCGGCGGCAGATCTGCACCCTTGTCGTCATAGCCGGGAAAGCAGAAACCCATCGGCACGATGGCGAATCGATCGCGGTCGTAAAAGCTTGCCCTGTCAACGCCGAGCCATGTCCGCAGCCGGTCGCCCGAAGCATCGTCGAACGGCAGGCCGCTCTCATGCACTCGGAGCCCGGGCGCCTGCCCGGCGATCAGGATGCGTGCGTTCGACGAAATCACAGCCACAGGCCGTGGCTCGTGCGGCAGCCGATATGCAAGGCCTTTTGCCGGCGCGTCACGACAGATGCGGCAGGAGGCGATCTCCAGCCGCAGCATCTCCAGCCTGGCTTCGTCGCTCATCGCTTCACTCCCATCCGACGATCCGCCTGATGAAGCGTAGCGGGCCGTGGAAATCGGAACTCTGGCGCGCATGGTCGCGCACATCGCGCGGCCGCTCGAAAGTTCCGGCCCAGAGGCCCGCCTTGGCAGCCCTCGCCTCGGCCTCCTCCCTGCCATAACCGCCATAGGCGATGGCCATGCCCCGGCGCACCATAGCCGCGTTGATGTCGCCGCCCGTCCCGCTCCGGCAGATGACGAGCAGCCTGTCGTAGCGGTCGCGCCGGCTCCCCTGGCAAAGCGTTCCCGATGCCACGACCATGCCTTGCAGCGCCTCGCGCGCCGCCCGCCCGCAGGCCCAGGCATGTCCCGCCCGCTCGCAGCTTTGGTTGAGCTCCGGTGCATCGATGCCTTCAAGGCGCAAACGTACATCTCCCAAGCTTAGACTGTCGCCATCGGCAGCATGGAAAGCGCCCGCATGCTCAATTTTTGCTGCATCGTTGAACTTGGCAGCGATCAGCGCCAGGAGCGCCAGCAGAGCAAAAGCGGTCACGCCGTCGCGAATCAGGCGCAGGCTCCGTGTCACGCTTTCGCCTCCTTAAAAAACAAATCCTTGGCAAAGATGGCAAACATCTTCTTAAGAATTGCCGGTTAAGCTCTTATCCACCCTGGGATGAAGTTTCAACGTGCACATGAGTACCGGCGTCAGCACATCGACCGACAAGATTATCGTCGACAGGTCGCGCAGCCACCGCAACAAGGCCGTTTCCAAGGCCGTGCGGCAAACGCGCGAACGTCTTCAGTCCGGCCATGCGTCCAATTCTTCCTTCGATCGTGACGTGCTCAAGATGTATGTAGCGTCGATGCTGCAGGGCGCGACGATCATGCCGCTCTTCATCGTCCTCATCACCGCGCTTGGCGTCTATATCACTGAAGATACGCAGTTGCTCTTCTGGGCGCTGCTGACGCTCACCTGTCAAACCGGCAATATCCTGCTTGCCCGGCGCGCGCGCCGGCAGGAAATCACCCCGGAGAGCGCCCGCAAATGGCGCCGCCTGCTGCTGCTCGGCCAGTTCCTGCTCGGCTGCTGCTGGGCGGTCTTCGCGCTGCAGGGCTGCGACACCTGCGAGCCGTCCAGCTTCATCCTTTATAAGGGCGCGACGCTGCTGATCGCGCTCTCCGTCACGGCGATGTCCAATTTCATGCTGACGCCCGCCGTGCTTGTCGCCTTCTCGCCGGCGATCCTGGCGCTTGCCGCCAAGAGCGGCCTGTCGCGCGATCTCCTCGAAATCAGCCTGACGGGGCTCTTCACCAGTACCCTCGTCTTCTTCAACTATATCAGCGATCGGCTGTTCAAGTCGAACCTCAGGATCCTTTCCTACCAGTCGGAGAAGGACGACCTGATCGCCGAACTTGAAGTGGCGAAATCGATGTCGGACGAGGCGCGTCGCCGCGCCGAAGAGGCAAACCTCGCCAAGTCCCGCTTCCTTGCCTCCATGTCGCACGAGCTCAGGACCCCGCTCAACGCCATCCTCGGCTTCTCCGAGGTGATGTCGGCGGAAGTCATGGGGCCGCTCGCCAATCCGACCTACAAGGAATATGCCGGCGATATCCACCGCTCCGGCCAGCATCTACTCGATCTCATCAACGAGATCCTCGACCTCTCCCGCATCGAGGCCGGCAAATACGAGCTCAGCGAGGAGGCGATCTCGCTTCTCGATATCACCGAAGATTGCATCGGCATGGTCCAGCTGCGGGCCCGCGCCAAGAACATCGCCATTTCGGATCAATTCGAACGTCAGTTGCCGGCCATCTGGGCGGATGAAAAGTCTATGCGCCAGGTGGTGCTCAACCTTCTCTCTAATGCGGTCAAGTTCACGCCGCAGGGCGGCGAAATTCACGTCAAGGTCGGCTGGACCGCCGGCGGCGGACAGTACATCTCCATCAAGGACAACGGCCCCGGTATTCCGGAAGAGGAAATTCCCGTCGTCCTGTCGGCCTTCGGCCAAGGCTCGATCGCCATCAAGAGCGCCGAACAGGGCACCGGCCTCGGCCTGCCGATCGTCCAGGCGATCCTTGCCAAGCATGACGGACAATTCCTGCTGAAGTCGAAGCTGCGCGAAGGCACCGAGGTCATCGCCATCCTGCCGGCCAAGCGCGTGCTGCAGAGCCTGCCGGCCGTGGAAGAGGCTCAGGCGGTCGCGCGCAAGCGCAAGAGTTTTGCCTGATTCAGCTAAAGCATGATGCCGAAAAGTGTGAGCGGTTTTCGGACGACATCATGCGGATCCAAAGAAGATATGTTTGCCGAGGACGAAGCCGAGATAGAGGCAGCAGGCGGCAATCATGCAGCTCACCGCGAAGGAGCCGAGATCCTTGGCATGTTTGCCGACGATCGAAATCTCCGGCGAAATCCGGTCGATCACCTCCTCGACAGCGGTATTCATTGCCTCCATCGAAAACAGCCCGAGAAACAGAACCACCGCTACGACGATCTCGCCGGCGGTCGCCCCGACCAGCGCCAGCGCCGCGATCGAAACGACGAAGAAACCGAGTTCCTGGCGGAAGGCTGCTTCTCTCAGAACGCGCAGGAAGCCTGCCCAGGAATAGCTGGCGGCGGCGGTGAAATGCCGAAATCCGGTCTCTTTCGTCACCGCACGCTTCGTCAAGGCGCCCCTCTCCTCTTGCAGACCGGGAAAGGCTTTGCCGCCCCGCTTGATGACCGAATACGCAGATACCGAATCCATCTGGGCGGCGCAAGCGAAGCCGCGTGCGGATAAAGCATGTCGCGCAAAAGCGTGCAGCGGTTTTGCGGCAACGACATGCGTAAAAACAAAGAGCTAAAGCAGGTCGCATGCATCGAGTTTGACGCGACGCGCTTTAGGCGGCGCCGACCGCGGCGTCAGTCTTTGTTGGTCACGCCGGCCTGGGCAAAGGTCGCCATGCCGGAATGGCAGGCAGCGGCTGCTTTGACGATGCCGGCGGCGAGTGCCGCCCCGGTACCTTCGCCGAGCCGCATGCCAAGCGCCAGAAGCGGCGTCTTGCCGAGCATCTCGATCGCGCGCAGATGTCCGGGCTCGGCGGAGACGTGGCCGATCAGGCAATGGTCGAGCGCAGATGGATTGGCGGCTTTGAGGATCGCCGCAGCGGCGGTTGCGACGTAACCGTCGATCAGCACCGGGATGCGCTCCATGCGGGCGGCAAGGATGGCGCCGGCCATCGCCGCAATCTCACGGCCGCCGAGCCGGCGCATGATTTCCAGGGGATCGTCGAGATGATCGCCGTGGAGTTCCACGGCCTTTTCCACCGCCGCGACCTTGCGCTCCAGCATCTCGCCTTGCGAACCGGTGCCGGGTCCGACCCAGTCCCGTGCCGAACCGCCATAGAGCGCATAGTTGATCGCCGCGGCAATCGTCGTATTGCCGATGCCCATTTCGCCGATGCAGAGCAGGTCGGTGCCGCCGGCGATTGCCTCCATGCCGAAGGCCATAGTCGCGGCGCAATCGCGCTCGGAAAGAGCTGCCTCCTCGGTGATGTCGCCGGTGGGATAATCGAGCGCCAGATCGAAAACCTTCAGCCCGAGATCGTAAGCGACGCAGATCTGATTGATCGCAGCGCCGCCGGCTGCAAAGTTCTCGACCATCTGCTGTGTCACGGCCGGCGGAAAGGGTGTGATTCCCTGCCTGGTGACGCCGTGATTGCCGGCGAAGATCGCCACCAGCGGCCGGTTGACGGCAGGGGGGCGGCCAGTCCAGGCGGCAAGCCAGAATGCGATTTCTTCAAGCCGTCCGAGCGCGCCCGGAGGCTTGGTCAGTTGCGCGTCGCGTTCGCGTGCGGCCACCAGCGCACGGGCATCCGGCCCCGGCAGGTCGCGGAGCAGGGTACGGAAATCGTCGAACGGCAGGCCTGAAACGCTCATCTGTGCGGCTTTCCTATGAATCCGGGTATTCTTGTTTTCACGCAAACCACTTGTTTGCGTCGGGCAAATCAGCTTCTTTGCGGGTCGCAACCCTCTTAAAGCGGCCAGCCGGGGCGAACAACAGCAAAAGCGCCGCCGCGACCATAAGCCGGGGCCAAAAGCCGAAACCTTGGACAGAACGAAGCAGAATGAAGATCAAGGACCATGCGGTCGATACCGCCCGCGCCGTCGCCTTCCTCAGCCGCATTCCCGTGCCGCCATCGCTGTTCAAAACCTACGACGGCAGGCTCGGCCGGCTGGTGCGCGCCTTTCCCTTCGCCGGCATCGTCATCGGCCTTGTTCCCGCACTCGCCCTGCTCCTCCTTCTGGGGCTGCGCGCCGATCCGCTGATGGCTGCCCTGATCGCGCTGTCCACCCAGGTTGTCGTCACCGGCGCACTGCACGAGGACGGCCTGGCCGATACTGCCGACGGCATCGGCGGTGGCAAGAGCCGCGAGCAAAGCCTCGAGATCATGAAGGACAGCCGGATCGGCAGCTACGGCGCGATCGCGCTGGTCCTCTCCTTCGCGATCCGCGCGGCAGCACTTGCCGCCATCGCCCGCCACGCCTCGCCGCTCACTTCAGCCCTTGCCATTCCCGCCGTCGCAGCACTCAGCCGCGGCGCCATCGCCTGGCACTGGCAGCGGCTGCCGCCGGCTAAGGCCGATGGCGTCGCCGCCTCTACCGGCCAGCCGGATGAGGCGGCAATGCAGTTTGCCCTCGCCTCGGCCGGCCTTGTCGCAGCGCTTCTGATCTGGCCTGCCCTCGGCCTGCGTCCGCTGGTCGCTAGCCTGCTTGCCACCGGCATCGCTGCGCTTGCCTTTACCGCTTTCATCCGCCGCAAGCTTGCCGGCCACACCGGCGACACGCTGGGCGCGACGCAGCAAATTTGCGAGATCGCCACGCTTTGCGCCCTTGCCACGGCTCTTTGAAACTCCGATATGTCCTTCATGCAAACACCCTGCATTCACGTCTGCTCCATGGTTTCCGCCACCGGATTTTGCGCCGGATGCGGCCGGACTCTTCAGGAAATCGGCAGCTGGATGAGCTACTCCGACATCGAGCGGAGACGGATCATGGCCTTGCTGCCGGCAAGGCTTGCGGGCGCCGCTGCGCTATCGAACGACATGAAAACAGGCCACGCCAGCGGGCCGGAGCGACCTTCATGATCCGTTTGACCGTCTTCCTCGTCGTGATAGGCATCGGCCTTGCGGTGCTGATCGTCAACAATGACAGCAGCCGGATCCTCGGCCTGCAGAGCGATGACTTCGTCCGCGTCGTCTATCTGCTGCCGATCGCGCTGATGCTGTCGGCCGGCATCTGGGCGCGCCGGAACAGCGTTAGTGAGACGATGCGCCAGATGATAATCTGGCTGGTGATCATCCTGGCGCTCGTGACCGTCTATCTCTATCGTCAGGAAGCGCTCGGCGTCGGCAACCGGCTGCTCGCCGGCCTCGTTCCCGGCCGCGCCGTCGTCGCCACCACAAGCGAAGGCGGCCAGGAGATCATCCTGCACAAGCTGCTGAATGGCCATTTCGAAGCCGATGTCGCCGTCAACGGCCAAACGATCGAGATGCTCGTCGACACCGGCGCCAGCATGGTGGCGCTGTCCCACGAAGATGCCGAGCGGATCGGCATCGACCTCTCCGGCCTCAGCTATTCGATGACTGTCATGACCGCCAACGGCCGCGGCCGCGCAGCACCCGTCACGCTCGACCAGGTGGCAATCGGCCCGATCGTCCGCAACAATGTCGCAGCCAGCGTCGCCGAGGACGGCCGGCTCGACCAGAGCCTGCTCGGCATGAGCTTCCTGGAAACGCTCGGCTCCCTGCAGATGCAGACCGACGAATTGCGCATGCGCGACTGAGCCGCAGCGCTCGCGATCCGCAGTCGGCACGGCTTTACGGCAGCGTTCGCATCTGTCACCTTCAGGCGCAACAACAAGACCACAAAGAGCAAAAAGAAACTCCTAGTCTGGTGGCACCCCGCATGCTCGACCGGCCTTGGCCTGCGGCAAAGGCCCTGACCCATGGGTGCGACAGGAGTTTCGCGATGAATTCACTCTGGCCGATCATCATCGGCGGTATTCTGCCCGCCATTTTCTGGGGCATCACCGCTATCTTCCAGAAGCAGAGCGCCACCGCCGCGACCGGATCCGCCGTCTATCTGATCGCCTTCGGCGCCGCCTGCGCGCTTGCCGGCCTGATTGCCGCGCTGATCTGGCGCCCTGCCCCCTGGACCGCCGAAGGCCTCGGTTTTGCCGCCACCGCCGGCGCCTGCTTCGCCGTCGGCACCGGCCTCATCAGCTTCGCGCTCTTCGCTTATGGCGTCCCGGTGTCGAAACTCGCGCCCATCTGGAGCTGCAACGTGCTGGTGACGCTGGCAATCGGCGCTGCGTTTCTCGGCGAAGCTGCCGAACTCGACATTGTGAGGCTCGTCGCCGGCACCCTCCTCATCCTGTCGGGTGCTTTGCTGGTCAGCAGCGCCTGAGCGGAAAGGGCACAACACAGGCGGGCCCTTCGTCGCCAAAAATGCTCCCGCGTTGCAGCAGGTTCCGCTTTGTTGATATCCTGCGTCAAGGCGCCTGCGCGACCAGCGGAGCTTGAGATGAATCCACGACAATTAAAGACATTCCTCGCAGTGATACGGCATCAAAATCTCACCCGCGCCGCCGCCGAGGTCAACCTCGCCCAATCGAGCCTCAGCGACCAGATACAGGCGCTGGAGGAAGAGCTTGGCGTGGAACTCTTTCTCCGCTCCCGCCAGGGTGTCGCCCCGACGCCGGCAGGTGCGGCGCTAAAAGCCTATGCGGAGGAGATCCTGGCGCTGAATGACGAGGCAAAGGCCGCCGTCTATGCTGCAGCCGGCAGAAGCGAGCAGTCCATCTTCCTGGGCACGCTCGAAACCATCGCCGCCGAAAGGTTGGCACCCTGGCTCTCTCTCTTCCGCAGGCAAAACCCCGGCCTCGTTCTCAAACTCAAGATTGGCGGCAGCGGCGAGCTGCTTGCCCAATTGCGGCACGGCTCGATTGACGTCGCCTTCACCTTCGATCGCGGTGAGCAGGACGAACGCTTTGCGACGCGCCGCATCTCCATCGAACCGCTGGTGTTGATCACGGGCCGCGATTCGCAGGTCCCGTCATTTGAAAGCCTTGCGGCGCTGAGCATGGCGCCCTTTGTCGCGACCGAAACCGGTTGCGTCTATCGCCACCTGTTCGATACAGCCTTTGCAGAGGCGGGCGTGACTGCGCCGCCCATCGTAACGGAAGCTGACAGTATCGCGACGATCATCCGGCTCGTTGCATCGGGCGCCGGTTACGGCCTCGTCCCGCGTATTGCAGTCGGCCCGGACGCTGGGCGCAGCGATGTCGTCGAATTGCCGTGGCCGGGCGAACCGCCCACCGCTTCGCTGGTGATGATGTGGCGGCGCCGGCGCGTGCAGCCGCCGACGCTCGCTCTCCTCCTGCAATCGGCCAGCGAAGAACTTTTGCCCCTCAGACCAGCCGATGCCCGCCTTCGACATGCAGGATAGTGCCTGTGGTGAAACCGTTGCCGATCAGGAAGCGGATCGCATCGGCGATATCCTCCGGCTGGCCGACACGTCCGGTGGGCAGGCGCTGCGCCATCGCATCCAGCGTTGCCTGCTTGGCGTCCCCAGCAACGAAGCTCCAGATCGGCGTATCCACCCATCCCGGTGACACGGCATTGATACGGATTGGCGCCAATTCGACGGCGAGCGCCCTGACCAGACCTTCAAGCGCCGCATTGACGGCGGCGACCACCGATCCGCGCGCTGCCGGTCGATAGGCAGCGACTCCAGAGGTAAAGGTGATCGATCCCGACGGCGGCAGGTGGTCGGCGCCGTATTTCGCCAGCAGCAGCGGCCCGTAAAATTTGCTCGCGACCACGCGCTGCGCCGCGGCAAGCTCGATCGACGGCAGCAATTGATAGGCGCCTTCAATATCGGCGGCCGTGCTGACGATATGGTCGACCGCCCCGGTGATGCGAAAGAGTGCCGCGACTTCCTCCTCCTGCGATATGTCGAAAGCGTGGGTTCCAAGTTTCGGGTTGTCGCCGAGCTGGCGGCAAGCTGCCGCAAGCCTCTCTTGACTGCGCCCCGCGATCGTCACCGAGGCGCCCTCATCGAGCAGGCGCCTGGCAAGCGCGAACCCCATGCCCGAGCTGCCGCCGACGATCAACACCTTCGCACCTTCGATCTTGATTGTAGTCATCTCGCATCTCCATTTGAATGGGAGAGCAGATGCCTCGACTCGAAGCAGAAGAAAAACGGAAGAAACCGATAGCATCATCGGCTTTCCCGATGATGCTGTTCAGGAAACGATCAATTGCGCAGCCGGTAGCCGGTCTTGAAGATCCAGCCGAGCGTGCCAAGGCATATCGCCAGGAACACCGTGATCATCGCCAGGCTAATCGCCGGGTTGACGTCGGCGATCCCGTAAAAACTCCAGCGGAAGCCGCTGACGAGATAGAGCACCGGGTTGAGATGGCTGACCGCCTGCCAGAAGGGCGGCAGCATATTGACAGAATAGAAGCTGCCGCCGAGGAAGGTCAGCGGCGGCACGACCAGCATGGGAATGAGGTTCAGCTGCTCGAAATTGCCGGCCCAGATGCCGATCATAAAGCCGAACAGACTGAAGGTGACGGCCGTTAGCAAGAAGAACAGGATCATCATGAAGGGATGCTCGATCCTGACGTCGACGAAGAGATTGGCCGTAAGCAGGATGATGAAGCCGATGATCATGCCCTTGGTGGCGGCGGCCCCGACGTAACCGAGCAGGATCTCGGTCATCGCCACCGGCGCGGAGAGCACTTCGTAGATCGTGCCGGTGAATTTCGGAAAATAAATGCCGAAGGAACCGTTGCTGATGCACTGGCCAAGCAGCGTCAGCATGATCAGGCCCGGCGTGATAAAGGCGCCGTAGGACACGCCCTCCACCTCCTGGATACGCGATCCCACAGCCGCACCGAAGACGATGAAATAGAGCGAGGTCGAGATGACGGGCGAGATGACGCTCTGTAGCAGCGTGCGGCGCGTGCGCGCCATCTCGAAGAAATAGATCGATTTGATCGCCTCGACGTTCATTTGTCCGCTCCTACCAGCGCCACGAAGATGTCTTCGAGCGAACTCTGCCGCGTCGAGAGATCTTTGAAATGGATATTGTTTTCACCCAGCCGGGTCAGCAGCGCCGCAATGCTTTCCTGCTCGTTGTCGGCGTCAAAATCGTAAGTCAGCCGGCCGCCGCCGGCTTCCAGCGTCAACCCGTTGCCGGTAAAACAATCCGGAAGCCGTTCGAGCGGTTCGGTGAGATCGAGGATGAGCTGCTTGCGGCCGAGCTTTGCCATCAAAGCCGCCTTGTCTTCGACGAGCAGCAATTGCCCGCCGTTGATCACGCCGACGCGGTCGGCAATTTCCTCGGCCTCCTCGATATAATGGGTGGTCAGGATGATGGTAACGCCCGAGGCCCGAAGCTCCTGAACGACATTCCACATGTCCTTGCGCAGCGTCACATCGACACCGGCTGTGGGTTCGTCGAGGAAAAGGATATCCGGCTCATGTGAGAGCGCCTTGGCGATCAGCACACGCCGTTTCATGCCGCCGGAGAGCTGGCGCAGCATATTGTCCTTCTTGTCCCAGAGAGAAAGCGCGCGCAGCACTTTCTCGATATGGGCGGGATTGGCCTTCTTGCCGTGCAGCCCGCGCGAAAAGCTCACCGTATTGAACACCGTCTCGAACTGATCGGTGGTCAGTTCCTGCGGCACCAGCCCGATCATCCCGCGTGTGGCGCGGAAATCCTTGACGACATCGTGGCCGGCGACCAGCACCTTGCCGCCGCTCGGATTAGCAATGCCGCAGATGATCGAAATCAACGTCGTCTTGCCCGCGCCGTTCGGCCCGAGCAGCGCCAGGATCTCACCCTTTTCGACGTCGAGGTTGATGCCTTTCAGCGCCTCGAACCCATTGGCGTAGGTCTTGGTAAGATTCTGAACGGAAATGATGGGGGCCATGCGTTACTCTTGAGGATTATCGAAGTATTTCGGCCCGCTATATAATGCCTTCATGACGCTTTGACATCCTTGGGAACGTGAACACTGCATTCGCGCCTTGCCAACACACGGCTGCGCACTGGCGTCGGATCTTTTGCGAGAGCCGCCCCGTTCCGGTGAAAAGAAAGATAGCCGCCGTCGATGTCATCATCCGGTGATCTTCGTGCCCGATAAAGGAACCGAGGCCAGCACCGGCATCCGCCCCGCCGCCCATTCCTCGCGGAGCCGTCTTCGGGTGTTCTCGTTGCACCCATTTTCCGCTGCCTCGGCATGTAGTGAAAGTTATTGTTCAGTCACGAAGTGCTTGGAACCGGCCAGAATCCCCTGTTCAGCCGCGTTCGTCTTAGCCGGCCCTGCGCCGGCTTTCTTTTTGGCAGGTCGAAACTTCAAAGGCGTGGGCGGGCGGTGAGCAGTGCTCCCTCACAATTCGTCATAGTTGAACCAGTCGAAATCCGCGATCTTCCCGCGTCCCGACGTATCGAAGGCAAACACACCGGTGAAGGAGCCGGTGAAGGAGCCATGTTCGCCGCGTCCGCCCTCGTCGGAAATCATGCCGGCGTCGAGGATCGGGCCGATCGGCTGCCAAGCGCCCTTGCCCTCGGTCTGCCAGAAGAATTGCAGATCGTTCTCGCGAATTTCCATGGCGAGCTGGACACGGCCCTCAGCAGCGATCGCCACACCGCTTTCGGCGGGGAAGCTGAGGCGTCCGTTCGGATAATCGCCATTGCAGGAGAGGATCGTCACGCAGCGGCCGAGTGTTTCGTGCAGCGTCACGGCAACGGCGTGGAATTTATGGCGGTTGTAATAATGCGTCAGCCCCGCGACCTGCTGATAGGTGTCGGGCGCGAACTCGACAACGGTCTCGGCGCGGAAGCTGTGATGCTCCTGCCGACGGGCGACCAGCGACTGCTCGAACCAGGAGCCGATACTTTCGCGGGCAATCAGCCTGAGATGGCCGGGGCGGTCCGTCAGGTTGAAAATGCGCTCGGGCTCGGGCGTGCGCAGCCATTGGAAATCGGCCGGCAGCGTGCCGCCGTCGAAGCTGTATTCGCTGCGCATCGGCTTTTCCGCAGGCACGGCGCCGAAGAGGCCGGGCACATCGACATCGGGCACCGAGGTGCCATTTTCGAGATAGAGCCAGTCGTCATCGCCCCAGACGCATTTCTGCAGGCTCGTCTCCCGCCCCAGCGTGCAGCGCCGCTTCGGCGGCAGCGGTCGGCCGCAGAGATGGGTGTGATAGGCCTCACCCTCCGGCGTCTCGACATATTGGCCGTGCCCTGCCCGTTGCAGCACCGCGCCGGGATGATCCTTGGAGGTGATGAGATGCATGTTCGGATGCATCTCATAAGGCCCTTCGATGCGGCGCGAGCGCGCCATGGTGACGGCGTGGTCGTAGCCCGTACCACCCTCGGCGGTCGTCAGATAATACCAGCCGTTCTTCTTGAAGAGATGCGGGCCTTCGACGAGGCCGAGCGGACTGCCGGCAAAGATATTCTTGATCGGGCCTTTCAGCGCCTTGGTCGCCGGGTCCCATTCCTGCAGCAGGATGCCGTCGAAGGCCGGCGACTTCGGCGAGCCGCCATAGCTTTCGGTGCGGTGGTTCCATTGCATGTTGACGAACCACTTGCGGCCGTCTTCGTCATGGAACAGCGAGGGATCGAAGCCGGAGGAATTGACATAGACGGGATCGGACCATTCGGCCTCGATCGAGGGCGCGGTGACGATATAGTTCGGTGCATCCTTGAAACTGCCATCGAAGCGCTTGACGTCGGTATAGACGAGCCAGAATTGCCCGTCGGCATAGGAAAGGCACGGCGCCCAGATGCCGCAGCTGTCGGGATTGCCGCGCATGTCGAGCTGCGATCGGCGCTCCAGCGGCCGCCGCACCAGCGTCCAGTTCACCAGGTCGCGCGAATGGTGGATCTGCACGCCGGGATACCATTCGAAGGTCGAGGTGGCGATGTAATAATCCGCGCCGACGCGGCAGATTGACGGATCGGGGTTGAACCCGGGCAGGATGGGATTGCGGATCATGAAGGCCTCCTCCTAGCTATTATTGTGGTACGTACGTCAGATACGGGGCCGAGATATCTCACGTCTCGCCCACATTCCTGTGCTTGTCACAGGAATCCAGCCGCCGCGCGTCTGCGCGGCGAAAGAATCCTTTCACCCCATGGACTTGGGCTGGCTGGATCTCTGTGCCGAACTCCGGGTCTTAATTGCCCCGACCTTCCCTACTCCCGCTCCGCCGACTTCGCCCACAGATTGATATCAGCCTCCCGGGCATAAACATCAATCTCCGCAAGCTCCTCGGCCGTGAATTCCAAATTATCCAGCGCCTTGACGCAATCGACGATCTGCGATGAGCGGCTGGCGCCGATCAGCGCCGAGGTCACGCGTCCGCCGCGCAGCACCCAGGCGATTGCCATCTGCGCCAGCGTCTGACCGCGCTTCTCGGCGATGTCGTTGAGCTTCTTTATATTGTCGATGATCGAGGGACGGATGAAGTCGCGCTTTAGAAAATGGTTTTGCGCCGCGCGGCTGTCGACCGGGATACCGCCGAGATACTTCGTCGTCAGCATGCCCTGGGCAAGCGGCGAGAACACGATCGAGCCCATGCCGACCTCGTCGAGCGCGTCGAGCAGACTGTCATCCTCGACCCAGCGGTTGAGCATCGAATAACTCGGCTGGTGGATCAGACAGGGTGTGCCGAGTTCCTTGAGGATGGCGGCCGCTTCGCGCGTACGCTGCGAATTGTAGGAGGAGATGCCGACATAGAGCGCTCGGCCGGAGCGGACGATATGATCGAGCGCGCCGCAGGTCTCTTCCAGCGGCGTGTCAGGATCGAAACGGTGGGAATAGAAGATGTCGACATAGTCGAGGCCCATGCGCTTCAGGCTCTGGTCGCAGGAAGCGATCACGTATTTTCGGCTGCCCCATTCGCCATAAGGCCCCGGCCACATGTCGTAACCGGCCTTGGAGGAAATGATCAGCTCGTCGCGAAGTCCGGAAAATTCGGTGCGCAGGATCTCGCCGAAGGCAGTCTCGGCGCTG
The DNA here is from genome assembly GCF_014194045.1 of Rhizobium sp. BK456. NCBI lineage: Bacteria > Pseudomonadati > Pseudomonadota > Alphaproteobacteria > Hyphomicrobiales > Rhizobiaceae > Rhizobium > Rhizobium sp. BK456. The sequence goes on from NZ_JACIAO010000007.1 coordinate 15,313, forward strand.
CCGGGCGGCGGGCCGTAATTGTTGGCGAGATCGAAATGGGTGATGCCGAGGTCGAAGGCCGTGCGGCACATGTCGATCTTGCGGTCATGCGGTGTGTCGCCGCCGAAATTATGCCAGAGGCCAAGGGAAACGGCCGGCAGCTTCAGGCCGGAACGACCCGTGCGGTTATATTTCATTTTCGAATAGCGGTCTGCGGCTGGTTGCCAGCTCATCTGAAGGTCTCCTGAACCTATCTAAAGGCGCCTCTCCTTCTTACCCGCGCTTAACGGCGGCCGAAGGCTTAAACATCTCCGCCGTCAATCCTCGGCCTTTGTGCCGAGGATCTGCCAACAGAACGTTGTAGATGCTCGGGACAAGCCCGAGCATGACGAAACTATTGAAACAACCGCGCCGATACGGCAAGCGTACGACGCGAGCTCCGCTATCTCAACAGCGCCTGCGCCTCCTCGATGCCGAGAGCGGCCGGCTGCGTGCAGGTCGTGGTGAGGTCGATGAAACGCCCATCCTCGCCCGATTTCAGGATCGAGGTCATGACGTCGACCCCGTGCAGCGTGCGGTCGAGCGAGCAGCGCGCGTCGCGGCCTTCGATCAGCGCCATCGCCATGTCGGCAAGGCCGGCGGTGCGGTAGTTGGCGCGCGCTCCGTTCGGGTTTTCCTGATTGATCTTGCCGAATGGATGCTCCCAGTCATCGAGCGGCTTGATGTTCTTGTCGCGGCCGCTTGCCTCGACCGTGCCGCCGAAGAAGTTCGGATCCGGCACGTAGAGCGAGCCGTCGGTGCCGTAGAGCTCCATATTGGCATGGCGATGCGACCAGACGTCCCAACTCGCCGACAGCGTCACGGTGGCGCCGCTGACGAATTCGAGCAGCGCCTGGACCGTCGTCGGTGTCTTCACAGGGATGATCTCGCCGTTGCGCGGCTCACTGGTGATGGTGCGGGTCGGCGACGCCATCGAGGTCATGGCGCCGACGCGTTTCACCGGACCGATCAGGTTGATCAGATTGGCGATGTAATAGGGGCCGAGATCGAGGATCGGGCCGCCGCCCGGCAGGAAGAAGAAATCCGGGTTCGGATGCCACATCTCCATGCCGGGGCTCATCACGTAGCAGGCGCCCGACGTCACCCGGCCGATGCCGCCGTCGTCGATGAACTTGCGGGCGAGCTGATGGGCGCCGCCGAGGAAGGTGTCCGGCGCGCAGCCGACGGCAAGGTTCTTTTCCCTAGCGATGCGGCGAAGCTCTTCACCCTCCTCAAGCGAAAGCACCAGCGGCTTTTCGGAATAGACGTGTTTTCCAGCCTCGAGGATCGACTTCGACACCCGGAAATGCGCATCCGGGATCGTCAGGTTGACGACGACGTCGATCTCGTCATTGGCGAGAAGCGCGTCGATCGTCTGCGCCTTGACGCCATATTCCTTGGCGCGCGCCTCGGCCGCCTGCACGTTGATATCGGCGCAGGCCAGCACCTTCAGCCCCTTGAAGAGCGGTGCCAGCGAAAAGTAGGTGGTGGAGATGTTGCCGCATCCGATGATGCCGACGCCAAGTTCCCTGGTCATGATGTGCCTCAATAAGTCTGGAAGGATGCAATCGAGCGGCTGATGTTGCGGTCGATATCTTTGGGATTGTCATGTTCGACGACGAAGTGCTTCGCCTTGGTGGCGCGCAGGGCCGTCATCAGCTTGCCCCATTCCACCTTGCCGTGGCCGACATCGGCCCAGCCGTCTTCGTCCTTGGCCTCGCCAGCCGGCGCGATGTCCTTGACATGCACGGCAGTGATACGCGAGCCAAGCTTTTCGATCCAGGCGAAAGGATCGGCATTGCCGCGAATGACCCAGGCGATATCGGCTTCCCAGGAAATATCAGGCGCCCCCTCGAAGAGGCGCTCGATCGCCAGCGAGCCGTCGGCCAGCTTGACGAATTCGAAATCGTGATTGTGCCAGCCGAATTCGTAGCCGGCTTCCTTGTACGGCTTGCTCATCTGCTGCAGGCGTTTGCCGAAGGCGACCCAGCCGGCAGCGTCGGTAGGGCGCTGCTCAGCGGCCAGATGCGGCGCATAGATGGAATCCATGCCGAGAATCTTGGCAATGTTCAGCGACTTCTGCACGTCCTTTTCCAGGAAATCAGGGCTGAAATGGCCGGTCGCCATCACCAGGCCGTTCTTGTCGAGATCGGCGCGAAGGCTCTTCAGCCCCGCATCGTCGAGATCGGCATAAATGCCGCCGAAGCCCTCGACTTCGGCATAACCCGCCTTGCCGAGCTTTTCGAAAATCGCCGAATAAGGCTGGAAGTTGCGCGCGCTGTACAGTTGGTAGCTGAGTTTCGTCATCATATTCTCCTCGGGCCTCGTGCCCATGCTTGGGAAGGATCAATCCGCCGATTGGCAGGAATGCAGGTCGTAGAACCGGAACTCCGGAAGCGCGCCGCGATCAAGCGGCCGTGCCGGAGTAAAGGTGATGCGGCGGCTCTCGCCGGCTGCAAGGTCGAAGGCATTGTCGGAATATTTGCCGTCCGTACCGGTCTCGATCATCACAAAGAGCGCAAGTCCCCTCGCGGTGACGTTGACATCGATCGCGCCACTCTCCTCGACATATTCGTGAGTGGCGGTCAGGCCCGAAGGCTGCAATTCCAGCGCCTTATAGGTGCCGTTGACATAATGCCCCTCGCCGCCCATGCCGTTCGACGCGGTGAAATGCCAGGCAAGCAGCGTGTCGGCGGGAATTTCGGAGACGTCGATGCTCGCAGCCGTCACCGCCGCATCCGGCGAGCACACGGCTTGCACGTCCTTCAGGTGCAGGCGCTCGCCCTTCATGGTCAGAGCCGAGATCGAAAGATCGATGCTGATATCTTCAAGCGTGTCGTTGACCAGCGAGAGGCGGATCGTCTTGCCGTCCTCGGAAGGAATGGCTGCGACCGCGACCGGCTGGAAGAAGCGCTTGACGAGATAATGCATCGCCTTCCAGCGGCCGCCATAGTCGAGGCTGGACCAGGAGGCGACCGGCCAGGTGTCGTTGAGCTGCCAGTAGATCGTGCCCATGCAATGGGGTTTGAGCGACCGCCAATATTCCACCGCCGTCTTGATGGCGAGGCCCTGCTGGATCTGGGAGAGATAGACGAAATTCGGAAAATCCTTGGGGAAACGGAAATAACGGAACATCGTGCCGGCGATACGCTCGTTGCCGCCGGCATTCTTCTGGTGCAGTTCCATAACGGGTGAAGCGACGTTCATGTCCTTCTCCTCGGCATAGGTCTTGATGACGGGCAGCGAGGTATAGGACTGGAAGCCGAATTCCGAGCAGAAGCGCGGCCGCACCGAGCGGTAATTGTCGAACGACTTGTTCTCGTGCCAGACCGACCAGTAGTGCATGTCGCCTGAGCCGTCGGCATGCCACGCATCGCCGAAATCAAGATAACCCGATGCCGGGCTCGACGGCCACCAGAGCGCGCCGGGCAGCGCCTTCTTCACCGCCTGCTCGATCGTCCGGTTGAGGCGGTCGTAGGAGACGAGATAGCGGTCGCGGTCTTTCCGTGATTCCTCGAACCAGGTGAGCGCTCCCACAAGCTCGTTGTCGCCGCACCAGAGCGCGATCGAGGGATGTGAGGAAAGCCGGCGCACTTGGTAGTCGACCTCAACAGCCACATTGTCGAGGAAGTCCTCGGTCGAGGGATAGAGGTTGCAGGCGAACATGAAGTCCTGCCAGACCATCAGGCCCAGCCGGTCGCACAAATCGTAAAAATGATCCTGCTCGTAAAAGCCGCCGCCCCAGACGCGGATCATGTTCATGTTGGCGGCTACGGCCGATTGCAGCAGATCTTCGGTCTTTTCAGGCGAAGACAGCGAAAACAGCGCGTCGGCCGGGATCCAGTTGGCGCCGCGGCAGAAGATCTCGCGGCCGTTGACCTTGAAGGCGAAGCGGCTGCCTGATGCATCCGGCGTGGTAATCAGCTCGATGGTGCGAAGACCGATCTGCTTCGTCACCTCATCCGTCGGCAATTCGACGGACAGGCTATAGAGCGCCTGCTCGCCGCTGCCGGAAGGCCACCATAGCCGCGGATTGTCGATATGGAAGAGATGGTTGACATGGGTCTCGCCATGGACGCCGACATCGAGGCGCACGCGCTCGCCATCGAGATCGAAATAGACCTGCGCAATACTCGGCCCCTTGGAATAGAGCGTCGCCGTCACCGTCAGATCGACCGAACCGTCAAAATTATGCGTCTGGCGGGTGACGACATGTTCGATGCGCGCGGTCTCGAGCTTTTTCAGCGCGATCGTGCCGTAAAGCCCGAACGGCGCAATGGCGATATTCCAGTCCCAGCCGAAATGGCATTGCGGCTTGCGCAGCATGTTGCCATCCGGGATCGGCGAATTGCCCGTGCTGTAGGGGATATAGAAGGGCTGCTTCTTCTGCCGCTCGGCCCCGACGGCGGGGTTGGAGGCGAAGACAATGCGGATGAGATTGTCGCCAGATTTCAGCATGCTGGACACATCGGGCCGGTAGCGGCGGAAGCTGTTGTCGGCTTCGAGCGCCAGGAAGCCGTTGACGTGGACGCTGGCGACCGTATCGAGGTAGTCGATATCCAGATACCAGTCGCCGTCGACCTCCTGCAGCGTGAAGCTGCGCTCCACCGCCCATTCACGCTCGGCGACCCACTGCACCTTTTCCTCGTTGCGGCCGAAATAGGGATCGGGGATCAGCCCTGCCCGGTGGAGCGCCGTATGTATGTCGCCCGGCAGCATGATCGCGGTTCGAATCTCGCCATCGACGGAGGCGAGCTGCCACGAACCGGAAAGGTCGATATTGGGGTTGGTCGATGAATGCGTCACGATGTCGTTTCCGAATTACGGTTTTGAAATGGACGGCGCATGATCGCCGTCCGGCCATTGTCGTTCGTTGTGACCCTTCTTCCCCGTCATGCTCGGGCTTGACCCGAGCATCCACTCGGCATCAATCGGCAGCCTCGGCATGGGTCCTCGGGTCAAGCCCGAGGATGACGGAGAGCGAAGTTAGCCTCTTGCCAAGCTGGCGCCGGCCTCAGGGAGGGTGGAGCGTTGGTAGAATTCATACAAACAGCCCTACAGCAGGCAGGCGGCCCGATCTCCGGCCCGCCCGCAAATTTCCTTAGAGACGCAGCTCACTCTCGGCGTCGAACACCGAAGCCACCGTCATGTCGAAGCTCAGCTTTACCTTGGCTCCGACGTTGAAGCGGCGCGCACCGTTGACGCGTACCGACATCGTGTGACCGGCGTGTTTCAACCACAGGAGATTGTCCGCACCCATCGGCTCCTCGATATCGACGGTCGCGTCATGCTCTTCGCCGCCGACATTCTCGTTGACCTTGATATGCTCTGGGCGAACGCCGAGCACCACCTTGCGGCCGGGCTGCAGCACCTCATTGGCGTCGTAGGCAGCGAGCGAGAAAATGACGCCGTTGGCGGAAAAGGCAATGCCGTCGCCTGATTTGACCAGTTCGCCGCGCAGGAAATTCATCGACGGCGAGCCGATGAAGCCGGCGACGAAGAGATTGCGCGGCCTGTTGTAGATCGTCGTCGGATCATCGAGCTGCTGAATGATGCCGCTCTTCATGATGGCGATGCGGTCGGCAAGCGTCAGCGCCTCGATCTGGTCATGGGTGACGTAGATCATCGTGTTCTTCAGCGACTGGTGCAGGCGCTTGATTTCGACGCGCAACTCCGAGCGCAGCTTAGCGTCGAGGTTGGACAGCGGCTCGTCGAACAGGAAGACGTCGACATCGCGCACCAGTGCCCGGCCGATCGCCACGCGCTGGCGCTGGCCGCCGGAAAGCTCAGCCGGCTTGCGCTTCAGCAGTGGCTGAATCTGCAGGATTTCGGAGGCACGTGCCACCCGCTTGTCGATCTCGGCCTGCGGCACCTTGGCAACGCGAAGGCCGAAGGACAGATTCTTCTCGACCGTCATCTGCGGATAAAGCGCATAGGACTGGAACACCATGCCGATGCCGCGGTCCTTCGGCTCCTCCCAGGTGACGTTCTTGCCCTTGATGAAGATTTGCCCTTCAGAGGCATCGAGCAGGCCGGCGATGCAATTCAGCAAGGTCGACTTGCCGCAGCCGGACGAGCCGAGCAGCACCAGGAACTCGCCGTCGTTGATGTCGAGGTTGAGATCTTTCAGCACGCTCACCGCGCCGAAATTCAGCGACAGATCCTTGATGGAAACGCTTGAGTTGGAGACACTTGAATTCACGTTCATGGGATCAACCCTTCACTGCGCCAGCGGCGATGCCGCGGACGAAAAGCCGTCCCGACACGAAGTAGACGATGAGCGGCACGAGACCGGTGAGGATCGTTGCCGCCATGTTGACGTTGTATTCCTTCACGCCCTGGACGGAATTGACGATGTTATTGAGCTGCACGGTCATCGGATAGGTATCCGGCCGGGTGAAGACCACGCCGAACAGGAAGTCGTTCCAGATGCCGGTCACCTGCAGGATCATCGCGACGACGAAGATCGGCAGCGACATGGGCAGCATGATCTTAAGGAAGATCTGCCAGAAGCCCGCGCCGTCGACACGCGCTGCCTTGAACAGTTCTTCCGGCAGCGACACGAAATAATTGCGGAACAGCAGTGTCAGGATCGGCATGCCGAAGATCGAATGCACGATAACAAGGCCGGTCAGCGTGCCGTAAATGCCGATTTCGCGCAGGATGATGACGATTGGATAGATCATCACCTGATAGGGAATGAACGCCCCGATGATGAGGATCGAGAAGAACAGCTCTGACCCCTTGAAGCGCCAGTTTGCCAGCGCATAACCGTTCACCGAGGCAATGGCGATCGAGATGATGACCGACGGCACGGTGATGCGCACCGAGTTCCAGAAACCGCGTGACAGGCCATCACAGTTCAAGCCTGTGCAGGCCTCCGCCCAGGCCTTCACCCAGGGCTCGAAGGTGATTTCCATCGGTGGCGAGAAGATATTGCCGAGGCGGATTTCCGGCATGCCCTTCAGCGACGTCACGACCATCACGTAGAGCGGCAGCAGATAATAGAGCGCCGCGATGGTCAGCGTTCCGTAGAGCATGATGTTGCGCGACGACAGCGCCGGGCGCGGCTTCGCGCCGCTCGGGCCTTCGCCGAGTCTCGGTGCGACGGCATCGATACCGGCAACGGTGGTGTTGAGAGTTCCTACATCAGCCACGCTTGCGCCCTCCGCCGAATTCGAGATAGGCCCACGGAACGATGATGATCGCGACGGTGACGAGCATCATGGTCGAGGCAGCAAAGCCCTGCCCCAGGTTCTGCGCCTGGAACATGTAGTCGTAGACGTATTTCGCCGGCACTTCCGAGGAAATGCCCGGCCCACCCGATGTCTGCGCCACCACGAGGTCGTAGACCTTGACGATGCCGGAGGCGATGATGACGATTGTGGTGATGAACACCGGCCGCATCATCGGGATCACGATGAATAGATAGGTCTTCCACATCGGGATACCGTCGACGCGCGCCGCTTTCCAGATGTCCTCGTCGATGCCGCGCAGGCCGGCAAGCATCAGGCACATGACGAGGCCCGTTCCCTGCCAGAGCGCGGCGATCAGAATGCCGTAGATGACGATTTCAGGCGTATAGAGCGGATTGAAGGTGAAGCTCGTCCAGCCCATCGAACGCACGACCGACTGAATGCCGAAATCGGGGTTCAGAACCCATTGCCAGACAAGGCCCGTCACGATGAAGGACAGCGCGAAGGGATAGAGGAAGATGGTGCGGAAGGTGTTTTCGAAACGGATCTTCTGGTCCATCAGCGCGGCGAGCATGAAACCGATGACCAGGCTGAAGATCAGCGAGAGCACGCCGTAGAGAGCCAGGTTCTCGATCGCCGTCACCCAGCGGGGTGCCGCCCAGAGGCGCTCGTACTGATCGATGCCGACAAAGCTCAACCGCGGAAGGAGCTTGGAATTGGTGAAGGAATAAAAGACCGTCCAGAACGTGCCGCCGACAAAGATCACCAGCGCTGTCAGGATCATCGGAATGGACGCAATCTTGGCATTCAGATTGCGCAGTAACTTGATTGGCCGGCCTGCTTGCGCTTGACCCGTCATGAACACTTCTCCTCAATTCGCAGCTGCGACCCGTAGCAGAACGGGTTGGCAGCGTTTGCCATCCTGTCCCGGGATTCGCCGGAATGCCGGAGACACGCCGCCGGCCGGACCATTGGTCCGGGGGACGATCCGGCTCCTCAAGAGCCGGATCGCAAAGGCAGCGAATCTACCGATCAGTCAGCCGAAGCGATGATTTTGGCGAAACGCTTCTGAGCGTCCTCCGGCGTCATCGACGGGTTGGCGAAGAATTCGGAGAAGAGGTCTTCCTTCTGCTTCTGGCTGTCGGCCGAAAGCAGCTGGTCGGTACCTTGGATCACGTTGCCCTTGGCGAGGATGTCGAGACCCTTCTTCATGCAGTCGTTTGCGGCGGCGAGATCGACATCGCCGCGAACCGGCAGCGAGCCCTTTTTCAGATTGAAGGCAACCTGGGTCTTGGGATCGAGCAGGGTCTTGGCAAGCACGGCCTGCGCCTTGGACTTTTCCTCGTCCTTCAGCAGCGGGAAGTAGAAGGCATCGCCGCCGGTCGAGATGATCTCGTTCACGCCGAGGCCCGGCAGGCATGTGTAGTCGGTTCCGGCCTTCTGACCGGCGAGCGCGAATTCACCCTGCGCCCAGTCGCCCATGATCTGACCGCCGGCCTTGCCTGTGATGACGAGGTTAGTGGCCTGGTTCCAGTCCTGGACGTTGCTGCCTTTGGCCATACGCCGCGCATCGTCGGCGGCCTTGAACACCTTGGCGATTTCAGGACCGGCGGCAACTTCCGCATCCTTGTCCTTGAAAACCTTGTTGAAGGTATCCTTGCCGGCGACGGCGACCATCAGCACGTCGAAGGCGCCTGTCGCCTGCCACGGCTGGCCGCCGACTGCGAGCGGAATGATGCCGGCCTTTTCGAGGGCCGGAGCGGCGGCGACGAACTCGTCCCAGTTCTTCGGAACCTCGACGCCGGCCTTCTTGAAGGCGGCATTCGACAGCCACAGCCACTGCCAGGAGTGGATGTTGACCGGAGCGCAATAGATCTTGCCGTCGATCGTGCAGGAATCGAGCAGGCTCGCCGGGCGGATGATGTCTTTCCAGTGCTCGGCAGTCGCTACGTCGGTCAGGTCGCGCATCAGGCCAGCCTGAACGAGCTCCTCAGCCTGGCGGCCATGGTTGAACTGGGTGGCGCCCATCGGGTCGCCGCCGGTGATGCGGCTGATCATGATCGGACGGGCGGTGCCGCCGGAACCGGCGATCGCGCCGTCGACCCAGTGATTGCCGGTCGCGTCGAACGCCTTCGCCAGCTCGGCCACAGCAGCCGATTCGCCGCCTGATGTCCACCAATGCGTGACTTCGAGATCGGTAGCATTGGCGGCGCCGAGCGGAAGCGCGACCGAAGCGGCAAGCAGAGCCGCCATAATACGAATTTTCATGAGTTTTCCTCCCTCACTGAAACGTTGCCGGAAAAACTTAGATCAATCGATTTCAGCACGCAACCGCCCGCCTTCAAATTTTTCCGCAACAATGGGAATTACTACTTGTGCATGTTTCCTGGCGGCCCGACCATCCCCACCGAACGGGCATTCAGGCGAACGATCTCGCACATGCACTTTCAATTTAAAAAATTGAAAATACACAGTAAATTCTGAATAGTTGTATTAAATTCCGCCGCATCCATTTCGCAAGTGCAAAAAATCAGGGCATGAGCCGTGGGTTCAACCTATGCACACAATGCCGCAATGCACACAGGAAAAAATCCTCGACATTTCAACTGTATCGTTACAGATTGCGCTTCTTAGGGAGGCGCGATTTCGGCAGGCGGCGGGCTTACGGCGCCTGAAAAAGCCTCTATAAGCGACACCAATTCGCGCGAGGCAGGCCTGCAGGGATGGAAAACAAGGGAAATTTCGGGCAAGCAGCATCGCCAGCGGCGCGCGAACGCCCGACGTTGAAGACGATCGCCTTCATGACCGGGCTCGGCGTGACGACAGTGTCACGCGCCCTGAAGGATGCGCCCGACATCGGGGCGGAAACCAAAGAGCGGGTGCGCATGGTCGCCCGCCAGCTCGGTTACCAGCCAAACAGGGCCGGCGTACGCCTGCGCACCGGCAAGACCAACGTCATTGCCCTGGTCCTCAGCATCGACGAGGAGATCATGGGCTTTTCGAGCCAGATGGTCTTCGGCATCTCCGAGGTCCTGTCCGGCACGCCCTATCATATCGTCGTTACGCCGCACTCCCACAGCAAGGATCCGATGCTGCCGGTGCGCTATATCCTCGATACCGGCTCGGCCGATGGCGTGATCATCTCGCGCATCGAGCCGGACGATCCGCGCGTGCGGCTGCTGACCGAGCGCGGCATGCCCTTCGCCACCCATGGGCGCACCGACGCCGGTCTCACACATCCTTTCCATGACTTCAACAACGAAGCCTTCGCCCACCAGGCGGTGGAACGGCTCGTCAAACGCGGCCGGCGGCGCATCGCCCTGCTGCAGCCGCCGAGCAAGCTCACCTATTACGCCCATATCCGCATCGGCTTTCAGACCGGCCTGCATGATTACGGCGCCGAGGAAGTGCCGCTGCGCATCAACAGCGATGCGCCACTCGCCGACATCCGCGACGTCGTCGAGGTGATGATGCGCTCACCCCATGCCCCTGACGGCATCGTCTGTTCGGCCGGCAGCGCGGCGATCGCCGTCAACGCCGGCATCGAGGCCGCCGGCAAGGCGCTCGGCCGCGATCTCGACATGGTATCGAAGCAATCGGTGCCGATCCTCAACTGGATCCGCCCCGAGATCATCACCGTCCAGGAAGACGTGCGTCAGGCCGGCCGCGAAATGGCCAAAGCCGTCATCGCCCGCATCGACGGCGTCGAACCGGAACTGCTGCAGAGCATCAGCCAGCCGATCTGGCCGGAGGGCGGGAAGTAAGCGGTCGGCCGGTCGGAATCCTAGCGAGTGACAGCCGCCGGCCTCGGCATGTTTCACCCGTTATTTCCCGGTAGGATCTGCCGGCAACGGCTGGCGCCAAAAGCGATCTTGCATTGTGCGATCGCCAACCGCTATGTCCTCATCACCATGAAGAAATACGGACGAACCTATCACCTACCGATTTCACCGGGAGCGACAAGCGACGACAAGGTCATGGCGACGCTTGACGGGCTGATGATCGGTGATCTCATCATCACCGAGAAGATGGATGGCGAGAACACGACCATTCATCGTGGCGGGTCTCATGCCCGCAGTCCCGATAGCCGTTACCATCCGTCGCGCGATTGGCTAAAGGCTTTTTCCGCCGGGATACAGCCGCAACTGGCTGATGGCGAGCGCGTGATCGGCGAAAATCTCTACGCCCGGCACTCCGTCGGTTATGATGATCTGCCGTCCTTCTTTCTCGGCTTCGCATGGATTGTCCATGACGAAGTACAGTCCTGGGATCTGACGCTGGCCCGGTTCGAAGAATTGGGCATCGTTCCTGTGCCGACCCTGTATCGCGGACCATATGAAGCCGGCCTGTTTGAGCAGACTGCGGCCTCCCTGAATAGAACCAGGCAGGAGGGATTTGTCGTCCGGACCGCTGATGCGTTCCCAGAAGCCGACATGTCGGTTCGCATGGGCAAATATGTGCGGGCAAATCACGTTCAAAGTGAAACGCACTGGATGCAGTCGGAACTCATCCCCAATCGGCTGGCAAATTCGTGACGCCCACAAATGGCGCAAGCCGCCATGAAATCCATACCAATCCTCCGTCAAATCCGGCCGCGCAGTCCTTGCCGGTTGCCCCAGCACCGCCGCGATCTTCGGGTTGCGTCCCTCGCCTCGAAAAAAGCCAAGATTGCCAGCCATCTCGCAACCAGCCACGGGGAGATCGACGGAATGCAAGAAAGCAGCGTGCCCTATTTCAGCCAATGGGAAACACCCGGCATGACGCTGCAGGTGCTTGCCCACGGGTCGCAGGCCTTGCGCGGCGATCCGCTCTGGCGCCATTCCGGCGCCGCGACGATCGAGGAATATGCGCGCTGGGCGGTCAATGTCTGCGGCATGGCCTGTTTGAAGATGATTCTGGCCGCCCGCGGTGAGATCCATCCGACCCTCGAGCTTGCCCGGGCCTGCACTAGATATGGCGGTTATGTCGTCAACGAGATCGATGCCTCGATCAAGGGGCTGATCTACGCCCCCTTCGTCCGCTTCGCCGCCGACCGATTCGCACTGAATGCGGAGACGATGACAGGCGTCGAGACATCGGCCATTCCAGAGCTTCAATCGAAACGGCGCTTCTTCATCGCCTCTGTGCATTCGGGCATCCGCTGGCCGGAGCGCCAGCCGCCATCGAAGGGCGGCCATCTGGTGCTGGTGACGGCGGCGAGCGACGAGGCGATCCGCTTCCACAACCCGTCCGGCCATGACGAGGCAAGCCAGGCTGATGTGACGCTGCCGCTTGCCGTCTTCGACCGTTTCTTCGCCAATCGCGGCATATCTGTCGACGCCTGACCCTTTCAAAACCTGACCCTTCCGGAGGCTTACATGACCCCTTCCCCCAACAGGCTGCGCATCGCCGTGCTTTTCGGCGGCCGCTCGGCCGAGCACGAGGTGTCCGTGCTCTCAGCAGCCAACGTCATGGGTGCGCTCAAGCCGGAGAAGTATGACGCCTTTCCTATTTTCATCACCCGCGAGGGGCGGTGGCTCACGAGCAGCTTCGTGGACGGCGCCTTGGCGACACCTTCATCGGGCACGGAAATCTGCCTCGTGCCGGGCGGCTGCGGCCGGGTAATGGCGATCCCTGCTAATGGCGCACCGCATGAGTTGGCGGCGATCGACATGCTGTTTCCCGTGCTGCACGGCCTCCATGGCGAAGACGGATCGGTACAGGGGGTGGCGCAGGTGGCGCGTGTGCCGCTTGCAGGCTGCGGCATCCTCGGCTCGGCCGCAGCGCTCGATAAAGAGATCGCCAAGCGGCTGCTCAGGGCGGCCGGCCTACCGGTCGCCCGCGCCGTGACGATCCATGAAGGGACGACCCCGTCGCTCGCAGCGCTCGAGGACGAACTCGGCCTGCCGCTGTTCATCAAGCCGGCGCGCCAGGGATCGTCGATCGGCGTCGCCAAGGTTCATGCCAGCCAGGAATTCGCAGGCGCTCTTGCCGAAGCCTTCCGCCACGATCGCACCCTGCTCGCCGAGGAGTTTATTACCGGCCGCGAGATCGAATTCAGCGTGCTGGAGGATGCGGCTGGAAAGCTTTTCGTTTCACGCCCCGGCGAGATCGTCCCGGCGGAAAGCCACGGCTTCTACAATTACGATGCCAAATATATCGACGAGAACGGCGCGGCGCTGAAGGTGCCGGCCGAGCTGCCGGCCGAGGTCGAAGCCGCCATGCGCGACGCAGCGGCAGAAGCCTTCCGGGCCGTTGGCTGCGATGGGATGGCGCGCGTCGATTTCTTCCTGACCTCGGACATGCGCTTCGTCATCAATGAGCTCAACACCATCCCCGGCTTCACCGATATCAGCATGTATTCCAAGGCGATGGCGGCAAGCGGCATCAGCTATGCCGAAGTCATCGACCGGCTGGTGGAACATGGCATGGCGCGCGCGGGCCGGGCCGGCTAAATCATGAACAGGTTGGTGCTCATTTCCGGATGTTCCGGCGGCGGAAAGTCGACCCTGCTTGCTGAACTCGGCCGTCGCGGTCATGCGATCGTCGAAGAGCCTGGCCGACGGATCGTCAAGCAGGAGCTCGAAGGCGACGGCGCGGCCCTGCCCTGGATCGACATCGCGGCCTTCGCCCGCCGCGCGATCGAGATGGCGGCGGCCGACCACGCGGCGGCGCGCGGGCAGGCCGGCTGGACCTTTTTCGATCGTGGGCTGATCGATGCCGCGTCGGCGCTTCAGCACCTGACCGGAGAACCGATCCTGGAAAAATTGAGCGCTTTCCACCGCCATAACACCAGGGTCTTTATCACCCCGCCATGGCCGGAAATCTATCTCACCGACCCCGAGCGCCGCCACGGCTTTGACGAGGCGGTCGCAGAATATAGCCGGCTTGCCGCGATTTACCCAACGCTTGGCTACGACGTCGTCACGCTGCCGAAAATCGCGGTTGCTGAACGGGCGGATTTCATCCTCGATCGCTTTGAAGCAAAGTAACCGCTCCGTCCGCTTTCTCAGCGCCGGCGAAAGACACACCACTGAAACGACTGCCGGCCGCCGCCGGGTGTCGTGTGCTCCTCACGCCACTCGCGTTCGAGCGCGAAGGCGGACGAAAATTCGGTCGCAAGCGCTGCCGCGTCGTAACGCTGGACCGGCAGACCGCTGCACCGCTCCGGCCCGTCCGGCGCGAAGGTCGCGATGATCATGATGCTTCCCAGCTCCGTACCGGTTTCGAGCGCATGGCGATAGGCCAGCCGCCGCCCGGGATCGGTCAGGAAGTGAAAAACGGCCCGGTCGTGCCATACATCGTACCGGCGGTCAGGTTTCCATGCGGTGACGTCGGCAACCAACCAGGTGATTCGAACGGCTTCGTCCCCGAGCCGCGCCTTGGCGACGTCGAGCGCCGGCGCGGCTATATCGAGCACGGTGAGATCGGACCAGCCGCGCTCGACGAGACGGTCGACAAGGCTCGATGCCCCGCCCCCCACATCGATCAGCGAAGCCGAGGCCGGCAGTTGCAGCTCATCGAGCACATGCAACGAAGGCCCGGGCGTCTGCTGATACCAGCTGACGCTGTCGGCCGCTTTCGTGCGATAGACCTCGTCCCAATGTTCACGCTTCGCGTCCGTCATCCGGCAGCCCATCTCTTGCAGAGCCCGATCCTGACCTATCAAGATGTAAGGATTGAGACGTCCGTCAACCGCCTTACGCCTGCGAACTTGATCTCACGAGGCCGAGTGACGATAGACAAGATCGGCAGGAACGGTTCGGGGCGCTGCGGGATCGAGACGCGCCCCAAGCCGCTCCGCAACGGCAACGGATGCGGCATTGCCGGGAGCGATATAGCTTACCAGCGAAAAGGCCCAGTCCCGCAGCGCCAGGGCCGCCTCGGTCGCATAACCCCTGCCCTCATGGCCCTCATAGACGAACCACCCCAGTTCCTTTTCCGGAAAGAGCGGCCCATGATTGATCCCCACCTGACCGACGCATTCGCCGCTCTCGGCAAGCGCGATCATCAAAGCCCCATGCCCGAAAAGCTGCCAGAGCGCCACGTCGTGGCAGAACATCCCCCACGCGGCCCTGAGATCGAACGGGCCGCCCATTCCGGCCGACCGCGGCGAAGCCATCAGCCGCGCATAGGCTTCGAAATCATCGATCTCGGGTTTCCGGAGAATTGGCCGCTCGGTTCGGAGAGTGATCGCGCCGGTTCCGGACATGTCATCGCCTTCTGTTGAACATCTAGCTTTCGAACGCCGGAGCGAACCGAAGCGTACCGCTCGGCGCCGGCCCGTGGAGGACAATGTGTTGGACGAGCCGCGTATCGAGATCGTGATAGCTGAGTCTCCCGTCGCTGCTGAAGCCCGCGCCGCGATAGACGTCGGGATTGCCGATCAGCGCGCATCCGCTGGCACCCATCTGCTCCAGCAATTCCAGCCCGCTGGCGATCAGCGCCTTGCCGATGCCCTGCCGCTGCCTGTCCGGCTTGACCGAGATCGGGCCGAGCCCGAACCAACCCGCATCGATGCCGTCGATCGTTACCGGCGAAAACGCGACATGCCCGAGAATCTCGCCGTCCTCTTCGGCAACCAGCGACACCGTCAGATCGCCGCTGGCGCGAAGCCTCCCAATGATCGCCGCTTCCGTGCCGTCGCTGTAAGCCATCGGCTCAAAAGCAATCGATGTCAGATCATGGATCGCGTCGATATCATCAGGCGTCTCGATTCGGATGAGCATCTTTGTCAATTCCCAGGCGTGTTGTCTCGCGCAAGCAGTGTCTTACCCCATTGAAACGAAATGTCGTAGATCCGAGAGAATCCTGCGGGAATCCGTTGCCCTCTTCCGCCGGAGATTATCCGAGGATATAAACTAAGGCCCGTGGGCACCGTCCTGCTGATCGAAACATCGGAGCGTAACATCTCTGCCGGCACCGTCCGGAGGCTGTGTGCGTCTTCGCAATCAGAGGTTCTGCGATGAATGATATCGCCGATCACGGTGTTCGTTTCGGACGAATTGCCGCCATGCTGCCAGTCAAGGACATGACCAAGGCCTACGACTTTTACGCCAATGTCCTCGGCTTCAAGAAAATATTCGAGAACGGAAATCCTGTCGGCTTTATGATCCTGAAGCGCGATCAGGGCGAGCTGCATCTCACCTTGCAGCCGAACCACAAGGCTGCGGACTTCAATGTCGCGCATTTGATCGTGGACGATGTCGACGCACTGCATGCGCTTTGCCGACAATATGGGCTGAGGATCATCAAAAGCCTTCAGGACAAGGACTACGGATTGCGGGCCTTTGTGTTCGAAGATCCCGACGGCAACCGCATCGACGTCGGTCAACCGATCTAGCCGGGCCGATGGGCACTGGATGGGGAATGCGGATACAGCCCCATCCAGCGCTGGAAAACACCGGAATTCCGCGGCGAACGCCGGATCAAGACTGGTGCCGGGCGGCTGTGGGCTGTGAAAAAGCCCGACGCAACGGCCGGACTCTTCCTCGATCTCTTCTCGGCAAACCTTAGAAGCTCGCCGCACCGCTGCCCCAGGGGCCGTGGTGGAAATCCTTGCCGTCCAGGCGATCGAAGCCGTGGGCGCCGAAGAAATCGCGCTGCGCCTGGATGAGGTTTGCCGTGCCCCTGCCCTGGCGGTAGGCGTCGAAATAGGTGAGCGCCGAGGTCAGCGCCGGCACCGGCAGGCCGGCCGAGATGGCGGCCGCGACGACGCGGCGCAGCGCCGGGATCGATTCCTTGACCATGTCTGAGAAGGCCGGCGTGACGATCAGGTTCGCAGCGTCCGGGGCCTTGGTGAAGGCCGAGGTGATCTCATCGAGGAACTGCGAGCGGATGATGCAGCCGGCGCGCCAGATCCTGGCAATGGTCGGCATCGGCAGCGACCAGTTGAACTCACGCGAGGCTTCCGCCATCACCGCGAAGCCCTGCGCATAGGCGCCGATCTTGGCGGCAAAGAGCGCCAGTTCCAGATCCTTGTTCAGCTCGGGACCGTAAGCGATCGGGAAAGAAACGGCCTGCGTGCCGAAGATCTTTTCCGCCGCTTCGCGCTGCGACTTCATCGAGGAGAGGCTGCGGGCGGCGACCGCGGCTTCGATTGCCGTTGCCGGAATGCCCATGTTCTGCGCTTCGATCGCCGACCATTTGCCGGTGCCCTTCTGGCCGGCCTTGTCGAGGATCATGTCGACCATCGGGCCGCCGGAAACCGGATCGGTCGCCGCAAGCACCTTCTCGGAAATCTCGATCAGGTAGGAGTTCAGCCGGCCCTTGTTCCATTCCCCGAAGATGCCGGAGATGTCGGAGGCACTCTTGCCGAGGCCGTCGCGCAGGATGCCGTAGATTTCGGCGATCATCTGCATGTCGGCATATTCGATGCCGTTATGGATGGTCTTGACGAAATGACCGGCGCCGTCATTGCCAAGCCAGGCGACGCAGGGTTCGTCATTGTAGCGGGCGGCAATCGAGGTCAGCACCTTCTCGACGCGCTTCCAGGAGTCTTCCGTGCCGCCGACCATGATCGACGGGCCATGGCGCGCACCTTCTTCGCCACCGGAAACACCCATGCCGATGAAGGTGAGATCAGTGTCCTTGAGGCGGTCGAAGCGCGCGACGGTATCGCGGAAATTGGCGTTGCCGGCATCGATCATGATGTCGCCCTTGGACAGATGCGGGCGCAACGCCTCCATCTGCTGATCGACGGCATCCCCCGCCTTGATCATGATGATGATCGGGCGCGGCGGCCGGATTGCATCGACGAACTCTTCGATCGTCTTGCAGGGAATAATCTGCTTTTTCAGATCGCCGGCGCTTTCGTAGAATTCGTCGGTTTTCTCAGGCGTACGGTTGAAGACCGCAATTTTATTGCCTTTCTCCGCGATGTTGAGCGCCAGGTTGGAGCCCATGACCGCAAGACCGATCAGTCCGATTTCTGCCTTTTCCACGACAAACCTCCGATGTGTCATTTGGACCGGTGTTGTGGCACTGTCTCGGTCAAACGGCAAGTCTCGCAAGGGTCTAATCGGTTCGCAAAAGCAATGAAATGACGCTTGCAATATCCCGACTTGTCCGACAACCACTTGCGCCGGCTCATCGGCAACCAAGTTTTCGCACGACCTGCCCTTGATGCCCTATCTGATGGTATCATCGGCGTTTCGGGAGATACTGTCTTGGCACCGGAAAGACGAAAAGATACGGCGCTGCTCGCTGCCCGTGCCGGCCGCTACCGCGAATATGCGCCGCCGCCGGCGCTGCGACGCCATTTCAACCGGTTCTGGTCGCATGCGCTCCATGACGGACCGCCGGCAAAGGTGGCGATCGTGCCGGACGGCTATTGCGACCTCCTCTGGATCGATGGCCGGCTGGCAGTCGCCGGGCCCGACAGGACGGCGGCCTTTCCCACTCTCCGGCCGGGCACCACGGTCATCGGCGCACGTTTTGCGCCGGGCGCCGCGGCACCCTGGCTGAAGACGCCGCTCTCGGCGCTGGTCGGCTGTTCGGTGCCGCTTGCCGACATCGGCTGGGAGCACGCGGCCGAATTCGAGGCACGGCTTGGCGATTGCCCCGATCCAGCCGATGCCATGGCGCTATTCGGCCGCCTGCTCGAAGAGGCCGTGCGCGATGCGGACGAACCCGCTGAGGATGCCGCCGTGATCTTCGCCGCTGCCGACGGCCGCCGCCCGGCGTCCGGGCTGCTCGGCCGGCTCGACATGAGCGAAAGGCAGCTGCGCCGCCGCTGTCACCACCATTTCGGCTATGGCGCCAAGACGCTGGAACGGATCCGTCGGTTCCAGCGTTTCCTCGACCTCTGCCGCAGGACAGGCACGATACCGCTTGCCCATCTTGCACTCGAAGCGGGCTTTGCCGACCAGGCTCACATGACGCGCGAGGTCGGCGAGCTCTCGGGCCTGACACCTAGCGCCATTCTTGGCCAACTCAGCATGCCGAAAAGGCCGGGCTGACCGTTTTGTTCAAGACGCCGCGGATCGGCCTGTTATGACAGCAAGACCCAATATCGAGGACCTGCAAGCCATGTCGACGATGCCCGCGAAAATCATCCACCAATCAATCGAGCGCGACTGGCGCGACGTCTATGATTTCGCCGGCAAGCCGGAGAACATGCCGCTCTGGGCCTCTGGCCTTGCGAGCGGCCTCGAGCCGAACGGCGCTGACTGGATTGCCCATGGCGCGCTTGGCACCGTTAAAGTGAGCTTCGTGCAGACCAATGAATTCGGCGTGATCGACCACACGGTGACGATCGAATCTGGTCTCCGGGTCTATAATGCGCTGCGCATCGTGCCGAACGGCGACGGCTGCGAGGTCATGTTCACGCTGTTGCGCCTGCCCGGCATGACCGATGCGCAGTTCTCAGCCGATGCCGCCCATGTCGAGAAGGATCTCGCCATGCTGAAAGCCCTGATGGAGAGATAGATGTCCGAGAAGTCAGAAAACCACGATCGCCGCATCGATTATGTCGAATTCAACGTTGCCGACATCGCCGCCGCCAAAGCCTTTTACGGCTCGGCCTTCGGCTGGCGTTTCACCGATTACGGCCCCAATTACTGCGAATTCGACGATGGCCGGCTGAAGGGCGGCTTCACCGATTTCGGCCCCGTTCGACCGGGTGGCCCGCTGGTTGTCGTCTACGCCAGGGATCTCGAAGAGGTGCTGACGTCGGTCGAGAGAGCCGGCGGCACCATCGTCCGGCCGATCACCGATTTTCCCGGAGGCCGCCGCTTCCATTTCCTCGACCGCGACGGATATGAACTCGCCGTCTGGGCGACTGCCTGAAGGTGCCTGGCTAGTCGCGGCCAGCTATTGATCAGCCAGTTGGCTGCTGTGGCTCGATATCCTCCATGACGAGCAGCGCGCCAATCACCGTACCGCCGACATCGCGTAGCGGCGACATGCGACAGCGCACTTGCCCCGGTCCGCCGCTACCGTTCGGACACTCATAGGCGTAGTCGATCTGCTCACCGGCAAAGCAGTCGTCGAGCTTGTATTTGGCGCACGCGGCAAACAGCTCCTCTCCGATGAATTCGGAAAGATGGCGGCCGATGAGTTCCATCGGCTTCTTGTTGAGATAGGCGCAGTTGGCTGGATTGGAATAGAGGAAGCGATAGTCCCTGGTCAGCACCACCACCCGGTCCGGTAGGCTTTCGAGGATTGCCGAATTGAGAAACTGACCATTGTCGGTATCAGGCACATAGGCCGGCGGTGGCTCGATGCGCACGTCCTGCGGCGACGGCACGCGCCAGTCCGGGCCATGCGTGCCGAAATAGCGGTCAAGCAGGTAGGAAAGCACCGTCGTGTGCTCGGTGACGCTGGCGCTGTCGTCGGCGTCTTGGCCGATGAGATGAGTCACAAACTGCAGCTGCATGTAGACTTCGAGCAGATTGACCGCTTGATGGGCGAGGATTGCCTCGACCAGCGGCTCGACATGGCCGTCGAGCGCCGTGACGCGCTGATCATCACCCAGGCGTATGGCTTCCTCTATCTGCGTGCAACGCAAGGAAAAAGCTCGAAAAAGCTCCAGCAAGACGCCCAACTCCCATTGGCCCAAGAGACGGTCCGAGACCTATTATGGCTGCACATTTCGAAAAATGCGCCCTTCGGTAGACATTATTCGCGTCTTGGTAGTGACGGGTAACATAAAAATGCACTCAGTTTCAATCCGAGACCATTGCCGCTTTTCACCGCTGATAATTGGGGGTGGATATTCTGAAAGCATGTCGCGCAAAAGCGTGTCGCGGTTTTGCAGATAACGACATGCACCAAAACAAAGAACTGACGCGCGAGAGCGAATCCGATAGATCGCGTCGCGCTTTAGGAGCTGAGCGTCTGCTTGATCTGCCAGCGGTCGTGATACCAGAGCCACTGTTCCGGATATTCCCGAACCCAGCTTTCCACCTTGTCGTTGAGCAGCTGCGCGGCAGCCGGCAGGTCGAGATTGCCTTTGGCGTCGCGGGGCATTTCCAGCCGCGGCTCGATTTCCAGCCGATAGCGGTTGCCTGGCAGCCGGATGCAGCGCGCCGGATAGACCTCGCAGTCGAACTGGCGCACCAGCTTCGGCAGCAGCGGATTGGTCTTGACGTCGCGCCCGAAGAAGGTGCCCTTCAGCCCCTTGCCAAATTTCTGGTCGACGAGCACGCCCACGCCTTGGCCGACTTCCAGCTGACGGGCGAGCGCGAAGGAGGAGCCGGCATGCGACGGCACCAGCTTGCCCATCCGCGCGCTCCTGAAATCGAAGACCTTCTTGGCGACATAGGGATTGTTCGGCGGCCGAAACAACACGGTCACATGAAGCCCGAAGGCGGCACCGGCCACCGGCAGCAGCTCGAAATTGGCGGTATGGCCGGTAAAGACGATGAAGGGGCGCGGATTGTCGCGCAGATCGAGAAAGATCGGGATGCCCGACACCTCCACCCTGCCCGGCTCGGCATTTGCGGGATCATAGTCGAACAGCTGGTCGAGGAAGACGTATTCGGCCGCCAGCCGGCCCATATTGCCCCAGCTTGCGAGCGCGATCTCTTCGATCTCAGCTTGGCTTTTCTCAGGGAAGGCGTTGCGCAGATTGACGAGCATCAGCTTGTGGCGGCGCGTCCGCTGGCCGAGTCGGCGCGTCATCCTGTCGGCGAAGCGAATCGCGCCATCAGCCGGAAACAGCTTCAGCACATTCAGAAAGCCGAACATCACCTGCGCCACCAGCCATTGCTGGAAGTGCCTGAGCGCCAGAACGATCCGGGTGATGAGGAGCTTCACTTGGGGCTCAATCCATTTTCAGAATGATCTTGCCGAAGATCTGGCGCGATTCCATCCGCTCCAGCGCCCGATCGATATCGCTGAAGCTGACCTCGGTATCGATGACGGGATGGACGAGTCCACGGCCCATCTTCTGCATCGCATCCGCCATGTTCTCCATGCGGCAGCCGAAGGAGCCGAAAAGCTTCAGCTGCTGCTGGAACAGCATCATCAGGTTCATATCCGTGGAAACACCCGAGGTAGAGCCGCAGGTGACGAGCCGCCCGCCGCGCTTCATGCAGAGCATCGAACCCGCCCAGGTATCCTTGCCGACATGTTCGAAGACGACGTCGACGCCCTTCTTCTTGGTGAGCTTGCGCACCACGCCCTCGAAGCGGTCCGTGCGGTAGTTGATGACATGATCGGCACCGAGCGCCTTGGCCTTTTCGATCTTGTCGTCCGAACCGACCGTGGTGATGACGGTGCAGCCGATTTTCTTGGCAAGCTGGATCGCTGCCGTGCCGATGCCGGAGCCGCCGGCATGGACGAGGATCGTTTCGCCAGGTTCAAGCTTGGCATTGTCGAACAGCATGTGCTCGACCGTGCCGAAGGTGACGGGAGCGAGTGCCGCGCCGATCGCGTCGACGCCGGGAGGAGCCGGCACCAGCAGCCGCGCGGGAAGGTTGACCTTCTCCTGCGCAAAGCCGTCGAGATGGAAGCCGTGCACGCCGGAGACATGTTCGCAGAGATTGTCGCGGCCTTCGCGGCAGGGGCGGCAGAGGCCGCAGGTGCGCGCACCGTAGATGGAAACGAGCTGTCCCGGCAGCACGTTGGCGACACCCGGGCCGATCGCTTCCACGACGCCGGAAGCCTCCGCACCGATGACCAGCGGCATCTTGCGCTTGGCGAATGCCATGCCGCGCCAGCCCCAGACGTCGATATGGTTGAGCGCCACCGCCTTGACGCGCAGCGTCACCTCACCGGCGGCAGGCGCATCCGGTTCCGGCAGGTCGGTGATCTCAAGCTTGCGGTCATCGATCAGTTGCAAAGCGCGCATGGCAAAATCCCTCGCCGTTAGAACGCCGTGCGTCCGTTCGGACGCACAAAGGACGCTCTAACTCTTTAAATCTACGCATCAGGCTTTCCGAAAATCGCCCGATTTTCGGGCCGATGCTGTAGGCTTCATCTCATCTCAAAAAATGTGTCGGGAACCGC
Organism: Rhizobium sp. BK456; assembly: GCF_014194045.1. Lineage (NCBI taxonomy): Bacteria > Pseudomonadati > Pseudomonadota > Alphaproteobacteria > Hyphomicrobiales > Rhizobiaceae > Rhizobium > Rhizobium sp. BK456. The sequence goes on from NZ_JACIAO010000007.1 coordinate 38,460, forward strand.
TTAAGCCGGTTCGAGCGCCATGACAAGGCTGGCATTCTGCCCGCCGAAGCCGAAGGAGTTGGAAAGCACGGCGGAAACCTGCGCTTCCCGCTTTTTGTTCGGCACGACATCGAGAACGATCGACGGATCGGGATTGGTGTAGTTGATCGTCGGCGGCAGCGTCCCTGTCAGCATCGTCTGCAGCGAGAACACCGCCTCGACGGCGCCCGCCGCCGTCAACGTATGGCCGATCATCGACTTGTTCGAGGAAACCGGAATGCCGACGAGCCGCTCGCCGAAGACGGCCGACATCGCCCCATATTCCATCTTGTCGTTCTCCGGCGTCGAGGTGCCGTGCGCGTTGATGTAGCCGATGCCGCTTTCGTCGATGCCGGCATCGGCAAGGGCCGCGCGGATCGTCGCGATCGCCGGGCCGCCGTCCGGCGAGGAGCGGGTGCGGTGGAAGCTGTCGGCCTTGTCGCCGGCGCCCTTCATGATGCCGAGCACCTTGGCGCCGCGGGCAACCGCCGCTTCCAGCGATTCCAGCACCAGCGTCGCCGCACCTTCGGCGATGACGAAACCGTCGCGATCCTTGCTGAACGGCTTGGATGCCTTGGTCGGCGGATCGTTCTGCGTCGAAAGGGCCGACAGCAGCGAGAAGCGGATCAGCGCTTCGGCGCTGAGAGAGCCGTCGGTTGCAACCGTCAGGGCGCGATCGGTGCGGCCCTGGCGGATCGCCTCGATGCCGAGCTGGATCGCCGTGACGCCGGAGGCGCAGGCCGTCGACAGCGTGACCGGAAGGCCGCGCGTGCCGAAGCGGTCGGCAAGCCGCTCCGAAATGGCGCCAAACAGGGCCGCCTCATGGAAGGCCGGATCTGGCCGTTGACGCAACGCCGTCAGGAAACGTTCATAAGCATCACCAGGATGCTCGGAGGCCGGCGAACGGTCGGCAAGCTCGAAACGGGCGCTCCATTCCGGCTCGATCGGCGGAGCGGCGAGGAAAAGCGGGCCATTGAAATCGCCGGAAAGGCCGGCATCGGCAAGCGCCTCGATCGTCGTTTCGCGGGCGAAGGCGTAGGAGCGCTCGACGGCATTCGGGGCCGGGATGCCGATGAAATCGACGGTGCCGGCGATCCGCGTCGACAATCCTTCGGTCGGGAAACGGTTGATCTCGTGGATGCCCGAGGTGCCTGACGAAAGCGCTGCCCAGTTGTCGCTGAGGCCTTGACCGAGCGAGGTGATGATACCCATGCCGGTCACGGCCACGATCGGACGGCCGAGGTGATCCCTGTAAGCGGAAGCTGTCATATCTTTCACTCCTCACGCATTTGCGGAAAGGACGGCAACGCCCTCGCCGCGCTGGTGTCCGACCGCGGTCACGACGGCGGCGGTGGCGCCTGCCCGCATCGGCGCCTCATGGCCAGCATCGAAGGCCGGAACCTTGGCCTTGCCGTCGACGGCAAGCGCTGCAAGCGCCAGACCCAGCGTGAACTGCGTCTCGATCGTATGGCCGGTGACGCCGCCAAAGCCACGGATCGCAACACCGGGCAATTGATGTTCGAGCACTGCCCGCTCGCGAGCGGCAAGATCGTGCATGCCGGTCGAGCCGGAAAAGATCGCCGTGCTTTCGGCGGCAAGCCCGGTGGCGGGTGCTAAAAGCCGCTCCAGCCGGACCTCGAGATTGCCGGCATTGCGGTTGCCGCGGTCGCCCTCGACCGCATCGATGACAGCATAGATATGCGCGCCGCGCGCTTCCGCATGCTGGCGCGATTCCAGCACCAGGAAGGCGCCGGCCGAACCAGTGATCATGCCGCCGCCGTCGCTTGATTTGCGCGACCAGAGCGGCACCCAGTCGCCGCGCGCATGGGCGCCGATCGCTTCGGTGAGCAGGATCATATCCGGCCGCTCCGCTGCGAAGGCGCCGCCGACCAGCGCATGCGAGGATTCGCCTGATTTGATGCGATAGAAGGCGGTCTCGACGGCTGAAATCCCTGCCGCTTCCTCGCCCATGAAGGTACGCGACGAGCCGGTGACCTTATGCACGATCGAGATGTTGCCGGCGAGCAGGTTGGAAAGCTGGGCGAGGAACAGCGTCGGCCTGAGCTCTGTCGTCAGCTTCTCGTTCAGCAGCAATTCGCGGTCGTTGCGCTTCAGCGCCTCGTCGACAATCAGCGTATCGACATTGATGTCGCGCTCGCCGCCGCCGGCCGCTACGATCATGTCCATCGTGCCACAGGCCTCGAGATTGTCTTTGAAGCCGGCATCGTCGAGTGCCAAGCCTGCGGCGAAGACGCCGATGCGCTGCCAGTTCTCCATCTGGCGCTGGTCGCCACGCTTGGCGATCTGCTGCGACCAGTCGATTTCGGGCAGCGGATGCACCGGATAGGGCTTGAACTTCTCAGTCTCGACGATCGCCTTCGGCGCGCTTGCCGCCGAAAGCAGCGCGATATGCGCATCCTTACCGACGCCCTGACAGGTGACGATGCCGATGCCTGAGATGACGACGTCGTTTGCAGCCTTGCTCATCCAACCACTCCCTGCGCCGCGATCGCTTCGAGAAGCCCGATCTCGCCGGCACGTTTTTTGACGATATCGCCGAGCGGCACTTCGGAAAACGGCATGGTGCGAAGCTTCAGCTGCGCATCACAGACCTTCTTGCCGGCGCTGGTGATTTTAGCCTTGGTAACCGCGAAACCCGAACCGTCGTGCTCAAGCACCGCCTCGATGTCGAGCACGGCTTCCGGCTCGACGAACGTGCGCATCTTGGCGCCGTCGACTGACATCAGGAAAGGCATGGCGGCGAAGTTGGTGACGGCAAGCACCAGCATGCCGGAGGCCTGCGCCATGGTCTCGATCAACAGCACACCGGGAACGAGCGGCATGCCGGGAAAATGACCCTCGAAGACAGGGCTCTTGGCCGGCACGACGGATCGCGCGTTCAGCGTGCCCTTTTTCAGGTCCACCGCTTCGACGCGGTCAATCATCTGGAAATATTCCAGCAGCATTCGGATCCTCCGGCCCGACAGGCCAGATCCGCCCGCCGGTGACGCCTAGTTAGGAACGAAACCGCCCAGCCGCCATAGTCAGGCGGCAGGACGCTCAAAAAAAGACGGTTATGTCCTCAGGCCTTGGCTGCTTTGAGCTCGTCGATTTTGGCGCAGAGGTTCTTCAGCACGAAATATTCTTCGGTGGAAACCTTGCCCTCGTTGACTTCCTGCGTCCACTTTTCGAGCGGAATCTTGATGCCGAATTCCTTGTCGATCGCAAAGACGATGTCGAGGAAATCGAGGCTGTCGATACCGAGGTCGTCGATCGTATGGCTCTCCGGCGTGATCGTCGCGCGGTCGATCTCGCTGGTTTCTGCAATAATGTCGGCAACTTTATCGAATGTAGCGGTCACGCGCTGTACCTCATGAAATGACGATTTAAACCTCCTCATAGGCAAATCCATTTCAAAAGCCAATGCTTTCGTCCCGGCGTTGCGGCAATTTGCCGGCCGGGTGTTGCCTAAACAGCAATGGAATGCAGGCCGTTCCCGTCACCCGAGGCGGGGCGATGCCGCTGCAGCCCCTGCGCCGACGGCGCAACAAGCATCCGAATCAAAGCCGCGTACGGCCTCGCCTCGAAGCAAGCGCCCCCGGCCGGAGCCGCAAGCCCGGACACTTGATCTGGATCAAATCGCAAGCCCGAAAATTTGATAATCATCAAGCGACGCGGGAAGAAATCGGGCTAGCCGAACCAACTCGCAATCGCGGCGTAATCGTCTCGGAAGAGCCAGCCATGCCCGGGCATGCCGGGTGCATCCGGATTTCGAAGGGATCAGGAAATGGACGTCGCACGCAGTAAGGTTTCCGAGGCCGGCACGCCCGTCGCTTGCCGTTCCTGCCAGGCCCGGCACGGCGTCGTCTGTGGCGCCTTGTCGAGCAGCCAGTTGCGAGAGCTCGGCCGCCATTCGCTGCGCCGCAAGGTCGATGCGGGCTCTGAGATCGTCGCTCAAGGGTCGGAAAGCTCTTTCTATTCGAACATCATGCGCGGGGTGGTGAAGCTCTGCAAGGTGATGCCGGACGGTCGCCAGCAGATCGTCGGCCTGCAATTCGCCCCAGATTTCGTCGGCAGGCCTTTCGTGCGCGAGAGCACGCTGTCGGCCGAGGCTGCGACCGATGCCGAAATCTGCGTCTTCCCCCGCAACTTGCTCGACCGCATGATATCAGAGACTAGGGAATTGCAGCGCAGCCTCCACGATCAGGCACTGAAGGAGCTGGATGCCGCGCGCGAATGGATGCTGACGCTCGGCCGGCGCACCGCCGAGGAGAAGGTCGCAAGCCTGCTCCACCTCATCGCCACGCATGCCGAGCCGCAAACGGCCACCAGCACCGCCTTCGATCTGCCGCTATCGCGCGCCGAGATCGCCGATTTTCTCGGGCTGACGATCGAAACCGTCAGCCGCCAGTTGACCCGGCTGCGCAAAGAGGGAGTCATCCGCATCGAGAACATCCGGCATATCGTCGTCCCCGGCATGGATGAGCTGGAAAAGAAAATCAGCGCGTAATCACCACACGGGTATTGGCAAGGCCGGCCTGACGCGCCAGCGAGAAGAACTCGGCCGCATTGTCGGGATGCAGGCGGACGCAGCCATGCGAGGCCGGCCGGCCCAGGCGCTTCAGGTCGAAAGTGGCGTGAACGGCGTAACCGCCGTTGAAGAACACAGCGTAGGGCATCGGCGCATTGTCGTATTTCCGGGAACGATGATCGCGCGACAGCCACTTGGCGCTCCACGAACCGGTGGGCGTGACGTAGCCGTTGCGTGCGGTCGAAACCTTCCAGCGATACTTGACGAAGCCGTTCTCGGTGACGGTCATCGTCTGCTTGCCGATGCTGATATTGGCAACCAGCATTGCTGCCTCGGCGGCAACGGGAAAAAACTGCAGCAATAAACTTGCGGCCGCAGCCGCCAAGATCGTCTTCATGATAGCCCCTCTTCGCACCCGCGCAGTTTATTGCGCCCTCACGACAGAGAGACTAAGCCAATACTTTCTATATTGCTTTAATCCGAATGGTAATCACAATTTTAACACGCTTAAGCCGTGAGCAACTCACCTACTGGAGCTTGCGCCCGGCCGCAGGCCGGCTGACGCGCTGATAGGCCTTGTTCATCTTCTCGCGGATAGAGGCCATCGCGCCGAGATTGTGACCGCAGGCGGCACAGGTAATGATATCGGTCTCCCGGATTTCGGGCCGCTCGAACTTCATCTTGGTGCTCTTGCACTTCGGGCACGGTAATTCAACCTGAACTGTCATCGCTCTGCTTCCGGTCTGATGAGATATGAGGCGCTTCGCATAAACCTTTGCGGCGGAGCTGTCCACCGGGGCGTGGACGCGCTGCGTGGCGCCCTACAGAAAACACAGAAACAACCCGAAGATCAGACCGGTGAGCACCATGCAGCTGGCATAGAACACCGACACGCCGTCTTCAATGTCCGCGGCGGTGGCGACGTCCCGCCCCGGGTTGTTGATCATCGGCTCCGTCACGACGACACCGCCATAGATGCGCGGTCCGGCGAGCTGGACATTCAGGGCGCCGGCCATGGCCGCCTCCGGCCTGCCGGAATTCGGCGAGCGGTGCAGGCCGCCGTCGCGCATCGCCACGCGGATCGCCTCGCGGCAGGGGTTCATGCCGCGCCTGATCCAGGCCCCGGCGGCGATCAGCAGGATGGAGAGCCGCGCGGCCGGCCAGTTGACGATATCGTCGAGCCGGGCAGCGGCCCAGCCGAAATCGATGTATTTTTCCGATCTGTGGCCGATCATCGAATCGGCCGTGTTCAGCATCTTATAGGCAAGCAGGCCCGGGAGGCCGAAGATGGCATAGCATAGGGCCGGCGCCACGACGCCGTCGGAGAAATTTTCCGCAAGGCTTTCGATCGCCGCGCGGCAGACGGCCGGCTCGTCGAGCGTTTCGGGATCGCGGCCGACGATGCGGGAGACAGCGTTCCGGCCGCCGGCGAGCCCTTCGCCGCGCAAGGCGGTCGCGACGGCCGCGACATGATCGGCAAGGCTCTTCTGCGCCAGGAAAATCGCCACCAGACCGGCCTCCAGCACGAGGCCGGCAAGGCCGAAGAGCGCGAAGAACCGATCGAACACGAAGCCCGCGGCGATCGACAGCAGCAGCAGCGCCAGGATTGCCGCGACGCCGTTCATCCGGCGCTGGGAGCCCGTAAGGCTTGAGGGATTGAGCTGCTGGTCGGCATAGGAAATCGCCGCGCCGAACATGACGACGGGATGCGGCACGCGTGACCACAGCCACTGCGGATCGCCGGCGATCCGGTCGAGCAGCAGCGCCAGAAGCAGCACAAGAAGGTTTTCGTCGATCGTCATCGCTCAAATCCCTGAAGGGCTTCGCCAAGCCGCCTGTCCGCCGCCGGATCGGGCGTCAAGCCGAACCGCAGCCAATCCGGCGCATAATCGAACTTGCGGACGAGAATATGATGCCGGCAAAGATGCGTGTAAATGTCGCTCGCCCTGCTATCGGCGGCAAGGGTGAACAATGCCGTTCCTCCCCTGATCCTCAACCCGGCCGAAGTCAGCGTCGCCTGCAGCGCGGCGCTACGTTTATCGAGAGAGTGGCGGATCGCGGAGACGTCGGAGCGAAACAGCGAGGCGGCCAGCGACAGCGCCGGGCCGGAGACCGCCCAAGGGCCAAGCCAGTCCTCGATACGAGCCAGAATATCCTCGCGCGCGATTGCAAAACCGAGCCGCAGGCCGGCAAGCCCGAAAAACTTCCCGAAGGAGCGGAAAATGATCAGGTTGGAGAGCTCTTGCGCGTGGGCTGCAAGGCTCCGCGCCGGATCGGCATCACCGAAGGCCTCGTCGACGACGAGAATCCCGCCTGCCGCCTTCATCCTGTCGTGCAGGGCAATCAGCGTTTCGGCCGACCAGACCCTGCCGTCCGGATTGTTCGGATTGACGACGACCGCAAGGCTGTGTTCACCGCCGATCGCAGCAATATCATCGACCGCATCGACGACAAAACCGGCCGAGCCGAAGGCGCGCGCATATTCGCCGTAAGTCGGCGACACCACGGCAATCCTATTGTCCGTCACGGCGACCCTGTCGTCCGTCGCGGCGCCCCGGCCTCCCTGTCGAAGCAAGCGCGGCAGGAGCTGGATCACGGATTGCGTCCCGGGCACCGGCAGCGGCAGAATCGCTCCGCTGCCATAATGATCGCGCGCCGCAAATCTTGCCTCGTCGACGAGATGCCTGTCCGGCAGACGGTGCCAGGCCATTGCCGGGATGTCAGGCAGGGCGACGGGACAGGGGTTGATGCCGGTGGAAAGGTCGAGCCAGTCTTCCGGCCTGCCGCCGAAAGCAGCGGCTGCGGCGGTAATGCCGCCGCCGTGGGCGATCGGCGCGCTCACGCGGCCGCTCTCGCAAGATCGATCAGATGCATGTAGGAGCCAGCTACCTGGCCGCGCCGGAGCCCGACAGCACCAAGATCGGTTCCCAAAGCGTCCTGTGCGGCAAACAGCCGCTTTCCCTCGCCCTCGGAAACAACGCTGGAATAGTGGAATTCATGCGCCGTCATCGTCCGCGCGAAGAAGGCGCCGTCGAGCGGCGTCACACGGCGATAGCCGAGATGACGACGGCGCTCGGCATAGCTGGTGACAACAGGCAGCAGGCCGAGCATTTCATGGCGTTTGCCCTCGGCATCGATCAGCCCATCGCCGAGCACCATGTAGCCGCCGCACTCGCCGTAGATCCTGATGCCGCGCGCCGCCGCATCGAGCATGCCGGCGCGGAAATTCTGCGCTTGGGAGAGCCGTCCCGCATGCAGCTCGGGATAACCGCCCGGCAGATAGATCGCATCGGCGTTGCCGGCCGGCGCCTCGTCGGCGAGCGGCGAGAAGAAGGAAATATCGGCCCCGCGGCGGCGCCACCCCAGCAGCATATGCTCGTAAGAAAAGGCGAAGGCGACATCGCGCGCCACGGCGATGCGGGCGCCGATCGGCATCAGCCGATCGATATTGGCGGCAGACGGCCGATTGAGCCCCTGCCTTGCGATGCGCAGCAGGAATTCGAAATTGCATTCCTCGGAAACGGCGTCCGCCGCATGGTCGATGAAATTCTCAAGCGTCGCATGTTCACCGGCCTGGACGAGGCCGAGATGGCGCTCCGGCAAGGCAAGCGTCTTGTCGCTGGCGATCACGGCGACAACAGGCATGCGGATCGCTTCGAGCGCGTGGCGCAGCATCGCCTCATGCCGTTCGCTGCCGACCTTGTTGAGGATGACGCCGGCAACGCGGACATCGGCGCGAAAGCCGGCGAATCCTGATACCAGCGGCGCCACCGATTGCGACATGCGCGAGGCATCGACGACCAGCACCACGGAGAGGCCGAGCTGGGCGGCAAGATCGGCCGCCGTCCCCTTTCCGTCGGCCGCTCCGTCGAAAAGTCCCATCATCGCCTCGATGACGAGGATGCGGCCGCCGGAGCGGTGAAGGGCTGAATTGGCCGAGATCAGTTCCGGGCGCATCGCCCAGGGATCGAAATTCAGGCAAGGCGTGCCGTTTGCCGCCGCATGGAAAGCGGGATCGATGTAATCCGGCCCGGCCTTGCCGGGTGCCACCGCAACGCCGCGTCGGCGCAGCGCCCTCAGCAGCCCGAGCGTCACCGTCGTCTTGCCGGCGCCGGAGGAAGGGGCTGCGATCAGGAGGCCGCTCATGTCAGCACCTTGCCGGACCGGCGAAATGGATCGGATTGCAGGCGCCGGCCCGCCAGGGCGCCGAGCCAGTCGAGCGAGGCTCTGAGCCGCACCACCTCGCCGACGACGACCACCGCCGGCGGCTCGAGCCCGGAGGCGGCGACTGTCTCGTGCGCGTCGCCAAGCGTCGTTTCCAGCACCTGCTGCCGGCCGGTGGCGGCGTTGCAGACGAAGGCAACGGGTTCGGACGGCGGCCGGCCGGCGGCGATCAACCGGGCGCTGATCTCGGCAATATGTTTCATCGCCATATACATGACGATGACAGGTGAACCCCGGCCGATCGCCTCCCAGTTGATCCTGTCGGGCACGATGCCGGAGGAATCATGGCCGGTGAGGAAGGTGACGGCATGGTTGATGTCGCGATGTGTCACCGGAATGCCGGCATAGGCAAGCCCACCGATGCCGGCGGTGATGCCGGGCACGATGCGGAAGGGGATGTTGTGCTCGACCAGCGTCAGCGCCTCCTCGCCGCCACGGCCGAAGACGAAGGGGTCCCCGCCTTTTAGCCGCAGCACTCGCTTGCCGGCCCGCGCCAGCTCAACCAGCCGTAGCGAGATGTCGCGCTGTTTCGCCGAAGGCTTGCCGCCGCGTTTTCCCGCAAATTCCACCACCGCCTGCTGCCGCGCCAGCGCCAGGCATTCCTCGTTGACGAGCGCGTCGTGCACGATGACATCAGCCTCGGAAAGTCCCTTGGCAGCCAGCAGCGTCAACAGCCCGGGATCACCGGGGCCGGCCCCGACGAGCCAGACGCTGCCCGGCTCCAGCGCCGGAAGATGAGAGAGTTGGCTATTCAACATTTTGTTGATCTAGGCCCAGCGAGGAGCAAGGTCAACGCCGCCTGCCCCGCCTCACTTGAAGTTGCTGAGATGACCATGACTCACTTTACGAGAAAGCGGATTCGAATTCTCCGAAAATCCGAATAACAATATGAATATATTATCATATGATCGCAAAAGCCGGCCGCGATGCAGCCGGCCTCCCAGTCGCTCAAACGCGAAGCAGCGCCTTGCGGATAAGGTCGATGACTTTCTCCGATTCGATACCGGTGCAGACGATCTGGCTCGGCAGGCCATCCCAGTCGCCCGGCGGGAAACGGCGACCGTCCGGCTTGATGATTGTCTGGCCGTCGGCAATGCCGCCGCACACGACGCGCACCGCACCCGATATCGACGAGAACAATTCCGGCGCCACGACATAGACCGCAGCGCAGCTGTCATGCACCATCATGCCGTCTTCGACCGCATGCTTGTAGAAATCGATATAGGACTGCGACAGTGTGTCGAGCAGCTTTACAGCCTCGTCGCCCTTGGCAGCCATCTCGCCGAGATAGCTCCGGCTCATCGTGGTGATCGAGGTGACGTCGAGGCCGATGACAGCGACCTTCCAGGGCGCGGTCATGACGATGTCGGCCGCTTCGGGATCGCCGTGGATATTGGCCTCGGCGACCGGCGAGACATTGCCCGGCACATAGAAATTGCCGCCCATGATGACGACGTCCTTGACCAAGCCCGCAATCTCCGGGTCTTCCTTCAGCGCCCGCGCCAGATTGGTCATCCGGCCGACAGCGACGAGGCGCACTTCCCCTGGGTTGGCGCGGACGGTGTCGATGATGAAGCGATGCGCCGGACGCGGATCGAGTGCCACATCAATCTTTTCCGGCACCTCGATATCGCCGAGGCCGTTGTCGCCATGCACCATCGCCGGCCATTCCCGCTCGGCGCGCGAGGGATCGATGGTGACGCTGGCGCCCTTGGCAACCGGCGCTGCGATATTCCATTCGCGCTTGAGGAAAAGCGCATTGCGCGTTGTCGTCTCGACCGAGGCATTGCCGAAAACGGTGGTGATACCGATCAGATCGATTTCGGGATGGCGGTGCAGGAAAAGAAGCGCCATGGCGTCGTCGACGCCCGGATCCGTGTCATAAATGACCTTGTGCATGGAATATCCTTTATGTGCAAACCGCGAGCTGCCGGACGGCGCTGCGAATTGTCGCCAACATAACGCCCGTCAGTCTTTCTGCAACCCGATGCGGGCAATCGCCGCCGTCGCATGCGCGGATTTGATTTTGCCGAGCAAGAGCTCCGCATCCGGGCCAATGGCCGCAAGTGCCGCCGATTCCGCCACGCCGTGACAGCCGACGCGGGCAAAGACGATCTCGGAGGGATTTTTGAGCCGCGGCGTTTCCGCTTCCAGCCGCGGCGCATCGAAGAACAACGCCGGCACGGAAAAATGCTCGGCAACGGCTAGGATTGCCGCCTCCTGCCTGCGGCTGTCGATGGAAGCGATAGCAGCAAGCTCCGGCCCGCCGATACCGGCCGCATCCAGCGCCGTAATGGCCAGCGCCAGAACTTCCGCATAGGGCGTCCCGCGCTCGCAGCCGAGCCCGAGCACGTGGCGCCGTGCCGTATCGAAGAAAATATCACTCATGGAAGCCGTCGAATGCGCTCTGCCGTGTCTCAGAAGATGATGCCGTTGGAAAACCGCTCCTGCTTGTCGCATCATGCTCTGGCAGCCATTGCAGCTTGGGATCGGAAATGCAACAAAGCCACCCGAAAGCTCTTCCGGAATACCGTCTTGCCTGACATTGCTCCTCATCTGCTTCTGCTGCTCTGCGCGGCTGCCTTCTTTGCCGGTTTCGTCGATTCGATCGCCGGCGGCGGCGGTCTCATCAGCGTTCCCGCCATGCTGATTGCCGGCATTCCGCCGCTGCAGACGCTCGGCACCAACAAGGTGCAGTCGATCTTCGGCGCCGCCTCGGCAACGCTCGCTTATGCCCGCAAGGGCCACGTGCAGCTTCGCGAACAATTGCCGATGGCGCTGATGGCGGTCATGGGCGGGGCGCTCGGCGCCGCTCTTGCCACGATCGTGCCCGGACAAGTGCTGCAGGCGATCATGCCGGTGTTGCTGCTGTCGATCGCGATCTTCTTTGCCGTCAAACCGAACCTCAACGACGTCGATACCCATCGCCGCATCACGCCCTTCGCCTTCGGCCTCACACTGGTCCCGGCTATCGGCTTCTATGACGGTGTCTTCGGCCCCGGCACCGGTTCCTTCTTCATGCTCGCCTTCGTCACCCTCGCCGGCTTCGGCGTGTTGAAGGCGACGGCGCACACCAAGCTTCTCAATCTCGGCTCGAATTTCGGCGCGCTGATCGTCTTCGCAAGTTTCGGCGCAATACTGTGGAAGATCGGCCTGTTGATGGGCGTCTGCCAATTCCTCGGCGCGCAGCTCGGTTCGCGGCTCGCCATGCGTATCGGCGCAAAGCTCATCAAGCCGCTGCTCGTCATCGTCTGCGTCGCCCTTGCAGTCAAACTGCTCGCCGATCCGGCAAATCCGCTGCGCGTCTGGCTCGGCGTTTAGCCTAAATATTTGACCGCCTCCATTACCTCTGACGTAATTGATAGGCCGCATCGCCTTCCCGCATGATCGCGCTGCCTGGAGTGAACGGGCGATCAAAAGGAGATGACCCGATGAACGACGCAAACAGCAATGCCGAGCGCTACCTCGCCGTCTGGAACGAGACGGATGCGGCTCACCGCCGCGCTCTCATCGCCGAGAGCTGGGTGGAAGCCGCAACCTACGTCGATCCGCTGATGTGCGGCGAAGGCCACGAGCAGATCAATTCGCTGGTGGAGGCCGTGCAGAACCGCTTTCCCGGTTTTCGTTTCGAACTGATCGGCACGGCTGACGGCTATGGCGACAATCTGCGTTTCTCCTGGGGCCTCGGGCCTGCCAATGGCGAAGCACTGATCAAGGGCACGGATTTTGTCGAGCTTGAGGGTGGCAAGCTGAAATCCGTCCGCGGCTTCATCGACCAATTGCCGGAAGCCGCCTGATGGCGCCGACCGCCCGCTCTCTTGGCGATCATTTGCGCGAATGGCGCCAGCGCCGCCGGATGAGCCAGCTCGACCTGGCGCTGGAGGCCGATATCTCGCAGCGGCATCTGAGCTTCATCGAGAGCGGGCGCTCGACGCCGAGCCGCGACATGCTGCTGCATCTTGCCGAACGCCTCGGCGTGCCGCTCCGCGACCGGAACCCGCTGCTGCTGGCGGCGGGTTTCGCTCCCGTCTTTACCGAGCGTGCGCTCGACGATCCCGCCTTGGAACCAGCGCGCCGCGCCATCGACATGGTGTTGAAGGCTCATCAGCCTTTCCCGGCGCTCGCGATCGACCGCCACTGGACCCTCGTTGCCTCCAACGCGGCGCTGGCGCCGCTCATCTCAGGCATTGCCGATCCGTCCCTGCTGGAACCCCCGGTCAATGTGCTGCGCCTCAGCCTGCACCCGCAAGGACTGGCGCCCCGCATTGCAAACCTCCCGGAATGGCGCGCCCACCTTATCGACCGGCTGCGCCAGCAAATATCGGCCTCGGGCGATCCGGTATTGGAAAGGCTGCTGAAAGAACTGCTGTCCTATCCGGTGCCCGAAGCGGCGAACGACGCGCATAGCGACCACGCCGGCATCGCCGTTCCGCTGAAGCTTTCGACCAAGGCCGGCCCGCTATCCCTGATCTCGACGACCACAGTCTTCGGCACGCCCGTCGACATCACTCTGTCGGAACTGGCCGTGGAATCCTTCTTCCCGGCGGATGAGGAAACAGCCGCGATCCTGCGCGGCCTTTCCCTCAACTGATGCCTAGAATTCTACCCCCGGCTGCCCCTTGATGCCGGAGCGGAAGGGATGTTTGACAAGCTCCATCTCGGTCACCAGATCCGCGATCTCGATCAGTTCTTCTTTGGCGTTGCGCCCCGTCATCACCACATGCGTCATGGCGGGCTTCTCGGTCGTAAGGAAGGCGACGACTTCGTTGATGTCGAGATAATCGTAGCGCAGCGCGATGTTGATCTCGTCGAGCAGCACCATGGAATTGCGCTCGTCGCGGATCAGTTCCTTGGCCTTTTCCCAGGCAGCCGAGGCGGCGGCAACGTCGCGGGCGCGGTCCTGCGTTTCCCAGGTGAACCCCTCACCCATGGTGTGGAACTGGCAGAGATCGGAGAAATGCTTCTCGATCAGATCGCGCTCGCCGGTCCACATCGCGCCCTTGATGAACTGCACGACGGCCGAGGGTTTACCATGGGCGATGTGGCGAAAGATCATGCCGAAGGCGGCGGATGATTTGCCCTTGCCCTTGCCGGTATGGACGATGATCAGCCCCTTGCCGTCGGTCTTGGTCGCCATGATCTTGTCGCGCGCGGCCTTCTTCTTCGCCATCTTCTCGGCGTGGCGCGCATCATCCTTGCCCGTTTCGTTGTCCGGGATTTCGTCACTCATCGGTTCACCTCATTCTGTGGTTTGGCCAGGTCGAACCGGGCCGAATTGCTGCGCGGCGTCCAGAGGCTGCGGTCGATCGCCTCGCGCAGCCGCGCTGTCATCTCGTCGAATGCCGCCGGGTTCTTTTCCGTCATGAAGCTACGCACACCCGGATCGGTGACGAAAGCCTGGTAGACCGCCTCGAAATGATGCGCACCGACCGCGCCCGTCGTCGCCGCGAAGGCGAAGAGATAGTCGACGGTGGCGGCAATTTCGGCCGCACCCTTGTAGCCGTGGCGCATGACGCCGGATATCCATTTGGGATTGACGACGCGTCCGCGCACGACGCGACCGATCTCTTCCTCCAGCGAACGGATCACCGGCCGCTCCGGCCTCGAATGATCATTGTGGTAGATCGAGGGGCGCGCGCCGCTGAGCGCCTCGGCCGCCGCCGCCATGCCGCCCTCGAACTGGTAGTAGTCATCGCTGTCGAGCAGGTCGTGCTCGCGATTGTCCTGGTTCTGAACGACGGCCTGCACCGAGCGCAGCCGCTCCTCGAACAGGCCGCGTTCGGCCTTGCCCTCCTCACCGGCGCCATAGGCATAACTGCCCCAGACGAGATAGGCCTCGGCGAGATCGGCGCGTCGCTCCCAACCCTTTTCGTCGATCAGCGCCTGCAATCCGGCGCCGTAGGCGCCGGGCTTCGAGCCGAAAATCCGGTAGCCCGCCCGACGTTTCGCCGCGGCGGCGTCGAGGCCGGCAGCCGCAAGCCTTGCCGCCTCGCCGCGCATGCGCGTTGCGATCGGATTGTCGGCCTCGTCCTCTTCAAGCGCGCCGACGGCGCGGACCGCCTTGTCGAACAGAGCGATCTGCTCGGGAAAAGCGTCGCGGAAGAAGCCGGAGATGCGGAGTGTCACGTCGACACGCGGCCGCCCGAGCATGGCTTGCGGTATGATTTCATAGCCGGTAACGCGGCGAGAACTCATGTCCCAGAGCGGCTTGACGCCAATCAGCGCCAGCGCCTGGGCGATATCGTCGCCGCCGGTGCGCATATTCGACGTTCCCCATGCCGTCAGCCCCAGGGAAACAGGCCATTCGCCGTGATCCTGCACATAGCGGCGCACCAGCAGCTCGGCGGATTTCTTGCCGAGTTCGTAAGCGGCCGGTGTCGGCACTGCGCGGCTGTCGACCGAATAGAAATTTCGGCCCGTGGGCAGCACGTCGGGCCGCCCGCGTGTTGGCGCGCCGGATGGGCCAGGTGCGACGAAGCGACCGTCGAGCCCGTTGAGTAGACCGTGAATTTCGGCGGGGCCGCAGGCGAGGATGGAGGGCTTGAGGCGGGTTTCGATCTCGGAGAGTACAGCCTGCGTAGCCTTCCACTCTGCTGGGCACTCCATTTCGCCGGAAACGAACTTCGCTGCCAGCAGTTCGACGCGCTCGACGGCGTCGCCATTGGTGCGCCAGGGTGCATCGAGAACGTCGGCCAGGATGGCGGGACGTGTTCTGGTCCAGGGGGTGGCCATGTCGCAGTCGAGAGGGTCGAACGTGGAGTTACCCCTCTCTGTCCTGCCGGACATCTTCCCCACAAGGGGGGAGATCGGCAAGGAGTAAGACAATCGCTCTATATCGATTGTTTGGGGAGGCCGGCGCTCCGATTCAATCTCCCCCCTTGTCGGGGAGATGTCCGGCAGGACAGAGGGGGGTGCCCCAGGCACATTGCCCATCCCCGCATCCGCCGCGATCACCCGCTGCAAGCTCGCATCACCGCCCTCGCCCAGCCCGCGCGGCACCCGCGCCAGCGCCACGGTGAGATCTGTCAGCAACCGCCCCTCCGGCGACACGCCGAACACATGCAGCCCATCCCGAATCTGCATTTCCTTGAGGTCGCAGAGATAGGCGTCGAGCTTCTTCAGCGCTTCGCCTTCGCTTTCGCCGCTCTTTATACCGGCATCCCGGTCGAGGCCGATATCGGTCACCAGATCGAGGATCTGCCGGCTGAGCAGGCGAATGCGGCGGGGATCACTGCCGGAGGCCTCGTAATATTCGTCGACCAGCGCTTCCAGATCCTTGAGTGGCCCATAGCTCTCGGCCCGCGTCAAAGGCGGCGTCAGATGATCGATGATGACGGCGGCAGTCCGGCGCTTGGCCTGCGTGCCCTCGCCCGGGTCGTTGACGATGAAGGGATAGAGATGCGGCAGCGGCCCGAGGATCGCCTCGGGATAACACTCCTCCGATAGCGCCAGCGCCTTGCCCGGCAGCCATTCGAGATTGCCGTGTTTGCCCATGTGGATGACGGCATCGGCGCCGAACGCGCGCCGCAGGAAAGCATAGAAGGCAAGATAACCGTGCGGCGGCACGAGATCCGGCGAATGATAGCTCTCCTTCGGATCGATATTATAACCGCGCGCCGGCTGAATGCCGACGAGGACGCTACCGAAGCGGGCGAAAGGCAGGGCGAAGACGCCGTCGAGAAAATACGGATCGTTCTCGGGATCGCCCCAGCGGGCCCTCACCTCATCCTGAATCTTATTAGGAAGAGTATCCAGGAAGCCGTTGTAGAGACTCAGGGAAAGGGTCTCGCGAATGACCCTGCCGTCATGACCTGAATTGGTCGGCCCTTGCATCAGATGCCGGATCAGCGCGTCGCCATCGGCCGGAATATCGGCGAGCGGATAACCCGCTGCCGCCATCGCCCGAAGCACCTCGATGCTGCCGGCCGGCGTATCCAGGCCAACCCCGTTGCCGAGCCGGCCGTCGCGATTCGGATAGTTCGCCATCACGAGCGCGATGCGCCGGTCGCGAGCCGGAGTAGCGCGCAGCCGCGCCCAATTGGCGGCCAGTTCCGCCATATAGCGCACCCGGCCGGCATCCGGTTCGCTGGCGACAATGTTGGTCTCGACGGCTGCATCGTAACGCGCCGCCGTCTTGAAGGAGACCGCCCGCGCCAGCACCCGGCCGTCGACTTCGGGCAGCGCCACGTTCATGCCGAGATCGCGCGCCGACAGGCCTTGCGAGGAGGCCGCCCACGCTTCCTTGGAGGACGCAGACAAGATCGCCTGCAGCACCACCGCCCCATTCGCCTCCAGCACCGTCGGCTGCCGGTCGGCACCAGGCGCGGAGACGGCAAAGCCGGTCGTGTTGATCACGACATCGGGTTTCACTACTGAGAACACGCTCTCGATAATGCCGGTCGAAACGGGATCCTTGAGGCTATAGGCAAAGACCGGCAGCGGCCGGAGACCCTGCGCCTGCAAGGCTTCGATCAGCGCTTCGATCGGCTTGGTCTCGCCGCTCTGCACGAGCGCTCGGTAGAAGCTGATGGCGACGATTGGCTCCACCGCCACCTTCTCTGTCACCCGCCGCCACTCCTCGACCCCGATCAGCCCTCGCCCCGGCCACCAGATCCCCGCCTTCATCAACGGTACCGCCGGCGCGGGCTTCTCCGCGCCCGACAGCATCGCCGCGGCATAATCGAGAAAGGCGCGCCCATTGGCCTCGCCGCCCTCGATGAGATAGGCCCAGAGCGCATCGAGATCGTCGACCTCGATGTTCGAGAAGGGTACCAGCCCCGCATCCGACCTGGCATCACCCGGCAGCACCGCAATCTGCGCGCCGGCGCGGGACGCTGCAGCATGCAGCGCCTCCAGCGCATAGCGGAAATAGCTGGCGCCGCCGAGCGCACGGACGATGATGAGCCTGGCGTGCCGCGCCGTGCGCTCGACATAGGTATCGACCGACATCGGGTGCTTGAGGCTCATCAGGCTGGCAAGCCGCAGCGAATGCGGCCCACCGCAGGCGTGATGGGCGGCCGCGATCGCCGCAAGCTCGCTGTCGGCGGCCGACAGAAACAGGATATCGCCCGGCGTCTGACCGAGATCGATCGCCTCTTCGCCGTCGCTGATCGTTCCCTGCTGGGCCAGAAGCAGATGCATGGGCCTACGCCAGCGCCTCGATCGCCGCTCTCACCGCACCCTGATCCATCTCATGCAGACCAATGACGATGAGGCGCGTGCCGCGGTTTTCCCCAGGCGCCCAGGCGCGATCGAAATAGTGGTCGATGCGGCTGCCGACTGCCTGGAGCTGCAGGCGCATCGGCTTGCCCGAAACATCGACGAAGCCCTTGAGGCGCAGCACGTCATGGGCCGATATGATGCTCTTCAGCGCCTCGATGAAGCCGGCCGGATCGGCGACCGGGCCGAGATCGACGACGAAGCTGTCGAACTCGTCATGATCGTGCGGCGTGCCGTCCTCATGCTCCAGTTCGTGATGGGACTTGCGGTTGGCGATATCGTCCTCCGTGCCGATGCCGAGGCCAAGCAGGATGCCGGCCGGCACCTCGCCGTTTTTCGCCTCGATCATCACGGGCTTGCGCGAGGTGCGGGCGGCGACCTCGTCGCGCACCCGGCCGAGGCCGGCCACGTCGATCAGGTCGGTCTTGTTGAGCACGATGAGATCGGCGCAGGTGAGCTGATCCTCGAACAGTTCCTCGATCGGGCTCTCATGATCGAGCGATTGATCCCCGCTGCGCGCCGCCTCGACGGCATCGTGGTCGTCGGCGAACCGGCCGGCGGCAACAGCCGCGCTGTCGACCACCGTGATCACGCCGTCGACGGTCACCTGGGTGCGAATGTCAGGCCAGTTGAAGGCGGCGACCAGCGGCTGCGGCAGAGCGAGGCCCGAAGTTTCGATAACGATATGGTCGGGCCGCTGTTCTCGCTCCAGCAGCTTCGTCATCGTCGGAATGAAATCGTCGGCGACGGTGCAGCAGATGCAGCCATTAGTCAGTTCGATGATGTCGTCCTCGCTGCAGTTCTCCGCACCGCAGCCCTTCAGCACCTCGCCGTCGACACCGAGATCGCCGAATTCATTGATGATCAGCGCGATCTTTTTACCGCCGGCATTGGTAAGCAGGTTGCGGATCATCGTCGTCTTGCCGGCGCCGAGGAAACCGGTGATGACGGTTGCGGGAATCTTCTGTTGGTTCATGGATTTAACCCTTCATTTTCAGCGGCAGGCCTGCCGCGATGAAATAGACTTCGGCGGCCTTTGCCGCGATCAGCTGGTGGAGACGGCCGGCATGATCGCGAAAATCCCGCGCCATGCGATTGTCCGGCACGATGCCGAGGCCGATCTCGTTTGACACGAAAACGAGCCGCGCCTTTGCCCGCGGCAAATAATCGGCGAGCGCCAAAAAATCCGCCGCCATATCGCGCTCCTCCATCATCAGATTGGTGACCCAGAGCGTCAGGCAGTCGATCAGCACGACCCGGCCCTCGCCGTCGATGGCGGCGAGCCTGCCGACGAGATCGAGCGGTTCCTCATGCGTCGTCCATGACGGGCCGCGATCGGCTCTGTGCTGGGCAATCCGCGACTGCATCTCCTCGTCCCACGCCCGGCCGGTCGCGACGTAGTGA
Organism: Rhizobium sp. BK456; assembly: GCF_014194045.1. Taxonomy (NCBI): domain Bacteria; kingdom Pseudomonadati; phylum Pseudomonadota; class Alphaproteobacteria; order Hyphomicrobiales; family Rhizobiaceae; genus Rhizobium; species Rhizobium sp. BK456. The sequence goes on from NZ_JACIAO010000007.1 coordinate 57,856, forward strand.
CGATCGAGGCCGGTTGCAACGACGAGGTTTTCGGCAAACCGGGATTTGCCGGAGCGTGCGCCGCCGAGGATGAAAATGGCATTGGAGAGAGCGGTCGTCATGCGCAGAAGGCCTGCTGGGAGAATGCGACACCCCACCACGCTCCCTCATTCCTGTGCCTGTCACAGGAATCCAGCCACGGCGCGTCCGCGCCGTGAATGACTCTCATTCGGGAAGTAAGTCTCTCGCGCCCAAGGACTTGGTCGCACTGGATTCCTGTGACGGGCACAGGAATGAGGGAGGAGAGGGAAATGCGCTCCAGTACCCCACGAGGCAACGCCGAATTCAATCGTTCAGCCAAAACAACCTCCGTGCTGGCAGCGGGTCTCTTGCCCAGGATTGGGCTTTTCGCCCGGCACGAATGGCAGGTCTCCTGGCTCGCGGTTGTCGGCCGCGATCGGGGCGGACCGGAAACCGGTCGCCCCTGATCGTGCCAGCGGATCTGCCTCGCCTTCCCGGCTGCATTGGTGAAGAGGTGGACGATTCGTAGAAATAGAGGCGTCCGACCCCGGTTGATCACCATGCATGTCCAGTGGCTTTTCCGGCATGTCGCCCGTCACGCCCGCCTGCGCGATTGCAAGCGGGCAGGAAGGGCTCGATGCCGGATGGAAGACCCTGACCGCTCTACAGTCGCGGGGTCGGCTGTGATGAAGGCGCCCGGTGTGGGTCCGCCCCGTCACATTCCCTTTTCATCCGGAAGGCGTAACGCCGATCCGGAACCATCCGTTATATCCGCGGATGATCAGATGACCATCCGCGTGGGATGGTCTGGCGACCATCCGTTGAGGGATGGTTAGGCAAGCTCAGGAGTGAAGTCAACCGGCCTTGGCGGTCGGCCGTGGGCGGCAAGGCAGGCACGCTCATCCGAACACGACTTACTCGACCAGGAATATCGTCATTTATCAGAGGCTTACGTCATAAATATTTGACGCGCCCGCCGGCTTTTCGCCGCAATTGCGCTGCAAGCGGACTTCGCCATCGCCCTTGACCGGGCCTCTTCCTGCCTAGTTGTCTTGCCATGCTTATGAAATTGGATCGGCGCCGGTTCCGAGCGCTGCGTGTTTTCTTCGATCCGGGGCGGCTGCGGGCGCTGACCCGCCGCAGCGAAGTCGGTCTATCTCTGGCGGGCGCTGTCGTCGGCATTGCCTCCGGTCTTGCCGTGACCGGCATGAGCTTCGTCTCCAATGAACTGCATCAGTTGGTCTTCGGTATCGCCGACAGCGAAAGGTTGAGCTCGTCGGTGATCGACGACAAGCTGCTGCTGCTCACCGCCCCGATCATCGGCGGCATCCTGCTCGGCCTGTTGCTCTTCATTTTGGCCAAACGCCGCAAGAAGCCGATGGTCGACCCGATCGAGGCCAATGCGCTGCATGGCGGCCGCCTGTCCTTGACTGACAGCATTATCGTCGCCGTGCAGAACCTGATCTCCAACGGGTTCGGCGCCTCCGTCGGCCTGGAGGCCGGCTATACCCAGCTTGCCGCAGGGCTCGCCTCGAAACTCGGCCTGAAGCTGCAGCTTCGCCGCTCGGATCTCCGCGTCCTCGTCGGCTGCGGCGCAGCCGGCGCCATCGCCGCCGCCTTCAACGCGCCGCTGACCGGCGCCTTCTATGCCTTCGAACTGATCATCGGCACTTATACGATCGTCTCGCTGACCCCTGTGGTGGTTTCGGCCCTCGTTTCCACCCTGATCGCAAGGCTGCTCACCCACGGCGATTTCACCATCGATATCGGCGGCTTCGGCGCGGTCGTGCCGGCCGATTATATCCCGGCGCTGCTGCTCGGCGCGGTCTCAGCCGGCGTCGGCATCCTGATCATGCAGGGTGTCGCCTTTGTCGAAGAACTGGCGCGCAAGAGCGCGATCGCCCCGCCCTTCCGCCCGGCCCTCGGCGGCATCATCGTCGGGCTGCTGGCGATGATCTCGCCGCAGGTGCTTTCGGCCGGCCATGGCGCGTTGCATCTGAACCTCTCCCGCGACGTCGCCATCCCGGCGCTGATCGGCCTCTTCCTGTTGAAATCCTTGGCTTCGGCGATCTCGATCGGCTCGGGCTTCAGGGGCGGCCTGTTCTTCGCCTCGCTGTTCATGGGCGCCCTGCTCGGCAAGCTCTTTGCTTATTGCGGCCCCTATTTTGCCGATGCGACGCTGACGCCCGTCATTTATGCCGTGGTCGGCATGAGTTCGCTTGCCGTCGCCGTCATCGGCGGGCCGCTGACGATGACCTTCCTGGCGCTCGAAATCACCGGCGACTTCCCGATCACCGCGCTGGTGCTCGCCGCCGTCATCACCTCCTCGCTCGTCGTGCGCTCGACCTTCGGCTACTCCTTCGCCACATGGCGCTTCCACCTGCGCGGCGAAAGCATCCGCAGCGCCCATGACGTCGGCTGGATCCGCAACCTGACGGTGGACAAGCTGATGCGCGCGGACGTCAAGACGGCAAGGGCTGGCATCTCGCTGGAGGAATTCAAGCAGGCCTTCCCAATCGGCTCGACCCAGCGTGTCATCCTTGTCGAGGAGAGCGACAAATATGCCGGCCTCGTGCTGGTGCCGGAGATCTACGCCAACCCGACCGACACCCAGGACGAGGGCAAGACGCTTGCCGATTTCATCCACTACCGCAACGATTTCCTGCAGCCACAGATGAATGCAAGGCAGGCGGCGGCGATCTTCGATAAGAGCGAAAGCGAAGCACTCGCCGTCGTCAACAATTTGATCGAGCGCAAGGTGATCGGCCAGCTCAGCGAAAGCTATACGCTGCGCCGCTACAGCGAAGAACTGGACCGCCGCCGTCGCGAAGTCTCCGGCGAAATCTGAAGGGGTGTTATGACGCGGCGCCGGCCAGCCGGAAGACGTCGGCCTTCTTCGAAACGCCCCGCAATTCGAAAGAGCCGAGATACTCGCAGGGGACGGCTGAGGTCGCCGCGAAGCTCTCCGACAGCAGCAGGTGCTGCTCGAGCATTCCGCAGAGCTTTTCCAGCCGCGAGGCTTCGTTGACAGCCCTGCCGATCACCGTGAAGTCGAGCCGGCCGTGGGCGCCGACATTTCCGTAGAAAACCTCGCCGAGATGCAGCACGACATCGATGCCGATATCGGGGCCTCCGTTGCGTGTCCGCTCGCGATTAAGCTCTTCGTTGGCCTTCAGCAGATTCTGAGCCGAAGCCAACGCTGCCCTGCAGGCCTTTTGCGGATCCTCCGCCTCAGTCGGAAAGATCGCCAGTACACTGTCGCCCATGAACTTGAGGATCTCGCCGGAATTTTCCTCGACATGCCGGTCGATCAGCTCGAAATGCTCGTTGAGAAACCCGACGATCTCCGCGGGCTGATAGACCTCGGTCAAGGCCGTGAAATTGCGAAGGTCGGCCAGTAGGATGGCGGCATCGATGGAACCGCCCATTCCTCTGCGGGTTTCGCCGGCAAGGATACGCGCACTCGTCCTAGCGCCGGTATAGACCGCGAGGATATCGCTCGCCGTCTTCGAAACCGCCACGCGGTAGGCCGCCAGTCCGAGTGCCGGGAATAGCGCTGCGACGATCGCCAGTTGATCATCGGAAAATCCGCCCGGCGCATCGCTCGTCAGCGAGAAACCGAGCCCGCGCAACGCGACTTCCTTCGGGAATTCGAACAGGCTAATCACGTGATCCGTGCCCCCGGAAAGCGCGAATTCGTTGAGCTCGGTATAATCGAGACCCTCGCCCCTCGCCAAATTCCATCGCCCCGTTCTTTCGCCGCGGCTCAAAAGGTAAAAGATCGGCGTCTTCTCGAAGTCACGCTCCGTAGCACTGCCGTGCTCGGCATTTTCAAGGACGGTCTCACCGCCCCGCATGAAATTGGCCGCGACGCCGCGATACATCGGATGCAGGGACGGCATTCTGATACTCGCCCGCCAGATCGGAAACCCGTCCGCGATCAGCCGCTTACACAGGCCGGAAACGAGCTCGCCAATATGCTCGCTGGTGATTCCCTGCTCTATAATCCACTGAATATGACCGTTAATTTCCGAACCTCCACATGAGCCGGCGCAACCTTATGACGGCAAATCGGGCAAATGGGCGGCGATGCCGAACCGGCTGCCGCCCTATCAATTGATAGTCGCGCCAAACCGATATTTCCAGCCGTTATCAACGGCAAGTCATTTTATCCGAAGCCGGCACAACGCCGGCGGGTATCGTCCTCACATCCGGACCGTCATGCCGCCGTCGACGGTCAATACGTGGCCGTTGACGAAGGATGCGGCGCCGCTTGCAAGAAACAGTGCTGCACCGGCGATCTCGTCCGGGCGTCCCCAGCGTTGGACCGGGATGCGCTGGCGCACGAAGGGCATCAATTCCTCATTCGCGGCCATTGCCGCGTTCGTCTCCGTGGCGAACCAGCCGGGTGCGATCGCGTTGCTGGTGATGCCGTGAGGGCCGAATTCGACTGCCATGCCGCGCATCAGTCCGGTCAGACCCTGCTTGGCAGCCGGATAGACGCAGTCGCCGGGCATGACGACATGACCGCTGATCGAGGTCACCGCGATCAGGCGGCCATAATTGCGCCGCTTCATCAGCACCGCGGCATCGCGCGAAAGCATCATTGCCGCGGCCAGATCGGTGTGCAGCAGCTCGATGATGGCCTCATCGTCGAATTCGGTCAGCGGCCGCCTGTCGCGGGCGCCGACATTGTTGATCAGAATATCGAGACGGCCGCGGACCTTTTCGATATCGGCCATCACAGAACGCTGGGCCTCGCGGTCGGCGATGTCGAACACGGCAGCCTCCGCCGAGCCGCCCGCCGCACGCAGCGTTCTTAGGGCCTCGTCCAGCGTCGCCGCCGTCCGTCCGGTGATGATGACATGCGCGCCGGCCTCGGCAAGCACGCGCGCCATCTCGAAGCCCAGACCGCGGCCGCCCCCGGTCACGAGCGCCACCTGACCAGCCAGTGAAAATCTATCCATTACGCTCATGGTTTATGCTCTCGACCGAATTCTCGTGGTGAGAGAATTAATGGACTCAGTCAACTAATTTGGCAAGAATGGAGCGGCAGACAGTGGGCGCAAGTCGCTGCTCTGAGCATTCGATGGCGCCCCAACTCTCCTCCTCCTTCATTCCTGCGCTTGTCACAGGAATGACGGAGAAGAGGTTAAGCACCTCAGATCAACCGAACATAGGGGACCTGCTTCCAGCGGGAGCAAGGCAGCGCGGCAATCCCCGCCTAACACACATCCATCCCTACCCCAGCAACCCCGCAAGCCAGCGCGAATCGAGATGCTTCTCCAGGTCACTCGCGATTTCATCCAGCGCCCACTCGACGCTCTCGCGGTAATTCCTCTGCTCCCCCGAGAGCCCAAAGCTTTGAAGCAGCAGGGCGCGATAGGCGTCGCTGCCGAAGAGCCCGTGCAGATAGGTGCCCATGATCCGGCCATCGGCCGAAAGCGCCCCGTCGGGTGCGCCGTCGATAATCGCCGAAGGCCGGTCGCAATCCGGGCCGTGGGTGATGCCGAGGTGGATCTGGTAGCCGGCAAGCGGCACGTCGTATTCAGTCGAGCGGGCATGGCTGTTGCGCACGGTTTTTTCAGGCGCCATCTCGGTCTCGACGTCGAGCAGCGCAAGCCCCGGCGTCTCGAGTGTCCCGCCCTCGAGACCGAGCGGATCGTGCACCGTGCGGCCGAGCATCTGGTAGCCGCCGCAAATGCCGATCACTCGGCCGCCGCGTCTGACATGCATATGGAGATCGCGGTCCCAGCCTTCAGCCCTGAAATCGGCGAGATCCGATATCGTCGCTTTCGAGCCGGGAAGAATGACGAGGCTCGCATCGGCAGGCAGCCGTTCGCCCGATCGCACGAAGACCAGTTCGACGTCCGCCTCGGCCCGCAGCGGGTCGAGATCGTCGAAATTGGCGATGCGCGGCAGCACCGGCACGGCGATCTTCAGCGCCCCGGCCCTGCCCTTCGCCAGCCGTTCGAGCACGACCGAATCTTCGGCCGGCAGGCGCGCCGCACCCGGCAGCCACGGCACGACGCCGAAACACGGCCAGCCGGTAAAGCCTTCGATGGCGCAGATGCCGTCGTCGAACAGGGAGATGTCGCCGCGGAACTTGTTGATGATATAGCCCGCGATCATCGCCCGGTCCCCTTGATCGAGAATCGCATGCGTGCCGACCAACGAGGCGATGACGCCGCCGCGGTCGATATCACCGACGAGCACGACAGGCACGCCGGCCCGGGTCGCAAAACCCATATTGGCGATATCGCCGGCCCTGAGATTGATCTCGGCCGGCGATCCGGCACCCTCGACGATGACGAGATCGGCGCCCGCAGCGACTTTTTCGAAGCTTTCGAGCACTGCGCCGAGCAGCTGCGGCTTCAGCCGCTGATAATCCCGCCCTTTCGCCTGTCCGAACACCCTGCCCTGCACGATGATCTGACTGCCATTCTCCGATTGCGGCTTGAGCAGCACCGGGTTCATGTGCACCGAGGACTGCGTGCGCGCCGCCAGCGATTGCAGCCACTGCGCCCGGCCGATTTCGCCGCCGTCATCGGCAACCGCCGCATTGTTCGACATGTTCTGCGGCTTGAATGGCCGGACGGCAAGCCCGCGATTGGCCGCCAGCCGGCAAAGGCCGGCGACCAGCACCGTCTTGCCGACATCCGAGCCGGTTCCCTGCAGCATGATCGCTCTTGCCATAGTGGCCGCCTTTCGCTGAGGCGAGGCCTACAATGGGCGACGATCCCGGGTCAAGGCGTGCCCTCGGTCAAGACGTGTTCTGAGTCAGGACTTGACCCTGCTCAAGCGTCCCGCAGAAACGCGAAAACCGCGCATGGCCTTGGCTCTGCGCGGTTTGCCGAAAACTCAGGCGTCTTCGCCCCTACACGGCGAAGCTCGCTTTCCCCGGTACGCACTACCTGAACCGGGGAAGCGGCGGTCATTGCCGCCACGACCCAACTGATAACGGCACATTCTTACCGGAGAGTTATTGAAGCCTTACGCAAATGTTAATTTTGACTTTTTTTGACTTTCTCGCCGAAATTTCTGCCGAAGCCCCACCGGCGATCGCCAAGAGCGTGCAAACTGCTTAAAGGCGCCATTTTCGGGATATTGAGATAAATTCTTCGAATTCAATCATTTAGTCCCGCAACCATCAGCAGAAGACGGTTGATTTCTGCGAGCGAACGCGTAGGCTTCCCAAAAACGCCATTTTCGAACCATGACCTGCGATAAGCTGCCGGAGCCGCAAGGACGAAGCGCCCCATGAAGCGGAAAACGTTTGTCGCGGGATCGCGGCATTTCCTTTTGGGCGCCGGAGAAACTTGTCGCTGATTTGCGACCCCCGGCTGCGCATCGGTAAATGTCTCCCAGCATCCTTAGCGCGTCTGAAAAGACGCGGCGCTGTAAAGAAGAATTCGGGGAATGACGATGAAGACGATTCTGATTCCAGCCGTCTTTGCCGCGGCTCTTTCTACCGTTGCGCCGGCCGAAGCCGCAGAGTGCGGCAAGGTTTCGATCGCCGAGATGAAATGGGCCTCAGCCGGTATTGCGGCGAATTTCGACAAGATCATCCTGGAAAAGGGCTACGGCTGCTCGGTCACCATCGTCGACGGCGACACGCTGCCGACCTTCGCCTCGATGAACGAGAAAGGCACTCCGGACATCGCCTCTGAATATTGGATCAATTCCGTCAGAGCCTTGCTTGATCAGGCCGTCAACGCCGGACGGCTGGTGCAGGGAGCCGAGATCCTGGCCGACGGTGCGGTCGAGGGCTGGTGGATCCCGAAATTCATTGCCGACGCCAATCCCGACATCCGGTCGGTCGAAGATGCGCTGAAACATCCCGAACTGTTCCCCGCCGAGGACGATGTGTCGAAGGGCGCGGTCTACAATTGTCCCGCCGACTGGAGCTGCCAGATATCGACCACCAACCTGTTCAAGGCGCTTGCCGCGGACAAGAAGAGCTTCGAACTCGTCGAAACCGGCAGCCCCGAACGGCTCGATGCCTCGATTGCTCGCGCCTTCGAAAACAAGGTCGGCTGGCTCGGATACTATTGGGCGCCAACGGCCGTCCTCGGTAAATACGACATGACGCGGCTGAGCTTCGGCGTCGGCCACAACAAGACAGAGTGGGACCGCTGCACGGCGGTTGCCGGCTGCTTGAGGCCGGAAGTCAATTCCTACCCGGTCTCGCGCGCCTTCACCTTGATGACCAGGTCTTTTGCCAGCCGCTCCGGACCTGTCACCACCTATCTCAAAACCCGCAAATGGGACAATCAGACGATCAATCAGGTTCTCGCCTGGCAAGACGAAAACCACGAAAGCAACGAGGATGCCGCCATCCATTTCCTTCGCAATTACGAGGGTCTGTGGATGAAATGGGTTCCGGCCGATGTAGCCGAGAAGGTCAAGGCGAGCTTATAACGGCAGGAGACGATCAACGACCGGACGATTCGACATGAATGGCAATGTTCCCTTTCCCGACCGCGATACCGTTGCGGAAAAGCTCGCCGCGCTGTCGGAGACGGACAAATCATATCTGACGCTGCTCATGGAAAATGTCGCTCAGGACGATAACCTGCTTGACGGCCTGCGCCGCCATCTCGATCTCGCCGCGGGTTCGCGTTTCCTGAACTCGCTGAAGCTCGAAAATCTCGGCCTGTGGCTCGGAGCTCAAGCACCGGATCGGCTGCAGATCCGGCTGATGGAAACCGCCCGTTCCAGCCAGCATCCTGCTTACCAAGCCTTCCGGACCGGTCTTGACCGATCCGGCGGCCTGGAAAAGGCTTATCCCCCGGTCAACTCTTGATCCGGCCCGGTCAACATTTGATCCGGTTCCCGGGCAGGACTTGATCGGCCGATTCCCGCAGGAATCGAACGGCCGTTATTTCTTCGCAGCGCGGTCAACCGAGCGGCCGGCGTCCTGCGTGGCGTTCACGGTGTTTGCGGTATCTTTTCCTATGCCGCGGATCGTGTTGCCGCAGGAGGAGAGCGCCAGAAGAACCATCAAGGCTGCGGCGATTTTGGCCGTTGTCGTCATTTCGAATATCCTTGTTTGAAATCAACCCCGAACGGGACTTATGCCGTTCGCGCCGATAACGCACAAGGGGACAAAAGGTTCAACGCTGGAAAGAGATCGTCAGGCAGCAACCGCCTTCGCTCTCTCGGCAAAGGCGCCACGAATGCTGTCGGCTACCGTCTCGATCGGCCCTGATACTTGCGAGGCGGTCAGCAGGCGGATATCGAAAGCGCCGAGTTCCGGCAGGCCTTCCTGCGGGCCCAGGATCGCCATGTCTTCATTGACATAGGATAGCGGCAGCGGCGCAATGGCCAGATCGGAGAGCACGGCGGCGCGTTGTGCCATGGTGTGGCCGCTGAGATAGGCGACGCGATAGTGCCGTTTATTGCGTTCGAGTTGGGAGAGCGCCTCCTGGCGCCAGATGCAGCCGTCTTCCCAGATCGAGATCGGCAGTGGATCGCGGCGATGCGCCGAACCGCACCTGGCGCCGGCCCAGACCAGCCGCTCGCGGAACACCACCTCGCCACCTGTCGGGAACGGCCGCGTCGCACAGTTGATCAAGGCCAGGTCGAGCCGCTGCTCCTCCATGCGCTTTTTCAGCCCAATGCTCATGTCAATCGTCACATCGACCATGATGCCGGGATAACTTTCAGCGAAACTCTTCAGGATGCTCGGGAGCAGCCGCTCACCGATATCTTCCGGCGCGCCGAGCCTGACGACACCGCTGAGCTCCGGCATGATGAAGCGCGACACCGCCTCGTTCGACAGTGCCAGGATGTTGCGGGCGTAAGACAGCAGCATCTCGCCGTGGCGCGTCAGCGATACCGAGCGCGCGTCACGCAAAAACAGTGTTGCGCCCAGCTGTTCCTCGAGCTTCTTGATCTGCATCGACACCGCCGAAGGCGTACGGAAGACCGCCTCAGCGGCAGTCGAAAAATTGCCTGTCTCGGCGATGGCCACGAAGGTTCGCAGTACATCGTTGTCAAGCAAAGGAATGGGACGGCGAAAGGGAAGGCTCATCGTCGCATCTTTCAATTTTTCTGATTTATAACCCCATATCATTTTGTTTGATTGAATGTCAATCGGCACTCATATTCTGGGTATCGGAGGCTAAAGCAAGCAAAGGAGGCCGAACATGGCACAATCAAGCACATGGAATATCGTACAGGCTCTTTCCGCATTCAAGTCGCGCCGGCGCAGAGATGCGAACCACGAGCATGCGTTGCGGGAATTGAAGCGATTTCCGTCGCACCTGATGGCCGATTGTCAGCGTGAAATGGAGCCGCCGCTTGTGAACAGGGCCGCTCGGCCGAAGCGGGCGCTGAGGATCGTAGAATCACCGGGCCGCGCATAAGGCGCGCCGCCAGCGCCGCTTTTTTCAGACGCGCAGAGCTTGCAATTTGTCGCAGGTTCTGACTTGGTCTGCGCACGGGTCTGCTGAACAGGAACCGCAAGGACGGCTCGCCAATTCGTCACCGTGCGTAAAGCCGACCGTTGAGTCGTCTACATCCCGCCGAGCAGCTTGAAGGCGATGATCCACATGGTGAAAGCGACGACTGTTTCCAGCATCCGCCAGGACGGCGGTTTCGAGAAAATCGGCCGCAGCCATGTCGCGCCATATCCGAGAGAGAAGAAGAACAGGAAGGAACCCGTTACCGCTCCCGCGGCAAACGAAGCCTGCTGTTCGGGGTAACGCGTCGAGATCGTGCCGAGCAGCACGACCGTATCGAGATAGACGTGCGGATTCAGCCAGGTGAGCGCGAGGCAGGTTGCGAGCGTCTGGCGAAAGCTTGAAGTCTTGGCTTCTGCCGCCGAGAGGGTAGCGGATGACCGAAAGGCGGAATAGAGGCTTTTCGTGCCATACCAGGCGAGAAACGCCGCCCCTCCATAACGCATGACCGGATCGAGCCAGGGCATGAACCGGGCGATCTGCTGCAGGCTGGTCACGCCGAGCACGATCAGCACGGCATCTGAGAGCGCGCAGGCGAGACAGACGGCGAAAACATGTTCATTGCGCAGACCCTGGCGCAGGATGAAAGCGTTCTGCGCACCGATTGCGACAATCAAGCTGAGGCCCATCATCAGGCCGGTGGCATAGATCGAAAAATTCATTGCTTCGGCGAACACCCTCACTTCGGTAACGGTGGGCTATCGCCAATCCGCGAATTAGACTAGTTAATCCAACTTATCCCAATTAAGAAAAACTAATCCATGCTCAATTATCCCGCCCTGCGCGCGGTCGCAAGCGTTGTCCAGACCGGCAGCTTTGAACGCGCCGCGACCATCCTCAACGTCACGCCGTCGGCGATTTCGCAGCGCGTGAAGCAACTCGAAGAGCGTCTTGGCACCGTGCTCATCGTCAGAGGCACGCCCTGCACGGCAACGGAAAAAGGAGAATGGCTCTGTCGTCACATGGAGAATGTCGGCATGTTGGAGGCCGAACTCCTCGGGCAGTTGCCGGCGCTCTTTGATCCCGACGAGCCGCGCCAGCGGGTCACCCTTCAGATCGCAACCAATGCCGATAGTCTCGGAACGTGGTTCGTCGAGGCCATGGCGAATTTCGCGAAGAACGCGTCCTACCTCCTGAACATCGCCGTCGACGACCAGGATCACACCGCCGAATGGCTTGAGCGCGGACGGGTGATCGCCGCCGTCACCAGTCTGGAAAAGCCGATCAGGGGATGCCGTCGCTTCGAACTCGGCATTCTCCGCTATCACGCCACGGCGAGCCCCGATTTCGTTGCGCGCCACTTTCCTGATGGCGTTACCGCCGAGGCGATCCGCAATGCGCCGACGCTGACCTTCAATCAGAAGGACAGGTTGCAGAGCGGCTGGATAAGGCAGACCTTCGGACAGGATCTCGATCACCCCACCCACTGGCTGCCCTCGACGCAAAGCTTCGTCGAGGCCGCCCTTTCGGGTATGGGCTGGGGGATGAACCCGACTCAGCTGACCCGCGAACATTTCGCCTCAGGTCGGCTTGTGGAACTCGTTCCCGGTACACCGCTGGATATTCCACTCTATTGGCAGATCAACCGCCTCGCCGCCGACCGCCTGGCGGAGCTGACGCGCGAAGTCGTCACTGTGGCGAAGCGCCGCCTCTATTGCGATCAAACGTAAGCGGTGCGGCTGCCGAACTCGCTGGTCTCGTCGAAATTCTTCGTGCCGATACGGTCGCTTTCGCCGGCAAGCTCCTGCGGAGCCTCGGCGGCGGGCTTCGATCCGGCAGACGCCTCGGCCTTGCTGCTCTCGGACGCTTCGAGCTTGGCAATCTTGGCTTCCAGCGTCTCGATGGATTTTTCGATTGTGGCTTTCTCTTTCTCGTCCTTTGTCTGCGACAGGGCTGCCTGCTTTTCGGCAAGCTGCGCCTCGAGAGAAGCAAGTTGATCCGATGAACTGGAAGACGAGGTTGAAGCGGCTGAACTCAAAATGGTGGATGCAGAACTGGAAATTGCGCTGACCATGAGCATGACTTTCGATGATGGAATGTCACCTTCTAAGTCACGATTGGTAAATGCCTCATAAATAAAGTACCAAACAGTACCATTTTTAAAACAATAATTGCGTGTCGCTGAATCCGACACCACTTAGAGATCGCGTCCTATGCGATAGTGATGATCTCCAGTTCCTGGCCGCCCGTTTCCACCACGTCGCCGACAGCCCGGCCCATCAGCAACCGCGCCACCGGCGAGACATAGGAAATCGATCCGGCCTTGGGATCGGCCTCATCCTCGCCGACGATCCGATAGGTCTGCACGCGCCCGTCGTCACGGCTGAAGGTCACCGTGCTGCCAAAGGCAACAGTGTCGGTTGACGCAGGATCGTCCATAAGTTGGGCGGTGCGTAACCTTACCGCGAGGTAGCGCAGGTCGCGCAAGGGACCTGCAGCCTGCCGCCGCCGTTCGTTCACGTCATCGATCGTGCTCGCTGCATCATAAGCCTCGCGAGCTTGCCGGAACTGCAATTCCAGAGCCGTGAGCCCGGCCTCCGTGACCAGGTTCAGATGCGGCGAAACCGGACGATCGGGCAGCAGGGTTTCCGAGGCGGTTTCGAAACTCTCTTCCTTGGTGAAGGCGACGGCCAATTCTATACTCCGTTTTGGGCGCAGCGCCCTTTTGTTGACGGGCGAACTGCCCATATTTGAAATCATACATACATCAGCTGCAGCCGAACCGCCAATCTCGACCTGGCGGCGCGGGCGCCGGCAACGGGGAGCGTCTTGCGGTAAGGCGTTTAGACCCGGATGCATCCAGGCCGAGGAGGATCGAATGCCCGACGAGCAGCGGAAAGGCCGGGATGAAGTCTGGAGCGCGGCATGCCTTCGCTCTTGACCGACGCCATGCCGCTGACGCCGAGCTGGTGGGATATCACCGCGCGCATCATGCTGACGGTGATCGCCGGCGGCCTTATCGGCCTCGATCGCGAGCGCGGCGGCCACGCCGCAGGCTTCAGGACCACGATCCTGGTGGCGCTTGCCGCCTGCATCGCAATGGTCCAGGCGAACCTGCTACTCTCGACCTACGGAAAAACCCTGAGTTTCTTCACGCAGATGGACGTGCTGCGTTTTCCCCTCGGCGTCCTCACAGGCGTCGGCTTTATCGGCGGCGGAGCAATCCTCAGGCGCGGCGACATGATGACCGGCGTCACCACGGCGGCAACCCTGTGGTTCATGACGGTGGTCGGCCTCTGTTTCGGCGGCGGCCAGATCGTCACCGGCACAGTGGCGACGGTCGTTGCCTTCATCGTGCTGTCGCCGCTGAAACGCCTGGACAGTTGGCTGCGCTGCGAACGCAAGGCGACGCTCGTCGTCTATGGCTCGAGCTCCGATATTCCCGACCTGTCAAATGTGCTGGGCTCCCTTGAATGCAGCGCATTGTTCATTTCGCTGGGACAGACCGAAGATGGCCGCATTGGCCTGACGTTCGAGTTGCGCTGGCTGGCGAAAGATCCGGATGCATCAGCACGCGCAATCCTTTTCGCCGTCTCCGAGACGCACGAGGTCGCGAATTTCTCGATGCATTCAACCACGACGTAATCGGACAGCGCGGCCGTCGCTGCCGCTGTTCTTCGACCTATTTGGAGGCGTGCTCCGGTTTACCCTTTCTTTTGGTGGAGGCGAACTCCTCGAGTTGCTTCTCGCTCATGGATTTCTCCATCTGCTTCGAGGCACCCTTGAGCTCTTTCTTGGGCGTATCGCCGCGCTTGGCCGAGAGTGCGGCACCCGCCGCCTTCTGCTGGGCCTTGGACTTGGCTGGCATATCGATCTCCTTCTCGTTGGGATCAGCAGCCCTTAAAGCTTCCTCAGTTCACCTGGCTTGTGCGCGGCGCGTTTTCCCGATTTATCGCTCTCGACGATATATTGCGGTTCCGCCGCCGATGCCTTCACCTTGTGACTTTTGATCTTCGTGGGGCTGGTCTGCTTCTTCACCACCTTGCCTTCGGTCTCTCCCTGGCTGGTATCCCAGCTTACTTCGTCGCCCTTTTTCAATTGTTTGGACATATGTGTTCCCTTGATGATGGGGCTGCGGCCGAAGCCGCAGCCGACCGCTCGTCAGTTGATGGTGGCCCACTGGCTGCGGACATCCCTGGCGTTCTTCGACAGGTGAACATGTGCGTCGACGTGATCGACCCAATCAATCGGGATCAGGTGGTGTTTGCCGTCTTCCGAGTCGGTCTTCGTCAGCTTGATGCGGGTGGGACCGTCGAGATGATCGACCGTCCCCATATGGGTGCCGTCGGCAGCCCGCACTTCCATATGTTCTCGGATCTGGTCTGCGGAAATCATCGTTTCCTCCTTTGCGTCATTGCTACGAAACGGCAACGACGTGGAGCGGACATGGTTCCGATGCGTCTTGCCGCAGCCGGAATTATGCTGGCCGGGATCAATCTAGCGACTCAAGAAAACCCGGCAGCGGCGCAATGATCATTCAATATCTCTGATGTTATCCATAAACTCTATTCGTTTGAATGATGGGTTCCCAGAGGCCATATTGGCATCGTGGACATGGACGAACCTCCCATCGATGACCATGTCCCTGACCTAAGAAAGGAACCGGAAAATGACCACGCTCACCTATCGCGGTGGCGGCAAGCCCTTCACCTCCGGCGCAGGCCGCTTCGATCTGGCAAATTATGCTCGCAAGCTCGTGCTTGCCTGGACCCGCTGGCGGACCGCCCGTGAAATCGAAGCGATGCCCTTCGACATCCGCAAGGATATTGGCTGGCCGAGCACGGACGACAACAAACACCGGACCATGTAATGAATGCGACATTCCTCTCAAGATGAGGGCGGCGTCTGCATCACGCAACGCCGCCTTTTTCGCGGCCTGACCGCCCATTCCCAGGCCGTTTTCAGGCTTGAATGTCAGTCGCCCGTCAGCCCGATCTTTGTCCCATCCTCAGCCCTCCGGGCGGTTTGACTGACTAGATCGCGACCAATGTCGCATATTTGCTCTTCCCGGCCGCATTTTTCCATGCCAGTGTCGCTTTCAGGACATCGGCGCGACGCATTCCGCGCAACGAATGTATCATCGCCCCTCGAGCATGGATTTCGCTATGAACAGGATGCAGATCAAGAAGCGTTCGCTGGTCTTCTTTATGGTACCGCAATTCACCATGCTGCCCTTTTCGGCGGCCGTGGACACCTTGCGCATCGCCAATCGCATGCTCGGCTACCAGGCCTATACCTGGCGGCTCGCCTCCCTCGACGGGGAGAAGGTCTATTCCTCCTGCGGCATCGGCGTCGAGGCCAATTCCTCGCTCGCCGAAGAGCGCCGCCATCTCGGCGGCGAAAACCGGCCGGGCATGGTGCTTGTCTGTTCCGGCATCGATGTCGAGCAGTTCAACAACAAGTCGGTCAATGCCTGGCTGCGTGAGTGCTACAATCGCGGCGTTGCCGTCGGCAGCCTCTGTACGGGCGCGCATGTGCTGGCCCAGGCCGGCCTTCTGAACGGCAAGCGCTGCGCCATTCACTGGGAAAACCTGCCGGGCTTTTCGGAAGCCTTTCCGCAGGCCGAAGTCTATGCCGATCTCTACGAGATCGACGGCAATCTCTATACCTGCGCCGGCGGCACCGCCTCGCTCGACATGATGCTGAACCTCGTCGGCGAGGATTTCGGCGAAAGCCTCGTCAACCGCATCTGCGAACAGCACCTGACCGACCGCGTGCGCAACCCGCACGACCGCCAGCGCCTGCCGCTGCGCGCCCGCCTCGGCGTGCAGAACGCCAAGGTACTGTCGATCATCGAGCTGATGGAAGGCAATCTGGCCGAGCCGCTGTCGCTGATCGAGATCGCCGATGGTGCCGGCCTCTCCCGCCGCCAGATCGAACGGCTGTTCCGCCAGGAGATGGGCCGCTCGCCGGCCCGCTACTATCTCGAAATCCGCCTCGATCGCGCCCGCCATCTTCTGGTGCAATCCTCGATGCCCGTCGTCGAGGTCGCGGTTGCCTGCGGTTTCGTCTCGGCCTCGCATTTCTCCAAGTGTTATCGCGAACTCTACCATCGCTCGCCGCAGCAGGAGCGCGCCGAGCGCAAGATGACCATGGCGACCGCGCGCCAGCAGGCGGTCGCTGCCTGAGAGTTTGAAAGAGCGCGCCGCCTGACATTAGGGCGGCGCTTCGCCTGAATAGCTTATTGCGCCGCTTCTTCCGTCATCCTGGCGTCGGAATAGACCTGGTTGCGGCCTCTGTGCTTGGCCATATAGAGGAACTGGTCGGCGGCGTTGAGGTAGTTCTCGAAAGTTTCGTAGCCTTCGATTTCGGCAATGCCGATCGAAATCGTAACGCCGAGTTCCTCGTCGTCGGCGGTGACCTTCAGCCGGGAAATGTCCGAGCGGATCTCGTCGCAAAGCTTGGTCGCGGCAAGGGAATCCATCTGTGGGAAAAGGATGGCGAATTCCTCGCCGCCAAGCCGCGAGAGCAGATTGTCGCTGCCGTCGAAGATCGTGAACAGCCTGTTCGCGACAGCCTTCAGCACCTTGTCACCGATCTCGTGGCCGTAGGTATCGTTCAGCCGCTTGAAATGGTCGATATCGAGAATGGCCACGGAACTCGGCACTTTCAGCCGCAGACACTCATTCACCAGCTTCGGGCCGTTGTCGTAGAAATAGCGGCGGTTGTAGAGGCCGGTCAGGTAGTCGCACGCCGCCGCCGCCCTCAGCTGCCGCATCTGCGCCAGCGTTTCCGCATTGTTGGCGATGCGGCACTGCAATTCCTCGGCGACGAAGGGCCGGTAGACGAAATCGCTGGCGCCGGCCTTGAGGAAACTGGCAGACAGCATGCGGTCATTGGAGGCGGAAACACCGATGACGCGCAGCCTGTCCGATCCGAAGCGGTGGCGGATACGCCGCGTCAGCTCGTAGCCGCTCATGTCGGGCATATGGTGGTCGGTGACGACGAGCTCGATATCGCTGTAAGCCTCGAGTGCTGCCAGTGCCTCGAGCCCCGAATTTGCCTCGACGACGAGATATTGCTGCGCCTTCAGCAGGTCGACCAGCACCTGCCGCGCCGAGACGACATCATCGACAACGAGCACCCGCGTCTTGCGGTTGGAGATCGCCCGCCGGACGGTGGCAACCAGATTGTCGAGCGCGAATTCATTGTCCTTCAGCACGTAATCGATGACATTGCGCTCCATGATCCTGTTGCGCGTGTTGAGATCGAATGTCGCGGTGAAGACGATCGCCGGGATATCGTGCTCGATCGTGCAGTCAAGCGCTTCGCCATAGGGCGAATCCGGCAGGTTGAGATCGACGACGGCCATGGTATAGCCGTGACCGTCCTCGGCAAGTTCCTCGCGAAGAGCCTTCAACGACGGGCAGGACTTGACTGCAAGGCCGAGCTCGGTCTGGAACCGATGGCAGAGCACAGCGGAAAACATCCGGGAATCTTCAACCAGAAGTATTTTGAGCCCGCCTGAGCGGAGCCCGATGCCATCTCGCTGAAAATCCGCTTGAAAAGCCACAGCCGCTAATCCCCCATGCGTCCGATGGCCTCGACTCGGCCCTCTCCCCGGCGCGGCGGAAGATAACCGAGGGGCCTGCGCGCGTGAAGGGGACAAATGACGGCGTTACTTGTAATTGCAGAAATTCGATGACGGTCTGCGACCATCATCTCCGCCTCGCTGGCGATATCGATACTGGAAGGGCCGTCAGGCAACCGCCCGCTCCCTGCGCATCGACTGGATTTGCAACAGCGTATCGAGGTTCTGGTTGACGCGGCAATAGAACTCCTCGTCGATGAAGGGGCGCAGCATGAAATCATTGCCACCGGCCTTCAGGAAACGCGCGGAAAGCAACCGGTTCGAGGAGGAGGAAACGCCGATGATGCGCAATTCATGCGAGCCGATATTCGAGCGGATGCGCCGCGTCAGCTCGAAGCCGTCGATGTCGGGCATGTTGTAATCGGTGATCATCAGGCCGATATCGCGGTTGGCCTTCAGGATCTCCAATGCCTTGGCGCCGTTCTCGGCGGTGCTGACGCGGAAATTATAGCGTTTCAGCCGGCTCGACAGCAGCGCGCGGGCCGTGGCGCTGTCGTCGACGATCAGCACGTGGTGACGATGATTGGTCAGGAACCGGCAAATCGATTCCGCCAGAAGGTCGACGGCGAAGATATTGTCCTTGAGGATATAGTCGACAATGTCCTTGGCCATCAGCTTGTCGCGCATGCCGTCGTGGAAGGTGCCGGTAAAGACGATGGTCGGGATGGAAAGATCGACCAGATATTCAAGCGCTTCGCCGTTTTCGGCGCCGGGCAGGTTGATGTTCGAGATTGCCAGCGTGATCGGATCGGAAGACTTGTCGTAGGAAAACTGCAGATCCTCGAAGCTGCGGCAGATCTCGACGTCAATGTCGAACAGCTCCTTGAGGCGTTTGCTGATCATCGAGGTGAATACGTTGGAATCTTCCGCGACAATAATACGCGCACCAGCAAACATTTCCCCGGAATATTGCATCCCCGAAATACCTAGAAACGCCATAGCAAACCTTTGATGTAAAATCTGTCCCCGGATCAATTTGGTACATCAATTAATTTGAGTAATTATTAATCGGCGCGTCCGGACGTGAAACGAAGAAGCGGCCTGATAGGGCCACCTCCGACTTCTTGCAGATATGATTAAGAAATCAGCCGCGAAACGGAGGCTGCAGCCTCGAAGGACGGGCTGATCACGCGGGTAAGACGCCACTTACGCGCGCCCATCGGCTGGCAGCGCGCCGCCGAAGCATTTTTAAACAGGGTTACGACCGACCGGCCGACGAGGCTTGCCCAGAACCCAATCCGACCCGGTGATCGAATGGCTGATCGATTCCGACCCGTCGATCCGGTGGCAGGTGATGCGTGACCTGCTGGACGCCCCAGAGCGGGAATAGATGGCCGAGCGGGCCAAGGTGGAGACCGAGGGCTGGGGCGCCAGGCTACTTGCCTGCCGGGACGAGGACGCGCAATGGGCGGGCGGCGCCTTCCTGCCGCCGGTTTCGATCCCCAGGAATGGCGCGAGCACGGCCAGGCATGGACGGCCACGAGCTTTTCGCTGTCGCAACTCAGGGAATTCGGTCTCGATCCCGCCTGCGGGCAGGCCAGGCGCAGAGTCGAATTGATCGGCACCAACGCCGTTGGGAAGAAGACGGCCAGCCCTATTGGCAGTGCGAGGTCGAAGAATGCATCAACCGCCGCACGATCGCCGACGGCGCTTATTTCGGCATCGATGTCTCGCCAATTGTCGACAGGCTGACCGGCGAGCGTCTCGACGACGGCGGTTGGAACTGCGAGCGGATCGACGGCTCCTACCGCTCCTCCTTCGCCGCACCATCAATGTGCTGGAAGGCCTGCTGGAATTCGAGAGACCGACTGGCGGCACGCCGCAATGCCGGGAGGCGCGCCGGTCTGGTGAGGAATTTCTGCTTGAGCGCCACCTGTCGCGCCCCTCCGAGCTGGTACTGGAAATCCTGCCTGAGACGCACAAAGGCGCCTTCACCAAGGAAGACGGCGAGAAAGTGCTCGACGCCAAGGGCAAGCGGATCGTCTGATCCCGCTTACTTCACCACGGCCGAGCCCTTGACAATGTCGATCGTCTCGCCGCCGTCAAGCCCGATGCGGTCGCCGTCGGGCGTCGTCATGAAACAGCCGGAAGCGCAGAGGTTCTCCGAAGCACCGGCATCGACCACGACCTCGACGCGCTGGCCGCTCTCGGTGATGACAAGCACCACTGCAGCCGGATCGGTGTTAGTGATGGATGCCGACTGAACCGCGGGCGCGGCAAGCAGCGGGACAAGCAAAACGGCGGCAAACCTTGCCATCATGTGCGGCGGCGCGGGCGCGCCCTCCCCTCGAACGACCGGTGCTGCCCTCGGCAGCGATCCCGATGGTGGAGATCATGCACATAGACCTGTGAATGATGGCTGAATGAGCCGTTCAGCTCTTCAAGCTGCCATCCGCCGTCCGCCCGCGCAGTTGCCGCACCGGCCGCTCCTCTTCCTCGATGGGCTTGTTCTTTGGATCGTCCCGGCCGTCCGTCCGCTCCTTGACGGCATTGGCAAGGACAGGCGGAGCATCGCGATGGATGGTGAGGTCGCTCTGCGGCAGCGGGATCTCGATGCCTTCGGCCTTGAAACGCCGGAGGATCTCGATCCTGAGATTGTTGCGCACCGTCATGCCGTCGCCCATGTCAGCGAGGAAGAAGCGCAACTCGAAATCAAGCGAATAGGGTCCGAAGCGCAGGAATTCGACGTGCGGCTCGGGATTGCGCATGACCAGCGGTATCTTCGCCGTCAGTTCCAGGAGTATATCCATCACCTGCTGCGGATCGGCATTGTAGCTGACAGAAACCGGAATTTCCGAGCGGCCGATCTTGTTACGATGCGTCCAGTTGCCGACCAGGCCGTTGATCAGCTCCGAATTCGGCACGATGATCGACTGTTTGCGGAAGGTCTCGATCTCGGTGGCGCGCACCGAAATGCGCTTGACGATGCCTTCGGCCGTGCCCGACACCACATGGTCGCCGACCTTGAACGGCCGCTCCACCAGCAGGATCAGGCCGGAGACGAAGTTGGAAACGATGTTCTGCAGGCCGAAACCGATACCGACAGAGAGCGCCGAGGCGACGAGCGCGAAGCTCGACAGATCGATGCCGGCGGCCGAGACGCCGATGATAGCGGCGATGCCGACGCCGAGATAGCCGATGCCCGTCTTGACCGAATTGCGCACGCCGAGATCGACATGGCTTCTTGCCATCACATTTCCGTCGAGCCAGCGCTGCAGCCAGCGTGTCAGCAGGTAGACGCCGGCAAACAGCAGGATGCCGGTGCAGATGCCGAGCAGCGAGATGCTGATGCCGCCGAGCCTGACCTCGGTAAACAGCCTATAGGCGATGATCTGCAGATCCTGCACATGAAAGCCCCAGAGCAGCAGGATCAGCGGGACGCCGACGATCAGCGCCACGGCATAGATGGCAAGGCCGACGAGCAGGCCGGCCTGGTCAATCGCCACCGGCCCCAGATTGAAGCGGCGTGTCAGGAAGCGGGCAAAGAAGGTATCGCCGAAGCTTTCCTGCCTTGAAATCGCCTTGCCGGAAAGCAGGCCGACATACATGGTGGCGACAACAGCACCGGTAATGATGAGCTGCGTGGCGACGAAGCGCGCGAGCCCGACATACCCTGTCAGCGCGGCGATGATGAGACTGGCGCCGACGACCCGCAGGATGATCGCCATGCCGCGCGGCCAATGCCTTCCCGGCGCGTCGGGATCGCCGTTCCTCGCCAGCATCGGCTTGCCGAAGGAGACCGTGATCAGGATCATGCCGATGATCAGCGCCGCAAACAGGCTTCTGATCACGGTCAGCACCAGCGGCGAGCCCATCGCCTCGCTGACGGTGCCGAACAGATAGTCGAGCCCGTTGACCACAGCCATCGCCAGCAGGCAATAGCCGATCGAGCGGGCGCCGAGATTGGAAAGCCGCACAAGCCGCCAGCGCGGCTCACGCGGCGCGAAGATGGCGTTGACGAAGCGGCCGACGAAATAGACGAGCCCGATTGTTCCGAACAGCGCGCCGATGACCGGCGCGATATCCGGCCTCAGCACGTTGAAGCCGTTCAGGAAGAAGAACGAGGTGACGAGCAGCACCGAGAGCGCCAGCGTACGGATCAGGGTCGACCAGAAGGCGATCGACAACCGGCCGATATAGGATGGCTCCTCGACCGCCTCATCGCGGCGTAGATACGCGCCGAACAGCCGGTAGCTGCCGGAAAGCAGGATGAGCGCTGAGGCGAGCGACAGGAAGATCGCGGCAAACATCGGAAAACGCTTGAATTTCCAGACGAAGACGGCCCAGCTCGACAGAGCCTGCGAGAATTCGCTGATCTCGTGCACGAAGGCGCCAGCCGCATCGTCGATCACCGAAGCGGAGACCTCGGTCCGCTTGAAAAGCGTATCGGCAAACAGCTGCCGCCGCATCTCGATGATCTGGTTGACGAGCTTCGTCACCGCGATCGACAGGTTTTCGGCGTCGCCTGTCACCGCATTGATCTGCGCCCGCTCGGCAGCGAGCGTATTGCGCTCCTGGGTGACGATCTCGGCTTCGGGAGGCTGCCCGTCCTTCGGCGGATCGCCGATCTCGGCAAGCCGGTTCTTTATCTGGTCGAAACGCGGCCTGAGATTGACCGATATGGTGATGACGGCGCGGCTGAGCTCGTCGGCCTTGGTCGCGAGCCCAACCAGCGCATCGTCATTGTCGGCATTCTGCTTGACGCCGTCCTGAAGCGCCGTCAGTTGGACCTTCGCCTTGTCGATCTCTTTCGCCGCCTGGTCGAACGGCGTATCGACAGGCGCCGGCACGGCCGCCTGCGTCTGCGCTTCCTGCGCGAAGGCTGCGGCACCCTTGAAATGCGCGCCGGCGAGCGCCAGCGTCACGAGAAGAATGGTGCGAAGCAGGATGGACCTCAGCCGCAAAAGCGCCTCCGGAAAGGTTGTCGTCGGGATGGAGTTCCAGCTTTTCCTAGCAAAGAAAGGCGACAGAAAGGCGGAAGCTCCTGGAAAGGTTTAGAAGCCGGCCCCGGGCTTGGAGAGATAATCGCGTTCCCCAGCCGTCGATTCCCGTCCGAGCATGGCATTGCGGTGCGGAAAGCGGCCATAGGCGGCGATTATGTCGCGATGGCGGATCGCATAATCCAGATATTCCTCATCGCCGAGCGCGGCGAACAATGCCACCGAACGTTGCTGCTCACCAAGGTCTTCGGCATGTTCTAACGGCAGATAGAAGAAGGTGCGGCAGGCGGTCTCGACCACCTGGTCGGCGCCGACGGCAAGGGCGAGCTTGGCCTCCCGAAGCGCCAGCCCGTCGGTTGCGAAGGCGAGAGGCGTGCCGCGATAAATATTGCGGGGAAACTGGTCGAGCACGATGACGGCCGCGAGCCGGCTCTCGGCATCCGCCCGCCATTCATCACTGATGCCCGCGGCAAGAGTCAGATGCGTCTCTCGGAAGCCTTCGCGGATCTCGACGTCGAGCTCCGGCGGCGGGCGAAACCACAGCTCCCGGCCGCATCGGACGAACCAGAAATCATAGACTTCCCTCGGCGTACGGATCGTCGTCATGTTCGCTTCACCTAGCGTTATGTTCGATAATGCGGCGTCGGTAAGCCATTGCATAGAAGGGATCATAGTGTGCGGCATGATCCATACAGCAGACCTTCCTACTTCCAGCCACCCACGTCTATCTACTTCCCCTCACTCAACGAAAACACCAGCGTCGCCTTTGTCCCATCATGCCCGGGGTCATAGGCAAAATCCGATTTCAAGCTCGCAGCCATGGCCGTCAATATCCGCGTGCCGAGCCCGGTTCCCCTCGCCGGGCTCTCCGGATCGAATCCCGCCCCATCGTCTTCGACGATGACCCTCAACGCCTCATCCGTCTGATCGACAACGACGCGGATTTCGCCCGGCACGCCGTCGGGATAGGCGTATTTGAAGGCATTGGTGACGAGCTCGCTGACGATCAGGCCGAGCGTGATCACCTTGTCGGTCGCCAGATTGACGGGCCCAGCGGTGAGCACGATGCGGTGCGGTCGTTTGTCATCGCGCATCGAGGCTTCGAGTTCGGTGAGCAGGCTGTTCAGATATTCATCCACCTGCACCGAGCCGACCTGCCGGTTGGTATAGAGCCGGCGGTGCACGCTGGCGATGGCGTTGATGCGCATCTGGGTTTCGTGCAGCGCATCGATCGCCACCTGGTCCTTGGTCATCGAGGATTGCATGCGGATCAGCGCGCCGACAAGGCCGAGACTGTTGGCGATGCGGTGATTGACCTCGGCAAGCAGCATCTCGGCAAGGTCGCGCTGCTGGCGGATCACCTCCTGCGCCTGCGCCGTCTCGCGGCGAAAGCGCGCCCGCTCCAGCGCCTGTTCGAGGGCAGCGGCGATCAGGTCGAAATAATCGGCCGAGATCCCCTTGAGCATATAATCGTCGGCGCCGGCTTTCAGCGCCGCGACCGCGATGCTGGTATCGTCCGAACCCGTCGCATAGATGACCGGCGGATGATCCGGCAGCGCCGTGATGCAGGGCAGGATGTCGAGTCCAGTCTCGCCGGCCAGAACATGATCGAGCACCACGGCGTCGATGCCGCCTTTGCCGAGTCTCGCAAGGCCGGCAGCACCGCTCTCGGCCCATTCGACCGAAAAACCACGCCGGCCGAGGTTCTTCTGCATCAAGAGGGCGAGCCCCTCGTCGTCATCGATATAGAGGATGCGGATCAGGGCATCCGCATCGCCGCTAGAAGTGCTCATTCCATCTCCCGGCTTTCTCTCGCAGCAACGACCGCCCGCAAGCGTCCGAGTCGTCCGCGTAGCAATGTGGTATTGCATCGGCCGCCTGCGGTAAACAGCGGCTATCCCTCGCCCTTCTTGCAGGCGGCGCGGAAGGAGGATGGCTGGAAACCGGCATTTTCAGAACACGACCTGACCTGGAGGAGGTTCCCATGGAGCCGTTCAAGGAGATTGGAAACGGAAAACCTGAAATGAAACGCTGAAACGCCGAGCGGCCCGATTGGTTCCGCCGGCGGGCTAATTCCTCTGGAATTTCCGATGGCCGGACACTTCGGCGCCTGCCTCCGCCGGCAATTGCAGGAAGCGCAGCGACGACATGACGCCGATCGCGCCGACCACGACGAAGGCCCAGCGGAAATCGGCAAGAACGGGATTATCGGCGCCCCTGAGGGCCGAGGTGATATTCAGCACGGCCGCCGCAACGGCGACGCCGAGCAGCATCGACACCTGCTGCAGCATGCTCGACAGCGTCGAGGCCGAGCTTCGCTGCGCCGGACCGATATCGGCAAAGGCCAGTGTGTTCAGCGCGGTGAATTCCATCGACCGCGACAGGCCGGCAAGAAAAAGCAGCGCATGGATGAAAAACTGCGGTGTACCCGGCGTGAGGAAACCGCAGGCGGCGATTGAAAGTGCCGCAATCAGCCCGTTGAACACCAGCACGACGCGGAAGCCGAAGAATCGCAGCAGCGGTGTCGTCACCGTCTTCATGCCGAGATTGCCGAGGAAATAGACGAGCAGATAGGTGCCGGCAGCAATCGAACTCAGCCCGAAACCGAGCTGGAACAGGAGCGGCAGCAGGAACGGCGTCGCGTTGATCGCCACCCTGCAGGCCGTGCCGGCCGACAGCGTCGACATCGAGAAGGTCTGGACGCGGAAGGCTGAAAGGTCGAGCAGCGGATTGTCGACAGCGAGGAAATGCCGGGTCGCCATCACAGACAGCACGATGCCGGCGGCGAGCATTGATATGACGGGGAAAAGCCCGCCGTCCCATTTGACCGAAAGCTCCAGGGCGGCAAGCAGGAAGGTCAACCCTGCAGCACTCAGAACGAAGCCGGCGAAATCCAACCGGCCGGGACCTGTCTCGCGCTGCTCCGGCACGAAGCGCAGCACCAGCGCCATGCCGAGAATGCCGACCGGGATGTTGATGAGGAAGTTCCAGTGCCAGCTGGCATAGGTGGTGATGAAGCCGCCGAGCACCGGGCCGATCACGGGTGCGGTCAGCGCCGGCCAGGTGATCAGCGCAATCGCCTGGACGAGTTCGGATTTGCGGGCGTTCTTGAGCACGATGATGCGCCCGACCGGCGTCATCAGCGCGCTGCCCGCGCCTTGGAGGGCCCGCCACAGCACAAATTCCGTAAGACTGCCGGACAGACCGCAAAACAGAGAGGCGGCGGTAAAGACGGCGATCGACATCAGGAAGATACGGCGCGCACCGAACCTGTCGCCGAGCCAGCCCGACAATGGAATGAAGGCGGCCATCGTCAGCATGTAAACGGTGATGCCGATGCTCATCGACACCGGCTGGACATTAAAGCTTGCCGCCATCTGCGGCAGCGAGGTGGCGACGATCGTGCCGTCGAGGATCTGCATGAAGAAGGAAACGGCAACGACAAGCGCCACGATCTTCGCCTGGCGGCCGCTTGCCGCCTCCTGCCCGTTCTCGCTCGTCTCTGCCGTCGTCATCGATCTGCCAATGAAAGTTTGGATACCGCGGCAGGAAAACGGGAAGGAAGCCGATCGGAGATCTGCCGCGCGAGAGAACGCGGAAAAGCGCCGCGCAATGGCTGCATACGCTCGTTGCGCGCGGCCGGAAAGGCTAAATCTCGCACTGCGCGGGAATATTCCCGACGCGGCGGGCGGCGCGACTTTAAGAAAAAGGCCCCGCCGGAGCGAGGCCAAGTTTGAACCGCTCCCGGGAAAACAGGAACGGCACCGAGGTCCATATCCTGCGGCCCATCTCGCATCGAGGTCAGATTTCTCCGTATCGGTACTCTCGCAAACCAAATTCGGGGAAGCGCCGAGATTAGTCCGCGAAGTCGTTACCCACTTGGCGAGCGACCTGTTGGGTGCAGCAACGATTGGCGCTTGCAATGTTTATATAAACTGCTATCACTAAACATATTGCTAAACATGATGATTGAGGAGTTCATGTGAGCATTCTCTAAAATGGGTGAACATGCGACGCCGGCGGGGAGCCGGCATTGGTTCTGGGAGGAACTTATGCAGAAAACATCGAAAGCCCTTTTGGGGCTGGCTGCGGCACTCGTCATGTCGTCGGCATTGCCCAATCTCGCCAAAGCTGAGGAACTGACGCTGTGCTGGGCCGCCTGGGACCCCGCAAATGCGCTGGTCGAGCTGTCGAAGGACTTCACCGCCAAGACTGGCACGCAGATGAAGTTCGAATTCGTTCCCTGGACGAGTTATGCCGACCGCTTCCTCAACGAGCTGAATTCCCATGGCAAGCTCTGCGACCTCATCATCGGCGACAGCCAGTGGATTGGCGGCTCGGCCGAGAACGGCCACTACGTCAAGCTCAACGACTTCTTCGACAAGGAAGGCATCAAGATGGATGACTTCGTGCCGGCGACGGTCGTCGGCTATTCGGAATGGCCGAAGAACACGCCGAACTACTGGGCACTGCCTGCCATGGGCGATGTCGTCGGCTGGACCTACCGCAAGGACTGGTTCGAGAAGCCGGAACTGCAGAAGGAATTCAAAGCGAAATACGGTCGCGATCTCGCAGCTCCGAAGACCTACGACGAACTGAAGCAGATCGCCGAGTTCTTCCAGAAGCGTGAGATCGACGGCAAGACCGTCTACGGCGCCTCGATCTATACCGAGCGCGGCTCCGAAGGCATCACCATGGGCGTGACCAACGTCCTTTACGACTGGGGCTTCCAGTACGAGAACCCGAAGAAGCCTTATGACATGGAGGGCTTTGTAAACTCGGCCGACGCGGTCAAGGGTCTCGAATTCTACAAGTCGCTCTATGATTGCTGCACACCGCCCGGCAGCTCCAACGTCTACATGGTCGAATCCGCCGACGCCTTCAAATCCGGCCAAGTCGCCATGCAGATGAACTTCGCCTTCACCTGGCCCGGCCTCTACAAGGACGAGAAGGTCGGCGGCGACAGGATCGGCTTCTTCCCCAATCCTGCTGAAAAGGCGCATTTCGCCCAGCTTGGCGGCCAGGGAATCTCGGTGGTCTCTTACTCCGACAAACGCGACGCCGCCCTGCAATACATCAAGTGGTTCGCACAGCCCGATGTGCAAGCCAAATGGTGGGAGCTCGGCGGGTTCTCCTGCCTGAACTCCGTGGTCAATGCGCCGGATTTTGCCAAGAGCCAGCCCTATGCCCAGGCCTTCCTGGACTCGATGGCGATCGTCAAGGACTTCTGGGCCGAGCCGAGCTACGCCTCGCTGCTGCAAGCTATGCAGAAGCGCGTCCATAACTACGTGGTTGCCGGCAACGGCACCGCCAAGGAAGCGCTCGACGGCTTGGTGAAGGACTGGAGCGACGTCTTTAAGGACGACGGCAAGATCTAGTGCCGGACGAAGGAACAGGCGGCACCCCTCTGCGCGCCATCCTCACCAGGGTGGCGGCCCGGATCGGCAGACGAGCCGGGCCGCCAGATCTTCCATATCCCAATAGACCGGGTGAAAAATTGACCATTTCCCATTCCTCCATCGTCGAGAATGCAGTCGATGCGACAGCAAGGGCAACGCCGGTCTCGGTCGCCCGGCGCGTCCGCGGCCTCTCCGACAGGGCGATCGCCTGGCTGTTCATCGCGCCTGCCATCATCCTACTGCTGGCGATCAACATCTTCCCGCTGATCTGGGCAATCTATCTCTCCTTCACCAATTACCGCGCCAACCGGCCGAATGCGCCGGTCCAGGGTGTTGGCTTTGGAAATTACCAGCGCGTGCTGAACGACCCCGATATCTGGCAGGCGATGCAGACCACCGCGCATTTCGTCTTCTGGACCATCCTCCTGCAAACGGTGATCGGCTTCAGCCTTGCCTATCTGATCGACCGCAAGTTCCGCGGCCATGCCTTCTGGACAACGATCATCCTGATCCCGATGATGCTGTCGCCCGCCGTCGTCGGCAATTTCTGGCGCTTTCTCTACGAGCCGCAAATCGGTCTCTTCGCCTATGCCGTCTCGCTGGTATCAGGCATTCCGACCTCCGATATCCAGATGCTTGGCAATGTCACTCTGGCGCCCTGGGCGATCATCATCGTCGATACGTGGATGTGGACGCCTTATGTGATGCTGATCTGCCTCGCCGGCCTGCGCTCGATTCCCGACTATATCTACGAGGCGGCCGAGGTCGACCGCGCCTCGCCGTGGCGCCAGTTCTGGTCGATCACCGTGCCGATGGCGCTGCCCTTCATCATGCTCGCCGTGCTCTTCCGCGGCATCGAGAATTTCAAGATGTTCGACATGGTGACGCTGCTCACCGGTGGCGGGCCGGGCTCGGTCACCGAAGTCGCCTCGATCACGCTGAAGCGCGCTGCCTTCGAAAGCTGGGCGACCGGCCGGGCCTCGGCCTTCGCCATCGTCCTCTTCGTCGCGGTGTTCGGGCTCGCCAACATCTATGTCAAGGCATTGAATAGGGTGAAGCAACGATGAGCGCCGCCAACTCAGCCCATTCGGTCGTCGCACCGAGCCGTTCCAGCAAGTGCATCGCCGGCACGATTGTCGTCCTCTATGCGCTGATCACCCTCATTCCGCTCGTCTGGATCTTCCTGACCAGCATCAAGTCTCCGCCGGATTCGATCAGCTATCCGCCGAAGATCGTCTTCACGCCATCGCTCGAAGGTTATTGCAACCTGTTCACCACGCGTACGCGGCAGACGCCCGACTATATCGCCTCGCTGCCGGCGCCGGTCGGCACCTGTGATGAGGTGACCCGCAAGCGCAACATGGTGATCGCAGGTCCGTCGAATTTCCTGCCGCGCTTCATCAATTCGCTGGTGATCGCCTTCGGCTCCACCTTCCTGGCGGTCTTACTCGGAACGCTTGCCGCCTATGGTTTCTCGCGCTTCAAGGTCCCGCTTGCCGACGACCTGTTGTTCTTCATTCTGTCGACGCGCATGATGCCGCCGATTGCCGTCGCCATCCCGATCTACCTGATGTATCGCGAACTCGGCTTGTCGGACACGGCCGTGGGCATGATCCTGCTCTATACCGCCGTCAACGTCTCGCTCGCCGTCTGGCTGCTCAAGGGTTTTATCGACGAGATCCCGCGCGAATACGAGGAAGCGGCGATGATCGACGGCTATACGAGGCTGCAGGCCTTCCGCAAGGTCGTGCTGCCGCAGGCAACCACCGGCATCGCCGCGACCGCGATCTTCTGCCTGATCTTTGCCTGGAACGAATATGCCTTCGCCGCCCTGCTGACCTCGGGCGAGGCCCAGACCGCACCGCCTTTCATCCCGACGATAATCGGCGAAGGCGGGCAGGACTGGCCGGCCGTCGCCGCCGGCACGACGATCTTCCTGATCCCGATCCTCGTCTTCACCATTTTATTGCGCAAGCAGCTGCTGCGCGGCATCACCTTCGGAGCCGTCCGCAAATGACCCACCTGATCGAAACACGCACCCCTGCCCGCTCGAAACGACCATTCTTCCTGCGCCGCGGCCCGATGGAGAGCATCGCAACCGTTCTGATCGGGCTCGGCTTCCTGATGCTGTTCCAGCCCTTCCTGCTGGTGCTTTACACCTATTCGCTGGTCACCCTCCTTGCGGGCACCGTCATGTTCATCATCGTCTCGAAATTCCCGGAGTAAATCATGGCGGATATCCGGATCGAAAATCTCCGCAAGGAGTTCGGCAGTTTCGTCGCCGTGCAGGATTCGAGCTTCACCGTTCATGACGGTGAATTCCTGGCGCTGCTCGGTCCATCAGGCTGCGGCAAAACGACGACGCTTCGCATGATCGCCGGCCTCGAGCTGCCGAGCAGTGGCAAGATCTATCTCGACGGCGAGGATGTTACGTTCAACCGCGCCAGCGCCCGTGACATCGCCTTCGTCTTCCAGCTCTTCGCACTCTACCCGCATATGAACGTGCGCAAGAATATCGGCTTCCCCTTGCTGTCGCAGGGCATGCCCAAGGCCGAAATCCGCCAGCGCGTCGAAGAGACCGCTCGCCTGCTGCAGATCGACCATATTCTCAACCGCTCGGTCTCGGGTCTCGCCGGCGGCGACCGGCAGCGCGTGGCGCTCGGCCGCGCCATCGTCCGGCGCCCGAAATGCTTCCTGATGGACGAGCCGCTCGGCACGCTCGACGCCGAGTTCCGCGAAATCATGGTCCACGAGCTACGCGAACTGCACAACCGCATCCATGCCACGACCGTCTACGTCACTCACGACCAGCACGAGGCGATGGCGATGGCCGACAAGATTGCCGTCATGAACCATGGCATCATCGAGCAGTTCGGCACGCCGCAGGAAATCTACGCCAAGCCCGCGACCATGTATGTCGCCGATTTCATCGGCTCACCGCCGATGAACTTCATGCGCTTCACCTCGGGACTGAAGAGCGGTGACCGCTCCATCCTGCTCGACGGCGTCGATGTCGCCGTTCCGGAGATCCATCAGGACATGGCCCAAAGCGAGCTCGCGCTCGGCGTGCGGCCGGAGCATATCCGATTCAGCGACGCCTCGGCGCTCCGCGGCGCCATCTACGGCAGCGAATATCTCGGCACCAACCAGGTCGTGGCCGTGGAAACCCAGGGCGGCCTGATCAAGGCCCGCGTTCCCGCCAATCGCAGCTTCCGGATCGGCGAGACAGTCGGCCTCGAATTCAACCCGTTGAAACTCGCGCTCTTCGATTGCACGTCGGGCCGCGCGGTGCCGTCCCAGCTCTATCAGGAGACCCGGCATGGCTGATGTCGTCCTCAGAAAACTTAACAAGCGCTTCGGCGACACCCAGGCTCTATCGGATCTCGATCTGTCGATCCGCGACGGCGAATTCGTCGTGCTGCTCGGTCCTACAGGCGCCGGCAAGACCACGACGCTACGGCTGATCGCCGGCCTGGAAAGGCCGGATAGCGGCCGCATCGAGATCGGCGGCCGCGATGTCGCCGCGGAAGCACCCGCCGAGCGTGACGTTGCCTTCGTCTTCCAGCAATATTCGCTCTATCCGCACATGACGGTTTACGAGAACCTCGCCTTCCCGCTGAAGGCGCCGGTCCGCAAGCTGAGTGCGGTGGAGATCGACCGGCGCGTCCGCGAGGTCGCCCGCATGGTCAGGATCGACCACAAGCTGGAGAACCGCTCGACCAGGCTTTCCGGCGGCGAGATGCAGCGTGTCGCGATCGGACGGGCATTGGTGCGCCGGCCGGCGATCTATCTGATGGATGAACCCTTGTCCTCGCTCGATGCGAAGCTGCGCGCCGAACTGCGCCTGGAACTGAAGCGCATCCAGAAGGAACTCGGCTCGACGCTGCTCTATGTCACCCATGACCAGGTGGAAGCCATGACCATGGCCGACCGGATCGGCATCGTCGCCGAGGGCCGGCTGATGCAAGTCGGAACACCGCGCGAGATCTATGGCAATCCCGCCAATCTGCACGTCGCCGCCCGCCTCGGCCAGCCGCACATCAACCTTCTGCCGGCGGACCTCCTGCCGGGCGGCCGGCCGCCGGCCGGCACGAAGACAGTCGGCGCCCGCACCGAACATCTCGACATAATCGTCGGCAAGGATGCCAATGCCGAGATCGACTGGATCGAGCATCTCGGCGACCAGAACCACCTGCACATCAGGGTTGCCGATCCCAAACAGCCTGCGCGGGATCACAAGCTCGTCACACTTGCAGATCCATATCTGGCGATCGCACCGGGCGACCGGATCAGCCTGACGCTGCGCGATCCGCTTTATTTCGACGCGAGTGGACAGCGCCTTTCCTGACCGGCAAACAGACGTGGTGATGGCATGAAAAACAAACAGACGGGTGTCAATCGATGAAACATTTCTTCAACCGCAGGGAAAACATCGTCACCGAATCCTTGGACGGTCTGCTTCTGACGAGCGGTGCTGGCCGTCTTGCCCGCCTCGACAGCTATCCCGACATCAAGGTGATCCTGCGCGCCGACTGGGACAAGTCGAAGGTGGCGATCATATCAGGCGGCGGCGCCGGTCATGAGCCCTCCCATGCCGGCTTCGTCGGTAAGGGCATGCTAACGGCTGCCGTCTCCGGCGAAATCTTCGCCTCGCCGAGTGTCGATGCCGTGCTGACGGCGATCCGCGCCGTCGCCGGCGAAAAGGGCGCCCTGCTGATCGTCAAAAACTATACCGGCGACCGCCTGAATTTCGGCCTCGCCGCCGAAAAGGCGCGCGCCGAAGGCTTCGATGTCGAGATGGTCATCGTCGCCGACGACATCGCTATCCCCGGCATCAACCAGCCGCGCGGCGTGGCCGGCACGCTATTCGTCCACAAGATCGCAGGCTATCACGCCGAAAGGGGCGAGGACCTGAAGACGGTCGCAACCTATGCCGCTAGTGCCGCAGGCGACATCATTTCGCTTGGCATGTCGCTCTCCACTTGCAGCGTGCCCGGCCAGGCGCATGAGGACCGTCTCGGAGCCGACGAGGGCGAACTCGGCCTCGGCATCCACGGCGAACCTGGCATCGAGCGCATCACGCTGCAGCCGGTCGCCGATATCGTCGCCACCATGGTGGCGCGCCTGTCGCCGACGTTGCGCGAAGGGGTAAGCCACGCCCTCCTCGTCAACAATCTCGGCGCCGTGCCGCCGCTCGAAATGGCGGTCATCGCAAATGCCGTGCTGTCCTCGCGGCTTGGCCGTCACGTCCGACTGATCATCGGGCCGGCGCCGATGATGACCGCGCTCAATATGAACGGCTTCTCGCTGTCGCTGATCCGGCTGGATGACGTTCGCGAGGCGGCGCTGACGGCGGCAGTGGAACCGCATGCCTGGATGCCTGCCGTCGAACGCCACGAGATCAACATCATCGCCGCACCGAGAACGCCGGCCGGCATGAATGGCGCGGCCGCAGCCGGGGAAAACACGCGCAACCGTCGCTTGATCACGGCGCTCTGCGAGCATCTGATCTCGCAGGAAAGCGAACTCAACAGGTTGGACGGCCGCGTCGGCGACGGCGATACCGGCTCGACAGTGTCGGCGGGCGCCCGCAGCGTGCTTGCCCGCCTCGACACGCTGCCGCTAGATCGTCCGGCGGCAACGCTCGCCTCGCTCGGCGATATCCTCGGCACCAGCATGGGCGGGTCGAGCGGCGTGCTGCTATCGATCTTCTTCACCGCGGCGGCAAAGGCGATGGCTGACAAGGCCGAATTCGCCGCCGCTCTCCTTGCAGGGCTCGACAGGATGACGTTCTATGGGGGCGCCGGAGTCGGCGACCGGACGATGGTCGATGCGCTGTCGCCCGCCCTGCAGGCGCTCGCGTCGGGCGATGTCGCTGCGGCGGCAAAGGCTGCGGCATCAGGCGCCGAGTCGACGAAGACGATGACGAAGGCGAGAGCCGGGCGCGCCTCCTATATCGGCGAAAGAGATCTGGCGGGCGTCGCCGATCCCGGCGCCGTCGCGGTTGCCGGCGCGTTCGGGGTGGTGGCCAGCCTCGCCTGACCTGAGTAAAGTTTGAGAGCCGCACGGGAGATGCGGCGACAGGGAGGATGACAGTGCAGGCGGAACCGGTGCTTGTGGCAGGATTGATCGAGGTGTGCCGCGCGACGATCGCGGCAAACAGCGATCACCTCTGCGCGCTCGATCGCGCCATCGGCGATGGCGATCACGGAACCAATATGCGGCGCGGCTGCGAGGCAGTCAGCGCCGAAGGCGAAAGCCTGTCCAGCCTGCCCTTCCCCGACGCCATGGAAAAGATCGGCCTGACGCTGGTGATGAATGTCGGCGGAGCGGCCGGGCCGCTCTACGGCACGCTGCTGATGGAGATCGGTCGCGAGCTTCGCAAAAGCGACGAGACGGCCGATTTTTCGCTGGTGCTGAAGCAGGCTATCGACGCCGTCGCGAGACGCGGTCGGGCGCATGCCGGCGACAAGACCCTGCTCGACGTGCTCTATCCCGTGCATGCCGCGTTAGCGAAGAGGTCTCCACTCGGTGACGTCGCCCGCAAGGCCGAACGCTCGGCCAACAGAACCGCCGCGATGAAGGCGATGCGCGGGCGCGCCGCCTATCTCGGTGACCGCTCGATCGGCCATGTCGATCCCGGCGCGTCGAGCTGCGCGCTGCTGACCACGGCAATCTGCCGCTATCTCGGGGAGCATCGTCCGCAATGAATGGAAAGACCGCAAATGTGGGTATCGTGATCGTCTCCCACTCGCCGCTGGTGGCAAGGGGTATCGCCGACATGGTCAGGCAGATGGTGGGCGACAGCGTGCCGCTCTCTTGGTCCGGCGGCAATGTCCATGGCGATCTCGGGACCGATGCCGGCGGCATCCTGAGAGCCATCGAGGCCGCCTGGTCCGAGGCCGGCGTCGCCGTCTTCGTCGACCTCGGCGGCGCCGAAACCAACAGCGAGATGGCGATCGAAATGCTAGGCCTTCCCCGCTCGGCCCTCGTCTCCATATGCAACGCGCCGCTCGTCGAAGGCGCCGTCATCGCTGCTGCCGAGGCGTCGGGGGGCGCGTCGCTGGCCAAGGTCGTCGCCACAGCCGAGGAACTGTCCCCCTGATGACACCAGGATTGCGTAGTGAAAAACAGGAGCCCGATCCATTGCACGTGAATTGCCAGACGGAGGTGGAAGTCAAGCACGGTGTCGGGCTGCACGCCCGCCCCTCCGTCACCTTCACGCGGCTTGCCAAGTCCTTCCCCTGTTCGATCGAGGTCGCCGTCAACGGCAGCGATATCTGGCTGAACGGCAAGAGCATCATCAAGATCATGGGCGCGAGAATCCGTAAAGGTTCGATCCTGAGGATCCGCGCCGACGGCATTCTCGCCGAAGAGGCGATCCGCGCGCTGAAGGAACTCATCGAGCGCAACTTCGATGAGGAAAAGAAGCATGGCCGAACCGCTTAGACTGAAAGCGAAGAGCGCATCCCCGGGCATCGCATCCGGCCCGGCCTTTCTCGCGGAGGAGCCGAGGGCTCCTTCCGCTGCCGAGCGGCCGGACGCCGCCCCTGCATCCCGAGCCGTCGGTGGATACAGCGCGCTGGAGAAGGCGATCGACATCTCGATCGGCGAAC
Source organism: Rhizobium sp. BK456 (assembly GCF_014194045.1). Taxonomy (NCBI): domain Bacteria; kingdom Pseudomonadati; phylum Pseudomonadota; class Alphaproteobacteria; order Hyphomicrobiales; family Rhizobiaceae; genus Rhizobium; species Rhizobium sp. BK456. Next base: position 93,868 of record NZ_JACIAO010000007.1, read on the forward strand.
TCGAGCACCTTGCCGATGGAGCCGATGCCGAAAGCCGGGATATCATCGATTTCCAGATCGAGGTGCTGCGCGATCCGACGATCGCGGAAGCGACGGGCGCGCGCATGGAGGCCGACGAGAATGTCGTCTTCGCCTGGGTCGCCACCCTCGACGCCTATATCGGTGAACTCGAAGCGGCCGACGAAGAACAAATGCGGGCACGCGCCGTCGATATTCTCGACATCAAGAACCGCGTGCTCGGGGCGCTCGCCGGCACCCCGATCGCCGATTTCCCGCCCGGCTCGGTCTTCGTTGGGAAGGATATGGAGCCGAGCCGCTTTCTCGCCCATGACTGGTCGAAAGGCGGCGGCATCGCGCTGTTTGCAGGCAGCACCGCCGGCCACGTCGCCCTGCTTGCCAGGGCGAAATCAGTGCCGATGGTGGTCGGCACGGGCCGCTTTTCGGCAGCAGATGGAGATCCCGTTCGCGTGGATGGCGATGCCGGCACGGTCGTCCTGAAGGCCGGCGGCATGCTGATCCCCTTGCCGGCGCCCGCACGAACTCCTGCCACCGACATGCAAACAGCAAGCGGCGAGCTACGCACGGCGGATGGCGTCCCGATCCTGCTCTCCATCAACATCAACGATCCTGCCGAGATCGGCGCGCTCGATCCGGCAACGGCAGGCGTCGGCCTGATGCGCTCGGAGTTTTCAGTTGCCTCGGTCGCCGATGCCGCCAACGAGGAACGACAGCTGGCAATCTATCGCCGCGTGCTGGAGCAGGCGGGCGAAAAGCCGGTAACGATCCGCATGCTCGATATCGGCGGCGACAAGCCGCTCGCCGGCCTGGAAGACCTGCCGGCTCTCGCCGCCTCGGGTCTGCGTGGTGTCCGGCTGCTGCTTGCCCAGCCGGAAATTGCCCGCGTCCAGGCCCGCGCCCTACTGCGCGCCGCCGTCTTCGGCAGGCTGTCGGTGATGCTGCCGATGGTGACCTACCCTGATGAGGTCGACAGGATGCGCGAGCTATTCCGCGAGGAAGCCGAAAAGCTTGGCCGCCGTTCGCTTCCCCACCGGATGCCGCCGATCGGCATGATGGTGGAGGTGCCATCAGCCGCATTGATGCTCGACACGTTCGGCGCGGCGGCGTTCTTCTCGTTCGGAACCAACGATCTCACGCAGTATCTTGCCGCCTCCACGCGCGACGACATCGATGCCGATGCCGGCAAGACCGCACCCGCCGTGCTCCGGCTGATTGCTCAGGCTGTGAAGCTTGCCGCCGGCAAGCCCACCAGTATCTGCGGCGACATGGCCGGCAATCCCAGCTATCTGCCAGGGCTGCTCGCCGCCGGCCTTCGGCATTTTTCCGTGGCGCCGGCCCGGCGTCCCGCGATAAGATCGGCGATCATCGGCCTCAACGCCGATGGCACAAAGGCAGCCGGAGAATAGGATGGCGCGCGAAGACACCGAAGACGCCATTATCGCCTACAAGTCCATTCTGGCGCAGATCATCGACAACAGGCCATCGGGCACGCGTCAGCGCCTGGCGACGGCGCTTGGAAAACATCGCAGCTTCGTCACCCAGATCACCAGCCCGACCTATGCAACGCCGCTGCCGGCGCGCCATCTCGCGACCATCGTCCGCGTCTGCCATTTTAGCGCTGCCGAAGAGGAGCGCTTTCTCGAAGCCTATCAGGCCGCCCATCCCGGCAAGTTGCCGGATCTCGGCCATTCCGAGAAATTGCGACACCTGTCGCTAATGGTGCCCGACTTCGGTGACGACAGGAAGAATCGGCTGCTGGAAGAGGCGATCTCCGATCTGGTGCAGAAGATCGTCGCGATTTCAGGGGCGAGTGAGTAGTGGTGAGCAGGTTGACGTAACGTAATGCCTTTGGCCTTGGGAGGGGCTTGATGAAGAAGTTCATGAACACTGCGGAATCCATGGTCGCCGAAAGCGTCGAAGGCTTCGTGCGCGCCCATGAGGCCTTCGTGGTGTTCGGGTCTGAGCGCAGATGCATCCGCCGCCGCCATCTCACCCCTGGCAAGGTGGCTCTCATATCAGGCGGCGGCGCCGGCCATGAGCCGATGCATATCGGCTTCGTCGGCCAAGGCATGCTGGATGCCGCGTGCGTCGGCCATATCTTCACCTCTCCGACACCGAGCCAGATCATCGCCGCCATCGAAGAGGCCGATACCGGCGCCGGCTGCCTGCTCGTGGTCAAGAACTATGACGGCGATCTGATGAATTTCGAAATGGCGATCGAGATGGCCGGCGACCGCCACAACATCGACATGGTCGTCGTCAGCGACGACATCGAAACGTCGCGGATCGGCGAAGGCAGAGGCCGACGCGGCGTCGCCGGAACACTGATCGTCGAAAAGCTCTTGGGTGCAGCGGCCGAGCGCGGCATGCCGCTGGCCGAGTTGAAGCAGCTTGGCGAGGGGTTGAACACCCGCATCCGCTCGATGGGTGTGGCGCTGAACGGCGTGACGGTGCCGCAGACCGAGCGCACGACGTTTGCGCTCGGGCCTGGCGAGATGGAAATGGGCGTCGGCATCCATGGCGAGCCCGGCCATGCCAGGCAGCCCTTCGCAGCCTCCGACGCCATCATCGGCCATCTCTGCGAGACCATCGCCGGCGACATCGCGGCAGCGCCTCACGCAAGGGCACTGCTCTTCGTCAATGGCCTCGGCGGCACGCCGCCGGCCGAACTCTACCTGGCCTACAACGGCGCCCGCCGCTTTATCGAGGAAAGAGGCATCTCGATCGAGCGCTCGCTTGTGGGAACCTATGTCACTTCGCTCGACATGCAGGGCCTGTCCATCACCCTCGCCCTCCTGACCAACGAGGAGATCGCGCTGTGGGATGCCCCGGTGGCGACCGCAGCTCTAAATTGGCCGTAAAAGTTCCCCAGGCGTCAGAGGTAAAGCGCTGCCATCTTCCGCCATGCGCCGGCACGGTGGGCGCGACCATCCCACACATGCAGCTGATGGCCGACATTCTTGTCCGCGAGCAGCCGACTGAAATGCCGGTTGTTGTCGAGAAAAGGATCAGCATCGCCGATGGTGAGAACGATGTCGCGTCGCGCAGCCTGTCGAGCCGCCAGTCGCCGCCGAGACCGGGCAGGAAATGCATCGGCGTGTGGAAATAGACGCCGACGTCGTAATAGCCATCAAACAGGTCGCCGAAGGATTCCACCTTCATCGTCAGATCGTAGCGCCCGGAAAAGGCGACGAGCTTCCGGAAGAGATGCGGGTGGCGGAAGACGAGGCTTGCCGCCTGGAAGGCGCCGAGGCTGCATCCGTGCTGCACGATGGTCCAGTCATGCGGGTTCTTCGCCGCCATCAGCGGCAGCACCTCGTTGAGGATATAATCCTCCAAAGCGGCATGCCGGCGGATGCGATCGGCCGGATGGCGGTGGAAGCCGTAAAGGCTCTCGGTTGCCAGTCCCTCGATGCAATAAAGCTGGAGATGACCGGCCTGCAGCTTGTCTGCAAGGCTTGCGACCAGACCGAGCTGTTCATATTCGAAAAAGCGCCCTTCCCGCGTCGGAAAGACCAGCACCTTTGCGCCGGCATGGCCGAGCACCAGCATCTCCATGTCTCGATGCAGACGCTGACTGTACCAGCGCAGATATTCGCGGTTCATGGCACCCTGAAGAACTGTCCGATCTCGTCGCGGAGCACCGCTTCTTGCTCAGCACTTCCAGGGTAGTCGAAATGCCCGGCGTCCAGGATGAAGATTTCATTAAATTTCGGTATCGAATTGGCGACAGCGAACTGGCAGGGCGGCGCGACCGAAGGATCGAAAAGCGCCACCGCCGTCAGCATCGGCACCCTGATCCGCCGCGCGGCTGTCGCCGCATCGAAGAAGCGCAGCGTCTCCAGCACGTTTCCATGTTCCGCCTGATATTCCTGCACTCCTTGCGCACTGCCGACGCTCGGCAGTTCGAGGCGCAGCGGCTGGTGCCCGAAGCTTGGAAGTGCGAGATGCCCGCGGTCGATGCGCGGATCATAAGCGATCGCCATCGCTCCGATACCGCCGCCGAAGCTGATGCCGCTATAACCGATATGCCCCGAGAGCCAGGGATAGAGAGCTGCGAGCGTCGAGACGGCAAGCCAGATATCCTCGACGCAGCCGCCGATGATATAGGAGTCCTTCTTGTCGATTTCGTGCAGCACGTGCCAGGAAGGATTCTGCGAAATCGGCGGATGGGCGCTGAGCGACAGCCCGCGGCAGCAGGGAAAGATCAGCGCCGTTTCCTCGACCGGCAGGTCGAAATCCGGCCGGTCGCGCCCGCCGTAACCATGGCCGACGACGAGACCGCGCCGCACCTGCCCGCCGCGCGGCAGGAGCAGCCAGCCGCCGATCCGGAACGCATTCGTAGAGAGATAGACGAGGTCGAGCACGTGCCAATCGGGATGGGTGAGCTGGCTCCGGGAAAGAACCGGCTGCGGATCGACCGTCAGCGCCTTTTGATAGCGTGCCTTCCAGAATGCGTCGAAACCATCAGGCTCCTCCGGCGGCTCGACCGCAAGGAGTTCCTCGAGCCGCATGCCGTAGGTCGGATCGAAGGAGAAGGGATGGGTTATGGGAATGCTCATCCGGACTTTGTCGCGTGAAAGCGCCCGGCGCGCAAGACGATGTGGCGGCACTTGCCCACCCGCTCTCACCAGCAGCGCTCATGCGCCCGCAGGCCAATAAGCCGATGTGAATTCCCCTAAGGGATCGGGCAGTGGTATTTATAGTGAGCCAAGGTCATCATCAGCTCGTCGCCCGTCGCCTCGCGTATGCCGGGATTTTCTTCGAGGAACGTGCATAGCGCATTGCCGATCGCTTCCGCCGTGGCCCCGGTTGGAATGCAGACGTTAACTCCAACGGCGATTGCAAAATGCGCCGAGTTCACCATCCTGCTGGGTGTGGGAGCGGCCTCGGTAAAAATGCGACGGGCGAGATACTCGTCACTATTCCATTTGTCCAACCAGCCGGCAACATACCCGACGACAAACTGCCGGGACCCGCTGCAATCAGAATAGAGAACGTCACCGCCAGATAATCCGGCGGGAATCTTTGCTGAAACCGTTGCCAACAGGGTGGCGATAAGAATGCCCGACATCACATCTCCCCAAGTCTCAATGGCGCGGAGCTTCGATCGGGAAAATGTCGGAAATGAGCTTCAAACGTGTCATCTTTTGTGCCGCATTCAAAAGTAGCAATGAGCGGCAATATGTGTGCGGTTACGAGGTCGACAAAACGCGGTGCAATCCCACGATACGCCCTCGCCTAAGGAGTTGGACGCACCGGATTCTCGTGATCGCCCGCCGTCAACCGCGGTCGAAACGGCTGACCTCAAGTCCGCTGCCAACCGGCAGCAGCACGCTTGAGATTCCCGGCCTGGCGCGGATGGCTTCGCCGTAGCGCCTTACATCCTCGCCCCCGGGCCGGATCATATTGTCGGCGACGATGATCGCGCCCGAATTGAGCTTGAGATAGAAGGCCTCGAGGCAGGGAAGGTAGAGATCCTTCCAGAGATCCACGAGCACGAAGTCGATGCCCTCAGAAAGCGCGTCGATCATCTGGACGGCGTCGCCGACTTTGAACTCGACATGGTCGGCAAGGCCCGCCTTGACGGCCATATCGCGCGCATAGGCCGACTTGTAATCGTGCATTTCCATGGTGATCAGCCGGCCGCCTGAAGCGCGGGCGGCTTCCGCCAGCCATATCCCCGAATAGCCGAAGGAGGTGCCAAGTTCGAGAATGGTCGGCGCCCTGAGGCTCCTGGCGAGGATGTTGATGAACTGCCCGGTCTCCGGCCCGACCGCGCGCAGCCGCTGGTCCTGCCCTCCGTCGCGGCCGCCGGGAGGCAGCTCGCGCGGGCTGTTGCGCTCCGTGTCGATCATGCTGTGATAGATATCGAGCACTTCCTCGATCCTGTTGTCCATCGGCCCGCCCTTCTGTCTCGATTGTTGGCCGACATTGCCCGACCGAACGGGCTGCGAAAAGTTAAAGTTCGGCAATCATCGGGTTTTGCGGCCTCGCTGCGGTTGCACATGCCGCCGCGCTCCGCTACATCAAACCCGTCAATGGCCGGGTCACCCAGCCACGTAAGCGTTAACGTCACTCAACGCGTATGATCGAACGGCTTTGCGGCTTCGATCTGCGCGACTGTGTCCTGCGGATCGAGTTTCAAAAGCTCATGAGGACACATGGATAACAATCAATTCAAAGAGCAGACTTCACCGGCCCCCGGCATCGAGCGGGTGCGCCACGACACACGGCGGCGCACCCTAACGGTCGAAAGCGTCATCGACATCACCCCCGGCATGCGCCGCATCGCATTGAGCGGCGACGATCTCGCCGATTTCACCAGCCTTGCGCCCGACGACCACATCAAGATCTTTGTTCCCGCCGCCGATGGCGGAGAAGAGCGCCGGGATTACACGCCGCGCCGCTATGACAATGCCGCGCGCAGATTGACCATTGACTTCGCCTTGCACGAGGGAGGTCCGGTCACGCAATGGGCGATCGGCGCACGCCCAGGCGACCGGCTCGAGATCGGCGGGCCAAGGGGCTCCGCCGTGGTTTCGAAGGCGGTGACGCGATGGTTGCTGATCGGCGACGAGACCGCGCTGCCGGCGATCGGCCGCCGGATCGAGGAGAGTGCGGCCGAAACTGCCATCACCGCGATCGCCGCCGTCACCGGCCCGCTGGAAGAGCAGAGCTTCGAGACCCGAGCGGACCTTGATATCCATTGGGCGCACCGGCCTCTCTCCGAGGCAACCGATGCCGCGGCACTGCTTAAACTGTTGAGCATGATCGACATCAAGCCGGAAACCTTCGTCTGGGTCGCGGCGGAAGCCTCGGTGACACGCGAGATCCGCGCCCATCTGCTGGAACGGGGCTACCCGCTGAGCTGGATCAAGGCATCCGGCTATTGGGTATTCGGCAAGGCCGATACGACGGAGAAGTTCAGTTAACCCGTAGGACGCCGACGCTGGCCGCCGCTCCGGAAGCCGGAGCGACGGCCGGATACACTGTCAGAAAAGCAGCCGGATACACATTGCGATTTAATCGGATGCGATATATATGTATTCGTAAGCAACCAGAGCGTCGATAGGATTCCTATGCCCACCACCAAAACCGCGAAAAAGCCCGAGATGCCTGCACCCCCCGCCCCAGGTGCGGACCGCCGTAAGCTTTCGACTTTCCTGTGCTTCGCGGTCTATTCGGCCAATCTCGCCTTCGGCCGCGCCTACAAGCCGGTCCTGGACGCACTGGGCCTGACCTATACCCAATATATCGCCATGGTGGCCCTCTCGGAGGATGACGATCAGACGGTGAGTATGCTGGGGGAAAAACTGTTCCTCGAATCCAACACGCTGACGCCCATTCTCAAGAAGCTGGAGTCCTCGGGCTTTATCACCCGTCATCGCGACCCCGCCGACGAACGCCAAGTGCGTGTCAGCCTGACGCCGGCGGGGCGCGATCTTCTCGACACCGATCCCGGCTCTGTCCTGATCGACGCCGTCGGCCTCGGCGACGATTTCCCCATCGTGCAGAAATCGGTGACGCGGCTGCGCGACAACCTGCTGCGGGCGCGGGCGCAAAAACCATGATCGCGACACATGTCGACATTCGGTGACATGCCCGAGATCGCGATCGGCGCATTGATCGGGAATGGCAGCGTTCTTCTCGCCAGGCGAAGTTCGGAGCGCAGGACGCACCCGGATCGGTGGAGCCTGCCGGGCGGTCACGTCGAAGACGGCGAAGATGCCGAGACCGCACTGCGCCGCGAATTGCTGGAAGAAATCGGCGTGACGCCGCAGCGCTGGCTGTTTGCCGGAAAGTTCGTTTCGGAAAGCCCGCCTGGGGCATCCGCCATCTTCCATGTCTATCACGTCGACCGATGGCAGGGCTCTCCGCGACTTATCGGCGATGAACACACGGCACTCAGATGGTTTACCGCCGCGGAGATAGAATGCGAAGCGGAACTGGCGCCGCCTCAGCTTGGTGAAATGCTCCTAAAGCTGCTCAGGCGGGAGTGACCCGCAAGACACGATGAAGGAGAGTGCATTCCCACCCTCCTTATTCCTGTGCTCGTCACAGGAATCCAGCCACCGCGCGTCCGCGCGGTGAACGACTCCTTTTTACCTTTAATATTCTCCCGCGCCCAAGGACTTGGGCGCACTGGATTCCTATGACAAGCACAGGAATGAAGGAGGACAAGTAGTGCGAACCCCAGCCTACAACGGGCACGACCGCGCCACCTCCGCAAGTGCGCCCTCCTCCATCATCTCGGCCGCTTTCGCGTAACCGCCGCCCATTCCATCGAGGAAATGCAGATGCGAATCCGGCCGGCCCGATGGCACGAGGCAGGTCATCAGCGCGTGAGACTGGCGGTGCAGACCGAAATCAATCTCGCCGCGTGCCCGGGCCGCAATGAGCATGGCTTCGACACTGTCGATCTGCTCCGGTGCGCAGTCCAGCGTCAGGCGCAGGCCGTCGTCGAACTTGCGGAAATCCGAATTGGAGGCAACGTCCGACCAGCGTTTCGCGCTGACCTGCTTTTCTCTTGCCATACCCGTCCCTCCGGACAGCGGATGAGACCGGCGCGGCGCGGCGTCGAAAACCGCGAGTACGCATTTCGCCAGCGCCGCAAAGACTTCCGGGCGCGTCTGGTCGCGCGGCTCGACCAACAACGATAGTATCTCGCCGCGCTGGCTCGGGAACGGTGCCCAGTCGCAGCTCAAGCCCGTCAGGTCAGGCTTCATCGCATAACGGCCGGGCTTGACCAGAAAGCGTCCCTTCTTGATCTGCTGTTCCGCCCATTTGAGCCCGCCTCCGGCAAACATCGCATAGGTCGCACTCTCGGAAGCGGCATAGCGCGCGATCCTGACGTCGCGCCCGTTCGCGCGGATTTCGCCGACGGTGACAAGCCCGACACGCAGGTCGAGATGAAGCTCGGCTTTGGCAAAGCCCGCGACATCACGTAAGGCCGATGTCGCGGCCATGATGCCGTTTTCCGGCAAGGCGAAGGCTGCCCCATCTCCGCGAAACACAAAGGGAAAATCGAACGAACCCCAGGCATTGCCGAGAGCGGCGATGATCGATGCGCCGGCATAGTTGACGTCTTCATAGCGCCCCGATCGGATTGCCGCCGTCGAGCTGACGACGTCGGTGATGCCGATCAGCCAATCGTCAGGCAACGGCTCGTAGACACCGGGATCGAGCACAAGCGAAAACTCGTCATAGGCTTGGTGCGGCTCGGCCTGGCTGTTGATCATGGCGCATCCTCCGGATCGGCAGGTTGGACTGCTGGCTCAGAAACGGGTCTGCCGCGAATCGGCAGACCCCCGCTTGAAGGTGACGGCGCGAGGCCGGCCCTTCCCGTTCAGACGAGCCTGGTTTCGACGTCGATATTGCCGTGGACCGCCTTGGAATAAGGGCAGATGCCGTGGGCCGCCTCGATCAACTCCTGCGCGATCCCGCGATCGATGTCTGCCAGGCTGACATTGAGCCGTGCGCGCAGGAAGTACGAGCCGTTATCGCCGTTGAGCGTGATCTCTGCATCGACCTCGGGACCGGCTGGCAAGGTGATCTTCCGCTGCGCGGCGGCGAGTTCGATGGCGCCAATATAGCAGGCCGACCAGGCGGCGCCGAACAGGTTTTCGGCCGCCGGATGCGGCTGCGGCAGCTTGATGTCGAGCGTGCCGTCGCTGCTGCGTGCATAGCCGTTGCGGCCGCCGGCGATATGGGTCCTGCCGGCGAAAAGAAGCTTCTCAGTCATTGTCGTATCCTTCCGGTTTGATATTTTTAGCGCATCCGATTTAATCGGATGCGCTCTAATACGCCGAGCCGATTTTGATGTCAACATTATTCCGATTTAATCGGATGCGATTTATTATCCCCCCATAGGGCTTGAGCCTGCCGTGCAGGCAGGCCCAAGCGGCGCATAGTCGCGTCTTGTCCGGGAACGAAGCCCTCTATAGGCTCTGCCTTAAGGCCCCGGGACTTGACGAGGAAGACGGAGAATTGAGATGTCCTCCATAGCCGAAGGCAATGCCGTGCAGTATGGCGACAGCCGCAAGCTCGCCGCCCGCGCCAGACTCCATACCGAATATACCATCGCCAAAACCGGCTGGTTTCCGTGGGTTGCCGGGCAGTTGCCCCTGAAACCTGGAGATCGCGTACTCGACGTCGGCTGCGGGCCGGCATGGTTCTGGGCGGCAACGGCAAGTCTGCTGCCGGAGGATCTACTTGTGACGCTGACCGACCTTTCGTCAGGCATGGTCGATGAGGCAGTGGCGCGCTGCAGCGCGCTGCCCTTCAGCTCCGTTCGAGGCTGCCGGGCCGATGCCGCCGCACTTCCCTTCGAAGACGGCGCCTTCGATCTGGTGATCGCCATGCATATGCTCTATCACCTGCCCGACCCGGCCGCCGGCATCGCGGAGATGGCAAGGGTCTTGAAACCGGGCGGCTTTCTCGCGGTCACCACCAACGGCATCGGCAATATGCGCGAGATCTATCGCCTGACGACCGTCTTCGGCAGCGCGCCGACCGATCCGGCCGCCGTAGCCTTTGGATATGACGCAGCCGAGCAAATGATGCGGACGCAATTCGGAAACGTCGCCATGTTGCAGTATCCGGCAAGCATGCGGATTACCGAGCCCGAAGATGTCTTCCTGGCCCTCACCTCCTATCCGCCCGGCGAAGGCGCCGGCGAGCCTCAACTCACCCGCTTCCGCCAAGCGATCGCCGATGCCTTCAGGCAAGGCAGCGGCGCACTCGATGTCAGCAGGGAGACCGGCCTGTTCCTCAGCAGGAAGCCAGTCTGATCGGATCACCACCTTTCAAGATGGCGACAGGCCGGTACAGGAGCGGCCCTCAGGCCTTCTCTTTATTCCTGACCTTTTCCTCTGGCTCCGCCGGTGCATCGGGCGTCGGGGCGAGCAGCTTGCGCAGTGATGCGATCTTGTCCTTCACCAGCGGCCGGAAGCGCGTCGCGCGATAAGGCATGTCGGCCGCGCCGTAACCTTCCGGCCCGTCGTCATTGCCGCGATGGATTTCCGCGAGCTTCACCCCGATGAATGTGCCGTCGACATAATGGGTATATTCCCCCACCCAGCGGATCGTATAGATCTCGCCTTTGCGGATGAGCTGGTCGATGCTGACGTGTTTGAAGGTATCATTGATGCACACGACCTTCTGGCCGACATGGAAATCGTAGCTCATGGATCTAACTCTCAAACGGCAATCCGCCCGGCAATCTATAGCGCGCCGGGCGGCCAGGATGAACCATTTTCTGCCAGCAGGCCTATTTGCCGCGACCACAGCCGCACCCGCGCCGCACGGTTCAAGGGGACAGATATTAGTCGCAATAGACCTTGCCGCTCTTGCGGGAACGAAGGTCGAAGTGGAAGTGGTTCCAGTGCTCCGGGTTGCTGCCGGGCCCGAGCACGGTGTTGAAATAGCGGCAGCTGTCAGTGCGCACCGCCTTCAAGAGCCGACCCTCGCGCAGCGAGAACAGGCCCTTTTTGCGCACATCGATCTCATGGCCGTTCTTCAGCACGAACTTGCCGACGTCGATGGCATTGCCGCGGGCGTGTTCAGACATCGGATTGTATCGCTGCCGGCTGTTGTTCATGCGGCGGCAGGAATAGCCGCCAAGAGGCTGGATCGTCCTGATGCCGCTCCAGTAGCGGTAGCGGGCTGACGGCGCCAACTCGTTCTTCACCCATTTGGCGAAGGCGAGCGTCACCTGACAGTTCAGCGTTACCGCCGGCTTGACACCGATACTGCCGGAAAGCCCCTTCAGCGATACCGGATAGGGCACCTGGCAGGCCGGCCCGTTCGAGATCGGCGGCTTCTCGTCGAAGAGCACGCCCATGCGCTTCAGCTCGCGCCGGCAGGCAAGCTCGGAGGTCGGCATGACGCTGGGATCGACGGGTGCGGCCGGTTCGCTCATCATCGGATTGTTCGGCCGCAACATCGCGACCTCTTCGCTTTCATCCTCTTCCGGAACGCGTGCCGGCGCCACCACAGGGCTGCCGTCGTTCCAGGCGGGCGCCCGGCTCATCTGTGCCTGTGCCGCCGGCTGCGGCATCGGCTGCGGTGCGGGCTGGCGTAGCGGCTGGTTCACCTGCTTAGGACTATCGGTGCCGATGCCGTCAACGACGGGCTCGGTCGCATTGCCCTCGGCGATCTGCTGCTGTTGTTCCTGCGCCAACCCGACGACCGGCTCTGCTCCAAGTTCGTCATCCATATTGACGCCACCGGAAGGGATCGCAAGGTTCTGCGTGCCGCCCCAGTTGCCGCTCGGCTGGCCCGCCGCCAGCGCCTCATCGCTGTCGATCATCGGCAGCCGCCCCCCGCGCGCCGCCGGTTGGGAGGGCGCGGCATGACCGGTGCCGGCAAGGTTCGGCGTATTGAGGTAATCGACCGAGCCCTGGCTATTGCCGACCGGCGCATTGGAAACGGGATAGGAAGCCTGACTTTCCACCGGCGCCATGCGCACCGAGGGCGCCATGCGTGCCGCCGGCGCCCGTGCGGGCGAGATCGAGCTGACTCTGGTGCCGCTGTCGACATTGGCCGGCGGCACCAGCCCGTCGCTGATCGAACAGGTCGTCAGCGTCGCCGAGAGCAGCAGGGGCAAAAGGGATCGCCGAGGAAAGGAAACAAACGCCATACTCTTATCGCTTCCGCAGGCCGACTGGGCAGTGACAGAAAAAACTCACTCCAATTTTAATTAAAAACGGTGAATGAAAACTTACCGGCACAATCTGAACGCGACGGAGATGAAAAAGGCCGCTTTCGCGGCCTTTGATCTGTCGTTTAACTCACGCTGCCCGTGTGTACCGGGCTCCAGGCGATTGCCCTGCTCCGCGCAGCCGGAAATTCGAAAGAAGCGTCTCCAGCTGGGTACTTTCGTCGGCCAGCGTGCGGCTTGCCGCCGTCGTCTCCTCGACCATTGCGGCATTCTGCTGCGTCATCTGATCCATATGGTTGACGGAGCCGTTGATCTCGTTCAGCCCGGTCGACTGCTCGCGTGCCGCCGTAGCGATCGACGCGACGTGGTCGTTGACCTTGTTGACCAGCGACTCGATCTCCAGCAGCGCCTCGCCTGTCGAGCGCACCAGTGCCACCCCGCCCTCGACCTCCGTCGCCGACCGGCTGATCAGTTCCTTGATCTCCTTAGCCGCATTGGCCGAACGCTGGGCGAGTTCGCGCACTTCCTGCGCGACGACGGCAAAGCCGCGGCCCGCCTCGCCTGCCCGCGCCGCCTCGACGCCGGCATTGAGCGCCAGCAGGTTCGTTTGAAAGGCGATCTCGTCGATAACCGAGATGATCTGGTTGATCCGGCTCGAAGATTCCTCGATCCGGCCCATCGCCGTTACCGCATTGCGGACGATCTCGCCGGAGCGTCCGGCGCTCGCCTTGGTCTCGGCCACCATCTCGCGCGCCTCGTTCGCCCGCTCGGATGCCGTCTTGACCGTGGCGGTGATCTCGTCGAGCGCTGCCGCCGTCTCTTCAAGGGCCGCCGCCTGCTGTTCCGTCCGCTTCGACAGGTTGCCGGTTGCTTCGCTGATATCGGAAGCGCTGTCGTTGACGACGCGGCTCGATTCGGCGATCGCGTGGATGACGCCGTTCAGCGCATCGACGGCGGCGTTGAAGTCACCCCTCAGCTTGGCGTAATCCTCGCCGATATCGCCGATCGCAACCGTCAGGTCGCCGCCCGCAAGCTTTTCCAGGCCGACGCCGAGCGCCTGCATCGCGAGTGTCTGCCGCTCGGAAGCCGAACGCAGGCTCGCCTCGTTGCCGCGGCGCTCGTCCTCGATCTGCCGCTGCCTTTCGTCTTCCCGGCCGCGCAGCGCGCTGCGCTCGTCGACGGAATCGCGCAGCACCAGCAGCGCCTTGGCCATCTGGCCGATTTCGTCGCGACGATCGCTGCCGGCGATCTCCACCGATGCTTCCTCGGCGGCGATCGCATTCATTGCCGTCTTCAGCCGGGCGATCGGCACGGTGACGCTGCGCACGATGGCATAGGCGATGGCAATCGTGGCGGCCGCACCGAGCAGGCAGAGCACCGCCGCCCAGATCGCATTCTGGCGATAGAGGGCGGCAAGGTCGTCGGCATAGACGCCGGTACCGACGATCCAGCCCCAGGGCTCGAAGCCGGCGACATAGGAATATTTCAACACCGGCTCGTCGGCGCCCGGCTTCGGCCAGTAATAGTCGACGAAGCCCTTGCCGTCCTTCTTCACCTTGTTGACGAATTCGACGAACAGGAACTTGCCGTTCGGATCCTTCATCTGCGAAATGTCGGTGCCATTCAGTGCCGGCTTGATCGGATGCATCACCATGGTGGGATGCATGTCGTTGATCCAGAAATAGCCGTCGGCGCCGTAGCGCATCGCGCCGATCACGTCTTTGGCGGCTGCCTGAGCCTGCTCGCGGGTCATCGTGCCCGCCTGCTCCATCTTGTAATATTTGTCGAAGATGCCGATCGCCGTCGCCTCCATCTTCTCCAACCCCGCCTTCCGCTCCGCTTGAAGCTCGGAATAGGAATAGTTCAGAAAGAACACCATCGTTGCTGCGAGCACGGCAAGCGTGAAGCCGACGAGGCAGTAAAGGCGTGTGGAAATCTTGATGTTGCGCATGAGGTTCCCGGCGAGTCTTCTATGTGAAATCGTTCACATACTGGCCCATCAGAATTACTGGAGCGTAAAGTTTGATTAGAAGACAATTAAATAACGTAAGGGAGGTATTGGCTTTAATATTCAACCAATTGAAATTGAATGGAATTTGGATCGGTGCCCGGTTCGGCATCTTTCGGCCGCCGTCTACCCCAAGGATCTGGTCCGGCAGTCTTTTACAGCCTCCAGCCTTTGCACTAGGGTACTCATCAGTGAATCGCCGGTCCATGACCCGCACCAGATGGAGAACCCTTGATGACCGATGCCGCCAAGCCGAGAGGCGAACTGACGCTGCGCACGCTCGCCATGCCGGGTGATGCCAACCCGGCCGGCGATATCTTCGGCGGCTGGGTCATGGCGCAGATGGACCTTGCATCGGGTATCCGCGCCGCCGAGCGCGCCAGGGGCCGCGTCGTCACTGCCGCCGTCAAGGAGATGGCCTTCGAACTGCCGGTCAAAATCGGCGACACGCTGTCGGTCTATACCGACATCGAGCGCGTCGGCCGCACCTCGATCACGCTGATCGTCGAAGCTTGGGCGCATCGTGCCCGTTACGCCAAGATGGAGAAGGTTACCGCCGCCACATTCATCATGGTGGCGCTCGACGAAGAGGGCAAACCGAAGGCCGTCCCCGAGGAGTAACACTCTCGAAACCGAGGGATAAGGCATGGAAACGGTCAGCGCGCCGGAAGTCTTCCTTCACATCAAGGTGGTGATGGGCATGGTCATCAGCCTTTCGCTTGCCAGGCTGCTGACCGGCGTTGCCGGCATCGTCCAGCATCCCGGCAAGGCGAAAGTCTATGCCGTCCATCTCGGCTGGGCGCTCTCCCTGTTCCTCTTCATCATTCACATCTGGTGGTGGGAATATCGCCTGCAGGCCGTGCCTGCGATCGGCTTCGGCATCTATCTCTTCCTCGTCTGCTTCTGCAGCCTGTTCTTCCTGCTCTGCGCCCTGCTCTTCCCGGCGAGCCTCGATGAATATGGCGGCTACGAGGAGTATTTCATTTCCCGGCGCAAATGGTTCTTCGGCATCCTCGGCCTGATCTATGCCGTCGATATCCTCGACACGGCGATCAAGGGGCCGGAACGCATCCTCTCGCTCGGCTGGGAATATCCCGCCCGCAACATCGTCTACATCCTGCTGTGCGTCCTCGCCGCCTGGACCCCCAACCGCCGCTTCCACACCGGCTTCATCATCGCCAACCTGGTCTATCAGGTCAGTTTCATCTTCCGGCTCTATGATGTGCTGGGGTGAGGAGCGATCGGGCGCGGCCCGAGCAATCGATCCAGTGAATCGATTGCAGCGACGAACGCCCTGAGCCCAAGCGAAGGGCCGGGCAGCGGCTTGCTCCCTCTTCTCCCCAGCGGGGAGAAGATGCCCGTCAGGCCAGATGAGGGGGTGAGCGGCAAGGCCGCGAATGCGCGGAGCGCAAGCGAAGGGCAATGAATGGTGTACCGCGCGGCCCCCTCATCCGACCCTTCGGGCCACCTTCTCCCCGCTGGGGAGAACAGAGAGCAGCCCATTCACCCTCTCAAAAACTGCGATCCCTTATCAAACCCCAAACCCGGAAAGATCTTCCCCGTCAGATCGTCCACCCCGACATCGAACAGCCGATAGAGCATCGCCGCCGCCACCTCGCGCACGTCGGCGGTCGGCATCAGGTCGCGGTCGTCGAGCAGCTGGCCGTCGCCGATGCCGGGCCACTTGCCGAGAATACGGCCGCCGTTGATCGCGCCGCCCGCCAGCAGCGCACAGCCACCGGTACCGTGGTCGGTGCCGGCGGAGCCGTTCTGGCGGGCGGTGCGTCCAAATTCTGTCATGGCGAGCACCACGGTCTTTGACCAGATCTCAGGCCCGAGCGTCGTCTTCAACGTGTTGATCGCCTGGACGAGATCCTGTGCCGGCCGCTTGAACTGGCTGGCCTGGCCGATATGCGTATCCCAGCCGGTGATCGAGAAACTGGCGATGCGGTAATCGCCCTTCAGCATGTTGGCGGCGAGCGCCGCCACATCGGCAACCTTCTCGCCGCGCTGGCCATCCGGCTCGACCATCATCAAGGCGGCGTCGGCCCGCGTCGCCTCGGCAAGTGCCGCGGCAAACGGCGGATCGCCGGCATAGAGCCGCACCAGGAACTGCATCTCGTCGCGCGCCGGCGCCAGATTGGAATCCGACGCCCAGACATCGACGTCGTTCGGCCCGGAGAGGATCAGCTCGGTCGAGGTATTGACGTCGATTGCCTTGCGCGCATCCGAGCGCGGAATGACCGCAAGTGCCCGGTTCAGCCAGCCGGTCTTTTCCTCGGCGACATGTTCACCGCCCGATTCCAGCATATCCTGACCGTCGAAATGGCTGCGCTGGTCGCGATAGGGCGTCGACACCGCCTGCACGAAGGCGAGTTCCCGGCTCTTCCACAGCGGCATCAGATCGGCGGCGGCGGGATTAAGACCGAAATGTCCATCGAGGTCGAGAAGCCCTGTATCGGGCGTCAGCGCCAAGGTCGGCCGGAGCGCGGCAAAGCCGGCATCGCCATAGGGCTGCACCAGATCCAGCCCATCCATCGCGCCGCGCAGCACGATGGTGACGAAGCGGTTGTCACCCGGCATCGCCGCGAAGGTGACCGGGGTGAAGACGGGAGCGGCAGCGAGACAGCAGGCTGAGGTCAGAAAACCGCGGCGGGAAAGCGAGATCCGGTTCATCGACAGTGTCATGGCGAAAGTCTCCTATCGGCGGTTGAATTCAGGCGATGCCAGCACCAGCGTCAGGCCGCTGATCTTGTTCGGCGCCTGCGACACCACGCGGATCGTCTCGTCGCGCGCAGCATCGGCAAGCGTCGACTTCAGGAATTCGCGCGGATCCTCGTCGCGGCCGAACTGTGCAGAAGCGCGTCTTGCCCAAGCCAGTCGCTCGGCGAGCTGGCTGCCTGTGATCCAGGCGGAAAAACCTTCCTCGAAGCCGGCTGGGCTCGGCGGCAGCCAGGTCGGCTGTCCCATGCGCTTCAGCGCCCCCTGCCCCAGCGCCCGCGCCGTCCGGA
Source organism: Rhizobium sp. BK456 (assembly GCF_014194045.1). Classification (NCBI taxonomy): domain Bacteria; kingdom Pseudomonadati; phylum Pseudomonadota; class Alphaproteobacteria; order Hyphomicrobiales; family Rhizobiaceae; genus Rhizobium; species Rhizobium sp. BK456. The sequence goes on from NZ_JACIAO010000007.1 coordinate 111,569, forward strand.
AGGCCTTGAGACGCTTGTCCCTCGCCTCGCCGGCAGGATCCGTGGTCACAGGCGATCCCACCATGCCGGGCGTATTGGTCGCCATGTCACCCTCCTCAGTGCCCTGCTGGTTTGCCGCCAGGAAGCTGCCGACGACGCCGTTGACCGGCCCCGCATTCAGCGCCCTGAGACCCGCAACGACGTAGTCGAAGGGCTGTCGCGCCTTGGCGCCCTCGTTCTGCCAGGCGGCGGGATGGTCGAGCATGGCGGTGTAGACGGCGGTGAGATCGCCATCCGTCTTCTTCCAGACGGTCGCCATGTTGGACACCATGCCCTCGTCGGGCTGGTCGGAGACGAAATGCACTGCCAGCTTGCGGCTGATATGCGCCGCCGTCTTCGGATGGACGGAAAGATCGTCGAGCATATCGAGATAATCGTCTCGCGAGCGCTTGCGCCCGCCATAGCTGACGCCGAGCACCTCATGCAGGCCGGGCTCGGAAATATTCGGCCGAAAGGCGATGTCCATCTCCTTGCGGTCGATGGTGAGCCCCGTTAGCACCATGGCCGCCGCCGTCACATCGGCCTGGCTGTAGCCGCTGCCGGCGCCGAGCGTGTGCAACTCCAGCAGTTCGCGGCCGAGATTTTCGTTCAGCCCCTTGTTGCGCTTGATACCGCCGGCCGAATCCGGCCCGAGCGAATCCGCCTGGTCGAGATAGATCAGCATGGCCGGATGGGCCGTGGCGCTGCGCAACAGATCACCGAACTTGCCTGCGATAAACGGCCGGATCGCCTCGGTCTCATAGAGCGGCACGATGAGGCGCATCGGCAGGCTCTTATTGGCGCTGGTGGAGAAATGATCGTTCCAGAAGGTCGAAAGCCGCTCGTAGAAGCCGTAGGGCGACAGCACCGCCTGCATCAGCCGCAGGTTCGCATCATGCTGGAACTGCTGCTGCGCCTGGTGCTGCACGCCCTTTCGCATCTCGCGCCGCGCCGGGTCGTCGGTCACCGTCTTGGCGTCCTCGCGGATCTGCCTCAGCTGCTCCTGCAGGCTGAGGATCGCGCGATGGCGCATGTCGGGACCGCCGAGCGGAAAGTCCGGCGTCGCCGCCACGCCCTTGCCGAGCTGACCGATCAGCTCGTCCTTGTTCTGCGGCGGCGTCTCGCCCGGCCGGAACCCATAGCCGAACCGGATCGCAGCCATCGTCGGGAAAGAGAGGCTCATGGCCGGTCAACTCCTGATCAATAAAGAGTGACAGGCTGCCAGCCGATTGCGACGGCAATCTGTAGGAAATGTGGCGATATCCAGACATGGACGATTTGTAATCTGTTGAAAAAACTACAATTTACGCCCGAAAGATGAAGGATGCTCCAATTGCGATAAGCGCAAAGCCGATCGCGTGATTCCAGGTCAGGTTCTCGCCGAGCCAAAAGATCGAAAAGCCGGCAAAGACCAACAGCGTGATCACCTCCTGCATCGTCTTCAACTGCGCCGTCGTATAGACCGCCGAGCCGATACGGTTGGCCGGCACTGCCAGGCAATATTCGAAGAAGGCGATGCCCCAGCTGACGAGGATGGCAAGGAAGATGGCGCTGCTCTTGTGCTTGAGATGGCCATACCAGGCAAAGGTCATGAAGATGTTGGAGGCAAACAGCATGATGACAGGCCAAAGGGCGGCGGGAGAAAAGGACATGGAGTAACTCGGGCTGTGGAGGAAACGGTCGATCCGGTTCGATACCGGCGAGCTCTACCTAGCACGCCGCCATTCGACGGCAAGCCCCCGAGGCTCGGACCGATCGTCTCATGCGGCAGAGACGAGGCGGATAGCCGGCGGCACGTTTTCCAGCACTGGCCATGGCCGGTAGGCCATGAGCAAAGACCGGCGACATCAGCCGCCGGCCTCTGTAACCGCCGGCAGCGCTAGATTCGCATCGCGCCATGCGGCTCCTTGGCTTCCTCCATGCCGAAGCGCACATCCTTTTTCTCGTAGCCAAAGCCGGCGAGCAGGGCGACGGCGAGCGCCACCACCGCCGCGACGATCAGCAGCGCATAGGCGTAATCGCCATCCCAGCGAGCGGCGAGGCCCGCCTGCAGCGTCGCATTGCCGGAGGCCAGCAGGTTGCCGAGCTGATAGGCGAAGCCCGGGAAGGTGCCGCGCACCTCGTCCGGCGACAGCTCGTTCAGATGCACCGGCACGATGCCCCAGGCGCCCTGCACGAAGAACTGCATGAGGAAAGCACCGATGGCGAGCAGCACCGGCCCCGGCGCATAGGCCCAGAGCGGGGCCACCGGCACGGCGATCAGCGCGGCAGTGACGATCGCCCGCTTGCGGCCGATCCGCTGCGACAGCGCCCCGAAGAACAGCCCGCCGCAGATCGCGCCGATATTGTAGACGATGGCAATGGCGCCAACCGTATAGCTCGAATAGTTGCGCTGGCTTTCGAGGAAGGTCGGGTAGATATCCTGCGTGCCGTGGCTGAAAAAGTTGAACGCCGTCATCAAGAGCACCGCCCAGATGAACAGCGGGATATTTTCGCGCAGCACTGTCAGGAACGGCGGGCGCCCCTCGGCCTGCCGTCTCAGAAAGGCGGGACTCTCCTCGACATTCCGCCGGATGTAGAGCACGAGCAGCGCCGGAGCCGCGCCGATGAAGAACATGCCGCGCCAGCCGATGACGGGAAAGAGCAGGAAGAACACGATCGAGGCGATCAGATAGCCCGAGGGATAACCCGCCTGCAGGATGCCTGAGACGATGCCGCGGCTTTCCTCCGGCACCGTCTCCATGACCAGCGAGGCGCCGACGCCCCACTCACCGCCCATAGCAATGCCATAGAGTGCTCGGAGAACCAGGAACATGGTGAGGCCGGTGGAAAAGCCGGTGAGGAATTCGAACAGCGAATAGAGCAGCACGTCGGCCATCAGCGTGATGCGCCGGCCGTATCGATCGGCCGCCAGTCCGAAGATCAGTGCGCCGAGCGCCCGCATGGCGAGCGTCAGGAAGATCGCCACCGAGACGGCGGGGACGTCGGTATGGAATTCCTCGGCGATATATTTAAGAACGAAGACGAGAATGAAGAAATCGAAGGCGTCGAGCGTCCAGCCGAGATAGCTGGCGATGACGGTGTTACGCTGCTGCGGCGTCAGCCGGCGCAGGCTTTCCAAAGCGGACATCTGATATTCCTCCGTCCGAAAGCGGCGGCGAGGCGGGCAATTCCGGATGCCGTCGGAAGGGGTGCCCAAAACGGGCGGGTTGCGGCTGTCAGGGCTGCGGTTGCGGGAAAGCACATTCGCAATCGGAGACAGCGGAAACAACGGCAGCGATGCTGACCGAGTTCCATCACGTTTGTCGTGATTAAGAGCGGCGGTCCGGTGGCGGGAGCACCTCCCGGCGCTCCTTGTCCGCGGGGCGGCACCCACCAATCCCTCATGCTGAGGTCCGCAGCCCGACAGGGCGGAGCCTCGAAGTACGCGCCGCAACATTGCTTCTTGCATCCATCAGCCGCCGGAGCACCCGTCTCGCCCTTCGGATGAGGAGCCTCGGAGCATCCGCAACGTCACTCAAACAACCCTGCCCCGGCACGCCCACGCCACCGACGCAAACGACCGCGGCCCATCCGGCTCGCCGGCTTCATATGCCGCCCTGACGGCCGCATCGACTGCCTTTCGCTTGGCCGGGTCCAGCCCGGCGACATATTTGCCGAGCGGCCCCTCGCCAGCGGCGATCGGCCCCCAATAGTCCTCGAAGGAGCCGTATTCCATCCGGATCAGCAGCGACGTCTCCTCGACGTCGACGAGGCCTTGACTGACAAAACTCTGCTTCATCTCCCCCGGCCGCATCATCGGCTGGAAGCAGTATTTGCGACGCAGCGGCAGCGCGTCCTCGTCGAGCATGACAGCCGTGTCCCACATCATCCGCATGATCGGCATGCCACCGTAATGGTCCCAGACGGCGGCGGCAACCACACCGCCCGGGCGCACGACACGGGCCATTTCCGAAACAGCCTTGCCCGCCTCCGGCACGAAATGCAGCACGAGCAACGAGATCGCCCGGTCGAAGCGGTTATCCTCAAAGGGCAGCGCGCAGGCATCCGCCTGCCGGATCGCGATCCGCGGATCGGTATTGCGCCGTGTCGCCGCCTCGACAAAAACCGGCGAATAATCGATCGCGGCGATCTCCTTCAAGCCCGGTCTTCCCGCCAGCGCAAAAGTCAGGCTGCCTGTGCCGCAGCCGACATCCAGCACGCGATCCCCGTCCGCCAATCCGGCGAAATCGATCAGCAGCGGCGCCAGCCTCTTGCTCCAGCGCCCCATCAGCCGCTCATAACCATCCGCACTTTCGACATTGAAACTCGACGGCATCGAAACCTCCCTCTTCAACAACGATGGTCTATCGCCTTGGAGCCGAGCGATCCGTCGCCTTGCGCAAGGCGGGTCGGGCTCCCCGTCGTCCCCGGTTCAGGCCGGGGACGACGGGGAGTGTATCAGGCGGATGCCTTGCCGAGAACGCTCCAGTCGAAGCCCCGCGCCCAATCGGCATAGCTGTGCCAGCCGACATCAGGGAAATCGCGGCGCAGGGCAGCGATGTCGGCGTCGTAGCCGGTGCGGTCGAACCATCCGAACATCAGCGCCGCGTCCTCGCTCTGCTGCCGCATGGCGGCGATCGGCAACTCCTGGTAGCGTATCGGCCGATCGAGCGTCTCGGACAGGATCTTCGCCTGCTGCTCGCCAGACAATTCGTCACCGGCAATATCGAAACGCTTGCCGAACACCTGTTCGCGCCGCTCGGCCAGTGCTGCAACGAAAGCGCCGATGTCCTTGATGGTGATCTGCTGCAGCGGGCGGGTCGGCGGCAGGGCAGCGGCGTAGACGCCCTGGCGCAACCCGTCGATCGCCCAGGGCGCCACCGTATTTTCCATGAAGGCGACGGGCGCGCTGATCGTATAGGGAATGCCGAGGCCTGCGATATGCTTTTCGACGAGGTACTTGCTGTCGAAATGCGGAATGCCGGTTTTCTTGTCCGCATCGCCAACGGAGGAATAGATCAGGTGACCGATGCCGGCGGCCTTTGCCGCATCGGCCACGGTGATGCCCTGGCGCGTTTCCGCCTCCGTCCCGGCCTCGTAGCTATTGCCCATCAGGAACATCGTATCGACGCCCTCAACCGCCCTCGCCACGGATGCGCCATCGTTGAGATCGCCGGCGACGACCTCGACCCCAGCCGCGGCCAGCCGCTTTGCGCCATCGCTGTCCGGCTTGCGTGAGATCGCCTTGACACGGTGTCCCCGCGCGATCAGGGCGCGAACGACCGCGCCGCCCTGCTGGCCGGTGGCGCCGGTAACCAGAACGTTTCGTGTGTTGTCCATCTGTCTGCTCCTTGCTTGTGACTGATGGAGCAAAGTTAGGGCCTGTTGCATTGGACCATAATGGCCTATAATTGGGAAACATCGTACCATATCAGGCTACAATGCTCGACCTCAACGATATCATGATCTTCGCCCGCGTCATCGAGGCCGGCAGCTTCACCGCCGCGGCGCGCCTGCTCGGCATGCCGAAGACAACAGTCAGCCGACGCATTGCCGCTCTCGAGCGCGAACTCGGCCTGCGCCTGCTGCAGCGCACGACCCGCAGCCTCAGCCCGACGGATGCCGGCCGCCTCTATTACGAGGAAAGCAGCCAGGCGCTCCGCACGATCGAAGGCGCCAACCTGCGTCTTGCGGAGGCAAGGGCGGAGCCCGCCGGCACGATCCGCATATCGGCGCCGGTCGGCTTCGGCGGCCACTTCCTGCAGGACGCGATCTTCGACCTTCTGACGACCTACCCGAAGTCGAGGGTCGAATTGCGGCTGACCGACGACAGGCTGAATCTCGTCGAAAACGGAATAGACCTCGCCTTCCGCACCGGCATTCTGGAGGATTCGACGCTGATCGCCCGCAAGCTCGGCTCTACCCATCGCTTGCTCTGCGCGAGCCCCGACTATCTCGCCCGCTGCGGCGCGCCCGATCGCCCGGCAGATCTCGTCCGCCACGACTGCGTTATCGCCGGCCAATCCACCCATGCGCAATGGCTGCTCGAAGGCCCGCACGGACAGGAAACGATCCCGGTCTCGGGGCGCTTCGCCGCCAATGAAATGCAGGCGGTCATGGCCGCGGCGATCGCCGGTTACGGCATCGCCCGACTGCCCCATGGGGTCGCAAACGCCTATATCAGGGATGGGCGGCTGTGCCGCGTTCTCGACGGCTACACGACCCCAGTCGGCGGCCTGCACGTCGTCTATCCGAGCAGCCGGCACCTGCCGCCTCTGGTCAAGACCTTTATCGAACTCGCCGCCAGACGGTTGAACGCGGGAGCCGATGGCAGCGACGACTTCGCCATCATATAGCGGTAGCCCCGTTACACTTCCTTCAGCACCACCTTGCCGTCGAGGCTTTCTATCAAGGTTGCACTCGCCTGATTGAGGCCTGCGACCTCAACGGCGATGCCATGTGCCTTGAATCGCTGCACGACCTTGTCGAGCGCTGCGACGGCGGTGATATCCCAGAAATGCGCCTCGGAGACGTCGATCAGCACGGTCTTGCCGATCGCGTCCTGAACGTCGAAGGCGTCGACGAAAACATCGGCGGAGGCAAAAAACACTTGGCCCGACACGCGATAGGCGCGCCGTCCGGCGGATTGATCGGGCGCGACATCGATGCGCAGCAGGCGGGCGACCTTGAAGGTGAAGAACACGCCGCTGAGCAGCACCCCGACCGTCACGCCCAGCGCCAGATTGGCGGTGAAGACGGTGACCACGACGGTCGCCACCATGACGGCGCTCGACATCCGAGGATGGACCACCACGGCCCGGAGCGACGACCAGTCGAAGGTGTCGATCGAGACCATCACCATGATCGCCACCAGCGCCGCGACCGGAACCTCGGAAACCCATGGCTTCAGGAGCACCATCAGGATCAGCAGGAACGCGCCGGCAAACAGCGTCGAGAGCCGGCCGCGCCCGCCATATTTCACGTTGCTCACCGTCTGGCCGATCATGCCGCAGCCGGCGATGCCGCCGAACAGGCTCGCGGCCGCATTGGCGAGACCGAGACCGGTGCATTCGCGGTTTTTCGAACTCGGCGTATCCGTCAGATCGTCGACGACGCTCGCGGTCATCATCGATTCCAGCAGCCCGACCATGGCGATGGCCAGTGCGGGGCCGGCGATGATCCGCAGGGTTTCCAGCGTCAGCGGCACCGCCGGCAAGGCGAACACCGGAAGCGAATCCGGCAGCCTGCCGAGATCGGCGACGGTGAGAACGGGAAGCCCTGAAGACACCGAGGCGACGGTCAGGATCAGGACGCAGATCAGCGGCGACGGGATCGCCGTAGTGATCCGCGGCGTCAGATAGATGATCGCAAGCCCGGCGCCCAGCACGGCATATTCCATCCAGCCGGCGCCGATAATGTGCGGCATCTGCGCGGCAAAGATCAGGATGGCAAGCGCATTGACGAAACCGGTGCGCACGGATTTGGAGACGAAGCGCATCAGCACGCCGAGCCGCAGCAGGCCGAACCCGATCTGCAGCAGCCCCGCCAGCAGCCCGGCCGCGAACAGATAGGGCAGTCCATGGGCGTGCACCAGCGGTGCCGCCACCAGTGCGACCGACCCGGCCGCCGCTGAAATCATCGCCGGGCGCCCGCCGGTAAACGCAATGACGATGCCGATGACGAAGGAGGCGAACAGGCCGACTTCTGGATCGACCCCCGCCACGAATGAAAAGGCGATGACCTCGGGGATCAGGGCGAAGGTCGCCACCGCCCCGGCAAGCATTTCGCGCATGGGATTGGCGGCCCAATCGCGACGGATAGAGGAAAGCAGCATGGGATGGAGTCTCGCAAAGCATGGCCCGACACGCTCTGCCGAGCGGTCGCGTGATGGCGTGCAGGTTTGCGTTGTCTGGCGGATCGGCGGCCAGAAGAGCCACCCGGGGTCTCACCGGGTCCGTGGTGAATGCCTGGGGTATAGACGAAAATTTTGCCGCAGTGCAACATTCAAATGTGCAGGAATGAAAGCGAAAGCGGCGAGCGAATTGATAACAGCCTGAGCGCGCCGCTTGAGATCACGCCGGACGCCACGATGAAACTCGTCGCCGAGGTGCTCCTTCGCTGCGCGACCGCAGCCGAGGCCCCCTTCATTGCCAGAGGAAATCCGGGCCTGTGCTCTGCGACGTAAGCTTGAGTGTGCCATCCGGTTGAACCACATAGGTCTCGAATACACGATAACCGAATTGGCCGAGAAAGGTATTTTTGACCACAGTCCCCGGTCGATAGGGTGAGTGAACGACCTTTCCGCCATAGGTCAGGCTACCCGAAAGAGGTTGAGGGCCTTCCGCGTTGGCGCAGGCCGTGAGGGTGAAGAGAATGGCAAGGAGTATGTGCCTCATCCGGATGATCTCCCTGGAAGGGTCCAGCGACGTGCACGACGTCAATCTCCTTTTTATCAGATCGCTGCCCTGCTGCTGTCAAAATCTTTGCGTCGGGCCGCCTCTGCTCGCGAGAGCGCGCTGACAATCCTTTCGTCGGTGAAAGGCTTGGAGATCACGTCGAGCGCTCCAGCGATACCGTTGCCGACACTCTCGGGACTACCGGTCACGAAAATAACGTCCACGCCGAAGCGATCGATCAGCCGGCGCGCAAGCTGGGCGCCGCTCAGCCCGTCGGAAAGGCTGAGATCGACGAGCGCTACATCGCTTCTCGGAGCGTAGGCTAGAGCTTGCTCCACCGTCGAAAGCGGCCCGACAGTCTGGTGTCCAGCCTCTTGCGCAATGCGTTCCAGCTCCAGAGCGATAATATTCTCATCTTCAACGATCATGACCTTCATGAATAAGCCTCCTTATCCGGCCGCGGGGGCACACCGCCGGCAACGGCTACAACGCGGCTGGTTCCAGAATGTTTCCACTCTGCATTGAATTTCCTTCAAGACCTCGGACGCCGCCCGGTCGAACTTCGGCCGAGCGGGTTGAAATCCGGTCATCGGCCCCCGCCTTGCCGGCTGCTATCCAAGGCCGGCAAGGCAATTGCCCTCTCGTCACGATTTCTCGTTTGCACCCTCGGCCCGGAAAGCCGCCTCGCCGGCATCGGAGACCTCGACCCACTTCTTGTCGGGCTCGGCGTCGGCGACATAAGCGTCGTTCCAGTTCCACCACTTGTAGGTCGCTGTCCGGGGATAACCCTCCGGCGAATCCTCCCAGACTTCCTGGCGGCCGAGCGGCGTGATGTCGAGATAGTTCCAGGTGCCGCCCATCTGCTCGTCGCCGCGGTTGTTGATGAAATAGGTGCGGAAGATGCGCTCGCCGTCGCGGTAGAACACGTTGGTGCCGTGCCACTCGTCGACGCCGAAATCCTTGTCGAAACTGTCTGTGATCGTCACCCACGGCATCGTCCAGCCCATCCGCGCTTTCAGCCGGGCAATATCGGCCTGCGGTGCGCGTGAGGCGAAAACCAGCGTCGTGTCGCGGGCGTTGAGATGGGCGACGTGGGCGACCTGATCGGCCACCATCGAGCAGCCTCGGCAGGCGTGCTCGGGCCAACCGAAGACGCCTGGCTCGTAGAAAGCGCGGTAGACGATCAACTGGTGCCGGCCTGCAAACAGATCGAGCAGGCTTACCCTTCCCTCAGTCCCTTCGAAGACATAATTCTCTTCCACGACCACCCAGGGCATGCGCCGCCGCTCGGCGGCAAGCGCATCGCGAGCGCGGGTATGGGCCTTCTCCTTCACCAGAAGTTCCCTACGAGCCACTTCCCAGGCCTGCTGCGAGACGACCGCGGGCTTGTGCATCGCCTGCCCACCTTTTCCATTCTCCGTTGTTGCAGTCATTGCGTCGATCTCCTCTTTGAGGCGAATTCCCGCGCTCCGTTGGCGAAACCGGTTCATCGCGCATTGATCGGAGATAGTTTCGCATCGGAGATCGGACAGTGGGAGTAACAAGTGTGACCGTAATTCCCCCGGTCGGCGCCGCCGATCCGGCCGCCGGCAACGAAGTGATTGGCTAGCGTTAGCGCAAGCCACCCTCGCAGCGCGACCAGCCCAGCCGGCGCGCATCGATTGGCAAAATCTTGTTTCATATGGCGCTGCAGATCGCTTCCCGCCGGTAATAGCCTTAATGAGGCAGCGTTTCGTCAGTCCGGCTGAAAACGCGCGTGCCCTCTTCTTCGATCTGGCTCAATCGACTGTAACCGATGACATTCGGCTTGGCAGCGATCTGGGCGACCAGAATCGCGCCCGCCGAAATACTTCAAACCATCGCAGCCGGTTTGATCGGGAGAGAGTTGCCAAAAGCAGGCGAGTATCGGAAGCTCGTTTTTTGGCTATCAGGCGACGGATTGTTCGATATGACGACAGCCTCTTCCAGTGAGCCGGCCAGGCACGGCACCGCCAGGATCTGCCGCGGCTGCTGGGATCAGATGCATATGCCGATCCCGATCGGCGGCCCGCTCGCGCTTCCTTTCCGCGCCTTCGGCATCACCCGCAGCAAGATGAACCCCGATATCTGCACGATCTGCGAACGCTCTTTCCAGTACGTCAAGAAGCAGCGCCAGATCACCGTCGACGCCACCATCCTGTTTGCCGATATCAGGGGATTCACGGACCTGTCGGAGCGCATCGAGGCGGTGCAGCTGAGCGAGATCGTCAGCCTATTCCAGGATCGCTGCGCCCAGGCGATCTGGGCGCATGACGGCATCGTCAACAAGCAGATGGGCGACGGCCTGATGGCGATCTTCAATTTTCCCATCGTCAGCAAAAATCACGCCAGCGCCGCGATCCTGGCTGCCCAGGAGATCCAGCGCAACTGCGCCGCGGCGCTGAATGGCCTGGCGCTCGAGGCCCTACCCGGCCGCGCCCTCGGCGTCGGCGTCGGCATCCATTCCGGCGAGGTGCAGATCGGCGAATTCTCGACCTTCCGCAGCGATTTCACCGCCATCGGCGGCGTCGTCAACCAAGCCGCCAGGCTCGAATCCCATGCCGCCGCCGGCGAGATCTTGATCTCGGCAGAAACGGCCGCGAAGGCCCCCGACCTCGCGGCAGGCGCCGAAACCCGCATGTTGGCCCTGAAGGGCATCGAGCAGCCGGTGCAGGCACGTGTGCTGGCCAAGCACTGAGCGACGGCGATTGCGGCCCGCTCAAAGCATCATCCCGCCGCCGACATGGCGGCTGCAGTTTCTCACGCTGTGATTGCGAAACATATTCGATTACCAGCCGGTTAATCCTCCGGAAACAAACATCGCTTATCTCTAAGCCGTTTAACAGCTGGGGTTTCTCATGGGCAGTTTTTCTCTGTTTCACTGGTTGATCGTCCTGATCCTGTTCGGCGTGCCATTGTTCTTCGTTTTCAGAAAACCGCTGGTTGGGCCGAACCGCTTCGGCGGCCGGCCGCCGGCCATGGGTTTCGGCCAGGCGATTGGAAGCTATTTCAAGAACTATGTGAACTTCAACGGCAGAGCGAGCCGATCGGAATTCTGGTATTCGGCACTCTTTGTCTCTCTCGTCGCCATCGCTTTGCTTGTCGTGGATCGGAGCCAAACCTTGAACCGGATCTGGTCGCTGGCCACGTTTCTTCCGTGGATCGCCGTGGCCGCCCGACGCCTTCACGACATCAACCGAAGCGGATGGTGGCAGCTTCTTGCACTATTAGTTCCCATTGGGTCGGTCGTCGTGCTCGTATGGTACTGCAGGGCGTCGACAATGGATGATTCCAGGGAAGCCGTGTTCGCGTGAGCAAGGTGTGAGAATGGTCCTCGCGGGTTGAGCGGGTCCGAGGCACCGGTCATCGTCGTTACGCGGACTGCGGGGTGCGGTCCGCTTCTGACGGCATCCCGAAGGGGACCGGCGCGGTTGGCAAAAGCCCGCCTCTGCCTCAGTACTTCATGTTCCGTAATTCAGGAAAATCATAGTAACGCAGCCGCTTGTCATGGCAGCGATAGTCGTTCTTTTTCAAGTCCACTATCAAGTCGTGTTGCAAGCTCAGGCCGATATAGGACCAGTTCGGATTGCTGCGTTCCGTCGTGCGCGTGCAATAAGCATATATCTGCTTTTCCGGATTCAGCAGAACCACGCTCGAAATCTCGGCCTTTACGAAGTTCCCCGGCTTAATGGTTCCCTGCAGCACATCGACGTGCTCGCGCCGAATTACGCTGGAAGGCGGCCGCTGGGAATCTGCAACGGATTGCGGAACCGGCGCCTGGCAGCCAGCCAGCGCCAGCAGGGCAGCGCAGACAAGGAATTTGATTTTCATTCGGCTGGATCTTCCTCTACGAAAATCGATGGACTGAACTTTCCGGATGGACAGCGCTCGCACAACGCTGGGGCAAATCGCGCCGCCACTCAACAATGCCTGGAACGGCGACTCAACCCGAGCCCTCGTCCTGGGTCAGGTCTTCATGCCGGTCAGCTCGGGAAACGGGTAGTAGCGCAGCCGCTTGTCTTTGCAGCGATTATCGTTCGCGGTCCCGCCTAGGATTTGGCTATCCGTGAAAGAGATGCCGAGATAGGCCCAGTCTCCCCAGCTGCGTTTGGGCACCACGCGGACACAGTAGGCATAGATCTTCTTCTCGGGATCAAACAGCACAACGCTCGAAATCCGGGCCCAGACGACTTCTCCCGCTTCGTGTCTATAACTTCTCTTGAATATGAGGTTGATGAAGTTCTGCCGGACGTCATTCGAGGGAGGCCGCTGGGAATCGGCAACGGATTGCGACACCTGGGCATTGCAGCCGGCGAGCATCAGGAAGGCAGCGCAAGCAAGGACTTTTATTTTCATTCAGTTGGATCTCCAAGAATCGGAGCGTAATAAACGCTGCGCATTCTTACAAACACAGCGGGAACAATATTTGCAATACGCGAAAATGAATATGATTGAGCCTGCGCATGTGACTGCATGACAGTGGATATGGCTGCGTCGCTCGACTTATACCGGAGGGTTTGAAACGGAACTTGCGGCCCCGTTCTCATCATCGGCGATTGGTACGCCCGCTTCCAACGCTGCGAGGATAAAAGCCTGCCGCACCGTCTCGGCCGGCATCCGCCCGGCAAGCCAGGCACGACAGAAATCGATGGCTCTTTGCTGATGAACGCCGTCATGGATCGGCCAGTCGGAGACGAGTGCATAAAGCGCGTCCTGCGGTGAGCGGAGAACCAGCCGTTCGCCGGCATCAAGATCGATCGAGATCGTTTTTTTCCAGAACGCGGAATGGTCGCTAATGGCAGTAGCACCTGAAGGTGAATTGACCAGGAATAACTGCGGAAGCCCGATCTCGGTTCCAGTGTGGGTCCGGATGGTATCACTATTGGAAGGGGCGATACGCCGACATGGGAAGGATGCAAGGAGAAGCGTTGCGGCGCGTCCTTTGAGGCTCCGCCCGATTGGGCGTGCGCCTTCAGGATGAGGATCGGCGGGAATGCCGCGCCAGCGCTCAAGAGAGACCTTGAGATGATCGTCGGAACCCAAGAAAGCCTCATCCTGAGCGCCGCCGCCCTTTCAGGCGGGCAGCCTGCAGCCCTTGCTCATGCCGGCGGACTGCATGGCGGAAACCTTGCCTTTTGATGCAGCAATTTCGCCTTCCTTGTCTCCCCCGGCAACGCTGCCGATGGGGACGCCGACAAGAAAGACGCCGAAGGCATCGCCGTTCGCCGCGCTGATCTGCTGCTTCGACAAGTCGTCCAGCTTGGCTCTCTCCTTTTTCAGTTCGGCGGCGAGAGCTTCGCAGCTAAGGTTCGTATAAGCCGCCATTGGAATGTCGACCTGGACAATAGCGTCAGGACGTTTGGCGCAGCCGGCGAGTGCCGCCGTCGCCGCAAATGCGATAATGATCTTTTTCATGAATGGTCCCCAATTCCCGCAATAGCTGTAACATTGCCGCCCTCATCGCGGGAGATGATCCGTCTTTCAACCACAGACTTTTATTGATTCACTCGGGAAAACCGCATTGCAGACTCTTTGCCGACATTCCGCGCCGAACATTATTCGCCAATCCGAACGATTCATTCGTTTCCCTTTTGTACTCTTTCCCTCTTCCCTTTCGCGCTGACTCTCTCCATATTCCCGCCATGGCCAAATCTCCGAAGAAATCCCCCGCCCCGAATGGCTTCGAGGAAGCCCCGCAGTCGTCCTTCGAGGGCGCTCCCCTGTCCGGCTCCGTGGCCGACTGGGTCAAGCAGCTGGAGGCTGATGCCGAAGCGTCGGGCGTCGAGACCCAGCGCCAGATCGCCTCAAAGGCCGGCAAGCACCGCAAGAAGGTGGAAATCGCGGCTTCGAAATCGGCGCGTGGCACTTCGATGGGCGGCTCGACCGACCCGAAGACGCGCGCGGCCGCAGGCCTCAACCCCGTAGCGGGCATGAATACGACGCTGGAGGAAGCCTCGTCGCTGCAGGCCGGCACCGCCGTCACTGCCACCGTCGAGGCGCTGTCAGCGCTGATCGAGAGCGGCAACCCGCTGCATAAGAACGGCAAGATCTGGACGCCGCACCGCCCGGCCCGGCCGGACAAGTCGGAAGGCGGCATCCGCATCCTGATGAAGTCGGATTACGAGCCGGCCGGCGATCAACCCACAGCCATCCGCGATCTAGTCGAAGGGCTGGAGAATGGCGACCGCAGCCAAGTGCTGCTCGGCGTCACCGGCTCCGGCAAGACCTTCACCATGGCCAAGGTGATCGAGGCGACGCAGCGCCCGGCCGTCATCCTGGCGCCGAACAAGACGCTGGCCGCCCAGCTCTATTCGGAATTCAAGAATTTCTTCCCCGACAACGCGGTGGAATATTTCGTTTCCTACTACGATTATTACCAGCCGGAAGCCTATGTGCCGCGCTCCGACACCTATATCGAGAAGGAAAGCTCGATCAACGAGCAGATCGACCGCATGCGCCACTCGGCGACGCGCTCGCTGCTCGAACGCGACGATTGCATTATCGTCGCCTCGGTCTCCTGCATCTACGGTATCGGCTCGGTCGAGACCTATACCGCGATGACCTTCCAGATGTCGGTCGGTGACCGGCTGGACCAGCGCCAGCTGCTGGCCGACCTCGTCGCCCAGCAATATAAGCGCCGCGACATGGATTTCACCCGCGGCAGCTTCCGGGTGCGCGGCGACACGATCGAACTCTTCCCCGCCCACCTTGAAGATGCCGCCTGGCGCATCTCGATGTTCGGCGACGAGATCGACGCCATCACCGAGTTCGATCCGCTCACCGGCCAGAAGGTCGGCGATCTGAAATCGGTGAAGATCTACGCCAATTCGCACTATGTCACGCCGCGCCCGACGCTGAATGGCGCCATCAAGTCGATCAAGGAGGAGCTCAGGCTTCGCCTTGCCGAGCTTGAGAAGGCCGGCCGCCTGCTGGAAGCCCAGCGCCTGGAGCAGCGCACGCGCTACGATATCGAAATGCTCGAAGCCACCGGCTCCTGCCAGGGCATTGAGAACTATTCTCGTTATCTCACCGGCCGCGACCCCGGCGATCCGCCGCCGACGCTGTTCGAATATATCCCCGACAACGCCCTCGTCTTCATCGACGAAAGCCATGTCACCGTGCCGCAGATCGGCGGCATGTACCGCGGCGACTTCCGGCGTAAGGCGACGCTGGCCGAATACGGCTTCCGCCTGCCCTCCTGCATGGACAACCGGCCGCTGCGCTTCGAGGAATGGGACGCCATGCGCCCCGACACGATCGCCGTTTCGGCCACCCCCGGCAGCTGGGAGATGGAACAGTCCGGCGGCGTCTTCGCCGAACAGGTGATCCGGCCTACGGGCCTGATCGACCCGCCGGTCGAGGTCCGCTCAGCCCGCACCCAGGTCGACGACGTGCTCGGCGAGATCCGCGAAACCGCCGCCAAGGGCTATCGCACGCTGTGCACCGTGCTGACTAAGCGCATGGCCGAAGACCTCACAGAATATCTGCATGAGCAGGGCGTGCGCGTCCGCTACATGCACTCCGACATCGACACGTTGGAGCGCATAGAGATCCTCCGCGACCTCCGCCTCGGCGCCTTCGACGTGCTCGTCGGCATCAACTTGCTGCGCGAGGGCCTCGACATTCCCGAATGCGGCTTCGTTGCCATCCTCGACGCCGACAAGGAAGGTTTCCTGCGATCCGAGACATCGCTGATCCAGACGATCGGCCGCGCCGCGCGTAACGTCGACGGCAAGGTCATCCTCTATGCCGACCAGGTCACCGGCTCGATGAAGCGGGCGATGGAAGAAACCGGCCGCCGCCGCGAAAAGCAGATGATCTATAACCAGGAGCATGGCATCACCCCGGAATCGGTGAAAGCCAGGATCTCCGACATCCTCGACTCTGTCTACGAACGCGACCACGTCCGCGCCGATATCTCAGGCGTTTCAGGTAAGGGCTTCGCCGATGGCGGCAACCTCGTCGGCAACAACCTACAGGCCCATCTCAACGCGCTCGAAAAGAGCATGCGCGACGCCGCCGCCGATCTCGACTTCGAAAAAGCCGCCCGCCTCCGCGACGAAATCAAACGCCTCAAGGCCGCCGAACTGGCCGTGATGGACGATCCGATGGCCCGAGAGGAATCCAAGGCAATGGAAGGTAAAGCTCGCGACAAATACCCTTCTCCCCAGCGGGGAGAAGGTGCCGGCAGGGCGGATGAGGGGGCCACCCCCTCCTACTTCGCTAAGCCTTCAATCGACGACATGGGCCCAGGCACCGACACTGCCACGCCCCTCTTCCGCAAACCCGCCCTCAATGACATGGGCCGCGACATCGCCGAACCCGCCAAGAAGAGCCTGTTCCGCAAAAACGACCTCGACGAAATGACGGTCGGCCGCACGGAGAAGCCGGTCACCGGACAGCTGCCGGAAAAGCCCGATGCCGCCAAGGGTTCGAAGCGGTTTTCACCACTGCTGGAGGGCCAGCCGGACCGCGACGATGGCCTGCGGCCCGTAGTACGCGCCCGGGTGGGCGCCGGCAGCTACGAGGATCCGGGCGAACAGAAGCGTAAGGGCCGGACGAAGGGGAAGACTGGGCGGCCGGGGCGGTGAGCGAACGGCACGCCGAGTGAGGGAGCCCACTCCGCAAAATAACCAATGCCGCGGCGAACATACTTCCCCCTCATCCAGACCCGACCCTCCCCGTCCCCGCTACCAGCGCAAAATAAATCCGCTCTACCCGACAGGCTGCACTCCTGGCGCTCGCCTCGAACCCCGCCGCCGGCCAGCCGCGCCGAGGGCTGCCGTCGGCCGCAATCAGCCAGTACCAGCGCTCGTCCGACCCCGTCAGGTCGATCTTGAAGATCCGCCCCATGCAGGCATCGCCGTAGAAACCGATGAAATCGTCGCCGGGCTTTTCCTTCCAGGAGTGGCGCCACCTCCCCCGCGGCGTCTCGCCGCTGACGACCATCTCCCAGCTCTTCCAGCCGTTATAGTCCGATTGCGCCGTCAGGGAGCCATCATAGGGTTTCGCCTCGATCTGCAGGCAGCCTTCGAGAAACTCTGCGACCGAGTTGCAAACGGTGTTCCATGCCTCGTCACTGTGCCAGGTCAGTTTGTAGGCGAACTCATCAGAGACATTCTTCAAGGCAGCGGCGACGGTGGAGGCCACACCTTCCCGGCTCGCCGGTTCGCCGCGCAGCCTGATAAGGAGATAGGTGCAGAGAAAATCTGCCGTATCCCGCGCGATCGGTTTGATGACATGAAGGTTTCGGCGCTTGCCGACCTCATAGCCGCCGAAATCCCGGATGCGGCGCTGAGGCTGTTTGCGAAGGGCATTATTGAGGAACGATCTGAGAAGCGTTCCGATATCGTCTTGCATGCGTTTCCTCTCCTCGTGAGGATGTCTCTGCCGCATGGTTTCGTGAATGGCTCCGCCCGAGCCGTAAAATCAGAGCAATTCCGGGCGCAAAACGCCGCACGCTTTTGCCCGGATTGCTTTAGATCAGCGTCGGTTCCGGATCGTCCTCGACCTCTTCGATGATCTCCGGCCTATCGTTCTTCGGAGAGCCGACATCCCGGCCGATCTTCCACATCGTCATCAGTTCGGAGGGGAAGGATTTCAGGAGATCGTTCGGGTCCGGTTCGGGCGACAGCCATCTCTCGTAATCGGCGCGATGCAGAATGACGGGCATGCGGTCATGAATCTCAGACATCATCTCGTTCGGCTCACAGGTGACGACGGCAAAGTTGCGGATGGACACGCCCCTCTCATCCGTCCACGTCTCCCAGATGCCGGCGAGCGCAAAAGGCGAGCCGTCGGTCATGGCGATGGCATAGGGCTGTTTGTTCTTGCCGGTCCCGTGAATGTCCTTCCATTCGAAGAAGCCATTGATCGGAATGAGGCAGCGACGCGATCGGTATGCCGAGCGGAACATGCCGTTGCCGCTGATCGTCTCGCATCGAACATTGACTGGCGGCGGCCTGCCGCCGGGTTTCGCCCAGGAAGGCATCAGACCCCAGCGCGCGGTCACGAATATAGGCCCCGACGTATCGGGTTCGCGCACGATATCCCTGATGATAATAGGATAATCTTGCGACGGCGCCCCATTCCAGCGGGGAAAGCGGTTTCCCAGCCCGTCGATATCCCCGCCCTTCACTGCAAAGGCGAAATTGCCGATCAATTCTTCAAGCGAAGTTTTTACGAAGATGCGTCCGCACATTGTGCTTCCTGTCGATCGAATATTAGATGTTCTGATTATGTTCTCAGCGGTGACGTCGTCAACGAAGCGTCAGTTGTGGCCGTTCAGGAATGCCCCTTCGCGGCCAGGATGACACAGAAATGAAGGATGAGAAGTAGGCGCCCTCTCGTCGAGGCTGAGAGGAGGCCTGCCCCATCAATCGGTCTATTGCGAAGCAAGCCGAATTGGCGGAAAAAACACGTCAGGCAAGCGGCGTGACAAACGAATCGGAAACCACCCATGCCCGAACTCCGCATCGACCCCTTCCCCTCGCCCGCCGATCTCAACGCCCTCTGGTCGGCAGCCTGGAACACGCCTGAAGCACCGGATTTCTCCCACATCCTCCCCCGCAGCCTCACCCATATCGGCGCCTATCACGACGACACACTCGTCGGCTTCGTCAATGTCGCCTGGGATGGCGGCATCCATGCCTTCATTCTCGACACCTCAGTGCATTCCGACCTGCGCCGGCAGGGGATTGCGACGCGGCTGGTCAGGGAAGCGACGAGAGTTGCGCGGGAGCGCGGCGCTGAGTGGCTGCATGTCGATTTCGAACCGCACCTGACCGACTTCTACCGAGCCTGTGACTTCCAGCCCACCGCGGCGGGCCTCATCAAGCTCGCATGAGAACCAGGCCGCCCTCAAACGGCAGGCGCCAACCCCATCATCAGCCGGGATAGCGACGCAGATGGTCGGGCGCCGACGCGCAATGCCAAAGCGCGCCAAAGGAATACAGTTTTTCACGCTTATACCGCGAGCTTATGTCCGCTTATGATGGGTATAAATTAAAAGACTAAAATACGACTTTTGGTTTGCAAATTCAAAGTCCTTTCCCAGTATTTCAGCCTTACTTTTTCGTTAAAAGACCAAGAAAAAATCACAATTTTTCATTGAAAACTTCATTAATGGTTGGCATAGATCCCCGTGGGGTTGTCGTCCGCTGAGCCGATGAACAGTTCTTTCGGGGATTTCTCATTTTTCAGAGTAAAACGCATCTTTTGGGGAAGATTAAAATATGGCCTTGAACATTCTGGATACAAACGGCGCCACAATTACCAACACCGGTGCCGAGTTCGAAGCCTACGACGTTATCCGCTACTCTGAAGCCAATCCTTCCGTAGCTGTCTCCCTCACCGTCTCCGACTCCTCCGCCGCGAATCTGGCTGACGAGCTGGGCTCGGTATCGGCGGACGTGATCGGCTCGAGCGGCGACAACACGATCACGACCGGTGCCGGCAACGACATCCTCTCAGGCGGCGACGGCGCAGACATACTGAGCGGTGGCGCCGGCGACGACACGATCTACGGCAATGCCGGCAACGACAAATTGGTCGGCGGTGATGGCAACGACCGGATCACTGATGGTGGTTTTGGCTTTGTGCTCGGACCTGATGGCAGCCTCCAGCCAGAAATTGTCGATATTGACGGCGGCGACGGCGACGATTTGATAACCATTGAGAGATTTGCTCCACTGATATCGGGAACGATCGATGGCGGTGCCGAGATCGATACGTTGCGTGCCTCGGCGCTCCGCGATCTAAAGATCAAGAACGTCGAAGTGCTTGAACTCGCCGATTTCCAGGTGAGCGGTTCGAGCGCGCAGTTCGAAAGCTTCGACAAAATCGCCAGATCAACCGATCCGTTCTTCAGTTTTGACCCCTCACTTGTGGTGACGGATAGCGCCCACCTCGATCTTTCGGACGAACTCGGAGATCTCGGAACTCTCGTCCGCGGCTTCTCCGGAATCGACGTCAAAACCGGCGACGGCAACGATGAGTTTGCGGGCAGCGACGTCAACGATATTTTCGACGGCAGCGGCGGTAGCGACCTCATCAATGGCAACGACGGCGATGATAAACTGACCGGCGGCGCCGGCAACGACACCATTAGTGGCGGCGCGGGCATCGACACGGCTGCATTCACAGGCAATTTCGCCGATTACTCCTTCGCGGTCGACAATGGCAGCCGCGTCGTGACGAGCGTGCTGGAAGGCGCGGATAGACTGACAGACGTCGAATTCGCGCGCTTTGCCGATGGCGTTTACGACTTCGCGACTGAAACCTTCAAGGTCAACAGCATCGAGCCTAGCACCCCGCTGAATATTCTGGACACGAATGGCGCGACGATTACCAAAACCGGCGCTGAGTTTGAAGCCTACGACGTCATCCGCGACTCCGAAATCAATCCTCTCGTCCCGGTCAATTTAGTCATCTCGGATTCCGGCACCGTAGACCTTTCCGACGAACTGGGCTCTGGCTCCGCCAACGTGATCGGCACAAGCGGCAACGATGTGATCACGACAGGCGCAGGCAACGACAATATTGCAGGCGGCGACGGCGCAGACACGCTGAATGGCGGCGCAGGATACGACAGCCTCAATGGCGGCGTTGGCAATGACACGCTGAATGGCGGTGACGGCAATGATTACATCTCCGGCGACGTCGGGAACGACGTTATCAGAGGCGGTGCAGGCAACGATACGATCGACGATGGCGAGCTTTTCGGCCTGAGCCCGGAAGTCATTGACATCAATGCGGGCGACGGCAACGATTCCATAAGCTTAGGAACATTGGCTTCGCTGAATTCCGGAACGATTGATGGCGGCAATGGGATCGATACGCTGCAAGCCGCTTCGCTCCGGGGCCTGACGATCAAAAACATCGAAGTCCTTGAGACGGCAGGATGGTCGGTCGCCGGATCGAGCGCACAGTTCGATAGCTTCGATAAAATCGTCTGGTCGACCGATCCGTTTGGCGATTTTCGCGCCGCGGTGACACTGACGGACAGCGCCCACCTCGATCTGGCCGACGAGTTGGGGGATCTCGGAGCGTTCGTCGACGGCGATGCCTTCGGCATTGACGTCAAGACCGGCGGCGGTGACGATGAGTTTACCGGGACCGACGGCAACGACATTTTCGACGGCAGCGGCGGCAACGATACCCTCAATGGCAATGCCGGCGATGACAAATTGACCGGCGGCGCAGGCAACGACACCATCGATGGCGGTGCGGGCACCGACACGGCACTGTTCGCAGGCAATTTCGCCGATTATTCATTTGCGTTGAACAATGACGATCACCTCCTGACCAGTACCGCGGAAGGTATGGATACGCTGACAGGCGTCGAATTCGCCCGCTTTGCCGATGGCCTCTACGATTTCGGCACGGAAACCTTCACAAGCAACGATACCCAACCGAATGTACCTTTGAATATCCTCGATACGTATGGCTTCATAACAACCATGACCGGCGCTGAGTTCGAAGCCTACGATGTCATCCGCAACTCACCAACCGATCCTCTCGCCCCCGTGATTCTGTTCCTTTCAGATTCCGGGACGGTAGACCTTTCCGACGAATTGGGCTCGGCCGTTGCAGATGTGACCGACTTCGGCGGTGGCGATTCGATCATCACCACCGGCGCAGGCAGCGACAAAATCGCGGGCGGTTACGGCGCAGACACACTGAGCGGCGGCGCCGGAAACGATTGGATCCATGGTGGAGATGGCAACGACACTCTGAAGGGCGGTGATGGCAGTGATTTGCTCTGGGGTGCCGCCGGAAATGACGTCATCAGAGGCGGCGCGGGTGACGATTTCATCTCCGATGGTGAGTTTTTTGGCCTTATCCCTGAGGTCGTTGATATCGACGCGGGCGACGGCGACGATTTTATAACCGTGCCGGCATCGGCTCCGGTGGCTTCAGGAACAATCGATGGCGGTGCCGGCATTGATACTCTCGAAGCCTCGTCGCTGAGAGGCCTGACGATCAAGAACATCGAAGTACTTGCAACGGGATGGGAGGCTGCAGGTTCGAGCGCGCAGTTCGAAAGCTTTGATCAAATTGTCTGGTCGAGCGATCAATCCGACAATCGACCCTCCCTGGTATTAACGGACAGCGCCCACCTCGATCTTTCCGACGAACTGGCGGACCGCGGGGCTTTTATCACCGGCGATACCTCCGGCATCGACGTCAAGACCGGCGGCGGCGCCGACGATTTTGCCGGCACCAACGGCAACGACATTTTTGACGGCAGCGGCGGCAACGACATCTTCAATGGCCGCACCGGCAATGACACATTGATCGGCGGCGCGGGCATCGACACCGCGGTTTTCTCAGGCAATTTCGCTAATTATTCCCTGGCGTTGAACAATGGCGATCACGTCCTGAGCAGCGCCGAGGAAGGTGTGGACACGCTGCGCGACATGGAGTTCGCCAAGTTTGCCGATGGCATCTACGATTTCGCCACGGAAACTTTCAAACTCAACAATACCGCACCGACCAATATCCAGCTTTCGAAAACCTCTCTCTCGGAGGACACGCCGATCTGGACCACGGTTGGTCTGCTGAGTGCCAAGGACGCCGACGGCGACAAGCTTACCTACAAGCTCATCGACGGCGCCGACGATCACTTCCGCCTCAATGGTAATCGCATCGTCACCTCGAAGGCTTTGGACTACGAGACGGACAAATCGCACACGATCAAGGTAGCCGTCTCCGACGGCAAGGTCACCGTCGAAAAAGACATCACGATCAACGTGCTCGACGTCAACGAAGCGCCGGTCAACCAAGCGCCGATCAAGCTGTCTTTCTCGCGCAGCTCGATCTCCGAGAATGTCGCCATCGGCACATCGGTCGGTCTTCTCTCAGCCGTCGATCCGGAGGGCGGTACGGTGAAGTGGCGGCTGACCGATGATGCGGACGGCATCTTCAAGCTGGTCGGCAACAAGATCCAGACAAAGGCTGCCATCGACTACGAAAGCAGCCACAGCCTGACCTTCACCGCCGAGGCCTATGACGCGGCTGGAAATGCTACCAGCCACGACTTCACGATCGCCGTGAAGGACGTCTTCGAGCCATCGTTTTCGAGCCTGCTGCACTAAGCGCTGATCTAGCCTCAACATGATCGCTCCCAGATTCAGGGATGCGTCCCAACCTCTTTTTTGAAAGTTTGAATATGGCCTTGAACATTCTGGACACCAACGGCTCACCAATCACCAAAACCGGCGCTGAGTTCGAAGCGTACGATGTTATCCGCTACTCCGCCGCTAATCCTCTCGCTACGGTCACACTGCAAGTTTCAGCCTCCGGTACGGCAGACCTGGCCGACGAGCTAGGCTCGGTTTCGGCAAATGTGACGGGCTCAGGCAGTGCCAATGTGATCACAACAGGCGGAGGCAACGACACTATTTGGGGTGGAGCCGGCGCAGACACGCTGAATGGTGGAGGCGGAAACGATTCGATCAACGGCGGCACTGGCAACGACACGCTCAATGGCGGCGAAGGCAATGACGTACTCACCGGCGACGTCGGCAATGATGTCATCCGCGGTGGCGCAGGCGACGACACGATTTACGATGGTGACTATTTCTCAAGCGCCGCTGAAGTCTTCAACATCGATGCGGGCACTGGCAACGACATCGTGAACCTATCAAACGATGTCAGCCTCAAAATATCCGGAACAGTCGACGGCGGCGCCGGCACCGACAGGCTGCAAGCTAGTGCTTTGACAGGCCTGACAATCAAGAACTTCGAAATCCTCGAGGCAGGGCCATTTGGCATTGTCGCATCGACCGCGCAGCTCGAAAGCTTCGACAAGATCGTCGCACAAAATGGCAGTTTTGACATCAACTTGAGCATAATGGACGGTGCCCATGTCGATCTCTCTGACGAACTGACAAGTGGCCAAGTATATATCTATGGCAGGGTCTCCGGTATCGATG
Source organism: Rhizobium sp. BK456 (assembly GCF_014194045.1). Lineage (NCBI taxonomy): Bacteria > Pseudomonadati > Pseudomonadota > Alphaproteobacteria > Hyphomicrobiales > Rhizobiaceae > Rhizobium > Rhizobium sp. BK456. Next base: position 135,921 of record NZ_JACIAO010000007.1, read on the forward strand.
TCACGACCGGCAGCAGCCAGGATCACTTCTTAGGGACTGGCGGCAATGATATTTTCGACGCCCGCGGCGGCGACGACCTCATCAATGGCAACGACGGAAATGACCTGCTGACCGGCGGCGAAGGCAACGACACGATCTATGGCGGCGCCGGAAATGATATCATCAGGGGCGGAACAGGCAACGACACGATCTTTGATGGTGACTCTGTCGGCATTTCTCCGGAAGTCCTCGACATCAATGCGGGCGACGGCAACGATACCATAAGCGTGGAGACATATGCTCAGGCGCTCTCTGGAACAATCGATGGTGGCGCTGGCCTTGACAAGTTGCTAGGCGGACAGTTCACCGGCCTGACGATCAAGAACGTCGAAATTCTTGATACGGCAGGTCATGGAGCCGTTGGTTCGGCCGCGCAGTTCGAGAGCTTCGATAAGATCATCAGCTCGGATCCGGACTCTCCCGTTTTCTTGAGATTGACAGACGGCGCACATGTCGATCTTTCCGAAGAACTGGCAAACTATGGGGTCGACATTAGCGGCATTAGCGGCGCCGCCTTTGGTATCGACGTCAAGACCGGCGGCGGCGGCGACCTGTTGACTGGGACTGATGGCAACGACATTTTGGACAGCGGCGCAGGCAATGACAAGCTCTTCGGTGGCGCCGGAAGTGATGTCCTCAGGGGTGGAGCGGGCGACGACAAGATCACCGACGGCGATAATATTTCCACCGCCCCTGAAGCCTTCGACATTGACGCCGGCGACGGCAATGATGCCATCAACTTGCAGTCACACTCTTCCGCGCTTTCCGGAACGATTGATGGCGGCGCCGGCACGGATACGCTCCGCGTTATCGAGCCGACCTTGGATCCCGGCATGGAATTCATCGGACTTGCCGGCCTGACGATCAAAAACGTCGAAATTCTCGAAACGGCGGGCGCCGAGGTTCTCGCTTCGGCCGCCCAGTTCGAAAGCTTCGACAAGATCGTCAAATACGACAAGCCGGGTTACGAGGACGATGTGCTTGCACTGACGCTGACGGACAGCGCCCATGCCGATCTTTCCGACGAGTTGGCAAACCGCCATGTCGACATCTTCGGCACCGCCTTCGGCATCGACGTCAAGACCGGCGGCGGAGACGACTATTTCTTCGGGACCGATGGCAACGACCGGTTCGAAGGCGGCGCCGGCAATGACGCACTGTTTGGCGGCGCCGGCATCGACACGGCGGTCTTCTCCGGCAATTTCGCCAATTATACCTTCGCGATGAACAACGGCGATCACGTCCTGACCAGCGCCAAGGAAGGGACCGATACGCTGCGTGACATCGAAATCGCTCGTTTTGCCGATGGTGTCTACGATTTCGCCAAGGGCACCTTCACGGCTGACCACAATGCCGCGCCGACTAATCTCCAGTTGTCGAAAACCTCCTTGTTGGAAAACACGCCGATCTGGACGACGCTCGGCCTGCTCAGCGCCAAGGACGCCGATGGTGACACCTTGACCTACAAGCTCATCGACGGGGCCGACGATCACTTCCGCCTCAATGGCAATCGCATCGTCACCTCGAAGGCCTTCGACTACGAGACAGCCAAATCGCACACGATCAAGGTCGCGGTCTCCGACGGCAAGGTCACGGTCGAAAAGGACATCACCATTAACGTCCTCGACGTCAACGAAGCCCCGGTCAACCAGGCGCCGATCAAGCTCTCTTTCTCGCGCAGCTCGATCTCCGAGAATGTCGCGATCGGCACGTCGGTCGGTCTTCTCTCGGCCGTCGACCCGGAAGGCGGGGCAGTGAAGTGGCGGCTGACCGACGACGCGGACGGCATCTTCAAGCTCGTCGGCAACAAGATCCAGACCAAGGCCGCGATCGACTTTGAAAGCAACCACAGCCTGACCTTCACCGCCGAAGCCTATGACGCGGCTGGAAATACCACCAGCCACGATTTCACGATCATCGTAAAGGACGTCTTCGAACCGTCGTTTACGAGCCAGTCGCATGAAGCATTGATCTAACCGCGATACGATCGCCGGTGGACGCAGAGATGCGCAACCGGCGATCTCGACAAAAAATGCCGGACTCCCTGCCTGGCTGCCCCAAGCGGCAGAACTTTCCTGGTACCCAAGACATCGGTAGGAAACCGCGAGGGCGGCGACCGCTTCCGGACCGCCCTTTTCCAAAATGCACCTCCACCTTGATACCCGTTTCGGTTATGATTTCTCGTCATCCGAGGAGAGCCCGCATGCGCCTGCCCACATTCATCCTGGCCCTGGCCGTCTCAGCGCTCGCAGCCTTGCCCGCATCGGCCGAGACGTACAAGACACCGAAGGCGCTGCTCAAGGCTCTCTACAGTTACAACACCGACAACAGCGATGCCGAGGCGCCCTCGCCTTATTCGATCTTCTTTTCCGACCATCTGAACGAACTCCTGCAGGCCGACCTCGACAACACGCCCGAGGGCGACGTTGGCGCAATCGACTTCGATCCCGTCATCGCGGGCCAGGACGGCACGGCGAGCGACGTCAGGATCGGCCAACCAATCGTGCTGGATGATAAGGCCGAGGTGGAGGTGCAGTTCGAAAACGGCCAAGAGGTGACACTCTTCTACACGCTGGTGCGGCAACACGGCGGCTGGAAGGTCGACGACATCGCCAATCAGAAGGCGGATAATCCGTGGAGCCTGAGCGCGTTGCTGGGTGATACACAATAAGGGGCGGCCTTGGGCACCCTCGCATGGATGAAGCAACAATTGCGCTAACTTGGGTAGAAAGCCGCAGGTGCAGAGGATAGCCCTCATCGTGAGGAGGCCCGAAGAGCCGTCTCGAACCACGAGGGCGGGCGAGGAATCTCCCATGCAATTTCGTGTGCGAGGCAATGGCGCCGGTGTCCGCCCCGTCCTTCTAGGCTTCGGCCACCGGCTTCCGCACCTCTGGATGAGGCCGGATCGATGGCCACGCCAGACGACAAAATCCATGCCCGGCTATCGAATCTACCCGCTCGTCCCGGTTCGGCACGGAATCCCTCTATGGCACAGCCGTGCAAGGAACCGCTAACTTTTCGTCAAGTATCTGAATCTTCGACATTTACCGACTTCGATGCGGGCATGTCAAAATAATCCCGCTTGCTTTTTGCCCGAAAAGCTGGCACCAATTCACCTACTCGGGCATTTGCATGCCGGTGACTGGACTGATGTGGTAATCCCTTCCGTTTGGAAGGCGGCGCGGGACTACCCGCCTACGTAGACGTTCTTTCCCCGTACGTGACTTCTCCGACTGACCCTTCGTCCCAATCGATCGGGGCGAAAGCTAAAGCCGTCCGCTTCCTCTCGGGGGCGCGGATACTACACAGACTAAGGGAAAAGGACGATCCCAATGGCCACCAAGGGCACCGTAAAATTCTTCAACCAGGACAAGGGTTTTGGTTTCATCACGCCGGACGGCGGCGCAAAGGACGTTTTCGTCCATATCTCTGCGCTGCAGGCTTCTGGAATCCAGTCGCTGCGCGAAGGCCAGCAGGTTACCTTCGACACCGAGCCGGACCGCATGGGCAAGGGCCCGAAGGCCGTAAACATCTCAGCTTCGTAAGTTAGACTTTCCGCTTCGGCGGCATGAACGGCGCTCCACAAGGGGCGCCGTTTCTGTTTGCGTGAACGCCATTTGTCGATCTCACCGCCGGATGTTATATGCGCGCTGAAGAGATGATCCCGCCCCATGGCGGTGCGGCGCCATGCGGCCCCCAAGAACAACGAATTATGGAACGTCGATGACGCAGAAGAGCCCGATTTTCGCGGTCGCCCCGATGATCGACTGGACGGATCGGCATTGCCGTTATTTCCATCGCCAGATCAGCCGGCAGGCGCTGCTCTATACCGAGATGGTGGTGGCCGATGCGATCATCCACGGTCCGCGCGACCGGTTGCTCGGCCATGACGCAGCGGAACATCCGCTGGCCCTGCAACTCGGCGGATCGGATCCGGCCAAGCTTGCCGAAGCGGTTAAGATATCGGAATCCTACGGTTATGACGAGATTAACCTCAATGTCGGCTGCCCCTCCGACCGGGTGCAGTCGGGCACCTTCGGCGCGTGCCTGATGCTGACGCCGGAAACGGTGGCCGAATGCATCGCGGCGATGAAGAGGGTCGCAACCGTGCCGGTGACGGTGAAATGCCGGATCGGCGTCGACGAGCAAGAGCCGGAACAGGCCCTGCCGGAGTTGATCACCCGCGTTCTCGATGCCGGCGCCGACGCGATCTGGATCCATGCCCGCAAAGCCTGGCTGAAGGGCCTGAGCCCCAAGGAAAACCGCGAGATCCCACCGCTCGACTATGAGATCGTCTACCGGATGAAACAGCGCTGGCCCGATGTCCTCATCGGCATCAACGGCGGCATCCGCACGCTTGATGAAGCCGCCGCCCATCTCGCCCATGTCGACGGCGTCATGCTTGGCCGCGTAGCCTATCAGAATGCGGCGATCCTTGCCGAAGTCGACCAGCGCTTCTTCGGCGCTCCCGCGGGAGAACCGGACTGGGAAGACCTGCGCGACCGGATGATGATCTATGCCGAGCGCCATATCGCCAGTGGCGGTCGGCTGCAGCACGTGGCCCGCCACATGGTCGGCCTGTTCACCGGCCTGCCCGGCGCCAGGCGCTACCGCCAGATCCTGTCGACCGACGCGGCCAAAAGCGGTGCCGGGCCGGAGGTACTGGCCGCAGCTTTTGCGGCAGTGGATTTTTCGGGAGTGGAGCAGGAGGCGGTCAGCGCCTGACGGAACATGACGTCTTTGTCACGACGTCCGCGCCACCGGCAGCAAGGTCTTCTTTTCGATCCGACCCGCCACCGAGAACACCAGTATCTCCGTATCCCGGTCGATCCTGCTGCCATCCATCAGCCTGACGATATCGTCGACACCGCCGACCGGACTGCCGTCGATGGCGAGGATGTAATCGCCCTCCTGCAGCCCTCCCTTTGCTGCCGGTCCGTCCGGCTCGACGCGCCGGATGCGAACGGAGGTCGTCTGCACCGTGCCAGCCGCAAGCGCGACGCGGCGCGGCAGCACGATCGTATCGCCTGCGATACCGATGAAGGCGCGCCTGACCCGGCCGTAGCGGAGAATTTCCGAAACGACAAAATTGGCGGTATTCGACGCTACGGCAAAAGCGATGCTCTGCGCGCCCTGGATGACGGCGGTATTGACGCCGATGACCTCCCCGCTGGAAGACACCAGCGGCCCGCCTGAGTTGCCGGGATTGAGCGCCGCATCGGTCTGGATGACATCCTCCATCAGGCGGCCGCTGGCTGCCCGCATCGACCGGCCGAGCGCCGAGACGATGCCGGCGGTGACAGTCCATTCGAAACCGAGCGGGTTTCCGATCGCGATGGCGATATGGCCTCGGCGCAACCGCTGGGAATCTCCGAGCCTCGCCCAGGCGCCGGTGCTTGTGTCGGCGCGAATGACGGCGATATCGGTATCGACATCGCGGCCCAACACCCGGCCTTCCGTAACGAAGCCGTCGGGCGTGGTAATGCGGACGACTTTGGCGTCGTCGACGACATGGCTGTTGGTAATGATCAGGCCGTCTGGCGAGACGGCGAAGCCCGACCCATGCCCCTGCCGGCCACCGACCCTCTCGATCCGGCTGACGGCCGGCCCGACCGTGTCGACTGCTGCTGCGATCGATTGTGAATAGGCATCGATCAGCGCCCCATTATTCTGAGGCGCTATCGCTTTGTCCATGTAACCCATGATTTGATCCTCAGGCGGGAATAACCGTCGTCCGCGGCCCAAGCGGTCTTGGTTGCGACGGTTCGCCATCATACTGTTGTTGAGGATTAGATGGTTGGGCCTCGAACGCGGTTCAAGTGAGCGAGGGTAGCTCCCGCAATTGCGATAGCACGCGAGCATAACTAGGCGGACAGCTATATCGAACTACCCGGACAGATATCTTGAACGAACGGCAAAAAACTGGCTCACTGCAGATGTTCGCCCGTGCAATCCGCTGCCCTCGATACGCTATGACCAGCCTGTTACGGCGACAATGCATCGAACCATACAAACTGCGGTCATATCAATAGAATAGAAACAGGCCTTCAATAACAACATCGAGCCGGCGTTGCCTGCGGCTTAACCTTCTTGCCCAAGCCTCGCGCGGCAGCGCTCGTCGTCTTGCCAATTCTGCCGGCAACGGCGCAAATTTCCGACCGCATCAACCCCACCAACAAGGAAGCTATGAAATGAGCAAAGTCACCACCAAGGACGGCGTCGAGATCTTCTACAAGGATTGGGGGCCGAAGGCCGCTCAGCCGATCATGTTCCATCACGGCTGGCCGCTCTGCTCCGACGACTGGGACGCCCAGATGCTTTACTTTCTCGAGAAGGGCTACCGGGTCGTCGCCCATGACCGGCGCGGCCACGGCCGCTCGACCCAGGTCGGCGAAGGTCACGACATGGATCATTACGCCGCCGATGCCGCAGCCGTCGTCGAGCATCTCGATCTCAGGAACACCGTCCATGTCGGCCACTCCACAGGGGGCGGCGAAGCGACCCACTACGTCGCCCGTCATGGCCAACCCCAGGGCCGCGTCGCCAAGCTCGTCATCATCGGCGCCGTACCGCCCATCATGGTGAAAACGGCTGCTAATCCCGGCGGCCTGCCGATCGAGGTGTTCGATGACCTGCGCAAGCAGCTCGCCGCCAATCGCTCGCAATTCTACCGTGACCTGCCGGCTGGCCCATTCTACAGCTTCAACCGGCCGGGTGCGAAGGTGTCGGAACCGGTCATCAACAATTGGTGGCGCCAGGGCATGATCGGCGGCGCCAAGGCGCACTACGACGGCATCAAGGCCTTCTCGGAAACCGACTTCACCGAAGACCTGAAGATCATCACCGTGCCGACCTTCGTCATGCACGGCGACGATGATCAGATCGTGCCGATCGCCGACTCCGCTTTGCTCTCGTCGAAGCTGCTGCAGAACGCCACGCTGAAGGTCTACGAGAAATTTCCGCACGGCATGTGCACCACCCATGCCGACATCATCAATCCCGACATCCTCGCCTTCATCAAGGGCTGAACGATCAATCCGCCGGGCGCCGATCAGGCGCCCGACGGCCGGCATCACAAAAGGGCGCTGTCGCCGCAGACTGATCGATTGATAGCCGGTGACGCATTTTCTCATGAAACCGTTTTCGCCGATTTGCGTTTAGCGGCCATGACAAGAGAACGTGAACCCTCATCAAAGGCTTACCGGCAGGATCGGTTCGAGAACACCGAGCGAGCTGCCAAGGAAACCATCGAGGCTGAACAGCGGGCCCGCCGGGAGAAAACCAAGCGGCTGAAAGAACTGCGCCTGTCGAAGCAAATCGGCAAGGACCCCACAACCAAGTAGATTTTCTGTCAGGTCGAAACGCTCATCGCTATCATCCCATACCGCGCTGCCTCGCCAGTATCCTTCCGAGTGGGCGCTCCCCGAATTGTTTTGAATATCGGACGTTCGCCCATCTTGCAGAGCAAGGATCGCGAAATTATCTTTTTTTCACCGTTAGCGATTCACGGCATCGAAAGAGGGTAGATTGCGATGTCAGACAAGCTGTTCAGCACGCGTGACGAACCGCTCGCATCCGAAGACCTCGATGTGTGTAGGCGGGTCCATGAAGCGCTGTGTAGCGAGTTCCAGATCGACCGGTCAGGCGAGCAAGCCGACCGCCTCGGCGCTCTTATCATCGAGCTTTACCGGCAAGGCGTGCATGACGAGAGCCAGCTTCGATTGCTGGCCGGCGGGAAGCGAACCTGATAACGCAATTCCGCCGCGCGCTGGAAGAGCATCCTTCAGCCTCCGGCAGGACACGCTCCGCCGGTGGCCGAGCTGCTTTTTACGTTAGCGGATACGCACATAGGTCATCCCTCCCCATCCCAAAATGAAACCAATTGCCTTCCGCTGCGTTATGCCCTGGATACATCCGTTTACCCAAGGTGAGTGAAATGAACAGGTTCGCCATCATTGCGCTGTCGATAGCCACGGCTTTCTCCGGAGTGCCGGCTTCGGCAGGCCCGGTCTTCGTGCCGAACACCATGCAATCGGCTCCGGGGTCAGGTAATGCCGATGCCCGGATTATGACCGTCGGCTGCAGTCCTTACTCCATCGTCTGCTCGCGCTACGGCGAAACCCGCAGATACAACAATAACCGCAGCTACTATCGCGATCGCCACTATGATCGCGACCGCCACTATCGCGACGACCGCTACGGCTGGGATCGCCGCTACGATCGCCGGTATCGTCACCACGACAATAGCGGCGCCATCATCGGCGGCCTGGCTGCCGGCGCCCTCATCGGCGGCATCATCGCCTCGCAGCCGCGCGCCTATTCTTCACCCGGCTACAGCTCGCATGCCGACTATTGCTACAGCCGCTACCGGTCCTATCGCGCCTACGACAACACCTATCAGCCTAATTACGGCCCGCGCCGCCAGTGCCGCTAGCCCGTCTACCCGTCAGCAGCAAGCCTCGCATGAAGATGCGGGGCTTTTTTTGATCTTGCTCGGGCAACGCCTGCGCCATCAGTGACGCCCGCGCCCCAAAACAACTCGCTTCCCAACAGCGCCCAGCCGTGCTTGTCTTCCAGCTTGTGAGCCGCGCGGATCGAACCTCTGAATTGCGCCGCCGGCTGGTCTCCCGATCCACGCCGCGCCGGAGACCAGGCCCATATTTTGGGCGAACTCCAGCGGCTACGCCAGCACAGATCGGGGTTCCTCAACGGCCTCATTGCTGGTGACCAACGGGGCAGCGGGATCCGATCGCCGGAGTTGATCACCCGTCTGTTCTGGATATGGGACGGCGAATTCTGCGGCAGCATCAGCCTGCGTTTTCAAGCCGGCACCGAGGAACTGCCGTCCGAAGTATCGGGACATGTGGGATACTCCGTCGTGCCGTGGAAACAGCGCAACGGCCACGCGACCACCGCCCTTAAACTGCTGCTGCTGGTCGCGGCAAAGGAAGGCCTCCACCGCCTCGTCATCCTCTGCAACGAGGACAATCATGCCTCGCGGCGCGTGATCGAGCGCAATGGCGGTGAATTGTTTATGCGCGGCCCGCATCCCTCCGACAGGCCCGATCAGCTCAAACTCTATTTCCGGCTGAAGGCAGGAGCCACCGGCTGACGTGAAAATGCGGGACGGATTTCCAGACGGACGGAACACGGGCCTTGCCCGCCTTTGCTCCGTCCGTCCCGTCAGCCTGGGCGGGGCTGAGCGCGCATTTTTTCAATAAGTCGCCGCCGGTGTCGGCTTCTTCTCCGTCCATTGCGGCGGCACGCCGTATTTGGCGGCCACCGCGCCGATCAGTCCGGGCGATCGCCCGAAGGCATCGCAGGCGGCGTATTTCGGTTTTCCGCCGAGCCAGGATTTCATCCGCTGCCCAGACGGCAGCGAGATATCCACACCCTTCGGCTCCCTGCCCTTGATCAGCATCCGGGAAAACTCGCTGCTGAATTTCGACGCCAGGCTATAGGCATCGCCGACTTCGGAAACGCGGGGCGTGTTCTGCAGCGAGTTTGCCCCACGCGACCAGACGATCGCCGCCCGCTGCACGCCACCACTGTCGACGGCCTCCGCCTCGACCGCCAGTCCGCCGAGACCGGCCGGCAGCCGCGGCACGGCGACCGGCAGCACGAAACCGGTACCAACGGTGACGACGGTGGAAACACCAGCCATCGCCTTATTGGTCGGTACGATGTCGGTAACGACGGAGCGAATCGTCAGGTCCGCCGGCTGGCCTGAAGAGACCAGCTGAAATTTGTCGCTGAGCGAAATGCAGAGCGCTCGGTCCAGCGCATTCGCCACCATCACACGGTCCGCGTCCGATTTGACACGGGTCGCGGCGCTGAAAGCGAAGCTCGTCGGCACGATGCTCACCGTATTTGCCGAGATAAGGCGCGTCCCATCGACATAGACGCGCGATTTCGACAACTTGCCCTTCGGCGCGCCGAGATTGCCGTAGGAGGAAAGCGTGCCGGCCTCTTTGAGCGGCACCGAGCTGCATCCTGCCCCTGCCATAGCGAGCGCCATCAACACGGCGAGAGACAAGCCTCTCGGCGCCCATGGCAAAGAAAATGGAAATGGATTGCTGAGCACGCTGTCTGGCCTCCGTCGCCGGTAGCGCATAACCCCGAAAGTCGAAATCGATTTTCGGAAAATTATGCGCGGGTTTAAAGCGCTAGAGCGTCCTTGGCGCGTCTTGTAAGACGCGCGGCGCTCTAGGTGTTTAGTCTCCAGCGAAAGTGGCGGTCGAGAATTGCCGCAACATTACAGGCCGCTTCCGACAGGCGTACGCGTCTATGCGAGTTCGATCGTCACCCGCGTCCCGGCAACACTGCTTTCGATGCCGACTTCGCCGCCATGGTTTGCGGCGACCTGCCTGACGAGGCTGAGGCCGAGACCGGCGCCCTTGCTTCTGGGGGTGACGCGATAGAAGGGCTCGAACACCAATTCGCGATGTTCGGCCGGAATGCCCGGCCCTTCGTCGGCGACGCTGATCCTGTCGCCGCCCGAAACCGCGCGCGAGACCGAAACCGTGATCATACCTCTGTTGCCGCCATGATCGATGGCGTTGCGCACCAGGTTGCTGACCGCCCGCGGCAGGGCGGAAGGGCTTCCGCGGCGTTCAAGCCTATCCGCATCGCTTTGAAAGCAGATCTGGTAACCGCCCGCGATTGCCAGCGGCGCGAGGTCGGCCACCACGGTACGGGCGATGCCGACGAGATCGACCGTTTCGTCAAGATCGACCGCCTGGTCGTTTCGCTCGAAATCGAGGAGCTGCTCGGCCGCCTCGGCCAGCCGCGCCACGTCGTCGAGCATCCGCCGCCGCTCCCGGCCGTCGGGCATCCCGTCGATACGTGTCTGCATGATGGCGATCGGGGTGCGCAGTTCATGCGCAGCATCGATCAGGAAGCGCTGGCGCTTGCGGAATTCATTCTCCAGCCGTTCCAGCGCGCCGTTGAAGGCCGCTACCAGCGGGGACACTTCCCGGGGAATGCCGCTCACGGGAAGGCGTGCGCCCTGCCGGCGCGGGTCGATTGCCGCCGCCTCACGCGCCACCTCGCTGATCCCCCTCAGCGACCGCCCGACGATCCTCGGGACCGCAAAAAACACCGCCGGCAGGGCGATCACCAGAAGCGGCACATAGATCGGATAGGTCTCTGTGAGCATGGTCAGGAAGGTGGCGCTCCGGCTCGGGTTGCCGCCATACATCACCCGCAAAGGCCCGATCCCGGTCTCGACGCTGTCGATCGAGGCACTCTCGCCGACAGATGCGGCACCGCGTATATCGGCCTCCTTGATCAGATACACATAGGGGCCGAGCGCCTGATAGGCCTCCGGCACGGCGCCATAGGAAACCGTCTGCCCGTCCGGCGTCGCCACGACGAACCAGAGCCTGTCGCTCTCGGCCTTGAAGGCGCGAAGACGCGGGCTGTCGGTCATGACGAGCCTGCCTTGAGCATCGCGGGCCAGCGCCTCATCGAGCGCCACAGTCAGCCTGTCTTCCGTGGCGACGTTCGGCGAAAGGATTATCGCCCCATAAATGCAAAGGCCGACGATGACAGCCGCCACCACAGCGACGAAGACGATGCTGAGCTGCCAGCTGAGTCGCCACCACAGCGACGGATTGGCGTCTTGCGCCTTGGCCATCATTCTTCCTTCATGAGATAGCCGACGCCGCGGATATTATGGATCGCGACGCCAGCGCCGGCATCGATCAGTCGCTTGCGCAGCCGCGAAATATGCGCGTCGAGCGCGTTCGACTGGATCTCCTCCTCGTAATTATAAACCGCCGCCTCCAGCGTCGAGCGGAGCACGGTCTTCTCCTTCCGCCTGGCAAGGGCTGCCAATACCAGAAGTTCGCGTCGCGGCAGGTCGAGCGGCACCGTGCCGACCGTGACGCTGAGGTGCAGCGGATCAATCACCATCCGCCCGGCGGCAATCTGCAATTCGGCAAGATCCGGCGCCCGCCGCAGCACCGCCCGCAGCCGTGCCATCAGTTCTTCCACGAGAAACGGCTTGCCAAGATAGTCGTCGGCGCCGAGGTCGAGGCCTTCGACCCGCTCCTTGGGCTCGTTGCGCGCCGTCAGCACGATGATCGGCGTATGTTTTCCGGTCCGCCTCAGCTCCGGAATGAAGCTCAACCCCTCTCCGTCAGGCAGGCGCCGGTCGAGCAGAATCGCGTCGTAGTGGTTCTGCCGCGTCAACTCGACGGCATCGGCCAGATGCATCGTGTGGTCGGTGACGATCCCATGTTTGCCGAGTGCTGCCGACAGTGCCTCGGCCAGTTCCCTCTCGTCTTCTATCAACAATATTCGCATCGCCCGCCTGTGTCTCAGTTTCCCTTTTCTCCGCCACAAGGGTTGCGGCAGCATTGCGGAGCTTGCAAGGCGCCGGTCATGCTGCCGCAATTGTCGAGGTCCAGCACAGAAGATATCCGCGGCGCCTAGAAATCGAGATGATCAGACCTATCCTTCGTCTCCTCACCAGACATGCCCTCTCCGCCTTCATCGTCGCGGCGCTGCTCGCAGCCCCGCTCGCAATACTGCACTCGCTTCACGGAAAAGCGGCGTTCGAGAGCGGCCTCATGATGGAGGTCCGATGACCGTCTGGCCAGCTGCCTCGCAATAGGCCGAGAAGGCCTGAAGATAGGCCTGCACCCTCGAACGGTTCTCCGCCGTCTCGACCGCCCGCAACACCTCGGCCGGTTCCAGCTTCATCAGAGGAAGCCGGAGAAAGATATCCGCTGCGAACCGATCGGTGATGGTGGCAAGGATCGTGCGCAGGCCCTCCAGCATGTCATCGCCCCGATGCGATGCGTGCAGCAGCGCAACGGGCTTGTGGACGATCTGCTCGCCAGAGACCAGCCAGTCGATCGCGTTCTTCAGGCCGCCGGGGATGGATCGCACATATTCCGGGCTGGCGATGATCACCCCGTCGCTCCCAGCGATCGATGCGACGAAATCCCGCACGGCCGCCGGCAGAGCTTCCCCCTCGAGATCGGGCGAGAATACCGGCAAACCTCCCACACCATCGAAGATCGCAATTTCGATATCACTTGGGGCAACGGCGCGGACAGCCCGCAGCATGGCCGTATTGGTGGAATCGCGCCTAGCGCTGCCGGATATTGCGAGAATCTTCATGAGCCCAACAGCGATCGATTGACCGCGGCTGTCAACGCAAAAGGCTGTGGCGCCGCGCGTCTTTTCGGAACGGCAGGCGGCGCGGGAGCGCTTCGAATTGCGCGATTGAGGGAAAGGCAAAAGCGACTTTTGCTTGCACTGGCCGAGCCCGGCGTTAGCTTGGGTTCCAATCCTGACAGCTGCCGAATCGGCGGGAAATACAGATGACGGCTTTGATCGAGGCACGGGGCGTCAGCAAACGCTTCCGGCAGCACAAAAGATTTCCGGGTTTTCTGGGCGCCCTGAAGACGCTGGTGACGAGCGAATATACCGAAGTTCTGGCCGTTTCCGACATCGATTTCGACGTCGCGGCCGGCGAAGCGGTGGGGTATCTCGGCCCCAACGGCGCCGGCAAATCCACGATGATCAAGATGATGACCGGCATCCTGGTGCCGAGCGCCGGCACGCTCTCGGTGCTCGGCCGCACGCCGCATCTGAGCCGCATGGATAATGCACGCGATATCGGCGTCGTCTTCGGCCAGCGCAGCCAGCTGTGGTGGGACCTGCCGCTGGTGGACAGTTTTACCTTGCACCAGCGCATCTACGACATACCCGTTGCCCGCTATACGGATAATCTCCGGCGCTTCAGCGAGCTGCTCGACCTGACGCCCTTTCTCGACCGCGCGGTGCGCCAGCTCAGCCTCGGCCAGCGCATGCGCGCCGAAATCGTGATGTCGCTGCTGCACGATCCGAAAATCCTCTTTCTGGACGAACCGACCATCGGGCTGGATGTGGTCGCCAAGGATGCGGTGCGGCGCTTTCTTGCCGAGATCAACCGCGAGCGCGGTGTGACCATCATCCTCACCACCCACGACCTGCAGGACATCGAGACCATCTGCCCGCGGCTGATCATGGTCGATCACGCCAGGCTGATCTTCGACGGCGAATTGAGGAGCCTGCGCGCCGCCTTGGGTTCGGCCCGGCGGCTGACCCTCGAATTTGCCAGCGACCCCGGGCCGCTGCCGCTCAGCACCGCTTCGCTCGTCAGCGACGAGGGCCTGCGCAAGAACTATCTGATCGAACGCGAAGACGTTTCGCTGGTCAGGATCCTGTCGGAGGTCGGAAGCGACCGCGGCCTCAAGGATGTGGCTTTGCACGAGCCGGACATCGAAGAAGTCATCCGCACCTTTTACCAGGGGCGCAACGCCAGGGCGCGGGCGTCATGAGCGCCTATCTCGCCTTTACCCGGAGTTCCTTCCATTCCCAGCTCGCCTATCGCAATGAGGTCTGGGCCAACATCTTCGGCAAACTGGTGCAAGTATTCGCCCGCGTCGCCATCTGGCAGGCCGCCTATGCCGGCGTCAGTGCAGTCGTGGTCGACGGGGTCTCGCTGCAGCAGATGGTAACCTATGCGCTGCTCGGCGGCACGGTGATGGGCGCCACCCGGCCTGAAAGGATCATCGGCGAGATCGGCCGGTCGCTCAAAACAGGCGATATCGCTGTCTGGTTGCTGAAGCCGCTATCCTATCCGCTCTATCTCTTCGCCAACGAATGCGGCAGCTTTTTCTATCGGCTGATGACGCAGGTGATCCCAACCATCGCCTTCACCGCATTGTTTTACGGCATGCTACCGCCGGCAAGCCTGTTCCACGCCCTGATGTTCATTGCCTTCTGGGCACTTTCCTTTACGCTCCTATTCCTGATGTCGGCGTTCTTCGGCCTCATCGCCTTCTGGCTGATGACGAGCTTCTCACTCGACTGGATCCTCGGCGCCCTGCTGCAATTGTTCTCCGGCGTACTCGTGCCTTTCTGGTTCTTTCCCGAGCCGCTGGCGACGGTCGCCCGCCATCTGCCCTTCGCCTGGGTCGTCTATTATCCCAATGCCGTCTATCTCGGCCGGCTTTCGACTGCCGACACCTGGCTTCATCTTGGCCTCGGTCTCGGCTGGGCCGGATTGTTCCTCTTGGGCGTCCTTTGGCTATGGCACTCAGCCTCCACCCGCATCACCGTGCAGGGAGGCTGACCGTGCTCCTCCACCACCTCCGCGTCATCCCGTTGCTGGTGCGCATGTATGTCCGCTCGCAGATGGAATATCGCGGCGCCTTCTGGCTCGATCGTCTTGCGCAGATCCTCTCTTACGGCAGCGTCTTCGCCACCATCGGCATCCTGCTAGCGCGATTCGACACGCTCGGCGGCTGGACCTGGCCGGAGTTGGCGCTGTTGTTCAGCTTCCAGCTGCTCGCCTATTCTCTCGGTGCAGCAATGAGCTTCGTGCAACTGCGCGACCTGGAAGAACTGGTGCGGCTTGGCACCTTTGATACGCTGCTGGTCAAGCCATTCAGTCCCTGGGCCTATCTGATCTTTTCCGGTCTCAACATCAGCTACGCCGGCCACGTCATCCTCGCGGTGGCGCTGATGGGCTGGGCCGTCCTATCCGTCGATTTCGGCTGGTCGGTCTGGTCCGTGTCATTCCTCATTGCCACGCTCACCAGCGCGGCGTTGCTGACCGCCTCGTTGATCACGATGATCGGCGCCACGGCAATGATCTGGGTGCGCTCCAATCACTTGTTCTCGATCTTCTTCGGCTTTTGGGAATTGACGCGTTATCCCCTCAACATATTTCCCGGCGGCATTCAGATCACCCTCATCACCGCGGTGCCATTAGCCCTCACCAGTTCGGTTCCCGTCGCCGCCCTGCTCGGCAAACCCGTCCCCATCCTCGGGGACTGGGCCGCGCCTGCGGCTCTGGCGGCCGGCCCGGTCTGGGTGCTGATCGCAATGGCGTACTGGCGCTACGCCACCGGGAAATACCAGGGCGCCGGCGGCTGATCGGGCCGGGTGATTTCCCACGATATCAGGAGGCCAGCGCCGACGATTTCGCTCGGACCTCGAGGAACGCCGCCGTCAGCTTGGCCAGCACCGCCGAGGTGCGCGTGCCGTTGGCTCCGCCGATCGGATCGACGATATGGATTTGCCGGAGATCCTTCATGAAGTCGTCCCAGAGCGGCGGCCCGCCTTCTTCGAGAAGCTGCGCCCGGATGCTCAGCTCCTCGCTGACAGGCAGATGGCGCCGCCCCCAGGCGCCGATCATAGCGAAGACGGAAACAAGCTGGATGGCCGGCTCCTCGAGGCTGTAGATTGCCTTCTGGCTGTGGCTCGGATCGTCCCGCTTGCTGATAAACCCCAGCGAGAGCAGGCGCTTCAGCCTCGCCGCCAGGATGTTGGAGGCGATCCCCTCTTCCGAATGGGTCAGAAGATCGCGGAAATGGCGACGGTTGCCAAACATGATGTCCCGGATGATGATGAGGCTCCACCTGTCGCCCAGCACCTCCATCGTCAGGTTGATCGGGCAGCCCGACCGCAGTTCGATATCCACGACATGCACTCCTAGAAAAAACTGGTTGCAATATAGGATCACTCGTGAGATAACGCAACCGGTTTCAAATCGCAATTAGATGGAGGAGAACATGTCAAAGGTGCGTGTCGCAGGGTTTTCCCTGTCCGTAGATGGTTTCGGTGCGGGTCCGGAACAAAGCATGCAAGATCCGCTCGGCAAACGCGGAGCCGAGATGTTTCAATGGTTTTTCCATACCAGCACTTTCCGCGCGATGCAGGGAAAGGACGACGGTTCACAAGGGATTGACGAGGACTATGCCGCCCGCGGCATGGCGAATTTCGGCGCCTTCATTCTCGGGCGCAACATGTTCGGCCCCATTCGCGGCGATTGGCCTGATGAGAGCTGGAAGGGCTGGTGGGGGCCGAACCCGCCCTATCACGCGCCAACCTTTATCCTGACGCACTACCCGCGCGAACCCCTCGTCATGGAGGGCGGTACGACCTTTCACTTCATCACCGGCGGCATCGAAGATGCACTTAAAAAGGCGAAGGCTGCGGCCGGCGACAAGGACGTGAAAATCGGCGGCGGGGTCAGCACCGTCCGCCAATATCTGCAAGCCGGCCTGATCGACGAATTGCATTTCGCCATCTCGCCCGTCGTGCTCGGCAAGGGAGAAGCGATGTTCGCCGGCATCGACCTGCCCGCCCACGGCTTCCGCGTCGCCGAGCATGTCGCCACTGAACACGCCACACATATCGTGCTGGCAAAATAAACCAGCCGCCGATCTGACTTGATATCGCCTTTGCCAGCGCGCATGCCGCAGGATGTCTGCGGCAAAGATGGCGATGACGACGGTCGGAAGCACCGGCAGCCTAGCCGCATCCAAAGCGTCCGCAACATCAAGACCGAAACCCCGATGCAGAAGATCAGACAATCCTTAGCAGGTGCCGGTCTGACGGCCGTCAATACATCCCGTTGGCCCCTGGAGCCGGCCCGGAACCGTACGTCATCGCACCATTCTAAAATGGCAGTGGTGTTCGCATTTTATAAGCGTAAAATTATATTGTCGGCCATAAGATTTTTCGGCGGGACCGCTTAAGAGTTGCTGCGGGTTCTTGCCGGTCAACGGAGTGCGCGTGATGCTCCAATCCCTGATTTACCTCGACGACCGCGAAATAATCCTCGTCACCGATGCCGTTCGGCAATGGTGCTCCGACAGGAAGGTTGACGTCGACAGCGTCGAAGGACGCCGCGCCGTCACCGCCGCCGTCGATCTTGTCCAGACGACCACCGACCGCGACAGGCTTTTGGCCGAACTGTCGAAGCATCTGGCTCACCAGTAGGGCCATCGATCCATCGAACTTCTTCTAAAGACGCTTTTCAAAAAACGTGTCGGGATATGGGTCGTCATTGAAACGGCCGATCTCAACCCAGCCGCTTCCGCGATAAAGCTGTTGCGCCTCGGAAAGCGCGCTGTTCGTATCCAGGCGCAGGAGCTTGACGGACAGTTCGCGGGCGATGGTCTCGGCGGCCGTCATCAGGCATGTTGCGAGCCCGAGACCACGTGCGGATGGGGCGACCCACAATCTCTTAACCTCTGCGACCTCGCCGCCATCGCCCTTCATTCCAACGCAGCCGATCGGCAGGCCATCGGACATGGCCACCAGAAACGCACCGCGCGGACGGATCATATCCGTGGCATCGGGATCGCGGGACAGCGACACATCGAAACCCTTCTCGAAGCGGCGTGCAAGTTCGCCGTAATATTCGCTTAGGCAATAGCGGGCATCCTCGTGCCGAGGGTCCTTCTCCTCGATCACGATCTGGTCGCGCTTCAGCGAGGAAGCAATCATATCCATGGCGCACAGAAGTTCTTCCGGACGGCGATGGCGCGCCAGAAATGCTTCCGCCTGCGCATTGGAAAGCGCTTCATAGGCTTGAAACTCGGACCGGCCGTTTTCGGTCAATCTGACGACGCGGCGACGTGCGTCCTCAGCGTTCGGCACCGTCTCGATGAGACCCTCCTCTTCCAGGCTGCGCAGCAGGCGGCTCATCAAGCCGGAGTCGAGGCCCAGATAATCGCGGATCGCGGCAACATCCGATTGTCCCCGGCCGATCGAATTGAGCACGCGGGCAGCCCCCAGCGGACGTCCGCGTCCGAGGAACGAGCTGTCGAGAGCCCCGACCTCGGAGGTGACGGCACGGTTGAAGCGACGGACGCGAGAGATAGGATCGCAAACCATATTATCTGACTTAAGTCAGATAACTGCCGCTGTCAATTTGGAGCGCACTGGCCGGTCGCCGGCCTGCAGCTATCTTGCCGATCAGCATCCCCTCGCCTATGGGATGACAACGTCCCGCAAGGCTCTCCAGTGTTCCGTCTTACCCTCCACGTCCTGATCGTCGTCATTCTGACGCTGCTCACGCAGATCGGCGGAGTCGCCTATCTCATCGCCCTCGCCGCGTCACGCGCCTGGCGCATCCGCCGCTTTCTGGCAAAGCTGACCAAATCGCGCCACCCGCTCCCCGATCGGCTATTTCGCCTTCGAAGAGCCGGCACCAGGCGACGAACTGCCATGCCAAGGCCGCAACGACTGGCTGACCACACGCTGGGATTTCGACGCGCTGCAGCCATTGTTTCCGGCCTATGGCATCGAGGAGCAGCGCACATCGGCCGCGGTCGCCTGGCTGACCAGCGAAGGCGTGGCACGCTTCGGCCTGCAGAAAATCTTCATCGAGCCGCATCTGAAGAACGCGCTTGGCATCACCGACAGCCACGTCCGCTTCCAAGGCTGCCGTGCCGCCCGCCACGACGACCATATCCATATCCAGATTGAATGAGGGACGTTGCTCCGTATGAATATTTTCATTCTGCTGATCGGTTTTCCGGGCGTCGGCAAACTCGCGATCGCCAAAGAATTAAGTCCGCTTGTCCCCGCAAAGATTATCGACAATCACTGGTTCAACAACCCGATACTGCGCCTCCTGGATGACGGCGGGACGTCCCCCCTCCCGGAAGGAATATGGGAATATACCGGCAGGGTTCGGCAAGCCGTCTTGGATGCGATCGTGGCCTATAGCGCGCCTTCGGCCAATTTCATCTTCACGCATGCCGGGATTGACGGCGATCAGCGAAGCATGCGCACGTTTCAGCAAATTGCTGCCGCAGCACAACAACGCCAAGCCTTGCTGGTGCCAGTGCGGCTGCTCTGCGATGAGGACGAGTTGGCGCGCCGGATTTCGACACCGGCACGCCGTGCCCACCTGAAATCCACAGATGCGGAGGCGTCGAGAAAACGCAGCCGACAAGCTTGCGTTCTCGATCCCCAACATCAAAACACCCTCGTCCTGGATGTCACTTTCGCATCACCGCAGGAAAGTGCGGCCGCCATTCGAAATCACGTATTGAACGCCGCAGGCAATCCCTGACGTCGTTACTTTCCAGCCCAGCGATAGCGAATCCGTCGTGAATAAGCGGGTGCTGCTTCAGATTCCCAGGACGGGCAATACTTCCGCCCCGTCAGGAATTCCCATGTCAGCCTCGGAGCTGGGGTTAGTTGCGTCGGCAGACAGCGATGCCGGCAATCCATAGGCATGGCAGACAGAGCCGCGTTGCGCCACCAGCAGATATTTGCGATGGCCTGAAAGATTCAGACTTTTCAAGAGAGCCTCGAATGGAAGCAGGCATGATATGGCTGACGCTTTTGCCCTTTGCAGCAATTTTCATCGCGGCGCTGATAATGGGGCAAGGCAGGAGGTTATGGATATCAATTGCAATCGCCAGCTCAGCCTTGGTGGTCGGAGCGCTGTGCCTGTATGGCAATGCCGTAAGAGCCTCTTGTGAAATTAACGAGAGCGAGTGTGTGGGTGCGACCGCAACTGCTTGGCTCATCGCCTTCGTATGGAGTGCTCCAACCCTTGGATTCGTTCTCAAGCTTGTGGCTCAAATTCGTTCCCCTGGCAGAGGCAAAATTGTCGAATGATATGGCTTGAGCTGGACGAGGGCCAGGCGAATTGGCGCTATGTCGTTACCGAGCACAGGACCAACGGGTCAATTTTCTTCATTTTTTCAATAGCATCTCTGAACTCAATGCCGCTCGCAGTGGCCCAGTGCTCTGGACTTAGTCCCGGCTCCATTCTTACGCTTTCAATGATCGCGACGGTGCTGTCGTGCTTGAGCAGGTATGTTACTATCAAGTTGCCTGAGCCGATCTCGGAGGACATGGAGAGGCGATCCGGTCCGATAGCAGTTACCGCAACGTTTCGAAGAAGCGTCTTGTACTTTGTGCCATCAAAGGAAATGTAATTGCCATCGCGCACCGCTAAATAAGGACCTTCGCAGAAAGAGCCCAGGAAATGAAGCTCGCTGGCCACAAACTTAGCTGCGATGGCGCTTTCATCTGCATTTGAACACGAAGCCACAAACCCCACCATAGCTAACATCAAGGCAATCGAATGCTGATGATGCCTTTGCAGCGGCCTAACTCGCAGCGTTCTTTCGGCAGTCT
Source organism: Rhizobium sp. BK456 (assembly GCF_014194045.1). Taxonomy (NCBI): domain Bacteria; kingdom Pseudomonadati; phylum Pseudomonadota; class Alphaproteobacteria; order Hyphomicrobiales; family Rhizobiaceae; genus Rhizobium; species Rhizobium sp. BK456. The sequence goes on from NZ_JACIAO010000007.1 coordinate 156,915, forward strand.
CGCTCATTAAATAACTCGTGCAAAACACAACGCCTTCTGAATAACCGAGAGCATAAGACAGCTTGTTAATGACTTTGGTCAATTTTAAGTGGTTTTGCGGATTTCCTTGCAATCGATCATCCTCCAGATTGCGCACGTCAGGATGAGGGCTGATCGGTGTGCCTCTGTGGTCTGCAGGCCGTCCCTCCACAGCATCAGACATTTCCTAACGAGGGCGCCCTCTCTCCAGCCTCATTCTGAGGTGCCCCGAAGGGGCCTCGAAGGACGAGGCTGGCCACGCACCGGTACACAAGCCGCGCGCGCCTACCGAACCGGCAGCTCGTAACTCCGCTTCAGCGTTTCCATCGGCACGTCGGTCTTGACGCTGAGGACGCTCGGGATGCGGGTCAGGTGGTCGGCCTGGAAACGCCAATAGCTGTGAAGATCGGCGGTGACGATGCGCAGCACGGCGTCGCACTCACCCGTCGTCAGGTAGCACTCCATCACCTCGGGAAACCGCCGGACCGCTTCGGCGAAGCGCAGCGTGACCTCGGCATCCTGGGTCTTGAACCATACGCGGGCGAAAACCGTCAGCCCCGCCCCGACCTTTGCCGGGTCCAGCACAGCAACATACCGATCGATAACACCCGCCTCTTCCAAGAGCCGCACGCGGCGCAGGCAGGGCGAAGGCGACAGCCCTACCTCCTTTGCCAGTTCGACATTCGAAATGCGCCCGTCGCGCTGAAGCACGCGCAGGATATGGCGATCGATCGCATCAAGGAGGTTCGGCACTTTATAGCTCCGAGTTCTTTCATAGTGGCATAATATGCCAAATAATCGCAATTTTGAGGCTTCTTCGCAAGCTCGTTGCGCAAGACATAACCTATCGTTGCAAGCATCGATATGGAGACGGTTGATGGCAAGACAGATAGATAAAATCGTGCTCGCTTATTCCGGCGGCTTGGATACCTCGATCATCCTCAAATGGCTGCAGGCGACCTACGGATGCGAGGTCGTGACCTTCACCGCCGATCTCGGCCAGGGCGAGGAGCTTGAGCCGGCGCGGGCGAAGGCAGCAATGTTGGGGGTCAAGGACATCCGTATCGTCGATCTGCGGGAGGAATTCGTTCGCGACTTCGTCTTTCCGATGCTGCGCGCCAACACGCTTTATGAGGGGCAGTATCTGCTCGGCAGTTCCATAGCCCGGCCACTGATTGCCAAGCATCTGGTCGCCATAGCCCGGCAGGTCGGTGCTGATGCCGTTGCCCACGGCTCGACAGGCAAGGGCAATGACCAGGTCCGGTTCGAACTCGCCGTCAATGCACTCGATCCGTCGATTGAGGTCGTTGCTCCCTGGCGCCAATGGAGCATCCGCTCCCGCATGCAGCTTCTGGAATATGCCGAGATGCATCGGATCCCGGTGCCGAAGGACAAGCGCGGCGAAGCGCCCTTCTCAATCGACGCCAACCTGTTGCACACCTCTACCGAAGGCAAAATCCTCGAAGATCCGGCCGAGGCCGCGCCCGAATACATCTATCAACGCACAATCGATCCTGTCGACGCTCCCGATACCCCCGAGACCGTCACCATCGGCTTCGAAAACGGCGACCCTGTATCCGTGAACGGCCAGGCGATGACACCCGCTGCCTTGCTCACAGAACTCAACAGCTTCGGCGGTCGACATGGCGTAGGGCGGCTCGATCTCGTCGAAAACCGCTTCATCGGCATCAAATCGCGAGGCATTTACGAGACGCCGGGAGGCACGATTTTGCTTGCGGCGCATCGCGGCATTGAATCGATCACGCTCGATCGTGCCGCCGCACACCTCAAGGATGAGATCATGCCCCGCTACGCCGAGCTGATCTACAATGGCTTCTGGTTCTCTCCCGAGCGGGAAATGCTGCAGGCTCTGATCGACCGGAGCCAGGACTTCGTCAGCGGCGAAGTGACGGTACGGCTCTACAAGGGAAGCGCTACGGTCATCTCCCGCACCTCGCCCTGCTCACTCTATTCCGCCGATCTCGTCACCTTCGAGGAAAGCGCCGTCGCCTATGACCATCACGACGCCGAAGGTTTCATCAAACTCAACGGATTGCGGCTCAGGAGCTGGGCAGCCCGCAACGGCAGATGAGCCTGCCTTGCGTCGGCGCGTTGGCAGCCGCGACCGGGAATCCGATTTCAAACGATCTTAAAAAGACACACGAAAAAGCTAATCGATTTTAATTTTATCATTAAAATTTTCTTGTTGCGGCGCAAAAGAATTTAGACATTAGCTATATCGGATGCTCACTGTGTTCGTTGGAAGGAACTCGCATGACTGTGACATTTCCGCTTACTGAGAAGCGCGATGCGGAGGCGTTGCTGAAGCACTTGACGATGCACAAACTCAGTTTTCCGGGAAACTGCGTCGTGTCGCTCAAAACGCATATCGCGCAGGTATCATCCTCGCATACAACAGCACTCGGCACTGCCCGTACCGCCTGGTAGCGATTGAATATTCGGGCTTCTTGCCCGATCTCCGTGCCACTCGCTCATGCTCAGGATCGAAGCAATCCTGCTGGACGGACTTGTGTGGAGAGGATGGGCCGAGCGCGCCGACAACAGCCTATCTCGCTGCAGGCAATCCCATGCCGACGAGCTTCAGGATTTCCTCGACCTTCGCATCGGGATCGGCTCCGGCTTCGACCTGGCCGTCTATCATCAGCAAGGCAAGGCCATGCGTCAGCGACCAGAGGAAGAGCGCGGCGTTCGGCACGTCCCCGGGCCGTCATCCTCGGCGCCGGGTTCGACACCTTCGCACTGCGCAATCCTCATGCCGGCTTGAAGGTCTTCGAAGTCGATCATCCTGCCACGCAGAGCTGGAAGCAGCGGCGGCTGAGCGAGATAGGGGTGACGCAAAATCTGCCGACATTCGTTCCCGTCGATTTCGAGCAGGAAGATCTCGGAACGCGCCTGGTCGATTGCGGTCTCGAACTCGAAACGCCCTCCTTCTTCATCTGGCTCGGCGTCGTGCCCTATCTCACGGAACCGTCGGTGTTTGCCCTGCTGCGCTTCGTCGCCGGCCTGCCGAGCTCGTCCATCGTCTTTGACTACAGCGAACCCTTGGAGAACTATCCGCCCGAACGCCGCGCCCGCGCCGCGGAAATGGGGTCGCGCACGGCCGCTGCCGGCGAGCCATGGCTGACGCACTTCGATCCCAAGCAGCTCGCGGACCGATTGCTGAGCCTGGGTTTCCGATATCTGGAGGATATCGGCCCGACCGAAATGGCCAAACGTTTCTTCGGCCTGCCCGCAGATGCGCCGGATCGCGGCGCCGGTCCCCATGTCGCATTCGCCGGTAAATAGGAACGGACCCAAGGCTGCCGCTCGCTGCAGGCGGCCATTGCTCCGCTTGCAAAAATTCCTATTCTGGCCGCCGCTATCCCGGCCGCTGCGACAGGAAATTTGGATTGTCTCATGATGACTTCGAGTCACCCCGACCTCAGCGACATCCACCATGGCGACTGGGTGGATCGCCGATTGCCGGTCGCATGGCGGCCTTATACGCGGCTCGCGCGGCTGGATCGGCCGGTCGGAATATGGCTGACGCTTTTCCCGTGCTGGGCTGCCCTCATTCAGGCGTCGCACGGCCTGCCGGACCTCGGTGAACTCGTGATCTTCTCTCTCGGCGCCTTGCTGATGAGAAGCGCCGGCTCCACGGTCAACGACATCGCGGATCGGAATTTTGACGCTCACGTTGAGCGGACCCGTTTTCGGCCGCTCGCAAGCGGCGATATCGGTGCGATGCACGCCTTCGTCTTTCTGGTCGCCGAACTGATGCTCGCGGCCTCGCTTCTGTTTTTCCTGACGCCTTACACGCGTTTGATCGCGATATCGGTTCTGCCGCTCGTCTTCGTCTATCCGCTCTGCAAGCGCTTCACCCATTGGCCCCAGGCCGTGCTGGGCGCGGCGTTCAACTGGGGCATGCTGATGGCATGGGCCCAGATTGCCGGCCATATCCCAGCCGGCGCTGTGCTGATGTGGGCCGGGGCCGTCGCCTGGCAGATCGGCTATGATACGGTCTATGCCTATGTCGATGTCAGGGCTGACACCCGCCTCGGCCTGAAATCGACGGCAATCCTGTTCGGCCGGCGCGGCAAGTTGTGGATCGGCTTGTTCTATGCTCTGGCCGTTGCGGCGTGGTCGCTCGGGGGTTGGCTGCTGGAGATGTCGTCGCCTTATACGATCGGAATGCTGGTGATCGCAGCCCAGCTTGCGTGGCAGACCCGGCGGATCGACCTTGCCCGCCCGGACCTGAATTATCGCCTGTTCCTCGCCAATATCCTGACGGGCGTGCTGCTCGCCGGCACGGCTCTGTCAGGCACATGGTAGACAGCTCGAGGACGTGACGCCGATGACCTATTTTAAACAAGCCGCGTTCGCGGCCACCATGATGCTGGCAGCAACGATGACACCCCTGCATCAGGCCCATGCTGAGCAATGCGACCAGGAGACTTTCGAAGAGGCGAAATACGTCGTCTGCACGCTGCAAACGGGGAAAGCCGACTTGCGCCTGTTCTGGAAGGGCGCCGATGGCGAGCCGTACCGGACTTTTTCAAGCCTTGCCGAAGCCGTTCGCGCCGAGGGGAAGACGCTGGTGCTGGCCGTCAACGCCGGCATGTACCGGGCCGATTTTTCGCCGATGGGGCTGTATGTCGAAAACGCCAGGGAATTGAAACCCGCCAATACCGCAAAGGCCGAAAGCTCCGCCGGCCAGGTGCCGAATTTCTACAAGAAGCCGAACGGCGTATTCTTTCTTGGTGAAGCAGGCGCCGGCATACTGCCGACCGATGAATTTCTGAAAAATGCGCCCAAGGTGCGGTTCGCCACGCAGTCCGGTCCGATGCTTGTCATCGCCGACAAGCTGAACCCGATCTTGATCCCCGGCTCGACGGATCGAACCCGCAGAAGCGGTATCGGCGTCTGCGCGGCCGGCACGGTCCGCTTGGCAATCAGCGAAGACGGAGTGAATTTCCACGATTTCGCACGGCTCTTCCGCGACCAGCTGCAATGCCCCGACGCGTTGTTTCTCGACGGCGGAAACGGTGTCGGGCTCTACCATCCGGCGATGGGCCGCAACGACCGCTCCTGGCACGGCGGCTACGGCCCGATCCTTGGGCTTGTCGAATAACCATAGCCTTCATCAGGGCGCCAATCAGCTGGCCGAAACATTTGGTCGCACGTCGATATCGACCCTGACACCATAGTGCTCCCCATCAATGCCTACCCCCTCCCCGCACGCGTCATTTCGGCCCGCATCCAGCTCGAGTCTCCCCAGGTGGAGAGCCAGATCATCAGGTCGGTTAGGGCACCGATGACGGGCAGGAGCAAGGCGTGGCGCAGGCCCCGTCTCTTCTGGCTGTCTTCGGCTTTCCTGAGATGCGCCAGCTCCTGTTCCTGGATCGACGCGATGAGGGCGTGAAGTTCGGGATCACGCTGGGCGAGGAGAAGGCCAGCTGGTCTTCGAGATGGCGATGGACCGTGCTTTCCACCGCCTGTGTGCAAATCCAGATCATGTTGCGCCCGCCAAGCGCCGTCAGGATGCCGAGCACGGAACCACCGAGGCTCCAGAAGGCCATGACGCGACACGGCCTGGCGCGCCTTGCAGGCATGGCCTCGCGAAACAGCCGGCAATGCTCGATCTCGTCCTCGCGCATTTCTTCGAGCGCCGGCACGATGCCGGGAAACAGCCGCCGGGCCATCAGGATTTGGGCGCCATAGATCCTGATGGCGCCGAACTCGCCCGCATGGTTGACCTTGAGAATGCGACGGACGGTGACATCGGGGTCGCGCATTCCCGCGTTGCTCGACGGATTGATCATAACCACTCTGCCCCGGTTCCCTTGCCGGCAGTAGGTAGGATTGCCGCCGTGATCGTCAAGAGGCGCCGCGGGCCGGCCCGTCAGCCCTTGAGTGATGGGCCCTTTCAATAACCACCGGCCTCGCATAGGCTCTCCGGCAAGCAACGTAGGAAAGCCGGATGGACCATATCAATTCGCTCGCATTGCTCGTCAGCGTCTACATCGCCTCCCTCGTCAGCCCCGGACCGAATTTCATCATCGTCACCGAAACAAGCATATCGGTATCCCGCGTTGCCGGGCTCTTTGCGGGTCTCGGACTTGCGGTCGCATCCCTGACCTGGGCCGTCATGGCGATGGCCGGGCTCGGGTTTCTCCTGACCCATTTCGAATGGCTGCATATGATGTTGCAGGTGGCCGGCGCATTGTATCTGATCTGGCTGGGGCTGAAGATGATCCGCAACGCGTCCAAGCCCTTGAAGCCGACGGGACCGAGCGAAGTCGCATGGTGCTCCGCCATGCGCCGCGCTTACGTCGTCAGCATGACCAATCCGAAATCGGTGGCTTTCTTCGGCAGCATCTTTGCGCTTGTCATTCCCGCACATGCGCCCGTTTGGCTCTATTGCTTCATCGCCCTGACCTGCTTCCTTCTTTCGGCTCTCTGGTATTGCGGCCTGGCCTTTTTCTTCTCGAACCCGCGCGTTTCCGCCGGCTTCCTGCGCTTCAAGGTCGGCATGGAGCGCGTGATGGGCGTCGCCCTGAGCTTGATCGGCGACCGCCTGCTCTTGGTTCGCTGACGGCATCCCAATTTAGCCTTAGAGATGGCCAGTCGCTCGTCAGGTCGCAGGCGAAGCCGGCAATGCTTCATGAATGTCTTCAGGAATGAAGCCGCCGGTCTGGCGTTTCCACAGACGGGCAAACAGGCCATCGCGTTCGACCAGTTCCTCCGGTCTGCCCTCCTCCACGATCCGCCCGTGATCGAGCACGACGATCCTGTCCATTCTGGCGATTGTGGACAGGCGGTGGGCGATGGCAATCACTGTTTTCCCCTCCATGACGAGGTTTAGCCTTTCCTGGATGGCGGCTTCGAATTCGCTGTCGAGCGCCGAGGTCGCTTCATCCAGCACCAGGATCGGCGCGTCCTTCAGCAGAACGCGGGCGATAGCAACACGCTGCCGCTGGCCGCCGGAAAGTTTGATGCCGCGATCCCCGACGAAGGCGTCATAACCCTTGCGGCCCTCGCCGTCGGCAAGATCGGCAATGAAGGCATCGGCGCTTGCCATCTTCGCCACCTCTTCGATCTCGTCCCGCGTCGCCTCCGGCCGGCCGTAGCGGATATTGTCGCCGACCGACCGGTGCAGCAATGCGACGTCCTGCGCGATGACCCCGATGGCGCGGCGAAGGCTCGACTGCGTGACCGCTCGAATATCCTGCCCGTCGATCAGGATCGCGCCGTCGCCGATGTCGTAGAAGCGCAGGAGCAGATTTGCGAGCGTGGTCTTGCCGGCTCCGGAGAGACCGACCAGGCCCACCTTCTCGCCGGGCCGCACCGTCAGCGACAACGCATCGATGACCGGCTTGCCCGACTTGTAGGCGAAGTGGACTTTTTCGAAGCGGATCTCCCCGCGGCTGACCGTGAGACTCGACGCATCCGGCCGGTCGGTGATGGTCGGCGGCGTCGTCATGACCGGCATAGCGTCCTTGATCGTGCCGATCGCCTGGAAAATCTGCTGTCCCATCTGCAAGAAAGTAAAGGTGTGCCCGGACAGCCGGTGCAGGATATAGACCGCGCCCACGAACTCGCCAACCGTGAGAAAGCCGTTGATGAGCCCGGAAAAGCCGATAGAAAGCATGGCGAGCCACAGCATCATGTTGAGCGCCACGACGATCAATTCCGACGTGCGGTAGATGCGTTGCTCCCTGTGCTGCGTCTGCACGGATTTCTGGATGATTCGTCGGATAGCACCCGCTTCGCTGTCTTCAGCCGCAAACTGCTTGATCATCTGCATGTTGGTGTAGAGATCGGTAATAGCACCGGCGACAAGGCTGCGCTGCTTGGCGGTGCGCCGCGAACGCTCAGTAAAGACCGGCGCCATCCTGGTGGCGAGCGCTACATTGAGCGCGATCCAGATGACGACCGGCAGGGCAAGCTGCCAAGACAAACTCACCAGCAAGAGCACCGAGCCGACCATCTGCAACAGGAAGCGCGGAATGGCCTGGAAGGCGACAACGATCTGCTGCTGGACGGAAGACGCCACTTGTGACAGGCGCGAGGAGACCTGCCCGGCAAAAACATCGTGAAAGAAAGCGAGATCCTGCCGCTCCACCGCCTTGTGACCCTGCCACTGGATGGCGGCAGGCATACCGACACCGAGCGTATGCGAATTGAAAGTGTTGAGAAGAAACGAGGCGATTGGCATGGCTGGAAAAATCAGGAAGCCGAGGAAGGCAAGCAGCGGCCATTCACTGTTCAGGAAAGCAGGCGCGCCCTTTTGGGTCACACCGTCGACAATGACCGCAAGTCCCCAGACGATCGTGAGGTTGATTGCTTCGATTGCCATCGAGGAAAACGCCAAAGCGATGAGAACGCCTCGAAACATCGAAATGAAGTGCAGAAGGACGGCCACAGGCCCGTTAGAAGGAAGCGGTCGGTACGGAATGTCGAGCGGCCGGATCCAGGTTTCAAAGGGACGGTAGATCGCATCGGAAATCGACATGGATCGCTCGGATCAAAAATTGGGAGGAAGCGTGGACTCGGCTACGCCAAGTCGCATGGGATCATCTTTCGGCCGCCATCTCAACTAGAAATTTCATAAATTAACCGAACGGGCTCGCGAGCGGAGGGAAGCGAGGCGCTTGAAAGCCCAATTGTGATCGTCTCGCGATTGGGGCAGGATGCCCGGAAGAAACAGCTGGATGGAACACTCATGCTGACGGGCTCATGTCATTGCGGCAAGGCAAGCTGGACGCTCGAAGGCGATCCCGGCTCGATCACCGCCTGCAACTGCACCCTCTGCCGCCGTTACGGCACCCTCTGGGCCTATGATTACGAAGGAGAGCGTATCGCTCTCAGCGGAGAAACCGCCTCCTATACCCGCTCGGGCCGGGAGACGTCGTCTCTCGAAATCTTGTTCTGCCCATCCTGCGCCTGCGTCTTGAGCTGGCGCGGCCTGCGGCTTCAAAAGGATGGCCGCCGGCGCATGGCAGTCAACATGCGGCTTGCGCCGCCGGATCTCGTCGCCGATCTGCCCATCGATCATTTCGACGGCCTGGACACGTTCGAAGATCTTCCATCCAAAGGGCGCTGCGTGCGCGACCTCTGGTTCTGACAGCGGGGCATCTATTGATTTCGCGCAGGCGCCTCAACCGCGCCGGGCCGCCTCGATCGCGGCGACATCGATTTTCCTCATCGTCATCATCGCGTCAAAAGCACGTTTTGCCTGACCACCGCCTGCCGCCAGCGCTTCGGAGAGGACACGCGGCGTGATCTGCCAGGAGACACCCCATTTATCCTTGCACCAGCCGCACTCACTTTCCTGGCCGCCATTGCCGACGATGGCGTTCCAGTAGCGATCGGTTTCTTCCTGATCGTCGGTTGCGATCTGGAACGAGAAAGCCTCGCTGTGTTTAAACGTGGGACCCCCGTTCAGGCCGATGCAGGCAATACCCGCGACGGTGAATTCAACGACCAATACATCCCCCTGCTTGCCATCCGGATAATCTCCCGGTGCCCGAATGACGGCGCCGACGGCACTGTCGGGAAACGTCGCCGCATAAAAGCGGGCCGCCGCCTCGGCGTCTTTGTCGTACCATACGCAGATCGTGTTCTTTGCCATTGCGCGGGTCCTTTCGCGTTTCGTTTCGAATTCCCTCGGTGAAATAAGAAGCAAACCGTGTTTCTCCAGCCCTTGCAGCTTATTTCCTCGGCGACAGCTGAGCGCTCCTAAATCGCCGAACCCTCGGGTCGCCATGCCATCATTCAGGTTCGATTCGGGGGCTTTGCACTAAGGAAGATCGCGGTGGTTCCGACGGACGAGTTTCGGACGGGCCACCTTGACCCACCCGCCAAGGCGGGTCGACGCGGTTGGATCCGGCGAAATAAAGGATGATGCGGTTACCGCCAGGGTCGAGCAGCTCCGCCTCGCGCCACAGCCAACTCTTGTCCTCGGGTCCGCTCACGAATTGCAGGCCGGCCTCGCTAAGGCGGCTGACCGTCTCGTCCAGGCTCTCACACTCGAAATACACTGTGGTTCCGCCACCGCCACTTTCGCCCTGATGCAGCGAGAAGGTGCTGTCCCCGTCCGGGCAGAGGAAGCGTGAATACCGTGGACGGGCATCAACGACGGGCCTCAGACCGAGGACGCTGTAGAAGCTCCAGCCCAGATCGAGGTCAGGCATCGTAACGGTCACCTGATTCAGGCGCATGATCTATCCTTCTCGGCTGAGTTCTCCCAAAACTGCGCGGCGGTGCCATGGCCGCGACGTCCATAAAAACAAGAACCTGAAACCATCGCCTGAATCAAATTCTAAACGACACGCTTTTTGTGTCCTTGCCACAAAACTCGTGTCAGACTGCGTAAGCTGCGCATCGCCTGCGCGCCGATCGAAAGGCTGACCATGCATAAATTCACCGTTGCCCTCACTCGGGAGATCGAGGCCGATACCGCCGAAGAGGCCGCCCTGCTCCTGTATCAGGAACTTTCAAAAGGACCGCTCCCTGACTGCTACGCCGTCACCGACGAGACGAGCCTGACTATGGAGGTGAAGCTGGATCGAGAAAAGGCGGATGAATTCGCCAGCATCGATCACACCGCCGACCCCGGCAACTGGTAAGGACCCGCCGTTCACGGGGACGGCCGGAGGAGATCCCCACTTTGCGCCGGGAGCGGAAGTGCGGTAGGTGCAAATCCCCTTCTCCGGCGCGAACGCCGGATGACGACAGCCCTCCATCGGAATACCGCAGCAAGGAAAAACTGTGACCTCACCAATTAAAATAGCGGTCGCCGGCGCGAACGGTCGAATGGGTCGCGCCGTCCTGCCGCTGCTGGCGGCCGATCCGGCTTTTGCAGTCATTGGCGGCATCGGTCGCCCCGGCTCGATCGGGGAAGGGCTGATCGACCGTTCGGACGCGATCGCGACCGCCGACGTGATCCTGGATTTTACCACGGGACGTGCCGCTGCCGAACTTGCCGGCTTGTGCGCCTCGGCCGGCGGACCGGCCCTGGTGATCGGGGCGACGGGTTTCGAACCGGACGAACTCGAGCGGATCATGGAGGCCGCCCGGACGATTCCCATTCTGCGCTCCGGCAATTTCTCCATCGGCCTGAACATGCTGCTCGGCCTCGTTGCCCAGGCCGCCCGCGCCCTTCCCGCGCAGGGCTGGGATATCGAAATCCTTGAAGCCCACCATAACAGGAAGATCGACGCGCCGTCCGGCACGGCGCTGATGCTCGGTGAAGCCGCCGCCGAGGGCCGCGGCGTCTCCCTCGCCTCCGTCGAGCGGCGCGGCCGCGACGGCATCACCGGCGAACGGCCGCCCGGCGAAATCGGCTTCGCCGTCCTGCGCGCCGGCGGGCTTGTCGGAGAACACAGCGTTCTGTTTGCCGCCGCCGAGGAAGTCGTGACACTTTCGCATTCGGCGCTCGACCGCGGCATGTTTGCCCGCGGCGCACTTGCCGCCGCCCGCTGGGTCGCGGGACGCGCGCCCGGCGAATACAGCATGCAGGATGTCCTCAATCCGGCCTGAGAAAGGGCGAAGAGACAGGGTTGACCAGAGGCTTGAAGCGCGTCGTTGAATCAAATTCTAAGCGCGTCCCTGGTTGTGCCCGGCCTCCAAGAGAGCCTCATCCTGAAGTGCCCCGTAGGGGCCTCGACGGACAAGGCGGGCGCTCCGGCAGCTGATGGACCTCAACGGAAATATGCATGAAAACAAAGACTTGAAGACATCCCCTGAATCAAACCCTACGCCGATGCCACTAGCCTATCGAGGATTGCCGAAGCGACGACGACTTCAGTTCCCGCAAGGCCGACCGAGCAAAACAGCGTCGTCTCCCCGGACGATCCCCGCCCGGCAGCTGTCCCGGCAATGATGTTGGCAAGGTCGGCCATGCGATCTTCGTTGCCGGAGCCGGCGAGGAAAAAGGGCGAAGCGTAAGCCCGGCTTTGTTCGGGGGAATCCGTCGCGATCACGGCAGCGGCATCCGCGATATCAAGACCGAGTTCGTATCCATGAAGCGTTTTCGGACCGACAGTGTTGACGTGCACGCCGGGCTTCAGATCACGCGCATGGATGACAGGCTTTTGGCTCGTCGTCGCGCAGATGACAATATCGGCGTCCTCAACGGCCTCAGTGACGCTTTCGACAGGCTCCACCTCCAGCCCGAGGGCGTGCTGCATCTCGCTTGCGAAGGCGGTGCGATTTTTCTCGTCGCGGCTATAGACGCGGGCGCGATCCAGTTTTCGAACGGCGGCGGCTGCGGCAAGCTGGGTTCGCGCTTGCGCTCCGCTGCCGATGATCCCGACGATCCTGGCGCCGGGCGCGCTGAGGTGGCGGACGGCGAGACCTCCAATGGCACCGGTCCTGAGGTTGCCGAGGCGCTCACCGAGAACAATGCCCTTGAGCCTGGCATCGTCGGCCGACCATACCGCGACGATCTGCGAATGCTCTGCCCCGTCGAATGTTTCGTACACGCGAAAACCCGCAAGTGGTTTGTCGCCAAGCATGCCGCCGACGGTGAAGACGAGATCGCCTCGATCGGGAAAGGACACATGATGTCGGGGCGGAGAGACCAGCCGATTGTCGGCTCTCGCAAGAAAAGCGGTCTCGAGCGCATCGATGGCAACACGCATCAACGTATTGCCGGCCAGATCCTCGTCTTTCAGAATTTTCGTCACGGCAAACCCCCAGCCTCTGCCGGCATCCTGCGACCCCAACCGTGCTTGAGGTCAATAGATCCGGTAAGGCAAATGCGCTGAAATTTCGCGTGAGGCCTAATCGACCAGACGGCGAGCCATGATGACGTCGTCGATCTCCCTGCCCTCTTCCAGAACCCCGGCAGGGATCCTGCCGACCTCGGAGAAGCCCTGTCGATGATAGAACCGGATCGCCGCCGCGTTCTCGGCGCTGACGAAGAGTTCCAGCTGCCGGATGCCGATTTGGCGCGCATGATCGACAACGACATCGAGAAGCCTCTCGGCAAGACCGGTGCCGCGCAGGCTCCTTCCGATGTAGACCATGATGATCGTCGCACGATGGGCCATCTTGCTCGACCGCTGGCGGATCAGGCCCATTATGCCGACGGGCTCACCATCCTGAAACGCGATGAAGACCGGCTCGCTCAGGCGGTTGCGCCACTCATCGAGGGAAAGAGCCGCCCAGTCTTCATAGCGGCTGGCAAAGGAGGCGGGTTCGGTGCGAAGCGCTTCCAGACGAATGCGTCGGAAGGCCTCCACTTCGCCTGCCTGGATATGCCTGATCGTTACGCCGCTTGCATCCATTCTGAGACCTCCGGAGATATCTCGGCTGTCGTCATGACAGTGTGCTCCAGCCGACGCAAGCGGAGACGATGACTCAAATCCGGCCCCCATTGCACCCGCCTAGCGCCAAAGCCTGGAAAAGCCTCAGCCCGAGAAGGCCCGCAAGGGGCCTCGAAGACAAGGCGGGTGCGCGGGCGGCGGAAGAATGCAGGGGTAAATGCTGGAGCCTGTCCTTCGAGGCTCCGAGGGCGTCGGAAGAACCGCGCCCCAGACAGCCTTATTCTGAGAGGCCTCGAAGGACGAGGCAGGGCTCCGGCTGCAATTACTGCGCCGGGGTTCCCACCCGGCCGCCCTTCCGGACGCCCGACGGATCGCCGTCCGTCGGCTGGTTCGTTGGCCGGAGGTCCCATTGATTGGACGGCCGGATGGCCGGTCGCTCGGTCGCCGGTTCGCGCGTCGACCGCACAACCAGATTATCCGGCTGATCGGTGGACCCCGCCGCCGATCCATCAGCTGACCACTCGGTCCTTTGATCGCTCGGCTTGTCCAGCTTGAAGGGTGCAGTCTGACGGACAATGACGAGAAGAACCATCCCGAACACCATGCAAATCAGCGTATAGAGAACGAAATACTTCAGTGCATATCCCTCGCTGATTGGCAGAGCGACCTTGACAGCGGCGCGAATGATATTTCCGCATCATTGAATGATACTTGAAAAAAGGCAATAGATTTTAGATGAAACCAGTAAAATTCAGAAATGGACCACGCAGAATAAGATAGTTATTGGCGATTCCCAGACAACATCTCCCGCACTGCTCGATTTATCTTGGCCATCCCGGTAAAGGCGAGACGCGCATGTCAACGTCGGCTGCCGCTCAATCCTCCCATCTCGCTTTCGGAATTCGCGGGGTGCAGTTCGTCAAAGATGCGTGTCGGTTGGCATCACAATGCCTCAGCGCGCGCCAAAACACCTGCCTGTTCCAGACTGATACCCTTGGCGAGGGGATCGGCATGGCGGTGCGCCAACCGCCATTCTTCGTCCTCGCGGCGATAAACCAGGGTGACGCGCAACGGCCAGTCCTGCATCGGCAGACCGCCGACCTCCACCCGGCATCGTTCGATAATGGCGAGGACAATCATGTCGGCTGATGCATAGGCCTGCACGACCTCCTGTTCGAAGGTGCCGTTCGCGAAGAAACGGCCGATCGCCTGCCAGCGCTCCTGCGTCAACTCTGCCTCATGCGTCGGCCGCCCGCCGAATGGCGACATCAGCGTGTAATCGGCCGCGTGCGGATTCAAGGCGCGGTATGCATCGATATCGCCGCGCATCAGCGCCGCATTCGCCTCTGCCGTGCGGCAGATGAGCTCCGCACAGGCCCCTTCGGCGATGGAACTCTCGGCCGGCATCGAACTGGATGGGAATGACATGACCTTGCTCCTTCGGCTATGCGGATGCCGTTTGCGCCCGCTACAGTGCAAATCCCACTTCAGCGGCACTGAATCCAATGATATGATTTCAGCGATATGCTGAATCCAGTTGATCTCTCCCGCAGCGATCTCAATCTGCTCGTGCTCTTCGAGGCCGTGCTGGAGGAGCGTCATGTCGGCCGCGCCGCCGAGCGGCTGAACCTAACCTCTTCTGCCGTCAGCCACGGGCTGGGCCGGCTGCGGCGACTGCTGAACGATCCACTGTTCCTGCGAACGCCCAAGGGCGTCGTGCCGACGGCGCGCGCCACGGAACTGGCGGCACCGATCGCCGATGTTCTCGCCCACGTGCGAAAGATGCTTTCAGCCGCCGAACCCTTCGATCCCGCAAACTCCACCCGCCGCTTCACGATCGCCGCACCGGACGGTGTTTCGGCCGTGCTGCTGGCGCCGCTCCTCGACAAGCTTCACCGCACCGCACCCGGCATCGATATCGGCATCCGCCAACTGCTGCCGGCGCCCAACGAAACCTCGCCGGAGCGTGCGTGGCGCGACGCATTCGCCGATCTCGACGACCGGCTGACCGACATCGCGGTCATTCCCACCGAGCACATTCCGCAGCGCTTCCACGTCAGCCGGCTTTATGAAGAGGATTTCGTCGTGGCAATGCGGACCGGCCATACCTTCGCCGGCCAACCGACCCTGGTCAGATACTGCGAGATGCAGCATCTGGTCGTCTCGCTCAGCGGCGATCCCCATGGTTTCGTCGACGAGGCCCTGGCCAAGCACGGCTGCGCGCGGCGCGTCGCGCTGACCGTGCCGAACTTCACATTCGCCCTTGCCATCCTCGCCGAGACCGATTTTCTCTGCGCGTTGCCGAGACGGTTTGCCGCCATGCATGCGGCGCGCTTCGACCTGGAAAGCGTTAACGCGCCGCTGGAACTCACGCGATTTCACATCAATGCCGTTCTCCCCAAGGTCGCCTTGATGGATGCCGGCGTCGCCTGGCTGCTGGGCGTTATCGAGCAAACGCTGCCGGCGGCGCCGTAAGGCTGCAAAATTCCGCGACGCCCAAGATCGATCTTATATTTCGCTGCCAAGACAGCGTCGGCAAGATCGGCTAGACTGCATGCGCCGACAGCTTGCGTCGAGGGCATCCAGGGGACGTCGGCGGCAGGGGGATCTGCATGTCGGCAATTGCATCTCTGTTTCAGGAAGCTGCCCGGCTTGCGGCCGGGTTTCGGCAGGCGATACCCGCCCGCCATATGCCCGCTCATGACTATGCCACCTCGCTTGCCGCCTTCAGTGAGCCGCTGCCGACGGTCGGTTCGCAAATGCTTGATGTCATCACGCAGCTCGCAGATGGCGCCGAACCCGGGCTGCATGCAACCACCGGACCACGCTTCTTCGGCTGGGTCATCGGCGGTTCCCATCCCGTCGGCGTCGCAGCCGATTTCCTCACCAGCGCCTGGGGCCAGAATGCCGGAAACCATACCGCCGCCCCGGCCGCTGCCGCCATCGAGACCGTTGCTGCCAGATGGCTTCTCGATCTTCTGAAGCTGCCGGCTGAAAGCTCGGTCGGTTTCGTTACGGGCGCGACGGTGGCGAACTTCACCTGCCTTGCCGCGGCGCGGGGCGAGGTGCTGCGCCAAGTCGGCTGGGATGGCGATGCCCGCGGCCTGTTCGGCGCGCCCGAAATCACCGTACTGATCGGCGACGACGCTCACACGACGGTGTTCTCTGCGCTGCAATTCCTGGGCCTCGGCCATGATCGCGTGCTGCGCGTGCGCACCGATCCGGTGGGACGGATAGACCCGGCCGCGCTGGCGCGCTCGCTCGAGAGGGTCTCCGGTCCCGTCATCGCCATTCTCCAGGCGGGACAGATCAATACCGGCGCTTTCGACGACTTCGCCGCGATCATCCCGCCGCTGAAAGCGAAAGGCGCCTGGGTGCACATCGACGGCGCCTTCGGCCTCTGGGCGCAAGCGTCGGAGAAGACCAGCCATCTCAGCCGCGGCATCGAATCCGCCGATAGCTGGGCGACCGACGGTCACAAATGGCTGCAGACACCCTATGATTGCGGCTATGCGATCATCCGCAATGAAATTGCTCATCGCCGCGCCATGACGATTGCCGCAAGCTATCTGCCGCTCGCCGGCGAAGGTGAACGCGATCCTTCCCATTACGTGCCCGAGCTATCAAGGAGGGCGCGCGGCTTTGCCACCTGGGCGATGCTGAAACATCTCGGGCGCGACGGTGTGGCCGCCCTCATCGACCAGTGCTGCGCCTCGGCGCGGCTGGCCGCCGAATTGCTTGGGCGCGAGCCCGGCATCGCCATTCTGAACGAGGTCACGCTGAACCAGCTCATCATCCGCTTCGCGGCCGACAGTCCGGACGAAGAAGGTGACACCATGACCCGAAAGACGATCGAAAAGATCCAGGCGGATGGCCTGATCTTTGCCGGCGGCGCCAAATGGCACGGCCGCGACGTGTTGCGCCTCTCCGTCACCAATTTCCAGACGACATCGGATCAGGCGGAACTGGCGGCGGAGAGCATCATTGCCGCGTTCAGGAGCGTCGGTCGGGGGTGATACTTCCGTTGCGGCACATATGCGTTCTACGAGGGCGCGGACGCCCACCCCGCATTCCCTCATTCCTGTGCCCGTTACAGGAATCCAGTGCGCCCAAGTCCTTGGCCGCGAAGACTCTTTTCCGTTGCAGTATCGATTCAATCACGGCGGGGACGCGCCGTGGCTGGAGGCAATATCCGCAACGAGGCCGGCGAGCGGGTCGCGGTAGAGATCGCCGACTATTTCGACGAGAGCGACAGCCGGATCGAGCGCTGGATCTTTTCCTCCATACCCCAAACGGAGCGGGCGATGCTAACGCCCTTTGCCATCCCGCGCTTTTACCGGACGCTGTCGACCTGGGTTTCGATGATCGTCGGCGCGGGACTGACTATAGAGGCCTTCGGCGAGCCGACAGCGTCTCCGGAGCTGGCAAGGGCCGAGCCTGTCGTCGCCGACACCCGCATCGCGCCGATCTTCCTGCATATAAGGGCGCGCAAACTTTAAACGCGCCGCGATCGAAGGAAGGCACTCTCAAGGGATGGCGGCGAAATCAGCTTCGCAGCAGAGGCCAAGCCGGCATCATCGTCGCACCGCCACGACCGAGCTGGCGCGATACCTGGACAATTGCACCCGGTTGGATTGATTGCCGCCGAACAGGTAGACGTACTGCCGGCGCTGGTCGATGTGATCGAAAAGGCTCACATGAAAGCGCCTGCCCGTGCGGATCACGACGACATCCCCTCGCCTGGCGGCGCGGAAGAACACCGGCTTGCCGAACTTCCTCCAGGACACCGCCATATTGGGGTTGGGCGGCGGTTGTCGCGAAGACCGCTTGGCGACAAAGGCCAGGAACGCCCCGCACCACGATACCCTGCGGGGATTGATGCTGAGGAAGGAGATGGAGCGTTCGTGCATGCTCTTGTACTTGACTGCCGTGCCCAGCATGTCCGCCTCACAGGGCACGGCAAGCACCGTGAGGACGATGACGAGAATAACCTTCATAGTTACCCACCATTGTTTGTATAACGCTGAAATTCAGAAATGTGGCGAAGAATAAAACAGGCGCGGCAACGTAGAAGCCAATTATGGCGTGATTTAGAAACAACTAATACTGGCATTTTGGCGGCGGAAATTAACCCGGAGAAAGGCACGAAACCGCTGCAGGCAGGGGCTGACCCCGACCAACAAACTCCGCAAACCGCATGTTTGTCGGGCCGAAAGAGGAGAGTTTCACCATCCGAACCCAGCTCCTTCCGGGTTGGATGAACTTCACGCGCAAGTGATTGAGCAACAAGTTGATTCACCAAAAAGTTGACAGCAGTGAGCGACCGCGGCCATCACCTGTACGAGCTATATTTAAGATAGTCACAGTAATACTTAATTTCGATGGGAAATACATTGCGCCCGCGCCCATTCAGGGGCCAAAGGTGGTCGTGCACCACCCTGTCGGTTGCGGATATAGACGCTGCCGGATAGCGGATGGCCACCGCGGCGAGTCAACCGTGAGGTTGCACCGGTTCAGGCCGGTCGGTGACCGGAGCAGGATCCGCGGCAAGCGCCCTGGTGACCAGAAGTGCCGCGACGAGAACAGGGACGACTGTCCAGTACGAAAAGCGGATGCCGAGCTGTTCGGCAACGAAACCGAGCAGCGGTGGCCCCGCGAAAAACACGAGAAACGTCGTCTGCCCGAGTGCTGCAACGCTGACCAGTGCAGGTCGATCCCTGCGCCGGGCCGCAGCCGAGATGGCAAGCGGATAGACCGATGAGCAGCCGATCCCCGTCAGGCCGAAGCCCGCAAGCGCGACAACAGGATGCGTCGCCGTCGCAACCGTCACAACACCGATGACCGTGATCCCAAGGAGGGTTATGGCGACCGGGCGGGGATTGAAGCGGTCGACGACCGGGTCCATGCCGAGCCGCCCGATGGCGATCAGCAAGGAGAAGATGGTCACGCCGAGCCCGCCGACGAAGGGTTCGACGGCAAACACGTCCCGCATATAGATCGCCGACCAATCGACGCTTGCGCCTTCGGCAAGAAGCGGAGCTGCGCCGACGAGGCAGAGTGGCAGCAGTCCGACGGTGGGAAAGGCGATAAGCGGCGCATGTCCGGGGTGTGCATCGCGCCGCTTGGGCGCATTCTCGATCCCGGAGAAAACGATCGATCCAGCAATCAAGACAATGACGAGGGTGAGGAAGGTATGCAGTTCGATGGACACGGCAGCCTGCCGCATGCCGGCGGCAACAAGGGCGGTGAGGCAGAAGCCGAGGCTCCACATGCCGTGAGCCCGGTTCATGATGCGATACTCAAGCAGCGCCTCATGGCGATCGGTTTCGATATTGGCGTTGATCTCGAATGCTCCGGTGAAAATGCCGGCAATGAAGAATAAAGGCACCGCCGACGGAGCCGAAGGCATCCAGGGGATCAGCGCCAAAAACAGCGACGCGCCGAAGACGGTGACGAAGGCGGTTTTGCGTGCACCGAGCCTCTCGATGAACCTCACCGCGAACGTCAGTCCGCACAGAACCCCTGAGGACAAGACAGCGAGCAAAAGGCCGAGTTCGCCCTCGGCAAGGCCGAACTTGCGCTGAAGGTCGGGCAGCCGCGAAAGAAACGCACCGACGGAAAGGGCCACTGCAAATTGAATGAAGAAAATGCGATGATGCGGCTTCATCTCGGGGACTTGCTCCGATTGGGGCGGGGTTGAAGCCCAAGCATCCGCGATAGCCGGACATTCCGACGAAATGGCGACTGGCCCCAAAATCCGCGGTTTTCGCTTATCTCCCACCGTTGCTGACAGTTCCTGTCAGCATGCTGACGCCCCCGCTCGTTTCAAGAGTGGTTGGCGGCTCGCCGGAAGCAGCCGTCAAGCCACTGCTTGTGACGCCACAAGTGGATGCTGGCCTCCTCAGCCCAGCCTTCTGCCCTCACAAAAAATTCGCATCCGCATCAATTTACTTGCCGTTCTGCAATGCGGCATATGTTTGTGTGCATGGCCAAGTGGCATGAGCGGGGAACCATGACATCAACACGTGCAGACAATACGGGTGAAGGTGCCGGCCATAAGGGCTTTGTCGGATTGGTCGTCGGCGCGATCGGCGTCGTCTATGGCGATATCGGCACCAGCCCGCTCTATGCCCTTCGTGAGGCGCTGAGGCCCTTTGCCGCCGATGGCGTGCATGAGGCCGAGGTCATCGGGCTCATTTCGCTGATGGTCTGGACGCTGACGATCATTGTGACCTTCAAATATGTGCTCTTCCTTCTCAGGGCGGACAATGACGGCGAAGGGGGCACGCTTTCGCTTCTCGCCCTCCTGATGAAGAAGATGGGACGGAACGTCCCCGTGCTCTTTTTCGCCGGCCTGATCGGAGCGGCTCTCTTCATCGGCGATGCAATGATCACGCCAGCTCTGTCGGTCATGTCGGCGCTGGAAGGCCTGAAGCTGGTCACCCCGGCCTTTGCCGACTATGTCCCGCTTGCGTCGGCTGCGATCATGATCGTTCTGTTTGGCGTCCAGTCGAGGGGAACCGCTGCCGTCTCGATGTTTTTCGGGCCGATTACGGTGCTGTGGTTTCTGGCGATGGCGGCGGGCGGTCTGATCCATATCGGTGACGATTGGGCGATTCTGGAGGCGCTCAATCCGGTCAATGCATTCCTGTTCCTTACCCATGCCGGCACTGTCGGCCTCATCGTGCTCGGCGCCGTCTTTCTGACCGTCACCGGCTGCGAAGCGCTCTATGCCGATCTCGGGCATTTCGGACGCCGCCCGATCCAGACGGCATGGTTCGTGCTCGTCTTTCCGGCATTGCTCCTCAACTACCTCGGACAAGGCGCGCTCGTTCTCGCCCGTCCCGAAACGGCTGCCAATCCATTCTTTCTGATGTATCCCGATTGGGCCTTGCTGCCGGTGGTGCTGCTGGCGACGATGGCGACGATCATCGCCAGCCAGGCCGTCATCACCGGTGCGTTTTCGCTGGCCCGTTCGGCGGTTCACCTCGGCTTCCTGCCGCGGCTGCGGATCAAGTTCACGTCGGAGACCAACACCGGCCAGATCTACGTGCCGAGCGTCAATCTTCTCCTCCTGGTCGGCGTCCTGATGCTGATCTTCTCCTTCGGCGACTCCGAGTCGCTGGCGACGGCCTACGGCATCTCGGTGACCGGAACCATGGTCATTTCGACCATGCTGGTCTTCCAGTTCCTTCGCGCCGTCTGGGGCTACTCCCTCGTGCTCGCCGCTGCCCTGCTGCTGCCGCTCTTTATCATCGAAGTCCTGTTCCTAGCGGCCAACCTCCTGAAGATCTACGATGGCGGCTGGGTTCCGGTCGCCCTTGCGCTGGCGATCATGATCCTGATGTGGACATGGACCCGCGGGCAGGCCTATCTGAAGAGACTGCGCGCCAACAATGAAATCCCGCTCGACTCCTTCATCAGGTCGATCGAGCGAAAGTCGGACCATTCGCCGGTCACCGTTCCGGGAACGGCAGTCTTCCTGACCAGCGTCCCGGACCGGACGCCGAACGTTCTGCTCCACAATCTCAAGCACAACCACGTGCTCCATCAGCAGAACGTCATCCTGACCGTCTGGACCGAAGACGAACCTTATGTCCCCGACAACAGGCGCATCAAGATCAGCCAACTCTCGCCGCGCTTCGTGCGCCTTGACCTCACCTTCGGCTTCATGGACGATCCTGATGTCACCAGGGCGCTGGCGCTCTGCCGGGAGGGAGGTTTCAAGTTCGAGATCATGAAGACCTCTTTCTATCTCGGTCGCCGGAACCTTGTGAGGACGCCGAACACCGGCCTGCCCGGCTGGCAGGAGCGCATATTCATGGCATTGGAAGGTTTGGCGATCGATCCCTCCGATTACTTCAACCTGCCGTCAAACCGCGTCGTCGAGCTCGGCGAACAGATTGCGATTTAGAGCACGGCAGCGAAGAGAGTTGGGAGAGTTGTCCCGCATCGCGAACTCCGCGGCTTAGGACATTGAACGTCAGGCCTTGGCCGAGATCGCGCTCAGTTCCTCGAGATCGAGATCGCGTTCCAGCTCGTCCAACGTCTCGTCATCGATGTCGCCGGCGCGGTGGAGACGAATGAGTTCCCGGCGCCCGGTCGCGACCGCTTCGAGAACGACGTCGAAGTGAGCGTGCAGCAACGGCACGTAGTGCTCGGTTCTCTCGGCATAGTCGACGATCGCCGTTGCCCTGCGCTGGTAGCGTTCCAGCAATTGTGGGTGGATGAGCTTTCCCTCTGCGTCATAGGCCAGGTTTTGCACGATCCCGAACTGCACCTGTGCCATGGCGGCCTCAGCCTGGCTCATGGTGAGACGCGCTCTTTCCGTCTCCGGCGGTAGCCGCGCCCAGGCAATCACCCGCCCCAATGTCGTGCCCTGCACGAGCACGGTTCCGAGAATGACGGCAAAGGACGTGGCGAGGATGAAGTCGCGGCCCGGGAACCCCTCTGGCAGGCTAAGCGCCAGGGCGAGCGTGACCACGCCGCGCACGCCTGCCCAGCTCAGGACGGTCGCACCGCCGGCTCCGAGCGGCCGGGCGCGTGTGAACCCCAGAGCCGCGCAGACGCGGATGACGAGATCGGAGGCGAAGACCCAGGCAAAACGCGCGACCACGAGCGTCACGAGGATTGCCAGCATCGGCAGCCCCATGGTCGCGATTACGGTAGTCAAACCGCCGCCGCGTTCGACGACATCCCGCAGCGACAGTCCGATCAATGTGAAGACCGCCGCTTCCATCAGGAAGATCATCACCGTCCAGAACGACGTGCCGCGCATGCGCGTCGCCGCTGAAAAGACCGTGTGCTGATGCCAGGAAGCGATCAGGCCCGTGCTGACGGTGGCGATGACGCCGGAGACATGCAGCAGTTCGCCCAACAGATAGGAAATCCAGCCGAGCAGCACGGTGGCCGCGATGATGAGATAATCATCGCCGAGATGGCGGATGAGTTTGACCCAGGCCAATCCGACCGCGATGCCGACGACGGCGCCGCCCAGCGCCAGCACGAAGAAACTGCCGGCGGCCTCCCCCGCGCTGAAAGCGCCTGTTGCGGCGGCGGCAACGGCAAAACGGAAGAGCACCAGGCCGCTCGCATCGTTGAGCAGGCTCTCGCCTTCCAGCAGAATCTGAAGCCGCCGTGGCAGTCGTACGCGCTCCAGCACGGCGCGCGCCGAAACCGCATCCGGCGGCGCAACGATAGCACCCAGTGCCGCGCAGGCGCCCCAGGGAAGTGACGGAAAGATAAGGTGGGCGACAACGGCCACGACGACGCAGGTGAAGAATACCGCGCCGACGGCAAGCGAAGCGATGCCGATCATATGCCGCCGCAGCCGCGACAGCGCGATCGACCAGGCGCCGTCCATCAACAGCGGCGGCAGGAAGATGACCAGCACCAACTCGGGATCGACCGAAATCGCCGGCAGTCCCGGCACAAATGCCAGCAAGGCGCCACCGGTCAGCAGCGCGACGGACGGAGGCAGTCCGAGCCTGTGGGCGGCATAATGCAGCGCGATAATCGCGAGAAACATCGCGATAACAAGCTCGAATAAGTGGGTTGGTTCCATGCGCCCTGCCCCGGCTCGGAAACGAATGTCGAATGCCTGCTGCATAATTGAAACCAAAATCGATTCAAGAAATTTTGCAGCAATTCAACCTGCTTGGTAGCGCATTATCGTGACAAGATTTCACCTGCGATCAACGAGATGCGCACGCGAGGGTGCAGGTTCAAACCGATCGGCGAAATATTGCGTTTCGTTGGCCACCAGGCCTTCGCGGAATTCCATGATGCTCACCGCGTAAGATGGCACGTCGTCGTAGGTCAATATGAAGTCAGTGACCCAGAGGTCACCGCCGCCGATCATTCGCCGCACCGTAAAACGCTTCCTGTTCGGCTGGACGAACCGGCTCTCCTGGATATTCTGCCGGCCGCGGATCCGCTCGCCCGATTGCGGGTAGTAAAGCACGGCGTCCTCGGCGTAGATTTCATGTTCGACGTCGAAATCGCGGGCGTCCGAAGCCTCCCAATGACGCTCCAGCGCCGTCCGCACTGTTCGATCATCCATCACAGTCTCCCATCTTCGCTTTAACGATCGGGATTTCGACGGCGATTATGCCTCAATGACCCGGCCGGCGCATGTAATGATGCTGATATTGGACCGCCGCGCCTTTAGGTTACGCCGTCTAATTTCATCGCGGGAAGTTGCGCCCAGTATGGCCATGGCGACGATACATGACGCGACTTCGACTTGTCTCAGCCTCAAACCTGTTTGCGGGTTGCACGAACGAGACCTGAGAGACCTGGCCCGGGAGGGCGTCCGCAGGGATAGAGTTGGTGAGCGCATCTCTGTCCCTTACAGGGGCGAGAGCTGAGCCGCCATATGTCACCGTCGAGCCCGGCGCTCCCTGGATGCCGAAGATTTCGCTGCCGTCGATCATTGCCAAGATTTAATTGGAGTTTCCGGCCCGCTCCCTTACATGCGTCTTGAGGCAGAGGAAGACAGATGAAGAGGCGGACCCTGGTGGTTGGAGGTGCGACTACTGTCGCTTCGACCGTGGCCGCGGCGGCGATCTGGCCACGGCGGCATATCACTGTTGCCGCCAGGGCATTCGACTGGAAGGGAACAGACTTCCTGAGCGGCGGCACAAAATCGGTCGCACTGGAAAAGCTGCCTGCGCCGCTCTTCCGCAGCCGTCCGAATTGCATCGTGACATCAGCCCAGACCCTTGGCCCCTGCCATGTCAACAATATTCCGGCCCGTCAGGACGTCTCGGAAGGAAAGGCAGGACTGCCGTTGCGGCTGGCCCTTCGCATCGTCCATGCAGCCGATTGCCGGCCGATCGAAAATGCCGATATCGAAATCTGGCATACCGATCGTCGTGGCATCTATTCCGGCCGCGAGGCCGCCGACATGTGTACGCTCGGCGACGCCGAGGCAATCAGCGGCCTCGCTTTTCGCGGACGCCAGCTGACGGATGCAGAGGGGCAGGCAAGCTTCCTGACGGCCTATCCAGGATGGTACAAGGGCCGCACGCCGCATGTTCACTGCCGCATCCTCGTCGAGGGCAAGGAGCTTCTCGTCAGCCAGATCTATTTCGACGATACGCTGAGCGACATCATCTATGGCGAGCATCCGGACTATCTCGGACGCCCTGCCCGCGATACCCGCAATGAAGCTGACGGCATCATCCCGGAAGACGCCGCCGATCACATGTTCGACCTCGAGAAGCTCGACGGCGGCGTGCTTTCCGCCACCATCGCGATCGGCCTCTCTTCGTAAGCGGATAGCAGAGAAAGCCGCCGATCGCCAACGGCTGGCCTTGCCGGACTTCCTCCACCATCGGGGTTTTAAAGGACGATCTTGCATCCGGCATGAAACCAGATGCTGCATTCCCGCGTACTAACTCTCGACAGCGGAATACAGGCAGCGAGGGTTGACGGCATGGTCAGGAAAGAAGGCGTAGCGCACATCCCCCGGCAAATTGCCGAACAGGGACTGGCCAGGCTGATGATGAGGCTGCCCGCGACGCGGGCAACAATCAGGGCCGCCGCGGCGAGCCAACCGCATCTTTACGAACTCTGCGGAGCCTATGGCGAGGCCTGCGCCGTTCTTGATCGCATGCGCAAGGATATGTCGGCCGACCCGGCGATCGTCACCGAATACGAGATCATCTGCGCGGAAATCGAAATCGACGTCACCAGGATCCTGCTCGGCGGCCGATGAGTTTGCCGGCATCCCTTGTCAGGTCAGCACGCCGTCCACATCGATGGAGATGCTCAGCGTATCCGTATCGTAATGATGCGCTGCCCCATCCGAAATCTTATAATAGAACGTCTCGCTCACATCTCCGGTAAGCCCGGCAAGCTTCGCCGCGTCGAGGGTGTAGCTGTAGTCGCCATGATCGTCGACATGGATGCTGCCGTATTGGCCGGTCAGCGTCAGACCGTTCTTGCCGACGACTTCGCCGTCGAAGCGGCGAAGCAGCAGGATCCCATTGGCCGAACTGTCGTTTTCGAGGAGATTCCCATGATGGGCAACATCCGTGTCGGCCGAGATCTTCAAACTGTCATGGGCTGCGACGATTATCGGAACCGTGTCCGCATGCGCTGTATCGCCGGCAGCGTGGCTATCAAGGCTCACAAACAGGGCGTCGGCCTCGTCGAGCGTCGTGTTGTTGCTGACGGGAAAGGTGTTCGCGGCGATGATGGCCGGCGATATGCTGTAGGGCGTGACATCGCTGGCGATGACATTGTCGTGGAAGGCTCCGGATGCAGGCCTGTCGACCTTCAGCGCCGCCTGCGACAGGTCGTCGAAAATGTTGCTGTGGACATCGATATCTTCGCGAACGTAACTGGTGGTGCCGGCGGAACTGACCACCACGCCCCATACGCCGTCATGGATGTAATTGCCTGAGATATCATAGTCTCTGGTGTCGCCCTGGTCGCCGAGGCCGACGGCGTAGGACCAGCTGTAGCCGCCATACCCCGATATGTCGTTGTCGTGGATGGCGATATTCGTGCCCGCCTGAGCGGCCACCCCGAAGCCGCCGCCAACCAGCGTGTTGTCCTCGATCACGGCATTGACAGGCCGGACGAGCGCCAGCACGCCCTTCGGGCTAATGGCGCCCGTCTGGTCGAGATAGTTGCCGCTGATCAGGATGTTGCTGCTGTCGTTCATCTGCACGGCATCTGCCGTGGTGCCGTGGGCATTGGTAACGGTGTTGTTGAGAAGATTGACGCCATTGATCTTCTCGATCCACACGCCGTCGCCGTTCACGTCGTTGATCGTGCTGTTTTCGATGGTGATATTCGAGCCTGTTCGGAAGGTGACGGAACCGGACTTGCCCGCCAAGCCGGTGTGATCGACCTCGACATTGCGCACGGTCCAGTTCGAGACATAGCCGCCATAAATAGCTGCACCGCCGGTATCCGAGATCTTGATGTTCTCGATGACGATGTTCGACGCATAAAGGCTGTGAATGCCGTCGCCGGGACTATGGATGACCGGCGCATCGCCGATCCCGTAGCTGCTGATGGTGATCGGGGCGCTGGCGGTGCCGGAATATTTCAGGTCGAGTTGGTCGTTGTAGACGCTTCCCGCGGCGAGCAGCACGCTATCGCCGGGCTGCAGCTTCAAATTTTCCACCGCCCAGAAGGATGCAAAAGGCGCATCCTCGCTCGTGCCGCTGTTGTTGTTGGCGCCTGTCGCCGAGTTCACATAATAGACTGTCATATCGCCATATGCTCGCATTGTCGCGCAGCTGTGTGGGGATCAGCTGCGATGAGTGGATCGGATGCGGTCGGGGCGAAAGGCCATAGGACAATCTTCGATTGTCACGACGGCGGTAGACAGGCTGTGGCCTGCAATGCTCCCGAGAAGCCTGGCGGTGGCTGCATCCTCGACAATACAACTTAAGAGAAAATAATCTATAAAATAACGACCGAAAGGTGAATGAAATGGTAACGGACCGTTTGCAATTACCGTAAGGGAATAGCCGCCCTCGCCCTTCAATGCCCCTTACGGGACGCTTCAGGACGAGGGCGGAGAGAGGCCGTCCCCTATCTTAGCTTAGCAAGCCATCCATATGGATGAAGACGGTCAGCGTATCCGCGTCGCTGTGATGGGAGGTTCCATCGTCGATGCCGTACTTGAAAGACTCGCTCACATGTCCACTATGGTCGTCGGGCAGCTTCGTTTCATCGAGCGTGTAGGCATAGTTGCCTTCCCGGTCCACGTGGATGGAGCCGTAGTCTCCAGTCAGTGTCAGGCCGTGCTTGCCGACGGCTTCGTCGCCGAAGCGGCGAAGCACCAGCGTATCGTTGTCGGAGCTGTCGTTCTCCAGAAGATTGCCGCGATGGGCTTCGCCCGTATCGGTGAAGATCTTCAGATTGTCGTGAACGGCGACAACTGCCGGGTCGGAGACCGCCTCCGTCGTTGCGGCAACCTTGGCCTCGGTGCTTGCAAGCGCCGTCTCGACACTTGCGACCGTGTGGTTGTTACTGACGGAAAAGGTATGCGCGTCGACGATGGCGGGGGATATGCTGGTGGCCTTGACGCCTGTCTCGATGGTGTTGTTGTAGAAGGAGCCGGATGCCGGCCTGTCGACCTTCAGCGCCGCCTGTGTGAGGTCGTCGAAGACGTTGTCGTGGACCTTGATATTCGTCAGGCTATAGCTGGTGCCGGTAGCGCCGCTGACGGCCACGCCCCAGGCGCCATCGTGAATGTGGTTGTCAGAAATGTCGTAATCCCGTGCGCTGCCCTGATCGCCGAGGCCGACGGCGAAGGACCAGCTGTAACCGTGATATCCCGATATGTCGTTACCGTGGATGGCGACATTCTTGCCCGCAGGCGCGCTGATACCGAAGCCGCCGCCGGTCAGGACATTGTCCGCGACCACGGCATCGGAGGCCCGCACCAGCGCGATTCCCCCCTTCGGACTGACGGCATGGGTCTGGTCGAGATGATTGCCCTTGATCAGAATATTGCTGCTGTCGTTGACCTGCATCGCATCGGCCGTAGAGCCGCTGGCACTGGTGACGGAATTGTTAAGAAGTTTGACGCCACTGACCTTTTCGATCCAGAAACCGTCGCCTTTGACATCAGATATCTTGCTGTCTTCGACCGTGACGTTCTTGCTGTTCCTGAAGGTGACGGCGCCTGCGTTTTCCGACATCCCGCTCTTGGCGATCTCGACATTGCGGACCGTCCAGTTGGTGACATCGCCGCCATAGATGGCCGCACCGCCGGTGTTCGATATTTTGAGGTTTTCGATGACGATGTTCGAGGCATAAAGACTGTGAATGCCATCGCCGCCGCTGTGGATGACGGGTGCGGTCCCCGTCCCGTAACTGCCGAACTTGATCGGCGCACTCTCGGTGCCGGAATATTTGATATCGAACTGCTCGTTGAAGACACTGCCCTTGGCAAGAAGCACGCTGTCGCCCGGTTTCAAAGTCAAGGATTCCAGTTTGGACAAAGTCGCAAAAGCCGAGTTCTGGCCCGTTCCGCCGTTGCGGTCGGAGCCAGTCGCTGAGTTCACATAGTAGATTGTCATATCGCCAATGTTGCCCTGTTCGTCGGATCGCTACATCGCCACTCGAATCGACCGGAACCGGCCGTCCGAACGCGGCGGGAGCAACCCGCCACGGCAAAAGGGCGAGAAGATGTTGTCAATGCGGCAGCGGGCCGGTTTGCGGACCTTACTCCACAGGCAATGGCGCGGATTTGCTAACACACTGGAAAGATGCAACTTATCCGAAAATTATCCGGCGGGGTAATTGCATGAATCGGCGGATGGAGCGATAAAAGATATGCCGTGTAGCCCCCTCATCCGACCCTTCGGGCCACCTTCTCCCCGCTGGGGGAGCAAGCCGAAGGCTTCGTGTCTACACAGGATGCGTTCGAGAAGGGCAAAACGTTCCCACGATTCCGCTTCTCCCCTCGGGGAGAAGATGTCGGCAGGCAGATGAGGGGGCCACACGGCACGCCCTCCCAGGCAGGCTACCCCTCTCCGAGGCGCTACTTTATCCCTTTGCCCGCAACGCCGCCCTCAGCGGCAGCCGCGCCGCCGCCATCGCCGGCAAGGCGCCGCCGATCACCCCGACAGCCACTCCCAGCAGCCCGGCGGTCAAAATCACATCTGATGTCACGACCAACTGGAACGCCATCTTGGTATTGTTTGCGCCCATCGTGCTTGCCTGCCAACCGTCAAAGGCGAGCCGGGAGGTGAGGATGCCGACACCGGCGCCAGCCACCGATAGCAGCACCGCCTCGAACCAGGTGGTGGCGAATGCCGGCAGGCGGGAAAAGCCGAGCAGGCGCAAGGTGGCGATCTCAACGCCGCGGTCCGAGACCGAGCTCATCATCGTGTTCAGCGCGCCCGCCGTCGCGCCGACCGCCATCAGCAGCGCGATCGGCCAGCCGAACAGGCGGATCAGGCTCTCGGTGCGTTCGGCCTGCGCGGCATAAAGATCGGCCTCGGGGATTGATGTGAGTGGCGTGCCCGATATATCGGACAGTCTCTCGCGCAGCACCGCCAGCGCACGCGCGGGATCGCCCCCGCCGGCAAGCCGCACGCGCAGGCTCTGCACCTGTCCCTGCCGGCCGAAGGCCGCTTGCACAGCATCCAGATCCGCCCAGATCTCGGATTCGAAGGCGCTGCCGCCGGAAGTGAAATGACCGGCGACGGTCCAATCGACAGCGCCGAACCGCACTCTCTGGCCGACGGCAAAGCCGGGGAAAGCGTCTGCGATGCGGGCGCCGACGACGATCTCGCGTCCGCCCGGCGCAAACAGCCGCCCCTGCGAAAGCCGGGCGCGGCCGCGCAGATCGAGCCCCGTGCGGTCCATGCCCCGCAGCGACAGCGTCTGCTCGGCGCCGTCGCTCCCGTTCACATCGATCGGCACGATGGTCTCGCGCGACAGCGCCAGCCCGCCGGCCCGGTCGCGCGCGATGCCGGTGTCCCCGCTGATGGCGGTCAGGCTGCGGATCGCATCTGCCGGCACGTCGGAACCGGTTTCCTGGTTGGTGCCGCCGCCGAGGATGACGGCGATGTCTGGCGAGCCGGCACCGGCAAGAGCCGCCTCGAAGCCGCGCGCCATCGCTAGAAACCCTGCCAGCACCGCCACCACGAGAGCGACCGACAGCACCATCGACAGCGAAATCGCGAGCCGACGCGGCAGGCTGCCGAGATTGATTCTCATCATGAGAAAGGTCTGCTTGAGCGCTGATGACATTGGATTATCTCGTTTTGAAAGCGTTGACGATCGGCAGACGCATGGCGTTCACGGCCGGCAGCAGCCCGGTCAGTAGGCCGAGCCCGGCAATGATCGCGATGGATTTCAGCAGTACCTCGCCGCTGAAGACGAGGCCGAATTCCGGCCCGATCGACAGTGTCGCGAGCTTGGCCAGGATGAGCCCGCCGGCCCCGCCGATGGCGAAGATGAACAGCGTCTCGCCGAGAATGAGCGCGACGATGCGACCCCGGGAAAAGCCGAGCACCTTCATCACGCCGATTTCGAAGCGGCGCTCCCTGACGGCAAAGAGCATGGTGTTGACCGATATCATCAGGATCGTCACGAAGGCCGCGCCGACGACGAGGCTGACGATCAGCCCGACATCGGCGAACTGCCGGAGAAATCCTTCGAGGAACTGTTTTTCCGATTGCGTCTGGGTCTGCGCCGCAGAATTGGCAAAGAGCGCGTCGATGCGCGCCGCCAGCACGCCCGAAGCGATACCGTCGCGCGGGCGCACCACGAAGGCGTCGACGGTATCCCTGTCCCGCGCGCGGGCGGCATTGACCATGTCGTAGCGAGCGAGCATGAAATAGGTGTCGCTGCCGGCATCAGCCCCCTCGAAGATGCCTGCGATGGTGAAGCTCCAGTTCCGGCTGCCGTCGGCCTTCATGAGCTGACTGGTGAGGCCGATGCGCTGGCCGACCGACCAGTTCTGCGCCTCAGCCAGCGCTCTGCCGACGAGCACCCGGTCGCCGCCTTCTTCCAGCGCCGAGATCAGCTCGGGCGTCAGCCGGAGTTCGGCACCATTGGCCGCGGCAATCGCCCGCGGATCGACCGCGCTGACGGCGACGACATTCTTCTCGACCTCGACGAAGCCGCGCATCCGCGCCGTATAGGCGACGGCGGCGACATCACCTTCCGCCGCGATCCGGTTGAGATAAGCAATCGGCAGCGGCAGCCCCCGGCCCGATTTATTGAACACGCCGAGCAGATTGTCGCTGGCGCCGGCCGCCCCCTGGCTGCCGCTGACGAAACTCGCCGTCAGTCCGTAGATCAGGAAGGCGATGCCGACCGAAAACATCAGCAGAATGGCGCGCAGCCGCTTACGCCAGGCATTGCGCCGCATGAGCTGGAAAAAGGTCATCGGCCTTCCCCCTCGACGAATTCGCCTTTGTTGAGATGCAGCGTGCGCCTCGCAAAGGCGGCGGCCTCGGGATCGTGCGTGACCATGATGATGGTCTCCTGAAGCTCGCGATTGAGGAAGCCCAGCATCTCCAGGATATCATTGGCCGATTTCCGGTCGAGATCGCCGGTCGGCTCGTCGCAGAGAATGAGATCAGGATCGGCGACGATGGCACGCGCAATGCCGACGCGCTGCTGCTGCCCGCCCGACATGCTCGACGGAAACTGCCGCTGCCGCCCGGCAAGCCCGACCAGATCCATCACCGTATCGACACGCGCCCGACGCTCCTTGCGCGTCAGCGGCTTCAAGAGCAGCGGCAACTCGATATTGTCAGCCGCATTCAGCATCGGCAGCAGATTGTAGAACTGGAAGACGATGCCCATGCTGTGCGCCCGCCAGGCGGCCCTCGCCCCTTCGCCCATCTGCTCGAGATGGCTGCGCCCGATCCGGATCTCGCCGGCGTCAGCGCTGTCGATGCCGCCCAGCATATTCAGCAGCGTCGATTTTCCGGAACCCGACGGCCCCATGACCGCAACGAAATCGCCGCGCGGAATGGAGAGGTCAAGCCCCGAAAAGATCGGTATCGTCTCCGCCCCGATCCGGAACGCCTTCCTGACGCCGGCAAGCGCGATATAGGGGTCTTGAGTGTCGGTCATTGCTCTGCTCCTTGGTGGTTTGTTGATCTGTGGCCGGTAACCGGTGGCCGCCCTGGTTCTTCGAGGCCCCTGCGGGGCACATCAGAATGAGGTCGGAGAGAAGCTGCGATCTCCGGCACAAGAAGCCGAACCGCACGGCACCAATCAGCCCGCCTGCCGCACGGCACCCGATCAGCTTTCCAGCCACACGGCACAGCAACCAGCCCTCATCCTGAGGTGCGCAGGCCGAAGGCCGGAGCCTCGAAGGACGAGGGCGGGTGATGAGCACCAGCGGCCGACGCACCGGAAGCCGCGGCATCCCCCACCACCAGCCGGATACGCGCCGCCATGGCAGGCCGCATGCCCAGCGGCGGCGACGTCAGCGACAGGCGCAGCGTCACCGTCCCCTTTTCCCGCGAAATGACAGGCGCGATCTTCGACACCTCGATCGCAAAGGGCTGGCCGGGAAAGCCGTCGAGAATCGCCTCGCCCGACAGGCCCGGCCGCATCAGCGCGATATTGGCCTCGGCCACATCGGCATCGATGACCAGGCTCGCCGTATCGGTAATAGTGAGCAGGCTTTCATCCTCCCGCACGCTGTCCTCGCGCGACAACACCGTGTCGCCGACATGCGCGTCGAGCCGCGTGACGATGCCGGAGATCGGCGCACGCACCATCAGCGCCTCCACCCGCTCACGCGCCTTGTCGATCTCGAGCTCCGCCTTTTCAGCATCCTGGCGCGCCTGCAGGACGGCATTCTCGGCCTTATCGACAGCCGTTCTCGCCTCCTCCAGCGACTGCGCCGACATGGCGTCGCGCCCGGCGAGCCGTTCGCTGCGCGCAAACGACAATCGCGCCTGTGCAGACTCGATGGTCCTCGCATCAAGCGCCAGCGCCGCCGCCCGTCCCGATATCTCGGCGCCCCGAAGCGAAAAGCCTGCGCCGGCATCGTCAAGCCGCACCAGCACCTGCCCTGCGACGACGCTGTCGCCCGCGTCGACCTCGACCGCGACGATCCGGCCCTCATATTTGGAAAAGACTGTGGCGATATCGGTGGCGACAACATAGCCGGAGCCGGTGATTTCCCGGGTCGACGCAGCTGTGCTCTTCGCTTCATCCTCGGTCGGAGTCCGCATCGCCTCAACAGCGACGCCGTCTCTGACGCGCCTCTCCACCCTATCAGCGGATATCGCAAGATCGCCGCCCGAAAAACCCGCAAGCGCGGTCTCGACACGCTGCAGCGTCTCGGCCCTATAGAAAAGAGCCGCCGCCAGCGGTGCCGCCGCAGCAAGGACAAGCATCGCGCCAGGGATCACGCGCCGCCGGGCACGAGGCTTCGGCGGCGCCATCTTCAAGGTCCCGGGCTCGATCGAAAGCGATCTGAGCTTGGCCGCAAGGTCTCGGTCATGTTCTGATGTCGTGTTCATGCCGGCAAACATCGCCGACCCGACAGAAATCGCGACCTCGAACACGATCCAGGGAGTCCTCGATCGCGATTGTGTACGTGGCAGTGGCCGTCCTTGTCCTTCGAGGATCAGGCCGTCCGTCTCACCCCTTCCTCTGCCGCCACGCAACCGGCGTCATATCCGTCACCCGGCGGAATTCACGGTTGAAGTTGGACTTCGTCTGGAAGCCGACCTCGAACATCACCTCAGTCACTGGTTTCTCGGTGCCGGCAAGCAGCCGGCAGGCCTCGCCGATCCTGTAGTCGTTGACATATTGCGAGACGTTCTTGTCCATCGCCCGGTTGATCGCCGCCGAGATCTGGCGGGCGGGGATGCCGGTCTTGCGGGCCAGCCGGTCGAGATTGAGATTGGTATCGCGATAGAGTTTGCGGGCCTCCATCAGCGCATCGACCGCGGCGATCGTTTCCTTGTCTTCGCTCGTCTCCGGCCGTGGCGCCGTCTCCACCATCTCCGCCGGCGCCCGGCTTCGGCTGGCGGCGGCCGCCGCAATGCCGAGAATGACGAGGACGGCGAGATTTCCGATACTGATCAGCATCAGCGCCCGCGCACTATGGGCCGAGGTGAGGTCGAGGAAGACGAAGGTATCGATCGCAGCCGAGAGACACAGGGCGGCGGCGGTAAAGATGATTGCCCGGTAGGCCGGCACCGCCCCTTCGAAAGGCGCCAGCCGCAGCGCATCGGCGCCCGGGCCCATCAAAAGCAGGATCGCCAGGGCATAACCGACGAAGATCAGCACCAGCGCGATGTCGATCGCCTCCCGCCAAACGGCCATCAGCAGCAGGATAAGGGCGGCGGGCACGGCATGCAGGGCCATCCGCGCCGGCAGCGGCCGCCGGCTCGTTCTCACCAGCCGGGAAACCCCGGCATAGGCAAGCGGCGGCACCATCGCCGCGATCACCGGCGCGACCAACCCAACGGCCTGGACCCCATATCCCCAACGCAGGCCGGAGAGCACGGATTGCAGCGCGGCAAGCAGGATGAGCGCCAGAAACGGCCGGTTCGGCACCGCCTCCTCGTCGCGCCTGAGGACGGCAACGAAGAGGACAAGCAGCAGAAGGGCAACGGCGAAGGGAAGCGGAATAAACAGCATGGCCTGACAGGATCGTGGCGAATAGGCGGCCATCATTGCCGAGATCGTCGCCCGGCGCGACCTCCATCATGTTTTAGGACGCGTTTTAGGTGGGGATTTTGTGGGGTCGGTGGCCGCCGGGATCAGCGGCGATCCAGGAATGCGAGCACCCGGGTAATGAGGAGCGCGGTCGCATCCGCGTCATAGGACGGCAGCGAACTGTCGGCGAAATAGTGCTGATCGCCGGGGTAGAGGAAAAGCTCGGCGTCATCGACCTTCGCCACGATCTCGCGGGCCGCGTCGATATCGCCCTCGCCGACAAAAATCGGATCGTTATCCATGCCGTGGATCTGGACGGCGACGCCCTCCGGCCAAGGCCCGAAGGCCCATCTTCCACTGATCGGCAGGCAGGAGTAGAAAAGCAAGGCCCCGCGGGCGCCACGCCGTGTCTGTGCCAACTTCTGCGCCGGCAGCACGCCGAATGAGAACCCGGCATAGACCAGTTCGCGGGGCAGTTCGTCGGCGACCTGGACGCCGCGCTCCCTGATCGCGTCGAATCCGATCTGGCCGATATAGGCAAGCCCCTCCTCGATGCTGTCGAAGATGCGCCCGTCGAACAGATCAGGCGTATGCACGATGTGGCCGGCTGCCCTGATCTCGTCCGCGAAGGCGCGCACGCCAGGGGTCAGCCCTTGAGCGTGGTGGAACAGCAGAATCTCGGCCATCGTTGCTCCGGTGGAGATAGTTGCACCTGATAACCGATGTCTAAGGCGTGGCACCGAAGAAAGCCAGCCGGGTGAAGATCGTATAGTCCGCTTCCGATACCATCAGTGCCACGAAAACCAGCACCAGCACGGGCGGCAGCAGGATCGCGTAGACCAGCGCCAGCCGTTCCCAGGCCATGTGCATGAAGATGGCGACGATCAGCCCGGCCTTCAGCATCATGAACAGCAGGATCAGCGTCCACCGGAGATAGCCGTGAATCCCGAGATAATCGACCATATAGGAAAAGGCGCTGAGCACGAAGAGCAGGCCCCAGACGAAGAGATAGAGCCGGATCGGATGCTGCTGTCCGTGATCTTGCGCGTGCAGTGCTTGTGTATGCGGGCTTTGCCCGTGCGCCGTTGTCTCGCTCATAACGACCTCACCACAGATAAAAAAACGCGAAGATGAAAACCCATACCAGGTCGACGAAGTGCCAGTAGAGGCCCATGATCTCGACGGCCTCGTAGCGCCCTCTTCGGCTGGTGAAAAAGCCGCGCCGCTCCACGTCGAAATCGCCCCGCCAGACCTTGCGGGCGGTAATCAGCAGGAAGATGACGCCGATCGTCACGTGGGTGCCGTGAAAGCCGGTGATCATGAAGAAGGTCGAGCCGAACTGCGCTGCCCCCCATGGATTCTCCCAGGGGCGCACGCCTTCGGTGATCAGCTTGGTCCATTCGAAGGCCTGCATGCTGACGAAGGTTGCCCCGAGAGCGGCCGTCAGCAGCATCAGTATCGCGGTCACGCGGCGTTCGCGGCGATAGCCGAAATTGACCGCCATCGCCATTGTGCCGCTGCTCGAGATCAGCACGAAGGTCATGATCGCGATCAGGATCAGCGGAACATCCTGCCCGCCGATATGCAGCGCGAAAACCTCGCTCGGATTGGGCCATGGAACCGGCGTCGACATGCGGGCGGTCATATAGGCGATCAGAAAACAGCCGAAGACGAAAGTGTCGCTGAGGAGAAAGATCCACATCATCGCCTTGCCCCAGGAGGCGGTCTTGAAGGCGCGCTGATCCGAGCTGAAATCGGCGGCGACACCGCGAAGGCCGGCCGGCCTGAGGTCTGCCCCGCCGTGTGTCTCGATAGTCTGTGCCATCTGCAAACCCCTTAGTTCAGTAGTGTGCGGCAGAGATCGACGAAGTCGTTCGCCCAGCCGGCAAAAAGCGCGAAAAGCAGCAGCCAGACGGCGAACATGAAATGCGAATAGATCGCGGAAAGATCGACGCTGAGGCGCAGCCTGTCCGGCGCGACCTCCGTTGAAAATGCCCTGACCGTGGTATGCGTGAGCACGGCGAGCCCGCCGAGAATATGCAGGCCATGCAGGCCGGTGAGCATATAGAAAAAGCTGTTGGCGGGATTGTCGGCCAGCACATAGCCGGCCGCCGTCAGCTCCCGCCATGCCTGAATCTGCCCGGCGAGGAAGAAGACGGCTAGCGCAAGTCCCGTCACCAGCGCTGGCCGCAGGCTTTCCATGCGGCCATGCTGCGCTTCTCGTTTTGCCCATTGCAGCGAAGCACTGCTGAGCGCAAGCGCCGCAGTATTCACCCATAGCAGGCGCGG
The DNA here is from genome assembly GCF_014194045.1 of Rhizobium sp. BK456. Classification (NCBI taxonomy): domain Bacteria; kingdom Pseudomonadati; phylum Pseudomonadota; class Alphaproteobacteria; order Hyphomicrobiales; family Rhizobiaceae; genus Rhizobium; species Rhizobium sp. BK456. Next base: position 194,621 of record NZ_JACIAO010000007.1, read on the forward strand.
AACCGGCATCCCCCACCAGTCGGCCGACGCAGCACGCATGAAATAGGCGCTGACGGCAAGGCTGAAGAGCGCGCCGACGACGCCGAGAAACACGAAGAGGCCGATTTTCACCGCCGGCACGGGCGGCCGCTCGGTGCCGTGTTGATCCGGCAACTGCACCGAGCCGGTTTCCAGCCAGGGCTTCGAGGTCAGCCGCTGCCCTGAAAGCCACCAGATGATGATGGCGGCGATGGCGGCGAGGAAAAGCAGGATGACGTTCATGCCGGAGCCTCGCGGGTAACGCCATCGCTTGCCGGCACATTTTGCGGAATGAAATCTTCGGCAGCCCCGGGTACGCTGTAGTCATAGGCCCAGCGATAGACGACGGGCAGGTCCCTGCCCCAGTTGCCGTGCGCCGGCGGCGTCTGCGGCGTCTGCCATTCGAGCGTCGTTGCCCGCCAAGGATTGCCGCCGGCCTCCCGGCCGCGGAAAAGGCTCCAGACGAGATTGAACAGGAAGACCATCTGGCCGGCGCCGACGACAAGCGCCATGACGGTGATGAAGATGTTCAGCGTATGGGCCGATGGCGGAACGAAGGCGGTCTCTCCCATCTCGAAGTAACGGCGCGGCACGCCGAGCAGGCCGAGATAATGCATCGGAAAGAAGATCGCATAAGTACCGAGGAAGGTGATCCAGAAGTGGATCTGGCCGAGCGTCTCGTCCAGCATGCGCCCGGTCACCTTCGGATACCAGTGATAGATCGCCCCGAAGATGACGAGGATCGGCGCCACCCCCATGACCATGTGGAAATGCGCGACAACGAACATCGTATCCGACAGCGGCACGTCGACGACGACATTGCCGAGGAAGAGGCCGGTCAGCCCGCCATTGACGAAGGTGACGATGAAGGCGAGCGCAAAGAGCATCGGCAGCGTCAGGTGGATGTCCCCGCGCCAGAGCGTCAACACCCAGTTGTAGACCTTGATCGCCGTCGGAATCGCGATGATCAGCGTCGTCGTGGCAAAGAAGAAGCCGAAGGCCGGGTGCATGCCGCTGACATACATGTGGTGCGCCCAGACGACGAAGCTTAAGCCCCCGATGATGACGATCGCCCAGACCATCATCCGGTAGCCGAAGATGTTCTTGCGCGCATGCGTGCTGATCAGATCCGAGACGATGCCGAAGGCAGGCAGCGCAACGATATAGACTTCGGGATGGCCGAAGAACCAGAACAGGTGCTGGAACAGGATCGGGCTGCCGCCGCCATGCTGCAATTGCGTGCCCATCTCGACGATGGCGGGCATGAAGAAGCTGGTGCCGAGCACGCGGTCGAAGAGCATCATGACGCAGGCGACGAAGAGCGCGGGAAAGGCAAGCAGTGCCATCACGGTGGCGGTGAAGATGCCCCAGACAGTAAGCGGCATCCGCATCAGGGTCATGCCGCGTGCCCGCCCCTGCAGCACCGTCACCACATAGTTCAGCCCGCCCATGGTGAAGCCGATGATGAAGACGATCAGCGAGGTGAGCATCAGTAGGATGCCCCAGTCCTTGCCGCCCGGCGTGCCGGAAAGAACGGATTGCGGAGGATAAAGTGTCCAGCCGGCCCCCGTCGGACCGCCCGGGGCGAAGAAGCCGGCGGCGAGGATCAGCACCGCGAGCAGATAAATCCAGTAGCTCAGCATGTTCGCGTAAGGAAATACCATGTCGCGCGCACCGACCATCAGCGGGATGAGGTAATTGCCGAAGCCGCCGAGGAAAAGTGCCGTCAAGAGATAGATCACCATGATCATGCCATGCATGGTGATGAACTGGTAATAGTGATCGGCATCGATGAAGGCGAAATAGCCTGGAAAGGCGAGTTGAATCCGCATCAGCCAGGAGAGCACCAGCGCCACGAGGCCGATCGAGATCGCCGTGATCGAATATTGCACGGCGATGATCTTGGCATCCTGGCTGAACACATATTTGGTCCACCAGCTGTGCGGATGATAAAGCTCGACATCCTCGACTTCGGCGGAGGGGATGCTGCCGGATGGAATCTCGACCATGATCTCTCTTCCCTTCCCGCCGGTTCCCTGAACCGGCCTGCGACCGCGTCACCGCGTCAGTTTGCCGGCGGCGGCTCTCCCGATGACGCCGTAAGCTGGGTGAATGTCTGTTGCTGCCCGAGCCAGGTCTGGTAGTCCGCGTCGTTATCGACCACGACGGTGCCGCGCATTTGCGGATGGCCGACGCCGCAGAGTTCGGCGCAGAGGATCTCGAAAGTCCCTGTCCGCGTCGGCGTGAGCCAGAAATAGGTGATCATGCCGGGGATCATATCCATCTTGGCGCGGAATTCCGGCACATAGAAATCGTGGAGCACATCGACGGAGCGCAGCAGGATGTGTACCGGCTTGCCGATCGGCAGGTGCAGCTCGCCGCCCTCGATGATGATGTCGTCGAGGCCGCTTGCGTCGTTCTTGTCCAGCCCGAGCGGGTTCTCGGGGCTGACGTCGCGCGTCTCCGCCCGGCCAAGCTTTCCGTCCGCACCCGGCAGGCGGAAACTCCACAGCCACTGCTGGCTGACGACCTCGACCGATGCGGCATCGGCAGGCACCGTGATGAACTGGTTCCACACGATGAGGCCGGGCGCCAGCATCGCCGCGACACCGACCGCCGTTCCCGAGGCGAGCAGCACCTCCAGCCTGCGGTTTTCAGGCTCGTAATGCGCCTGGTTGCCCGGCTTGTGGCGAAAGCGGTAGACGCAATAGGCCATGAACAACACCACCGCCACGAAGACGATACCGGTGATCCAGAAGGTGATGACGAGGGTACTGTCGATATAGGTCCAGTTGGACGCGATCGGCGTCCACCACCATGGGCTCAGCACATGAAACAGCACGGAGCCGACGACAATCAGGACGAGGATCAGCACGACAGCCATTTCCGCTCCTCCTCGAGCAGGTTGACCCGTGAAACCGCATTCCGCAAAAAGTCCGTCTTTATTATCGCACAGATAGAAAATATCGGCAATTGCGGCAATTTAGCCATGCGCCACCCCGGCCGCGGCCCGTCATTTGGGGTATTGCCCGTTACTGCGAATATTGCCCATCACTGCGAATACTGTTTGAGATAGGCGATGAGATCGGTGATCTCCTGGTCGTCCTTCACGCCGACAAAGGCCATCTTCGTGCCCTTCACCTTTGCCTTCGGATTATGGAGATAGTCACGCAGAACCGTCTCGTCCCAGACGAGGCCGCCTTCGCCGGCCGCCTTCATTGCGGCCGAATAGGCGAAATCGGGATGCGTCCCGGCCTTCCTGCCGAACAGCTTGTTCAGCGACGGACCGACCTTGTTGGTATCGGACTCGACGACATGACAGGTCGCGCATTTCTTGAAAACAGTGGCGCCGGCCGTCGCATCACCCTCCTGCGCCCCGGCATGACCGGGGAAAAGGGCAGTGACAGTTGCACCAATCAGCAGAACAACACGGTAATCCATGGCAAACCTCATCCTCCTCAAGGTCGCCGGCCACTCACACCCTCCATTATCTCTCGCGTGTGGGTGGTGGTTGTTATGGCTCGAAGCTTAATCCTTCGCGGATGCAAGTCAATCGCCTCACAGTTGGGTTCACCTGAACGCAGATGAGATCAGGTGAACCCGAGGCGGATAACGGCCACTACACCCCGATCGAAAGCGCCTCCTTCACCGCCAAATCGGCCATGGCAAGTGCTGCCTCGCGAGTCTTGGCGGCGGCGATGAAGCGGCCGTTGTGGCAGAAGCTCGCGCCCTCTATCCCGCAAACCGCCTCCAGCTCTCCATTGGCGAGACCGGCCCAGGCTGCCGGCAGATCCGCCCTGAGTTCGAAGCCCTCCTCGGCGCGGCGGATGCCGGTCACGCACCAATCCTTTTCGCGCGGATGGACGACGAACAGCAGCTGCTCGGCGCCTGCCTTGACGATGGCGGGACGGAACGGCATTCCCCTCGGCAACTCCAGAACTCGGCCCTGCCCCGCAGCCTCGATTGCCCGATGCACCATCGCCTCGGCCCGCAATTTTGCGGCACTCTGGGCGATCCTCGCCTCGACGAAACTGCGGGCAATGGCAAGCGCCGCGTGGAAGGCGCGATCGTCGGCCTCGGGTTCAGCTTCGTCGAAAACCGGTTTCAGCGTCTCCAGCAGCGCAGGCAACGCCAAGCCCGCCAACGGCCCCGAGGGGCTGAGCGCGCCATTGTCGGTCAGATCGATCGGCAGCACGAAGCCCGCATCGAAAGTGCCATGCACCACCTCGACATGGGCTTCGGGAAGGCCGGAGGCTGCGAGATAATCACGGCCGTAATGCTTCCAGATCAAGCCGAACGAGCTGTAGGGCTGGCCATCGTTGCGCATCGGGGCGCCGCGTTGGTGGTGATCGAATATCCCGGCAGCAGGATCATAGGCGCCGCCGACATCGTAGATGATGCGGCCTTCGCCTGGCGTGATCCATTCCGGCGCCCGGCTGCGGACGATACGCGCCTGCGGGAAAAGCCGGGTCAGGATGACGCTCGACAGCAATTCATCGGCATGGAAGCCACCGGAATGGGTGACGAGGAAATCGGGGATCATGGGAGCTTTGCGCCTTGTCGTTCGCGGAGGGTCCGCTTGCGGTCCGGAACCAGATAGCCGTTGCCGGCGACGATCTCAACCCATGCTTGGCGCATTTCACTTCAGCGCCTTGCCGTTCGCCACCCATTCGTGCTCGTTGGGCTTGCGAGCGAGCGCCGCGGAGCCGAGGGCGAGTGAGCATCGATCTTGAAGATCGCCGTTGCAGCCCTTGCAAAACTGCTTATTCTCCCGCGTCGAAATGTTCCTTTGCGAAAGCGAAAGAGGCGGCGCTTGCAGATTCCTCTGCAGTTTCATGTTGCCGAGACCACGGGATGGCTCGTAAACCACCGGATGAACTCCGCCCTTCCCGGCTATCTCATGATCAGTTCCAAGACCGACACGACTGACCTTTCGGATTTATCGGAAAAGGCGTTGGGCGAATTCGGCCCATTGCTTGCAAGAACGCAGAAGGCGCTGAAACAAGACCTGAATGCTCAGCGCGTCTATATCGGCCGATACGGGCACTCGCCCGGTTATCCGATCCATTTTCATGTCATTCCGATATATGACTGGGTGGAGGAGTTGTTCTGGAAGGACGGCCGGTATCGTCTGCTCGAGAACTTTGCAGAAGGACGCGGAGAAACCGCAGCGGACGGCGCGGAACTGACGCTGTTCGTCTGGCGCGAGTTCTGTGAACGCGCAGTGCCGCCACCGGTCAGAGGGCCGTCGGTCTCAGAGGTCATTGCGCTGTTGCGGGAGGTAATGCGGTTTCCGGCACCTTAGGTCTTTGCGCCTAAGGCAACGCCGGTCCCGGCTGGCTTGCAACGAGCGCACGGCCGGCTGCCGCGCCGGCGTGAAGGCAGACCAGGCCGATCGCGGCCAGAGAATTGATCAGCAGGACATTCGCCACCACAGACGCCGAAAACGCTTCCTCGCCTGACGGAAGCACCGCCGTCGCAGCAAAGAGCACGCCTTCATAGGCAACGAAGCCGGCCATGAAGGCGCCGGCCGCGGTGACGGTCAGGCCGGCCGCAAGGTGAAGCACGCCGAGCGCTGCGGCCAGGGATGCAAATGCGGCAAGACCGATCGCCAGACCCCACGCATAGCTGTCCCAAGTCTGGGGATAGCCGAGCACGAGATACCCGACCATCTGGTTGGCGAGCCAGGCCAGCAGGACCGCCGTCAGCGCCATGCGCCGGGGAAGAATGACCGCCGATACCGCCGCCAGGGCCACGAAGGGCGTGACGCAGGCAAAAATCAGGCTGAGAGCGACGCTCGCGCCTGAAATGATGGCGACCCAGGCGACAGCGAAGCCGGGGACGACGGGCCGCAGGGGAAACTGATTTCGTTCGAGCATCTCGAAACTCCGTTCGACCGGGCGCAGGCGCCCTCGGAAATCATACGCCAGTCCAGGAAAAAGGCCATTCCTCAATCCAGGACGTATTGGATGTGGTGCCGCCCATGCACTGCCGACTTCTGGACATGGGCGCGAACGCCGAAAACCCTGCCGATCATATCCTCTGTAAGCACCTCCTCCGGCGCGCCCGCGGCGACGACCTCACCCTTCTGAAGCACCGCCAGGCTGTCGCAGAACATTGCCGCCAGGTTGAGATCGTGCAGAGCGACGATGCAGGTGATGCCGAGCTTCGAGATCAGCCGGAGAATGTCGAGCTGGTGCTGGATATCGAGATGATTGGTCGGCTCGTCGAGCAGCAGCTCGCCCGGCGCCTGCGCCAGCGACCGCGCAATATGGACGCGCTGTCGCTCGCCTCCCGACAGCGTCTGCCAGAGCTGGCCCGCCCTCGCCTGCATGTCGACCCGCAACAGCGCCTCCTCGACCGCGGCATCATCCTCCGCGCCGAAGGGCGCAAGCATCCCGCGATGCGGCGTGCGGCCGAGCCGCACCACGTCGCGCACGGTCAGTTGCGTCTCGGTCGTCGATTGCTGCTCGACGAAGGCGATGCGCCGCGCAAGGGCGGCGCGCGACAGCGAAGCGATATCGTCGTCGCCCAGCCGGATGACGCCGCTGCGGACCTTGCGCAGCCGGCAGATCAGCCTCAGCAGGCTCGATTTGCCGGACCCGTTCGGCCCGAGCAGACCGAGCACCTTGCCCTTTGCCACCGTCAGGCTGACGCCGTTGACGATGACCGTGTCGCCTGCGGCGAAACTCACCGCGTCGATCGTAATGCTCATGCGCTCCTCCGCACGCGATAGAGGATGACGGCAAAGGCCGGCGCGCCGAAGAGCGCCGTAACAACGCCGATCGGCAGGACCTGCTGTGGGATGATGATGCGCGAGACGATATCGGCGCCGACCATGTAGATCGCGCCGCCGAGTGCTGTTGCCGGCAGCAGCCGCCGATGGCCCGGCCCGACGAGGAAGCGGGCGGCATGGGGAATGACCAGGCCGACGAAGCCGATCGAGCCGACCATGCTGACGACGCTTGCCGTCATCGCCGCTGTCAGGCCGAACAGCAGGATCTGGACGCGGCGCACCGCAATGCCGAGCGAGGCCGCCGCATCCGTACCGAAGGCGAAGGCATCGAGCGCCCTGACATGGGCCATGCAGATGACGAAACCTGTGAGCGCGATCGGCACCGAGAGATAGACATCCGGCCAGCGCACGCCGCTGAGCGAACCCAGAAGCCAGAACAGGATGCCCCGCGCCTGCTCGGCATTCGCCGATGTCGTCACGATGTAGGAGGTCAGCGCAGTGAAGAGCTGCGAACCGGCGACGCCGCACAGGATGATGCGTTCGCCGGTTCCTCCCGCACCCGTCGCCAGGAAGCCGACCAGCAGAAAGGCAATGACCGCGCCGATGAAGGCGCCGCTGGAAAGGCCAAGAACACCGTAGCCGAGGCCGAGGATCATCACGCAGACGGCTCCCGTCGAGGCGCCGGCGGAGATGCCGAGCACATAGGGTTCGGCCAGCGGATTGCGCAGCAGCGCCTGCAGCACGGCGCCGCAGAGCGAGAGCGACGCGCCGGCGCTGGCCGCAACCAGCGCCCGGCTCAGACGATAATCCCAGACGATGCCCTGGTGGATGCGGCTGAGTTCGAACTGCGTTCCGAACAGCCGGTTGGAGACGGCCTCCGCCGTTGTCGCCAGCGGGATCGCGATCTCGCCGATCGAAACGGCAAGGCTGATCATCAGTCCGAGAAGGAGAAGGGCTGAAATGGTGAGCGCGGCGAGCGCCCACCATCCTTGTTGCCTGACCGACGCTGCCTTCACTGCGAGAGGCCGAAGGATTTGATGCCGTTCGCCAAGGTCTCGATGCCGTCGATCGTGCGGATCGTTGGGTTCATCGATTGCGCGTCCATCATCACGAAGTGCCTGTTCCTGACGGCATCGAGTTCCTTGGTCACGGGGTCGTTCTCGAGAAAATCGATCTTGACCTTCGGATCGTCGGCGGCGTAGCGGCGCCGGTCCATGGTGGCGAGCACGATGACGGCCGGGTTCGCCTGGGCGATGGTTTCCCAGCCGACCAGCGGCCATTCCTCCTCGGTGGTGACGACATTCCTGGCGCCGATCGCCTTCAGTATATAGGCAGGCGCGCTGTTCTTGCCCGCAATGAAGGCGTCGCCGTTGACTTCCTTGCTGGAGAACCAGAAGACGATGGGCAGGCTCTTGCCCGATGCGGCTGATATCGAGGCGACGGCATCCGCCTCGCGCTTCTTCAGCTCGGAAATCAGCGCATCGCCGCGCTCCTTCACGTCGAAGATCTCTGAGAGTTCGGCGATTTCGCGATAGATCAGCGCCATCGTGAACAGCTCCTTGCGCACACCGTCGCCGCCATCGGTGTTGACCTTGGCGACGCAATCGGCCGGCGAAAGATAGGTATTGATCCCGAGATCCTGAAACTGCTCCCGCTTGCCGACGGAGCCCTGCGCGCCGACATGCCATTCGAACTCGGCCGCCACCAGGTCGGGCTCCTGTCCGACGACGGATTCGAAGCTCGGATCATTGTCGGCGAGACGCTTTATCCTGCTGTTCGCCGCGGCATATTGCGGCAGCACGGGACCGACCCAGACGGCCGTGCCGGCGATCTTGTCGGCAAGGCCGAGCGAGAAAAGAATTTCGGTCATTCCCTGGCCGATCGAAACGATCTTCGACGGCGCCTTCTGGAAAGTCACCTGCTCACCGCAATTGGTGATGGTCAAAGGATATTGGGTGGCAGCAAGGCTCGGTGCCGCAAGGCCGATCAGCCCGAAGGCAAATGTCATGGTGGCGAGAATCTGGCGCATGAAAAACCTCGATTGAAGGAAAAAGCACGGTTATGCCGCACGCGCGGCCGAAGGCACGCTGACGCGCGCGCTAGCCGCAGGAGGCCCAATCGAGACGGATGCATGCCGAAATTCGGCGAAGGTTCAGAAGGTCAATCATGTCTGTTCCTTATCCGGGCATCCCCGCCCGGTTGATTGGATCGTGATTGACGGCAGGTCTCCTGGCTTGCGGATATAAGTCGTTCATCCGCCTTCCCGCGATATATCGCAGTGGCAGGGCCATAAGCCCTTCAGAGATGGCCAGTCGCTGGCCACAGCTGAGATGATCGACAATCCGCTTACAGTTGCGGGGGCAGCCACGGTCTCGGTCCCTACTGGGTCGTCCTCACCGTGTTCCCTATTAATCCCCTTGGAGTCATCTTCAGGGAACCGTCACCGCCAGTTACGTCGCCCGCCCGCACGACGTCAATCATTATTGCGGAAGATTGGGTTTGGTGGGCGAAATATGGAGACGGAACGTCGGAGCGCTGTTGGCCGGTATGATGCCAGCATTCTCATCCCCAGGATGGAGCTCTCTTAAGCATCCTACTATTCCCGCTGTCGTGGGCGCGGCATCCACCAACCTCCCTCATGCTGAGGTGCGCAGCCCGAACGGGCGAAGCCTCGAAGCACGCCGCAACGCTGCTCCCTGCGTTCCTACAACGCATCCAGCGGAATCTTCAGATACCGTCGCCCGTTCGCCTCCGGTTCGGGCAACCGCCCGCCGCGGATGTTGACCTGCAGCGCATGCAGCATCAGCTTCGGTTTCGGCAGCGTGCGGTCGCGCGCCTGGCGCAGCGCCACGAAGCCGGCTTCGTCGATGCCTGATATATGCGGATTGGTGCGCTTCTGGGCGGCTACCGTGCTTTCCCAGCGTGGGTGACGGCCGCCAGGCTGATAGTCGTGGCCGGAAAAGAGCCGGGTCTCCTCGGGCAGCGACAGGATCGCCTGGATCGAGTGCCAGAGAGCGCTGGCGCTGCCGCCGGGAAAATCCGTGCGCGCCGTGCCGGAATCCGGCGTGAACACGGTGTCGTGCACGAAGGCGGCGTCGCCGATCACATAGGTCACCGAGGCAAGAGTATGGCCGGGCGAGAACATCACGCGGGCTCTAAGCCCGCCGATCTCGAAAGTGTCGCCATCAGCAAACAGCCGGTCCCATTGCGAGCCGTCGGTTTCGAGTGCCGGCCAGTTGTAGATTTCCTTCCAGAGCACCTGCACGTCGGTGACATGGGCGCCGATCGCCGTCGGCGCGCCGGTCTTTCCTTTGAGATAGTGCGCGGCGGAGAAATGGTCGGCATGCGGATGCGTGTCGAGGATCCACTCGACCGTCAGCCCTTCGCTGTCGATATGCGCGAGGATGGCATCGGCATTGGCCGTTCCCGTCGCACCCGACATTTCGTCGAAATCGAGCACCGGGTCGATGATGGCGCAGCGTTTCGTTACCGGGTCTGAAACGACATATTGCACACTGCAGGTGCGGGGTTCGAAGAAAGCCTTCACGACAGCCGCCTGCCCTGCCCGCTTTTCCAGCCAGCGGCGCGCGCCGGCAAGATCGAAGCCGAGGTTTTGACCGAAGGCCTCGACGTCCCCGGGCTGCATCCGCCCGTCAAGCACCTCTCCGAGCGCATAGAGCGTCAACGCCCGGGTGCCGCTCTTGCAATGAGCGACGACCGGCCCCTTTGCTTGCATCATCGCCCTCTGGAAGGCGCGGATATCGGCCTCGGTAATCTCGGGCCCTTTCACCGGCACGAAGCTGTAGGCGAGCCCCACGGCAGCGGCAGAAGCCTTTTCCGCCGCATCGCCCGGCTGCCCCGGCTCCTCGCCATCCGGCCGGGCATTGATGACGCCGGCAAAACCGTCCGCCGCAAAAGCAGCAAAACCGGCGGCATCGGGCTGCCCCGCCACCGATATCAGCTCATTGACCCTTACGGATGTCATCGAAGCCCCCGCGCTGCCTGCATCGGCAGTATCGCATGTATATCGGTACAATCTCACAAGTATATTGCCGAGCGCAAGAATAGTCGCTTGGCACTCCGTCGCGCCTGCGCAGGCCGGTGAATGTGGGCGCCAAGACACTCCCGATAGTCGCCCGGCCCGGCGCAGCCAGTCAAAACGACAGCGTTGCCGCGCCCTCTTTGATTTCGGCATGCATGGCGCTGGCGCCGACGATGACGATGCCGTCGAGCATGTCTTCCTGCGTATAACCGCGGGAGGTGACGCAGGGCGGGCAGGCCCAGATCGTGCCGCCGCGCTGCTGGAAATTCTCGATAAGCGTCGACAACGGATCGAGCGGCGGCACATGCGTCATCCGTTGGCCGCCCTTGCGCACAAGGTTCGCAGCCTGCGTCGTCACCCTCACGCCGCCGGCTCGTTGAGCATCGCCTCGATATTGTAACCGTCAGGATCGAGAACGAAGCAGGCATAGTAGTTGTCGGCATATTCCGGCCGCGGGCCGGGCGCACCATTGTCCCTTGCGCCGGCTTCAAGTGCTGCGCGATAAAATGCCTCGACCTCCGCCCTGCTTCGGACCCGGAAGGCAACGTGCAAACGGGTCAGAGGCGGCTTGTCGTCAGTGTGCTGGATTTCGAAGAGGCTGCCACCGACATCGAAAGCCCAGAAAACGCCTTCCTTCCCGAAGGTGCGACGATAGCCCAGAGGGTCGAAAGCGCGTTCATAAAATACCTTGCTCTTTTCAAGGTCACTGACCGCCATGGTGATATGATCGATCATGCCGTGCATCCTATCGTTCAAGCATCCCATGATAGTCGAATCCGCGGCGGAAAACACACAAAACCCACGCGATATCCAGCAATGCCGGCCGCCTCCGTTAGCTCCGACCGGGCGCTCGACATCGGCAACGATATCGGCCTAAAGTCCAGGCGCGATGGACTGGATAACGCTCGCAAATGCCTTACGGGATCAGCCTCAAATGTCTGAACGAGACCGCATCGCCGGTTTTCAAACTCTGGGATGAAGCGGCGGCATTCGAAGAGACGGCTTCGATGCGGACCTTGAATTATCCTCCCCATCTGACCCTCGCAGTTTATCAGGCGTTTGATGCAGATCGATTGGGCGAGGCGCTTGAAAGTGTTTTCCGCGCGCGCTCCACCGTCACCTTAGCCTTTTCGGGCATCGGCTATTTTCAGAACGAGTTCCTCGTTCTCTGGGCGCGCCCGATCCCAGACGACGCTCTTCTCCAACTGCACGCGGCTTTCCATCGAAAGATTGATCCTGCCTTCTGTCATGGGCACTATCGACCCGGCAATTGGGCGCCTCACTGCACCATTGCAGCGAAAGTGCCGGAGGCGAAATCAGCGGCCGCGATCAAATGGGCGAACGAAAACAGCATGCAGTTCTCGGTAAATTTCGATGCCGCCGATTGTGTCCGGTTTCCGCCGGTGGAGATATTGAGCGAGATCAGGTTGGCGCCGCGATGATGCTGCCGGCACAAGGCCACATCGGCGGCGGCCTGATGACTCGACGCCAGTCGCAGAATCCACCGCTGCGACTGACATTTTCAAACCATGCTCCAAAGCCGCTAATGCATGTCGCCAGGAAGTGTGCAGCGGTTCCGGGAGAACGACATCCATTCAACCAAAGAGCTAAAGCGCGTCGCATGAATCAAGTTTGATGCGACGCGCTTTCGACGCGCCCCTCTCCATCAGCTGACGCGGCAAACAGCGCGGCGCCAACCTCGCCGGACAGCAGCATCTCGTTGCGCGCCCGGCCCGGCCCGATCATCGGCAGGCGGTCGGCGAGTTCGGCGACGCGGCAGTCGAACAGAACAGGCATGTTCACCTCGATCATCTCCAGGATCGCATCATCGAGTTCGGCGGGCCTCTCGCAGCGAATGCCGTGTCCGCCATAGGCTTCCGCCAGTTTCACGAAATCCGGATTTCCGTGCTGCCGAACCGTTCCCTGATCGCCGCTGTTGAGAATGAAGATCTTGATCGGCGCGTTGTGCTGCACGGCGGCCGACATTTCCTTCATCGTCATCTGCACGGAGGCGTCACCGGCCATGTCGATGACGAGGCTGCCGGGATTGGCGATCTGCACGCCGAGGGCGGCAGGCAGCCCGTATCCCATCGTCCCCAGGCCGCCTGATGTCATCCAGCGGTTCGGCTGCTCGAAGCCGTAATATTGCGCCGCCCAGATCTGATGCTGGCCGACCTCCGTCGTGATGTAGGTATCCCGATCCTTCGTCAGTTCGTAGAGCCGCTCGATGGCATATTGCGGCATGATGACGTCCTCGCGCACCGCATAGGAAAACGATCGCCGTGCGCGCCAGCCCGCAATCATGCTCCACCAGTCGGCCAATCTCGCCCGGTCCGGCGCCCGCGGCAGCGCTCGCCAGAGACGAAGGAATTCGGCAAGCACGCCGCCCGCATCGCCCTGGATACCGATATCGGCGCGCACGGTCTTGTTGAGCGAGGCAGCATCGATATCGATCTGAATCTTCCGGGAATGCGGTGAAAAACCATCGACGCCGACGGCCAGCCCGCCGTCGAAGCGCGCCCCGATGCACAGCATGAGGTCGCAGTCCTGCATTGCCATGTTGGCCTCATCGGAGCCGTGAAGCCCGGCCATCTTCAGCCAGTTCGGGCCGGAAGCCGGATAGGCGCCGAGCCCCATCAGCGTCGACGTAACGGGAAAGCCGGTGAGATCGACCAGCTCGCGCAGCCGATTTGCCGCTTCGGGGCCGGAATTGACGACGCCGCCGCCCACGCAGATAACCGGCCTGCGTGCCGCTGTCATCAAAGCGATTGCAGCCTCGATCTCCCTGATGCCGCAGCTGTTGTCCGGCTGGTAGCTCGGTCTCGGGGCGACAGCCTCACGCAGTGAATAACTGCCGCTTGCAAACAGCACGTCTTTGGGCATGTCGACCAGAACGGGTCCGGGCCGGCCTGATCCGGCGATGCGAAAGGCCTCGTGGATGACCGCCGCGAGCTCATTGACGTCGTTGACCAGCCGATTGTGTTTCGTGCAGGCTCGGGTCATGCCGACGGTATCGCACTCCTGAAACGCATCGGACCCGATCAGCGTCGTCGGCACCTGACCGGACAGGCAGACGAGCGGCACGGAATCCATCAAGGCGTCCTGAAGGGGCGTGATCGCGTTGGTGACGCCGGGTCCTGAGGTCACCAGCATAACGCCGACCTTGCCCGTTGACCGAGCGTAACCCTCGGCGGCATGGCCGGCTCCCTGTTCATGGCGAACCAGAATGTGTCTGATGTCTTCCTGCTGGAAAAGCTCGTCGTAGATCGGCAGTACGGCAGCGCCGGGATAGCCGAATATATGCTTGACGCCATTGTCTCTCAGCGCCTGGAGAACGATTTCAGCGCCGGTCATCTGCGCGCGCGGGGTGTCGATGGAATGACGGGATCTCATGGTTCCGTTCCTTGATCAGTGTGATGATGTGTGGAAAGTCCGACGAGGCGCCCGCCCCGGATTCAGGGCATAAAAAAAGGCCCCGTCAGGAGCCTGCTTACCGCGCATGGGTGCTTTCGCCGGATGGTTACACCATCCTGCCCATGCGCCCGATCACCAATGCCAGAACCATTGCGATTTTCATCGCGCCACAGCTAAAGCCAAATCGGGCCGCCGTCAATGCTTGCGGAGGAGACGAATGGCGGCTGTCGGCGACGGTGGCCTTCGCAATCTGAAAGCCGCCCGCGAGAGAACGCGGACGGTTGCAATGTCGTGCGGCGTCCCGGCTATCCCAGGATGTTCAAGCCTAGTTCTGGCCCTGCAGGCGATCCATCACCTGGAGCAAGAGGTCGGCACAGGCCTTCATCGGTTCGTCCTCGGCGCATTTCAGATCGATCCTGGTATCGCCATCCTCGATCCGGAAATGTGCGGCCTTGGAGGGCGGCGGCGGTGACGGGCGATGACCACGGAAACCACGGAAGCCTCTGTCGTCACGGAAACCCATATCGTCTCTAGAACGATGCCACCGATCATCGGGCCGATCTCCCGGCCGCGCATCCGGCTCGCCCATCATCCGCTCGTCATCGGCGGAAGCAGACGGGTTCGTTGGCGGCGGTGGCGGTGGCGAGGCCGGGTCGACCGCAGCGGGTGGGGTCGCGGCGGGCGGCGGGGTGGGCGGTTGTTGAGCGAAGGCGGCGCCGGCGAGTGCGGCAAGAGCAAGGCCTGATAGGAGAAATCTTTGCATGGGAATTGTTCCTTTGCCGGAATTGAGAAGCACGTCTGTAAACACCGCAGCGCGGCTATGGTTCATGGCCTGTCAAGGCCTGTGATCGAAATCCTCAAATCGTCTATGCGGCGGACCTTTCGGCGGACGCAGCGCTTCGGTTCGTCCGTCCTGGCGAACGAGGTAGCTCGCACGCACGAAGCCGTCGTCGAAGCGTCCCTGGACGGTGACAGCTTCGTCACGGCTAACGAGAGTGCCGCCCTCACCGGCTCGGCCGGTTTCAATAAGCGCCTTGCCGCTGTCGTCTTGCAGCACGAACTTGTTGCCGTAGATCTCGGCGACCTTGCCTTTGATCGTCACGAGGCTCGATGCGGGCATGGCCGAAATCGCCACCGGCGTCAGCGGCGCCATTTCCGGCGTCGGACGCATCATTTTGACAGCACCGGCGCCCCCGGCAGCCCCAATGACCAGCGCCACGGCGGCGGCGATGATGGGAAGCGCCAGCCGACGCCGGCGCTGTCCTGGCGGGATGGGCATGGCTGCGCCCTCGGTATGCACGTTGTCCTGGTCTTCATTCGGCATATATCTGCTCCTTGCATCAGTCGTTGCCGCACTCTAACCGCCCCGTCCCCTCGCCCGCCTGAACCTCTCCGTTCAGATTGAGTTAAGCTCGGCCCGATAGTTTTGGCCTGTCCCCAGAGATGCCCAGCCTTGAGGAAAGCCCTGCCCCATGCGCGTATTGCTCGTCGAAGATGACGAAGACCTCAGCGGCCGGATCGCCGCCGTGCTGCGATCGGAAAACTTCGTGGTCGATATCGCTCGCAACGGCGAGGACGCTCTTCATGCAGGCCTGACCGAACTCTTCGATGTCGCGATCCTTGACCTCGGCCTGCCGAAGATCGATGGCGTCAGCGTGCTGAAGGAGTGGCGCGATGGCAGCCGCAACCTGCCGGTTCTGGTGCTGACGGCGCGCGACGGCTGGCCGGACAAGGTCGCAAGCTTCAAGGCCGGCGCCGATGATTTTCTCGCCAAGCCCTTCAAGGTGGAAGAGCTGGTGTTGCGCCTGCGCGCCCTGGTGCGCCGGGCAGCCGGCCACGCCGCCGCGCGGCTGACCTGCGGCGCGCTGGTCTTCGATGCCCAGCTCGGCACCTTCGAACTCGACGGCCTGCCGCTGAAGTTGACGGCGCTGGAGTGGCGAGTGCTCTCCTGCCTGATGCTGCGCAAGGAGAAGATCGTCGACCGCCGGGAGCTGACCGAGCGCGTCTATGACGGCGATGCCGAGGTCGACTCCAATTCTATCGAAGTGATCATCGCCCGGCTGCGCAAGAAGCTCGGGGGTGATCGCATCGAGACGGTGCGCGGCCGCGGCTATATGCTGACGTCGGCATCATGAAAGCCCCCGCCCTCAAACCGAGATCGATCGCCGGCCGGCTGCTGATGTTCTCCGGCGTCTTCGTGACGCTGGCGCTCGTTGTGGCCGCGATCGTGCTCTGGCTGGCGCTGAAGACGGTGGTGCGCGAGCAGGTCGATCAGCGTCTCGACACCCAGATCGGCGCCCTTGCCGGCGCCGTGACGCGCGACGCGGCGGGAAGGATTGCTCTCTCCGCGCCGCTCGATGCACCGCCCTTCGATCGCCCCTCCTCCGGCTGGTATTGGCAGATCGATGATGGCGAACAACGCCTGACATCCCGCTCCCTGATGAACGGTACGATCGATGCGCCGCCGCCACGGCAGGATCTGCGCCATATGCTGATGGGCATGCCGACGTCAGGCACGGGCGGCGATCGTGGAAGAGGGCCGCTCTACCTTCGCCAGGCCGTCCACAGCATTGACGGCGTGACGCTGACAATCACCACGACGGCGCCGATGATCGCCCTCGTTGGCCCGGCGCTCCGCGCGCTTTTCTGGCTGGTGCCCTGCATGCTGCTGCTGGGGCTCGTGCTGATGGCGGGCACCCTCTGGCAGATCCGTTTTGGCTTGCAGCCGCTGACATCGATGGCGGCCAATATCGACGCCATCAACCGGGGAGAACGCGCCCGCCTGCCGGAGGAAGCAAGCGCCGAGCTTGCGCCACTGTCGTTGAAAACCAATGCGCTGCTGGCCGCCAGCGAAGAAAGGCTCGCGGCAACACGCATGCAGTTCGCCAATCTCGCCCATGGCCTCAAGACACCGGTGGCGAGCCTACTGCTGGCGCTCGACGAGCAAAACGATCCCAAGGGCGCATTGCGGGGCCTGGCCGCCCGGATCGACAACAGGATCAAGCACCACCTCGCCGCCGCCCGCCGGGTGATGGCCTCGTCGAACAATGTTGCCAGCACCGATCTGGCGGCATCGATCGCCGATCTGCATCGGGCGATCGGTCAGATCTACGCCGAGCGCGGCATCGCCTTCGACACCGATATCGGCGAACGCCTGTGGGTCGCCTGCGACGAAAGCGATGTCGAGGAAATGCTCGGGAACCTGATCGACAACGCCTTCAAATGGGCCACCTCCCACGTCACCCTCCGCGCCCGCCGCGACGGCCCGACCGCCCGTATCACGATCGAAGACGACGGCCCCGGCATCCCCCCTGATCGCCTCGCCGCCGTCGTGCAGCCCGGCGTCCGAGAAGACGAAAACGTCCCCGGCAACGGCTTCGGCCTGAGTATCGTCAACGAGCTTGCCGGGCTCTACGGGGGGTCGCTGGTGCTGGAGGCGAACGATGCAGCGGGATTGCGGTGTGTGTTGTGTCTGCCGGTGACGGTGCCGGCCAGCTCTTTCGCCGGAAAGAGGCCTCTCAACTAAGCCGCTCCTCAAGCACCGCCAACGCCCTTCCCACCAGTTCCAGTTCCCTGATATTGGCCGGGGCCACGCTGTCGCCGGATTGTACACCACCATGCAAAAATCTGGCAGGCCACGTCATCGTGACATATTGAAACGCGTAAGCGTTTCTCCTGCAGACGTGACGCCAAGCTTCTATATCTCAACAGAGTTTGTCTCGAAAGAATACTGTGTATAGCTGCTACTTGGCCTTGAAAAACGGCAAAGACACCACCAGTATATCAGGCATATCCATGGTTGCCATGGCGTCGGACGTGAAGCTGGACCTGTCCATGCGGATCGCGCGCCAAGGGGACCACGCCAAGGTGGCACTTGCTGCCGAGGTGTCTGTCGTCGCGGATCTGCCGTGTGCAGTGGATGGGCTGAACCTGACCGTTGGTCCTGAAGCTGCGAATACGCCGTCTTCGGATGGTCCCCAAGCAGCAGATAGCCAATTTAAGCGGCGGGCGTGGCCGGGGTGGGAAGCGCTTGACATTGCCAAAAACCTGCTAAGGTGGAAGGTGACGAAATGTGTGAACTTGCCTCGAAACCGGCCCGCCTGGGTCTGGTAACCGGCTTGTGCGTCCTCGCATTTGCCGCAGCGTCCATGGTTGCCATGGCGTCGGACGTGAAGCTGGACCTGTCCATGCGGATCGCGCGCCAAGGGGACCACGCCAAGGTGGCACTTGCTGCCTAGGTGTCTGTCGTCGCGGATCTGCCGTGGGCAGTGGATGGGTGCCTGTCAACGGTCGGGATGGTATGTACGGGGACCCGAGCGGAGAATAGATGGCAACACTGATTCAGGATGTCAGGTCAGAGCACAACATCTTTTCGGCATGGCGGCACGTGAAACGGAGTGCACTATCGTCTCAGAACGATGAAATCCGTGGGGCTGCATCAGAGTTCGAGCATGCCCATCAACGACACTTGCGTCGTATCATCACGCAGCTCCGCGAGAACCGCTTTACATTTGATCCAGTCAAAGGAGTTCTGAAGGACGCCCGGAAGCGAATAGCCGCGGGAAAAGACCCGCGTCCTATCGCAATCGCCACCCTCAAGAACCGTGTCGTCCAACGGGCAATTTTGCAGGTTCTACAGCCTCGTGTCGCCTTGGACTTAAAAGAACAAGACACCCGATACGAAATGAAGCGCGACGTGCGGCTCGGAAAGATAAACGACGTGAACCAGTCCCGGTTTGGCGTCGGAGGTCTCATCTATCCCTACGGAGGCGTGTCACCAGCGATTAAGCTCATCCGTGAAGGAATCGATGCGGGCGCGAAGTATTTTTATCAATCTGACATCAAGGCTTTCTTTACGAAAATACCAACCGCGCGAGTTGTGGACTTCGTAAGGGCCGAAACCAGAGATGATGCGTTGGCTGACCTTTTTGAGAAAGGATTGGCCATCCATCTGGCAAACAAGGACGAGCTACAGGGATATGCTGAGCTTTTCCCTCAAGGCGGCATCGGAGTTGCACAGGGATCTTCTCTCTCCGCATTTGCTGGGAATGTCTTTCTGTATGAAATGGACCACAAGTTAAATGATATGGGCGTTACTGCCGTACGCTATATTGACGATATACTTATGGTTGCCAGCGCAGAGACGCTTCTTGATTCAGCGATCAAGCATGCAGAGGCAGCGCTAACGTCTTTTGGCTTCGGCCTCTATAATCCTGTTCAAGGCAGCGACAAGGCAGCTAGAGGCGAGTGCAGCAATGCTATCAATTTTCTTGGTTGCACAATTCAGCCCAAACGTTGTGTGCCCAGCGCTGCATCCATTACGCGCCTTAAAGAAGGTGTTACGAAATCGCTCTCAGATTCCAAATCGGCCATCAAAGAAGCGCTCCGAACCAAGAAGTCGCTCCACCAGAAGCTGTCTCGAACCGGCACGCTGGACTCGATAGGAAAAAAAATCTACGGATGGCAAAAAGCATTTGCCTTCTGCACTGACGACCGGCCTTTCGAACAACTTGACGACTTCGTTGGCAAGCAAATCTCAGATTATGAAGCAATTTTAGGCCGTATGCTTGGCACGGCCGATCAAACCACTCGGATGATGGTGGTTGGTATTCCATCGATGCAAGCGATGTATCTTCTTGAGAGAAAGCGATGGACCGCGGGCAATACTACCCAATAGTGTATCCGATCTTGCGTCCGCTCTTGGCTCAACCGTATGCTTTCTGAGGAAGACGCGCGCCGCCAATTCTCGAAAAGTTCGTCAGTAAAGATTATTGCGCCGGACCCCACCGTTCTTTTCCTGTTGCCGGGCGCCCAGCTCCGCGCGGGTTGCGCAGACCCGCGGCGGCGATGATGGCGAGACATCGCCCCAGTCGGCCTGAAGCCTGGGGAGGAGATTGCGCTTGTCATCGACCAGAGGCGGCGGCGAGATTCCCATGCGCCGCATTGCAGCGAACAAATCGCTAAGTCTGTCGTAGCCGAGATTGGGATTCGCCCACAGCGCGAGCAGGAAAGGTTCGGCAACAGCACGCCCTGATGAGCCAATCCGGCACAGGCCTTCGACGCCTGCTCCATTGACCGAAGGCAGAGATGCGCGCGGATTGGCAAGGTAGGGCAAAGCGCTGGGGCCGAGATCGCCGAGCCGGCGCAAGAGCGGCTCCGCCTCCCAAAGCCAGTGGTCGTTGTCGGCAGCGGCATAAACCGACAGAAGACGGGGGCCGAGTTCCACGAATTTGTGCGGCGGCAGGGCGGCCGCCAGGCGGGCGAGGATACGGCCGCTCGCCCGTGCCGAAGAACGCGATCGCCCTGTCATCGCGGCTGCCCGCTCGATGCCGGTCATGATCGCGTCGGCACGGGAAGTGAGCGCATCGGTGCGATTGACGAGGACATCGACCTGCCATTCGGTGACCTTAGCGGCCGGATCGGCGATCATGGCGTCGACATTGGCAATCTGGCGAGCCAGGGCCGCCTCTTCTGTCGCGGCGATCTTCGCCAGGACGACAGCGCTATCGCTTCCAACCCGATTGTCGACCGCCATGGGCTTGAGGCCGAGAGCCCGGGCGAGCACCGAGGAATCGCCCTTGTATGGGGTGTTGCTCGAGATGATCGGGGTAAATCCGTTTCGCGTGAATTCCGCGCTGCAGTCCCAGCTGGGCGCTCCGGAGTTGAGAAAGCATCCAATGATCGGCATGGGTATCCAGCTGAGTGGTGCAGCCGTACCTCCGAGAAGCTGGAAGCGTCGACCGTCCGGCATGGTGATCGTCGTCGTGATCCGTCTCAGCGGCAGGCTTTTCTCGAAATCCTTCGTCTCCTCCTGACTGACGGTGACGATGGGCAGCTCTGGCTTTTCCGGCATGGATAAATTACAGAAACGACTTTCCGTGCGCCTGTCGTCGAGTGCTTCCCCATCATGGAAATCAAGTGCATGCATGAAGGCCGACTGCAGCGCGCGTGTCCCGCGGACTTCGGCGCAGACCGCGCTGTCGATCATCCGATTGGACAGATATCCCTCTGGAAAGTTTGGACTGACAGAGTAAGTAACCGGCAGCGCGAAATTCTGGGTCAGCCACGCCCCATCCCACGCCCCGCCTTTCGCAAAGACCAGCGCATGGCGAGCGGGATCAAATCCGGTCACGACCTGCGCATTGGCGGAATCCATGCGGCTGGCGAGATCACGCAAGGCGAAATGATCGAGCGCCGCAGCCGTCCAGTATCCTCCGTAAAAGATCAGCGGCAGCAAAAGCCACAGGCGTGACACGCGCCCAACAACCGCCTCGATGGCAACGCCGATCATGCTGGCATTGACGAGCACGATCGACCAGGCCATGGCGAGCACGAACATCAGAAAGATGCCTGTGAACGGTATGGCCTGAAGCACGAAGACGGCCCCCGTCACTATAAGGCCAAGGAGCGAGAGCGGGAAATATCTGCGCATCTGCCCTCCACCCGACTTGATCGGGATATCACCGCTTTCCATAGCCCACCATTTCTGTCGTTGCGATCCGAGCTCAAATAGCGGAGAGAGCCTATCAAAGACTCACGCCTGCACCGTGAACGGCAAGGCTCAAATTTTCGGTATCCCTTGGGCGCGTATTCCATTGACACTGGGGGAACGGTCGACGCGGGAAGTTCGGAGGTAATCATGCAAAGAGGCATCGGGCCGGACTGGGTGGCGAAGCGGACACTCTGCTTACGCTTCAGAAATTCATCGGTCGGCAGTATCGAAGCGCCCGCGTACCGATAGAGAATACGCCGTACGGTCTTGTAGAAATTCGGGACCTGGCCGGCGGAGCCTTCGGGCTTGGCCGTATCGGCGTTGTTCCAGAACAATCTGAGGTCGGCTTTGTCAGCGTCCGCAGTTCAGACGACATATCTGACGTTCGCGTCAGCAAGATGGGCGAACACTTCTATATTTTGAATGAAAGCATCATTGACGCGTTTCCCTAGCGATCTCGTAGGGACGGATGCACGATCCGCCTGTCGCAACGGCGCCGACTGGACAGCCGGCGCGCGGGAAATCGCTGCGATCACCTGTCGTTGATCGTGGGAAGGTGCGTTTCGACCTCTACGCGGCGCCGCTCATCCAGCGGCTCAATGTTCTTCTGCCAGAAAGCCTCGGCCTCCGGCGTGTCATCCTCCCAGTGGCGGATCTTGACGATATTATCATCGATCTTGGCCAGCCGTTTACCGCCCAGTCGCAGATATTCATCCGCCAGTTCTTTCGATCGGGTCGTATGCATGTCGCGCTCCTCCATAGGTGAACTAAAAGACCGATCGTCCTTCCAGTTAAACAGCACGGGTGCGATCCTGGTTCCAATTCATGGGCCGAAACCGGTCCGCGCATCCAGTTCAAGGAGTGGCCGCCACAGCGCCCTACCTCAAAGCAGCACCAAGCCCCGTCCCGATCTTGATCTCTCCCGCTGAGACGTCTTTCGCCTCGCCTCCGCCTTGTTGGGCGGCTATCCTAAGCGCCGATTCGCTATCCGCGACGAGGGCGTGGCGTGAACGAAGCATCAAAGGAGAGCGCGATGACGGACGCCAAGGGCGGCATTTCGGGACTGCGGCCGCACATTACTGTGATCGGCGTCGGCGGTGGTGGTGGCAATGCGATCAACAATATGATCGCGGAAAACCTGGCAGGCGTCGAATTCGTCGCCGCAAACACGGATGCTCAGGTGCTCGCCACCTCCAAGGCGACGCGCCGTATCCAGCTCGGCGCCAATGTGACCGAGGGTCTGGGCGCCGGTTCCCTGCCGGAGGTCGGCCACGCGGCGGCCGAGGAATCGATCGATGAGATCATGGATCACCTGGCCGGCTCGCACATGTGCTTCGTCACCGCCGGCATGGGCGGCGGAACGGGCACGGGCGCAGCACCCGTCATCGCCCGCGCCGCACGTGCGGCCGGCATCCTGACGGTTGGCGTCGTCACCAAGCCCTTTACCTTCGAAGGCAACCGCCGCATGCGGATGGCGGAAATCGGCATCGAGGCGCTTCGCCAGGCGGCCGATACGGTCATCGTTATTCCCAACCAGAACCTCTTCCGCATTGCTGATGCAAAAACCACGTTCGCCGATGCCTTCATGACGGCTGACCGCGTGCTCTATGCCGGCGTCGGCTGCATTACCGACCTGATCGTCAAGGAAGGCCTGATCAACCTCGATTTTGCCGACGTGAAATCGGTCATGCGCGGCATGGGCCGCGCCATGATGGGCACTGGCGAAGCCTCCGGTGAAAGCCGCGCGATGAAGGCGGCGGAAGCGGCCATTGCCAATCCGCTTCTCGACGATATCTCGATGAAGGGCGCCAGGGGCGTGCTGATCTCGATCTCCGGCGGTTCGGATATGACCCTGTTCGAAGTCGACGAAGCCGCAAGCCGCATTCGCGACGAAGTGCAGGACGACGCCGATATCGTCGTCGGCGCGATCTTCGACCGCAGCCTTGACGGCAGGTTCCGCGTCTCGGTCGTGGCGACCGGCCTGGAAGGCGGCGCCGTGCCCGCCTCCGCTTCTCAGCCAGCCGTAGAGCAGATCCAGACGCGCACGCTGCAGTAGGGCCGCCGCTGTTGACTAGACGTCGCCCGGTGCAAGAACGGACGGGGCGACGTCGCCGCTTGGCCAGCTGAAACCCGGTCAGCGAAGAGCATGTCCAAGATATCCAGACACGGAGATTTCGACGGTCTTCGACTTTGGGATGTAGAGAGTATCCGCTGCGGAAAATCATAGACGACGGTGGAGATGAATCGTCTCCGCTAAGGATAGCGTCATTCTGAGACGCAGAAGCCGAACGCTGGCGCCTCGAAGGACGAGGCGGGTGCGCCTCGCATAAGTCCCGCACTGAGAACCCGACTAATACCTCACCCCACCAGCCCTCTGATTTTCTCCGCATCCTCCGCCGTGGCAGGATTATACACCACCATGCTGAGATCCGGGCGGCCATCCACCTGAAATGCTGAGTATTCGAAGGCGAGCAACCCCAGCACCGGGTGCTTGATGTGTTTGGCGCCCTCGCCGTGGGTGCGGACATCGTTGTCACGCCACATTGCCAGGAATTCCGGGCTCTTGCGGCAGAGTTCGTCGACCAAGGGCTCGACCTCGGCCGCAGCACCCGCGCGGGCCGCGTCCACACGGAAGGCTGCAACGACGAAGCGGGCGACGCTTTCCCAGTCGTGCTGGGCTGCGCGCACGCGCGGCTCGAGGAAGATGAAGCGCAGCACGTTGCGTTCTTCCGGCGGCAGTGCGCCGTAGTCGGTCAGCAGCATGGTTGCCGCCCGGTTCCAGGCAATCACGTCCCAGATGGCGTTGCGGATCAGCGCCGGGCTCGGGTCCAGTGCATCGAGCACGCCCTGCAGCCTGGGCGTCACCCCGTCTTGCCTGCAATAGCGCACCTCGGGCGGGCGGCCGAGGCCGATAAGGAAAAGATGCTCGCGCTCGATATCGGTGAGCATCAGCGCCCGCGAAATCCGGTCGAGCACGTCGGCCGACGGCGCGCCGCCGCGCCCCTGCTCCAGCCAGGTGTACCAGGTGGGGCTGATATTGGCGCGGCCTGCTACCTCCTCGCGGCGTAGCCCCGGCGTGCGGCGACGCTCGCCGGCAAAGCCGAGCGCGGCCGGATCGAGCTTGGCGCGGCGGTCCTTCAGATAGGCGCCCAGCCGGTTTTCGGAGGTGACGAATTCGCTCATCCTGTTATGCATTATACCATGATAATATCACTACTTTACCATGATAGCAGCGTGGTCGATATCTGTCTCCAGCAAAACAGGAGACGCTGACATGCGCGTATTCGTAACCGGAGCCACCGGCTGGGTTGGCTCGGCCGTCGTTAGTGAATTGATCGCCGGCGGACACCAGGTGCTTGGCCTCACCCGCTCGGAAAAAGGAGCTGAGGAATTGGCGGCCGCCGGCGCTGCGGTCCATCGCGGCACGCTCGAGGATGTAGAGAGCCTGAAGCGCGGCGCCGCCGAGGCCGATGGCGTCATCCATACGGGCTTCAACCATGATTTCTCGAAATTCGCCGAAAACTGCGCCCTCGACCGGCGCGCCATCGAGGCGCTCGGCGAAGCTCTCCAAGGCTCCAGCCGTCTCCTGCTGGTCACCGCAGGCCTCGGCCATGCGCCCGGCCGCGTCGGCACCGAAAAAGATCCGCCCATGCCCACCACAGAGACCTATCCCCGCGCCTCGGAAATCA
The DNA here is from genome assembly GCF_014194045.1 of Rhizobium sp. BK456. Lineage (NCBI taxonomy): Bacteria > Pseudomonadati > Pseudomonadota > Alphaproteobacteria > Hyphomicrobiales > Rhizobiaceae > Rhizobium > Rhizobium sp. BK456. The sequence continues at coordinate 220,012 of NZ_JACIAO010000007.1, forward strand.
CCGCGGTATCACTTGCGGCACGCGGCGTGCGCGCCTCGACTGTCCGGCTTCCGCCTTCGGTGCATGGCCACGGCGATCACGGTTTCGTGCCGATCCTGATCGATTTCGCCCGGCGGACGGGCGTTTCGGCCTATATCGGCGAAGGCCAGAACCGATGGCCGGCGGTGCACAGGCTCGACGCCGCCCGCCTCTATCGGCTGGCGCTGGAGCGCGGCGCCGTGGGCGGCCCCTTCCTCGCGGTCGCCGAGGAGGGCGTGCCGTTCCGGAAGATCGCCGAGGTGATCGGGCGGCGGCTCAATGTTCCGGTGGTCTCGAAGTCGCGCGAGGAAGCGGCTGCGCATTTCGGCTGGTTCGCGATGTTCGCGGGCTTCGACGTGCCAACGTCGAGCGAGCACACCCGCGCGCTCCTCAACTGGCAGCCCACCCAGCCGGACCTGCTCGCCGATATTGACCACGCGGCTTATTTTTAAGAGCTCATCCTCACGCCCACCCGCAGGAGCATCGCCGCCCCCAACAAGCCGAAAGCCGGGGTCGGCTTGCCTGCAGACTTAAAGGGGAATTCTTCGCCTACCGCATCCGCCCCTCATTCATATCGGAGGGATCGTAGTTGATGTCCCAATCCTTCTGCGGCTTCTTCTTGCCGGGCGGGTTCTTGTGCACTGTTGCATCTTCGGAGCCGGTGATGACGGTCGGCTTGGCGCTGGCAACGCCGGTGCTCTTCCTGTCGGCGCGGGATTTGGCGAACTGGCCGGCCGCGTCTTTCTCGGGGTTGGCCATCTCATTCGCCCTTCTGCTTCAGCGCATCGCCGAGATCCTTGGTCTCGGGATCGCGGTTGTTTTCGCCCTTCGCGTCGCGATCGCGGTCCGGATCGTCTTTGGCTTTGAGATAGCCGCGCGGGGTGTTTCCCTTCGGGCCTTCCCATCGGGGAGACTGATCTGTGGTGCCGGGAGCACCATCTTTGGGGGTCGTCATGCCCATCGTCGTTTCTCCTTGGTTGAGGAGGAAAAACCGGGAAAGGCGCCAAGTGTTCCCGCAGAAAATATGGAACAGTGTCGTTCCCCAACGGTTGTCCCGAGGTCGCAACCTCGAACAGGGAGCCGAAGATGAGCAAGACCAACGTCCGTGAACTACAGAAACGCGCCGAACAGCAGGTCAAAAACACCAGCGCCGGCGGCCACCTCGGCGGCACATATTTCGGTCAGCAGCCCGACGGCAAAACTGCCTCGGACAGCAGCAACGACAGCGCCAAGGCGCGGCCGAACGACGGGAGCAATTGAGCGGCGCGTGCCGCCAGCTTACCTGGTGGCGATATCACCGCCAACAGTTGTGTGGAAGCCCATCTTTCCCTCATTTCTGTTCTCGGCCTTTGACCCAAGGACAGAGATGAGGAACCCGGTGAGCGCTTCCTGTCAAATGTTGTACAGGCATGCACACGCCGCAACCCCCGCCTGTCATTGACCGACAACGCCTCTGCCCTACCTTCTACTCGCGGCCGGCCGAGGGGATAGGAGCCGGGGCGAAAGCGGAGGGGCGACGTGGCATCCTATTCTATCGACGATGCCGGGAGCTTGCTCCCGTTTCGTAATGCAGTCCCGGTAGCCCCGGCGCAATCGCGCTATTCCTGGATATCGGGCTCGATCACCCTGGCGAGGTTTTTCAGCGACTCCTGCCAGCCGAGATAACAAGCCTCCGGCGGGATGAGGTCGGGCACGCCTGCCTGGGTGATATCAACCTCGGTACCGACCGAGACCTTTTTCAGCGTCACGGTAACTTCCATTTCGCCCGGCAGGTTCGGATCGTCGAACTTGTCGGTGTAGCGGACGCGTTCGCCCGGGACGAGTTCGCGGAATTCGCCGCCGAAGGCATGGCTGTTGCCGGTGGTGAAGTTGCGGAACGACATTCTGAACGTGCCGCCGACGACCGGCTCCATATGATGAACGGTGCACAGAAAGCCATTCGGCGGCAGCCACTTGGCAAGCGCGTCCGCCTCGATAAAGGCGCGATAGACCTTTTCCGGGCTGGTCGCGAAAACGCGGTGCAGGCGTATGGTGTTCGGCATGGTGGTGATCCTTGTAGTGGACAGAATGAACGCGCTAAGGACGGACAAGCCTTCGCCGATCCGACACGGGATCGATCTTTTCTTCAAGAAAAATCGCGTAAGGCTGCGCAGCCGTCAGCTCGGCATGCCTTCGAACTGCGGAAGGTGAAGGGGCGTTGCCCAAGCCAGCCGCCGTTTGGTGAACATCTCGACCCCCGGCTATATCAGCTCAGCGCATGCAGCAGCAGGCGTGCGGCCTGCTTCGACGAGGCCGGATTCTGCCCGGTAATCAGTTGATCGTCCTGGACGACATGCACCGCCCAGTCTGCCGTCGTCGAAAACTTCGCCCCCTGCTCTTTCAGCACGTCCTCGAGCAGGTAGGGCACGACCTCGACGAGCTGCACTGCGGCCTCCTCGGAATTGGTAAATCCGGTCACCGTCCGACCCTTTGCGATCGGCCCGCCGTCCGGAGCCTTGACCTTGGTCAGTATCCCCGGCGCGTGACAGACGAGCGCCAGCGGTTTTCCCGCAGCAAGCGTCTCCTCTATCAACGTGTGGGCGTTGCGGTCGTTCGTCAGATCCCAGAGCGGGCCATGGCCGCCGGGAAAGAACACGCTGTCGTAATCGGCCTGGTCGATGTCAGACAGTTTTAGCGTGTTGGCGAGCGCGGTCGTTGCCGCCGGGTCGCGTTCGAACCGGCGCGTGTCTTCGGTCTGAAACGCCGGCTCGTTGCTCTTCGGATCGAGCGGAGGCTGGCCGCCTTTGGGCGATGCGAGCGTGACCTCGGCCCCGGCGTCACGGAAGACGAAATAAGGGGCGGCGAGTTCCTCGAGCCAGAATCCGGTCTTCTTGCCGGTATTTCCCAGCTGATCATGCGATGTGAGAACCATGAGAATTTTCATTGCCCAGCTCCTTCGGCCGGCCGGAGGACAAAGTCCCCCGCGTCCGGTTTAACGGTGAAATACTGCCTGCAATCTCATGCTGAAGTGGAAGAAATCATAGATCGACTGCACCCGCGATACAAGTGTCGCTCAAACCCTGCACCGACCAGCCTCTGTACGTTCCGAGGCTCCGGTGTATGAAGAGGGACGGATTGCCCATAGGATCGATCCGATCGCGTTGGCCATTCCAGGGACCTGAAAAGTGAACAAGCCGAATTATCGGGATATCGCCCGCCATGCCGGCGTCGGGACGGCCACGGTCGAGCGGGTCCTGAACGGACGCGGCGGCGTTCGCCCGGAACTGGTCGAGAAGGTGATCATTGCCGCGCGCGCACTGGATTATCCCCGCAAGCTCCCGGACACGCATCGCGGCCTGCTGCGCATAGAGGTGTTGATGGTCCGTCCTGAAACGACCTTCTATCAGCGGCTCTCCGCAGCATTCGAGAGGATCGCGGCCACCCTCGACCCGCTGGTGATCGTGCATCGCAGCTTTACCGAAGAGATGAAGCCGGAAGAAATCGCGCGCCGCATCTTGTCGGCCGGCCTGCGGCGCGCCGGCCTGATCCTGGCGGTGCCCAGCAATCCGGTGATCGGCGCGGCCGTCGAGACGGTCAGCGCCCAAGGCTTGCCGGTGGTCCACGTCGTCACTCGCGCCTCGGAACGGACAGGCGAATTCGTCGGCATCGACAATTATGCCGCCGGCCGGACGGCAGCGCTCTTCATCAGCCGAATGGCACGCCGGACTGGTCCGGTCTTTGCGATCTGCCATCCGATCTATCAGGTGCACCGCGATCGCATCCGCGGTTTTTCGGATTATTTTCTCGAGCATCCCGGCTCCACCAGCTTCCAGCAGCTGGGGTTCGGTCTCGACGACGAGCATCTCGGCGCCGAACTCCTGTCTTCGGCCTTGCGGATGTATCCGGACCTTGCCGGCCTCTACAATGCCGGCGGTGGCAATTCGGCGCTGATCAGTGTGCTGCGGCGGCAGGCGCGCGAACGCGGCATCTTCTTCGTCGGCCACGAACTCACCGATTATACGCGCAGCGCCTTGCAGGACGGCATCATGGATGTGGTACTCGACCAGGCGCCCGAGGCGCAGGCCAGACGATCGCTCGATCTGATCCTGCGCCGGGTTGGCCTGACCGATATCAAACCGGACCAGGCACCAATCCGTTTTATTACCATCACCAAGGAAGGGCTTTGATCTAATCAGATCAAGGAAGGCTTCGGCATTTACCGGCGTCCCTGCTAATTTCCAGTCAGCAGAGAGATGCGGGCGGACGCGGAAACATCCGGCCCGCCGTAAGGAGATGCCAATGGATGATCTGAAATTCGGCAAGCGCAACAAGCGTGGCGACTGGGCGCCGAACCAGCCTGCCGAAACCGCCCCGCTGTTTGCGTTTCCGCCGCGGCTGATGGCGGTCCTGAAATGGCTTCCGCATTACTTCTTTCCCTGGAATGCGATTTTTGCCGCCTCCGCCGTCGCTTATTGGGCCTGGGTCATTCCGCCGGTGGAAACAATGCGCACGCTCAGCCTTGGCTGGATCGCCTGGCTCTATGCGGTGAACGCCGTCGCGGTCTTCCTGTTCTACGGCGCCTTCGAACTGCATCTCTACGTGCTGAAACGGCAGGAAAACCGCTTCAAGTACAATGGCAAGTTCCCGGCCGACCACAAGAGCAACGCCTTCTGGTTCGAACGCCAGAACCTCGACAACATGCTGCGCACCTTCCTGTGGGGTGTGACGATCTGGACCGCCGTCGAGGTCGGCATGCTCTGGGCCTATGCCAATGGCTACGCGCCGTGGCTGAGCTTTGCGGAAAATCCATGGACGCTGGCGCTTGTCGCGCTCGTGGTGCCGATTATTCATGAGTTCCATTTTTTCTGTATACACCGGCTGATTCACACGCCCTTGCTCTACAAATGGGTGCACTCGGTCCACCACAATTCGGTGAACCCCTCACCCTGGTCGTCGCTGTCGATGCATCCGATCGAGCACTTGCTTTATTTTGGGACCGCCTTCTACCATCTGTTCCTGCCCTCCAACCCGATCCTCATGCTCTACCAGCTGCACTATGCGGGTTTCGGGGCCATTCCCGGCCATGTCGGCTTCGACAAGGTCGAGATCGGTAAGGAGAAACTGGTCGATAGCCACGCCTATGCGCATTACCTCCACCACAAATATTTCGAGGTGAACTACGGCGACGCACTGATCCCGCTCGATAAATGGTTCGGCACCTGGCACGACGGCTCGCCCGAAGGCGAAGCGCAGATGCAGGAGCGCTACCGCAGGCGCAAGGAAAAACTCGCGGCCAGCAAGGCCCGCCTGGAAGTCGGGGGGGCGGCCGAATGACCTGGGTTTCAGCTGGCAAACTCGACGACATCGAACAGGAAGGCGCCATCCGCTTCGACCATGGCGGGCGCACCTACGCGATCTACCGTGGCCCGGATGATAGCGTCTACTGCACCGCCGGGCTCTGCACCCACGAGGCGATCCATCTCGCCGACGGATTGGTGATGGATTTCGAGGTGGAATGTCCAAAACATTCCGGCGCCTTCGACTATCGCACTGGCGAGGCCATCAGGCTTCCGGCCTGCGAAAATCTGAAAACCTATCCGGCAGAGGTCATCGACGGAGAGGTTCGCGTCGCTCTGGCTTGATGCATGTCGCCCGGACATGCGCAGCGCTTTAGGCCTTGGTTTTTATGTCGTCACGAGCGCCGGCCGCTTTTTTCACGGAGAAAACATGGACGGTATGGTCATCATCGGCGCCGGCGAATCCGGCACCCGGGCAGCCTTTGCCCTGCGTGGAGCAGGCTATTCGGGGCCCGTCACGCTGGTCGGCGCCGAGCCCCACCTGCCCTATGAACGGCCGCCTTTGTCGAAGACCGTCGGCGATGCGGTGCAGATGAAGCTGATCTGCGCTGCAGAAGCGCTGGATGCGGCCGGCATCACCTATCTCAAGGGCTTGTCGGCCGCCGAGCTGGATGCTGGCGCAGGAGCGGTGCGCTTGAGCGACGGCCGGGTGCTCCACTATGAAAAGCTGCTTCTGGCCACCGGCGCGCGGCCGAGACGGCTCACATGTCCCGGTGCAGCGGGCGCACTCGATTTCCGCACCCACGCCGATGCCGAAGCGATCTTCTCCCGTGTTGCGCCGGGCCGGAGCGTGGCGATCATCGGCGCCGGCCTGATCGGGATGGAACTCGCAGCGGTCCTGCGCGGAAAGGACGTTTCGGTCAGCGTGATCGAAGCCGCGCTGAGACCTTTGGGCCGTGCCGTCCCCGCCCGCTTTGCCGAAACGCTGCACGCCAGACATGTTGCGGAAGGCGTGCGCTTTCACCTCGATCGAGGCGTGGCGGCGATCAGCGACGACGGCGTCACCCTGACCGATGGCAGTCTGGTGCATGCTGATCTCGTCGTCAGCGCCATCGGAGTGGTGCCTGACATCGCTTTGGCGGAAGCAGCGGGACTGGCCACCGGCAACGGCATTCTGACGGACGCCGATCTTCGCACCAGCGCACCGAACGTCTTCGCTTCAGGCGATTGCGCGGCGGTGGCCCAGCCGGGCGGCGGATATATCCGCTATGAAAGCTGGCGCAACGCCAGGACGCAGGCGGAGACCGCGGCGCGAAATATGGCCGGTGCCGCCGAGACCTTCGGCGCCCTCCCCTGGTTCTGGTCAGACCAGTATGATCTCGGCCTCCAGGTGGCGGGACTGCCGCAGCCCGCCCATCAGATCGTCCTGCGTTCGGCCGCGGAGGGCGAACTGGAGTTTTATCTCGACAACGGACGCCTCGCGGCATCCGCGGGCCTCAGCACCGGCAATGGCCTGGCCAGAGACATCAAGCTCGCCGAGATGCTGATTGCCGCGGGCCTCAGCCCCAGCCCCGCAGAACTGGCAGACCCGGGCGTAAACCTCAAAATGCTTCTGAAGAGCGCGCGGGCCGCATGACACAGAAGCTGCTGATCTTCCAATCGCTCTGGGCCATGGAGCGGCGGCACACGGATGGGTTCGAGCGCACACTCGACGAGAACATCGCGATGATCTCAGAGGCGGGCTTCGACGGCATCAGCGCGCATTACACCAACCGGGGCGATGTCGTTGCCCTCAACGAGGCCATCCGGGGCAGCGGCTTGAAGATCGAAGGGGGCTGCTTCCCTCGCTGTGTCGACGATCTGCGTCTGCCGCTGGAACTGGCCGCGGAGTTTCCGGTCAGCCACCTCAACCTGCAACCCGATATCCGCCCGCGCCGCATCGATGCCTGCCTGCCGCTTCTCGACGGCTGGATGCGGCTCGCGGAAGATGCCGGCATCCCCGTGTTCATTGAAACGCATCGCGACAGGATGACCGCGGACCTGTTCTTTACGCTGGATCTGCTCGATCAGCGTCCCGACCTCCCGCTGCTGGCCGACCTGTCGCATTTCCTCGTCGGCCGCGAATTCGCCTTTCCGGTCGATGAGGAAAACCACGCTCTGATCCGACGCATCCTAGGGAACACCCAGGCATTTCACGGTCGGGTTGCCTCGCCTGAACAGGTGCAGATCGAGATCTCCTTTCCGCACCACCGGCCCTGGGTCGATCTCTTCATCGAGTGGTGGGAGTATGGTTTTCGCCACTGGCGATCCCGCTCCGCCGAGGACGCTGAACTGATCTTTACATGCGAGCTGGGTCCCAAACCCTATGCGATCACCGGCAGAGACGGCAACGACTCGTCCGATCGATGGGCTGAGGCCCTGGCGCTGCGGCAGCTGGTGCGTGAACTCTGGGCCGCCGCTGCCTAAATCCCGTTACTCCGCGTCCTCATCGTGCAAATCCCCTGTTGGATCAGTGCAGTGTGCCCCAAATCGTAAGCGTGTCGGCAGAGGTTTGGGATTGTTAATCAGGGGTGCCTAATGTAAATCTTGACGTGCACAAGTTGTGCGACAGTTGATTTGCTACGATATCTGGTTAGGACATTCGACTGAGAGAGGCCCGAAGATGCGGAAAATTCGTGCGGCCAGCTCGGCCCTCGGACAAACACAGCCAGAAGCTTCGACTTCGATCGACCGGCTTTTGTTCTTTGACCGCGACTTCAATCCCGTCGAGAATTTGCTGGGCAATGAACTGCCTGCTTCCGTCAAACCGGCCGCGTCACTTTGGGAGCATTTTCCACAGCTGGACAAATCAGCGATTACGCTCGCTTTCCGCTCCTTGGATGACAGCGCCCAGCCGTTGCGAATATCGGGCGATCTGGGCAGGCCGGGCGCGCACGGGCTGACGATCTATCGGATCGGAGAGCTGTTTGCCGTGGTTCGCTCCGAGGAGCTTGTCGACGATGAGCGCGCGACCCTTTTGCATCTGGCGACCCACGATCCGCTGACGGGACTGCCGAACCGACGCCAGTTCAGCGACGACCTTGCTGCGCTGCTGCAGGAGACCGCAGGCTCGGACGAGACCCTGTCTCTGATGCAGCTCGACCTCGACGATTTCAAGCCCGTTAACGACACGCTTGGGCATCCAGCCGGTGACAAGCTTCTTCAATTTGCCGCAAGGCGTATTCAAGACTGCCTGACCAGCGATGACAGAGCCTACCGACTGGCCGGCGACGAATTCACGGTCATTTCCAGGGGCTCGGGACATCCGGCCAAAGCGCACCGGTTGGCGGAAGCTTTGGTTGCCGCATTCAAAAAGCCTTTCACGATCGATGGCATCGCGGTCTTTGTCGGCACCAGCATCGGCATATCCACAGCTCCTCCAGATGGAACCAATCCGGAGCAGTTGATGAAGGCATCCGATCTTGCGCTTTATGCCGCCAAGCAAGAGGGGCGCGGCCGGGCAAAAGCCTTCGATGCCGCAATGCTGGAATTGCTGGAGCAACGCGAATTGCTGCGCCGCAGCCTGCGCATGGCTTTGGACCAACAGCAATTCTTCGTCGAATATCAACCCCTTGCCGAAGGCGGCTGCATTGTCGGGTTCGAAGCGTTGCTGAGATGGCACCACCCGCTGCTTGGAAAAATTCCACCGGCGGCATTCATTCCGATGGCCGAGGCCGATGGAATGATGCCTGACATCGGCGCATGGGTTTTGGAGCAGGCATGCCGCGAAGCGATGAAGTGGCCTGAGAATTACATCGTGGCCGTCAATGTCTCGGCGGCAGAATTCCTGACGAGCGGCCTCACGGATCGCATATCGCAGACGCTGGACCTTGTCGGACTTCCGCCCGAGCGTCTGGAGCTTGAGATCACCGAAAGCGTGCTGCTCGAGCGCACCGTCAACAACATCGACACGCTGAATACGCTCAACGTACTGGGGATACGGATCTCGCTGGATGATTTCGGGACCGAATATTCTTCACTCAGCTATCTCAAGACATTCCCTTTCGACACGATCAAAATCGACAAATACTTCATCACCGATCTGGAAAGCGATCCGAAAAGCCAGACGATCGTCCGCTGCATCGTCAACCTCGCACATGGCCTCGACATGCAGGTGACGGCCGAAGGGGTCGAGACGCCGGCTCAGGCGGAATGGCTGCACAGTGTGGGCTGCGACAGGCTTCAGGGCTATCTGGTGAGCAGGCCGCTTCCGGTCGAGGCGATCGGCGAATTCATCAACCGGGCTGAAACACCTGTGAGCCACGCGCTGGTATAGCAAGCCAGAGATTTTTCGCCGTGCTTTTTTGAGGGCATCTGACGCGCCAGACAAACTGATGGAGGCTGTTTTGGAAGAGCAAGCATCTGGCTTCGATGACCATGCATTGGCGCCGATGGTATCGCTGGAACTGAATGTTGCGACGTTCAAATCTCAGTGGCAGTTTTGCGACAGGATTACCGAATATCTCTCCGACATTCTCGGCCAAGGTCACAGCGACCCGGCTCGATATTCGAATTTTCTTTCCGTCGCGGCCAACGAACTCATTGAACTTGCCTTCCGCTCGACGCGTGAGCCGGGAAGGATAAGTTTCAGTCTCTATCGCGGCGCGACGTCCAACCGGCTGAGAATTGCCTTTGCCCGCGAGGACCGCGAGAGCACCGGCATGAGGTCAACTGGACGCCAGCCTCTCCCGGGCGCCGGGCCTGACCTGAAGTCCGACGGGACGATTTTGCTCAAAGATCTGGCCACCATATTCCGTGCCGCTATCCGAATTGAGCAGGACGGCACCCACGGGATGCAGATCATCGCGGATTTCCCCTCGGCCGAGGATTTCCAATGAACCTGCTTGCCCGCCCGTTCACCGTCCATTTTGATCCGACAAATCAGGAGCTGCTGCTGTCCGGCAAGATGCGGCCCGAAAGTGCAAACGAGATTGCCGATGCTCTTAAGCTGGTGCGGCAAACTTTGGAACAATACAGCGGCGTCGTTTACCTGAACGTCAAACGTTTGACGCACATCAACATGACGGCGTTTACAGCCCTCTCCGATATTTTGACGGCACACTGCCGGACAAGGCCGGAACGGAAGATCGTCATCATTACGTCGAGCGTGGTGGCCTGGTCGACCTCATTGTTCCAGACGTTGGCGACATCACAGCCAAACCTGTCGGTTGAAGTCTACGATTCGGCGTTTTATCCGGGCCAGACCTTTGTCGAGGATGAGAGCTTCATCCCCATCCTGCGGACCCAGACGAAAATGACATGGAGGCACGAACGCGAGCTGCTGCCGCGCCACGGCCTGCGCAACGGCCTTGTCATGGCGGACATCTGTTGCGGAATTGGTGATTTCGCCGCCTTGGTTCAACGGGAATTCAAACCGGAACGGCTTGTGGCGCTCGATCATTCCATGCGCAGCCTCGACTATGCCCGCAGGGTCGCTGCCGACTTCGATCTGCAGGGGATCGAGTATACCTATGGCGACGCCTCTCAAATGCTGCTTCGGGACAACCAGTTCGACTTTGTGACCTGCCGGCATTCGCTGCAGATTTTCAACCGTCCCGAGATGCTGTTGCGGGAGCTTTACCGCATCTGCAAACCCGGCGGCCGTGTCTACATCACCAACGAAAAAAATTCGCATTGCCTGGGCGAGCCGCATGCGGAAACGATCAAATGGACTTACGAGGAAGTCGCCAAACTGTTCAGGCACTTCGACATGGATGTCGAGATGGGGCCGAAAAGCCGGCATCTTCTCGCCGATGCGGGATTCGATGCCATCAAGGTCGATTGCTTCATGGTGACGAACCTCGACGGGGATCCTCAGGACTTCGCCGACATCATCGTAGCCTGGGAGAATGTCTATGCTGGTGAGATGGCGGTCCGGCGCGGCGACTCGGTGGACTTTATCCGCAGGTTCCGGCAAGGGTTCAGGGATCACGTTTTTGCCGCCCTTCACCCCAAGGGTTATGCCGGCTGGCCGATCTGGGCGGCTTCCGGACGAAAGCCACTGTGATGGGAGGCAGATCACTGAAAAGACCGGCAGGAATAGGCTTTCGGGCAAAGTTCATCCTGGTCGTAGGCGGAGCTGTCCTCTTCGACCTGCTGGTCAGCGGCGGGCTGGCGCTCTGGAACGTTCAGAGGCTGTCGCGCGACGCAACGCTCGAGGTCGGCCAGGGTCTCGAAGCGGCAAGCCAGGAGTACATCCGCACCTACGCGGATTCGACAGCGTCACAGGTGAGTTTGCTGCTGCGGCAGGTTCATAGCGACGTCAGTACGCTCGCCGGCGTGCTGCAGGCGCAGATCGACGATCCCGCGCGCAATTCCGACGTCGGCGCGGCCATCTCCCGCACATCTCCGGGCAGCGTCAGCCTTTCCTATGATCCGCAGGGGAAGTGGTCTCAGAACGCTCCGGGCTCGGTCTCGGTCGTGAGCGTCTGGGGTTACCTGCTCGGACAGGACCGGCAGCCAAGGCAGGACGTCGAGAGCGATATCCGCACGAGCGCGGTTCTGGATCTTGTTGCGCCGAGCCTGCTGCAGCACGGTGCTTCGAAGCTGCAGATGTATTACATCGGCTCGAAAGAACGGCCGATCTTCAGAACGGCGCCCTATACCGACCAGGCCCAGACTTTCGATCGCCTTTATCCCGGCCATAACGAGGCCAATTTCTGGGACTTCTTTTTCCCCGGACTTTACGAATCCTGGCAGGGCTGGGCCAAGGATATGAAGACGCGGCCTGTCGCGGATGACATCACCCAGACAGCGCCCTATACCGACGCCATTACCGGCAAGCTGATCGTCAGTTTCTTTCATCCCCTATGGACAGCCGACAGGCAGGATGTCGCCGGGACAGCCGGCGCCGACATCACGCTCGATCAGCTGGCGCAAACGGTTGAAAATGTCAAAGTCGCCCAATCGGGCTTCGGGTTTCTCGCCATGTCCGACGGCAATGTCGTCGCGATTAACAGCACGGGCGAAAAAACCCTCGGCCTGCGCTCCGCAAGCGGTGCGAGCGGAACCGGCGTGACCGGCCTGGAGCGCTCGCTGAAGGGAAGCTCCCAGCCTGCAATCGCCAAACTGGCCCTCGACCGCGAACAGGGCATCCAACACTTGCTGTTACAGCAGGACGGCAGCGAGGTCCCGTATATCGCCATCGTGAAGAAACTGCCTGCGACCAATCTCTGGGTCAGCGGCCCGGTTCGCCAAGAGGCAATGCTGCTTGGGGTGGTTGTGCCCGAGCGTGAAATCGACGCCTCGCTCTATGCGGCCCAGGCCAAGATTTCCGAGGCGACGAACCGGATCGTGCTCTACCAAATTCTGGCGATCCTGATGTCCCTGCTGATCGTGACGATCGCGGTCTTTGCGGCATCGAAACGAATAACCAGCGGAATCAGCGCCCTGGCAGGTGCTGCCAAGCGAATCCAGACGAAGGATTATTCGGTCAGGGTCGCCATATCGAGCAAGGACGAAGTCGGTGAGGCCGGTGAAGCCTTCAATCGCATGGCCGAAGAAATCAGCTATCACACCGAAAATCTCGAGCAGCTCGTCGAAGAGCGGACCGCTCAAATCGAAGATGCAAAGGAAGAGATTTCGACGCTGAACGCACAACTGCAGCGAGAAAACAGACGTCTTGGAACGGAGCTCGCCGTCGCCGAGAGAATCCAGCTGATGGTGCTTCCGCTGCATCAGGAGCTCGAGGACTTTCAGGCACTCGAGATCGCCGCCTATATGAGACCTGCGGAAGAGGTCGGCGGCGATTATTACGACGTCTTGAAGAACGGAAACCGGTTGAAGATCGGCATCGGCGACGTCACCGGACACGGGCTGGAAAGCGGCGTGTTGATGCTGATGGTTCAGTCTGTCGCCCGCGCCCTGCAGGAAGCCGGAAACACCGATGCCGTCGAATTCTTGACAAATCTGAACAGCGCCCTGTTCAAAAATATCGTCAGGACGAAAATCGATAAGCACCTCACTTTGGCGTTTCTTGACTACGACGGAAAAGAGATGATCCTGTCGGGGCAACACGAGGAAGTTATCGTCGTCAGGGCAAACGGGGAGGTCGAACGCATAGACACCATGGATCTGGGCATACCGATCGGGCTGGAAGCGGATATCTCCGCCTTCATCAAAACCCGTGAAATCGCGTTCGAAAAGGGGGATCTCATACTCTTGCATACCGATGGCGTCACGGAAGCCGAAAACGACGCCGGAGAATTGTTCGGCATGGACCGGCTGTGCTGCGAAGCCGTTCGCCTCAGGAATTTGAGCGCTGAGAAAGTCGTTTCCGAAATTGTGGCGACACTCATGCTCTTTATCGGATCGCAGAAAATCTACGACGACATCACGCTTCTCGCAGTACGGCATAGGTGAGTCATGGCGCCAACGGTATACGGCATCGAATCTCTGACTGACATAAGCCTGGATTCGGGCACGCGCCTCACCTTGACCGATGGACCGCTTCAGCTTGGATGGAAGCACTCGGGCATGACGGCCGACTTCATCGCTGAGGTCATGGCCCTGCCCTTTTCACGTTCAAGAAAGGACTACATGCAGGCGCATCATGACATCGGCTATCTCAGCAACGAGCTGATCGAAAACGCCGTCAAGTTTCGACAGCCGGGTGAGATCCTCATTGAAGCCGGCATATCCGAGGGGAGCTTTTTGATACGGGTAAAGAACACCATCGACGGCGCGACAGCCTCACGCTTTCAGCAACTGCTGCGCCGCCTGCAATCGAAGGATCCTGGGGAACTTCTTCTTGAGCAAATCGAAACCAACGCCATATCGTCTGCAAGCGGTTCCGGCTTGGGCTTGCTGACCCTTTTGAGCGATTACGACGCAAAAATGGCATGGGCATTCGAAGAGAATAATGATGAGCGTATTATCCTGACGACGACTGCAGCCGTGGCAATGCCGCCCTCCTCCAATCCGTGAGCGAAGAATGGAAATCAGCGACGAAAACTTCCGTGTATGGGCGGAACAGAACGAAGTCTATTTCGACGGCGTCTTCCGGCTGGCCGGACCGGACGCCTATGCACCGATCTATTCATTGATCTCCGGCCTGCTCCACGACGGGCACAAACAGGTGACGTTCAACCTGACCGGTCTCGAGTTTCTCAATTCCTCCGGCATAAATCTCCTGGCCAAGTTGACCATCGAGGCCAGAAAGATGGGCGACCTGCTGCTCATCGTCAAAGGCACGCATCAATATCCCTGGCAAGCCAAATCCCTCCCGAACCTCAAGAAGCTGCACCCGCTTCTTGATTTGCGGTTGGCGTAATTTTGGGCGTCCGTGCTTCAAGGCATTCATGTCTCCACCCCTATTCCGGTGCTCGTCACAGAAATCCAGCCACGGCGCGTCCGCGCCGTGAACGAACCAAATCGCGCGGAAAAAGTCTTTCACGCCCAAGGACTTGGGCGCACGGGATTCCTGTGACAAGCACAGGAATGAGGGAGCACGGCTGGCGTCCACGCGCCCAATCCTCCGCTCACATGGTGTAGCACACACCCTGTTCCAGCTCGCCCCTCCCGCATCGACTCCACCAGATTGGCCGCGATGATGGCCGCCGGCACGTCGGCGGTTAGAACCGACTCTGCGCCGTGAATAGATGTTTGTGCCCGCCCTCCCTCCGTCGTGCTCGGCCTTGAGCCGAGCATCCACCGCACCGTGGCGTGGGTCCTCGGCCAAGGCCAAGGAAGACGGAAAGTGGGGCTGGTTTTCCAGCCAAACTTGGGGGCTTACAAGCCGCTGCGTCTCGGCTGTTTCATCGGGCCGGCACACCTTTCCACCCTCACCAAGTCAGCTAAGCCGGCGTTTCCTCTAAGACCATAGCCGTGGGCCGGGACCAGACCTCAGTCCGATGTGCAGAATGCGATCGCGGTTTAATCTTTCACAACTGCTTACGTCGTGAAACTGCACGGCGCCTATTGATCTGATCCGGAGGAAAACGATGCGGATAGCAACCTTAGCGTCTCTGGCTGTGCTCTCGCTGGCTCTTGCCGCAGGCCCGGTCACGATTGCCGGTATTGATATGGCCGCGCTAGCGAAGGACGGCGGCAATGGTGGTGGCAACGGCGGCGGTAACGGCGGCGGCAATGGCGGCGGTCATGGAAGCAGCGGCAGCCACGGCAGCGACAACCAGGGCAGAGGTTCAGCCAATAGCGGCTCCAAATCGACAGGCTTGAAAGGCAAATCTTCGGAAGCGGAAGGCAAGTCCAAGTCGGCAAGAACAGACAGGGTCACAAAAGAGAAAAACCTTTCGGCGCAGCTTGCGGGCCTGAACTCCTTGAAGCGGAATTACAGGGCGTTGATGCATACCTCGGACCCACGCATGACGGCCATCTCGGCCTATGCCGTGGCTTATGCCCAGTATGAAATCGACAACGGAATCGAGCCCACAGCCACCGATCCTCTGCTTGGGGACGCGGCGCTGGAGGATGCATTGGCTTCCGCAACGAAATCCGGTCAGGTGAGCCCGGCGGTCCTGGCTGAAGCGAAGACCATTCTGGGCGTGGGCGATGCGAACGGTAAGATCGATCAAATCCGCACCTCGCTGGAAAACGCCGCGCCGGCGACGTCAGACGAATAGCCACCAGTGGGTTGCGTGAGGTGCGCAGCTAATCGGTTATGTTGCGCGCCAGACTATGAGAGCATTTCCGTCTTTGTTTGAGTAACGGAATGCTCTCTTTTTTTGAGCAAATTCGGGGCGCGAACGTGCTCTGAGAGATCGGCAGGGATGCCCCTCATCCACCTGCCGACACCGATCGGAGTCGAGCCACCGGCCTCGATTCCGGTCGGATTAGGGTAACGGGCAGCGACCTGACGCACCGTTCGGCGCACAGGCGGGGTGGCGCCTCAAGCCGCCTTGCTCGACGGAGACTTCCGCTACGACGATTGTCATATCGCGGCCATAGGCGCGGAAAAACTGGCGGGCCTGGCTGAACCTGCTGCGCGGCGATCGCCACCTGAAAACCTCGCGATTCCCTGAACCGGTTTTTCGCGCCTTCGCGAGTTTCGGCCTCGGGCTTGCGCGAGAAGCCAGGCGGTTTACGTGCCGCCTGGCTACGAAAATCAAAACAGCAGCTATTCCACCGTAAGCGTTCCGTCCCCTTGGAGTATTTCTTCCCCCAAAGCGAATTGATCGTCGCGCATTTTTCCTTATCGAACTTCTCGCACATCTTGTTGCCTTTGATGCTCCATGTGCCCTTGTAAGTGGCCTTGTCCCGTCGGCAGTCGCTTCAATCGTTCCGTCTGGTTTATAAGTTGTGATGCCCGATTGCGTCTTTGACTTCCAGTGGATTGGGTGGCCTCCAACTCGCCTTTCAACTGCTCCCCGGTCAAGGTTGCGGCATATGCACCAGGTGCTGAGACTAGCATAATGAAGCCAGAAACCGTGATCGCTTTCATCGTCCACTCCTTTCTTCCTAAGCCGCTTCTGCCGAAACTGCGTTAGAGCGTAAGCGTTGTGCCGGTCTCACCTAGAAAATAAACTTTGGATGAAATGTCTGGGGTAGAAGACGCGGCAAATATGTATCGAACGGAGCGCTAATTGTCTGATCGCCGTCCTCAGCGGGGATTCAAGTCGCGATGCCGCCCGGTTTCGATTTGAAGCTTAGCTTCAGGAAAGACGTGGGCCATAATTACCCGCTTCCGGTTTGTGCTAATCGTCCATGGCACTTGTACTGAGGACTTGTCGAGAAAGCGGCGCAATTTTTTCCACCAACGCTTGGCATCAGGGTGTGCAGGCTTTCCAATGGACTTGTAACGATCTTCAAGCCAGTTGAATTCCGATCTGGCGAGACTTCCTGGTGCTTCCTGACCAGCCTCAGCGAAGCTGAATGTATAAGGTCCCGGCAAATTGCCACCAAACCATGGCGACGTTTGGCCACTGTGCTGCATCGTCTGGAACCAACCGGCGAATGGATCGGCGACGATCTCATCAGGAATATTGCGGTCAACAGACGGAATGTTGAGCGCCCCGCTTTTGACATGCCACAGCGCGTATATCTGCTCTTCCAGCACCTCAATGGAATCGACTGCCTTCCACTGGCAGATGCGGTCCTGTTCTGAATTTTTGACGATCCACGCGATATGTGGCTCGTCGTTGATCCAGGTTCGGATTAAATCGGCGTCATTTTTGGTCGCATAGATAATCATATTCACGCCTTAAAAAGCCGGAGAAGTCCCTTTTGAATCTGGCGATAGATATTTGTGATAATAAAGCAATCCGCAATTGGCTGATTGGATCATAGGTGGGAGTCGTTATGCATTCCAAGGTAAGCGTTCATTGATCTTGCTCTGTTTGTGACCGTTAACAGGCCTTTTGGATAGATGTTCGCCGTGCTCTACGTAACCGATGGTCTGCCCCCACATTGCCCGCTGTCGCCTGATCTGTGATCGAGTTTCCATGGACGAGTAACAAGGAGTTTCTCCATGGACATTACATTGGAGGTTCTCACAGCACGGCGGAGTCGACGTGAGGCTCACCGTCAATGGCCGGACGATGTCAAGGACGTTCAAACTTGCAGGGGGCTGCCCCGCTCCCCGAGCGCGGTGAGCGCTGGACAAGGGTCGCTACTCGCACCAGTGATTCCTATGGTTAGGTCGCGTGAAGCCTTCCTGCGGTACGGGAGTCCATAAGGAAATGCCCCGCCAGGACGGGTCATTTTGTATTACCTGATGCCGCTTTAATCAGCGATACCGCACGGAGGGGCGCGGCAGGTCGAGGGATGACAGAGTTCGGAAAATCTTCAATTTACCTGAACTACTAATCCTGCTGCGGAGCCCGTTACCTTAGCCATGGCCGGATTGACGGGTCAACGCAGAGGCGGCGCCCTCCGTAAATCCTTCTTTTTTAGCTGGAGAGATCGGCCGAGACGATCGCCGCAGCACGCTGGCGGTCAGGAGCGGCTGCGTAGCCTAGGACCATAGCCGAGGCCGCGAACCCGACCTCAGCCCGATGTGCAATGCGCGACCGCAATCTATCTTTCATCAGGTTAAAATGGCATGCACATTGGGCGCCAAGGCAGCCGCCGACCAAGATCTCACATGGCGCCAAGATTATCTGAAATCGCTTAGAGAGACCGGCCGAGAGTTCGCATCTCGGCAAACACGTGAAAGAATTGCTCTCTCATGCTGTCAAAGCTGGACGGTAAATCGTCACCGACCCTTGCCTCAAACTGATAGTCATCGGACGTATCCCTGGTGTGTCGCGTGAGCGAGCCCGAGATTTTCCTTCCACCGCTTTTGGCAGTGTAACTGCTTGACTGTTTATCGTCTGGGCTCGTGAAACGGTTCTTGATGAACTCACATTGAAGTCCGATGAGTGCTGCCGGCACGAATTTTCGTCCCAAGAAAATTGCGACCTCGCTTCCGGCGACGGTCTGAATGAGCACCTCGTTGCTGCTTGGATGGACAAATATCTTGTATTCGAGACGCGGGGGCAGTGCGTTCATAGGTTCCGCCCATGCTCCGTAAACGGAGCGTATCCGTTTAAGACGTCGCATCCGGGATTCCCGGTCGTAACCTGGAATTTCGTGCTCGTAGAAGCCAGCATTGAAACGATGAACCGCCCTGGTGAACTCGATCCTATCGGCAAGGTCCGGGCTTCGCGTCTGCTGCCAACCATCGAACTTAAGATGGTTCGCGGCCGTACCTAGCGCGGACAACAAGATCTCCATTGCGCTTTCGAAGACCTTTATCTCAGGTTCCGAGAGACCGTTATAGTCGGGGCGCTCGACAGAGGCCGGCCGATATCGCAGCACCGGTTCGAACGGCTTTCGATGCCTTTCCAGCTCACTCAAGCGCTGCAACAGCCTGTAGCCTTCTTGCCTATCCATCGGCACCTCCGCCTTTTATAGAACCCTTCGGTCAAGCGGCCTTCTCAACCGCCGGCTCGCCCATCGCCTGCGGCTTGCCAAGCAGATAACCCTGCGCCTCGTCGCATTGTTCTTCCAAGAGCGTGTCGAGTTGCGCCTGGGTTTCCACGCCCTCCGCCAGCACCGGCACCTCAAGGCTGCGGCCAAGGGCCAGGATGGCGCGGACGATCGCCTTTGATTGCGGGCTGGTTTCGACCTCGGCCATGAAGCTCTTGTCGAGTTTGATCTTGTCGAACGGGAAGGAGCGCAGCGTTTCCAGTGAGGAATAGCCGGTGCCGAAGTCGTCGATGGCGATCGACACGCCGAGCGCCTTGATCTGCCGCATCGTCCGCAAGGCCTTATCCTTGTCGACGATGATCGAGCTTTCGGTGATCTCGATTTCGAGACGCCGCGGGTTCAGGCCGGTTTCCGCAAGGATCTCCGATATGACGGCGGCCATATCGGCATGGCCGAGCTGAATCGGCGAAAGGTTGACGGCGATCTTGTGGTTGTTGTTCCAGCTCGCCGCCTCGCGGCAGGCTTCCCTGAGAACCCATTCGCCGATCGGGAGGATCGCGCCGCATTCCTCGGCAAGGCCGATGAAATCCATGGGCGGGATGTTGCCGCGTTCATGATGGCGCCAGCGCAGCAGAACTTCGTAGCCGGTGATCTCGCCCGTCCGCACCGATTTTTGCACCTGATAGTGCAGATGCAGCTGGCTGCGGTCGATCGAGGCCCAGAGGTCCTTGGCGAGCGAACGGCGGCGGCGCGCATGCTCGTCCATGGCGGCCTCGTAGAAGCAGACCTTCTGCAGCAAGGATTGTTTGGCGCGGTACATGGCAAGGTCGGCATTGGCGAGAAGGCCGTCGACTCCGGCCGCATCGCTCGGATAAACCGCCACGCCGAGGCTGGCGCCCGTCTTGATCTCGAAGCCGTCGATCGTGACCGTCTCGGTGAGCGCGCCTTCCAGCCGTGCGATGAAATCGTGGAGCGCGCTCAGCTCATCGAAGCGCTTGGTCGCGGCGAACTCGTCTCCGCCGAACCGGGCGATGAACTCGCCCTCCTGCCGCGCTTCATCGAGACGCCGCGCCAGCTCGACAAGCACCTTGTCGCCGGTGCCGTGCCCGTGCTGGTCGTTGATCTCCTTGAACTTGTCGAGATCGATGCCGATGACGGCGACATTGCCCCTCACCCGGTCGGCGATCATCATTTCCTCGGAGACGCTCTCGCCGAACTGTAGCCGGTTCGGCAGGCCCGTCAGGCCGTCATGCTTGGCAAGGAAGGCAACCTGCTCCTCGGATTTCAGGCGATCGGTGATGTCTTCGAAGGTGACGACCCAGCCGCCATTGGGCAGCATGTTGACATTCTGCTGGATGGATATGCCGCTCGGATATTTGTGAACCGCGCTGCCGGCGCCTGATCTGATCAGCGCCATGTTCCTGGTATAATGCGCCTCGGCCCGCGCGGCCGCCTCGCCGGGATCCTCCGTATTGGCGGCATAGCCGATGTCGACGATCTCACGGTAGATCATGCCGGGACGCACCGATCCCTCGGGGAACCGGAAGATTTCCAGATAGCGTTTGTTGCAAAGCAGCAGGCGCTCGTCCCTGTCGAACATGCAGATGCCCTGCCCGATATTTTCGAGCGCGACGTCGAGATTGCGGGTGACCTCCTCGATCCGGTCGGCATCGTCCTTCTGCTTGCTGTTATCCTTGGTGATCTTGGCATAGCCGATCAGTTCGCCGGCCTCGTCATAGATCGGGTCGATGACGACATGAGCCCAGAAGGAGGAGCCGTCCTTGCGGTAACGCCATCCCTGGGCTTCGAACTTGCCTTCACTGCGGGCGGTTCGAAGCGCCCGCTGCGGCAGGCCTTTGCGGCGATCTTCCTCAGAATAGAACAGCGAGAAATCCTTGCCGACGATCTCGTCGGCGCTATAGCCCTTGGCACGCTGGGCGCCGGCATTCCAGTTGCTGACCTTGCCATCCGGATCGAGCATGTAGATCGCGTAGTCGGTCACTCCCTGCACCAGGAGCTTGAAGTTGCGCTCCGCCCCGGCCGTCTTGGCCTGCGAGCGCACGGCGAAGATCGCGGCCGCAAAACCCGCCGCCAGCAGCGAAATGGTGACGGCTGCGATCGTCACCGCCATCAGCGCCGGCGAAAGAAGCATGGCGGGATTGAGCGCAGTGATCCCGGGAATGACCGTGATCCCCGCCATTGCGGTGAAATGCAGGGCAACGACACCAAGTGTCAGGAGAACTGTCGGCGCCAGCTTACCCAAAGTCGACCGGCCGCTCCGGCCGGCAAATCGAAAGGCCGCGACCGAAAACGCCACGCCGAGAACGACTGAGGCCGTCACGAAGCCCGTATCCCACGAGATTTCACCGGGGAATTCGATCGCCAACATGCCGGCGAAATGCATAGACCAGATACCGACGCCGAAGAGCACGCCCGCCAGGACGTTCGCCACCCATCTGTCATAGGCGATCTTGGCGGCAACTGCCGCCGTGGTCGCCACGATCGCGACCAAGAGCGAGATCAGCGTCAATCCGGCATGATAACCGACGACGACGCCGGGGTCGTAGGCCAGCATGGCGATGAAATGCGTGGCCCAGATGCCGAAACCACCCGCCGCCCCCGCTGTCGCTAGCCACACCCACCGAACCGCGCCATCGGATAAGGTCGCCCGATGCAGCAGAACGAGCGCGCAATGGCTGGCGAGAAAGCAGATCAGACCCGCAAGCCCGACCAGCGTGAGATCATGCTGGTCGGTAACGCACGTCAGAACGGTAAACATGGAAGAGGCCCTCGATTTCAGAGGGCACGCTAATCAGCGGTCGCTTAAGGAAGGTTGAAATGGGCGGGCGACGAGTGCGGAAATGCCGGTGTTTGGGAGGGTTGGGCGTGGGGTTGTGAGATTAGGGTTTATCGCGGGTGTCTTGGTATGGTGAATGGATTTTCGACTGACGCGGAGGGCGAGGCCCCGCGAAATAGGACTTCCCCTGCCCCACCACGACCGGATGCAGGCAGATCCGATACGCGTCGATCAGGCCAAGTTCGGTCAGGCTGTGGGCGAGCCCCGGGCCGACGACTAGACTAGATCTCCCCAATTTCACCCAAGCACGGTGGTAGCGGACTTGGATGAGGGGAATCTAGGATGTCCATCTTGCTAAGAAATTTGTCGCTACTGGTTGGAATAACATTGGCGGTACCAGCCTTTGGCAATTGCTTAACCGCCAATGAGACCAAACAGGGCGTGCTGATGACCAGAGAGGCGCCTTTCTATTCCGTATTCTACAAGCCGAACGGCCCGGGTCTAACCGAACAACGGCTGGTGGAGCGCGACGGTTCGCTGCAGCCAGTCTCGGCTGTATATCTGCACCCCTTGCTCGTCGAAAAGAGAGTGAGTGCCAGCGGGACGCATGAGCTGAAATACGCGAATGCGATTGCGTTAGACGATCTACCCCAGAAGAAGAACTGGCAATCAGACACCACGCTTTTCATCAATGGCAAAAAATCCGTTTCGGGCACGACCTTCATGAGGTTCGACGGCTTGGGAGAGGAAACTATTGCATCTTGTTCCTACAAAGTCTGGGCCATCAACAGCCGTCTGGAACTGACGGAATTGCCTCCGATTATTTTCGAACAATACTATTCCCCCGAGCTTCATCTCGTTCTTCGTTCGGTGAGGCTGAACGCCTCCAACCAGCCATTGAGCGAGGTTCGATTTGATCGATTCCAAATCGGCTGGGGCAACTAGGGGAATGTCCACTCTATCATCCCAGAAAGCCCGCTGGGCGTGACCTTGCCCCATTGGAATAATCCATTTTGAGGTCAGCTCTGGCCCATTGAGAGGACCAGGGAATGAAGCGCAATCGTTCACAGACGAACAGATCATCGCCGTTCTGAAGGAGCACAGTGAGCCTGCGAACGGCACGCCGGTCTCGGAGCTTTGCCGCAAGCAGGGCGTCAGTGATGCCAGCATCTATAAATGGATGGCAAAATTCGGCGGCATGGACGTATCCTAAGCCAAGCGGCTGAAGACGCTGGAAGACGAGAACACGCAGCGGAAACAATGCACTTTGGCACCAATTTGGCACCGCTTATGCCTAGCTCGACAACATGATACTGCAATACGATAGCGGAATAATCGCTTAAAACGTGGACTTCCCAAGAGCTTCGAAGCACGAGGGCTGCCGCAATAGCCTCAGCCTTCACGCCCCCTCATCGCCCATGAGTTGGTATCGTGATCGGGGTGCTGGTTGTTGCTCTCTTTGATCGCCGCAGCCCAGTCGGCGCCGTTGGTTTCGGTCGCGCCGGTATTTTCGATGCCGGTGATCGTATCGAACCATACCACCATGTTCTCGGTGCAGGTATTGGCATGCGGCGGGAAGAGGTTTGGGTCGTCGAGCGAACCGATCATCAGGTTGGTGCGGCCGTTTTCGAGGTGGTGGAAAAACAAGGGCGTGCCGCAATTGGCGCAGAAGCCGCGCTCGACAAGCTCCGAGCTCTTCCAAATGCCCGGCTTGCCGCGTGTCCAGGTGAGCACATCATCGGGCGCAGCAACGAGCGCGGCAAAGATGTTTCCCGAGGCTTTCTGGCACATGCGGCAATGGCAGAGATGCGAATTGTCGAACATCGCGGTTGCGTGGTAGCGCACGGCACCGCACTGGCAGCCGCCGCTGAGCTGCATCTCGATGCGTTTCATTTTTTCTCCTCCTTCAAGAGGTGGGTTGGGCTTCATCTCTTTTAGGTTGTCGTTTTTTGATCGTCCAGCCTGGCCGGAGATTGCAGTTCGGCGAATGCAAGAAGCAGCGTTGGAGGGTGCTTCGAGGCTCCGCCCTTTCGGGCTACACGCCTCAGCACGAGGAGCCTTGGAGAGTACCGCAACCTCTCTCCGACCTCATCCTGAGGTGCCCGCAGGGCCCTCGAAGGACGGGGCGGGTGTGACGGAGCTAGAGATTTCTCTCTCGAAGCGCATCGACGATGACGGAGAAGGCCGGGAGGTTCTGCCGACGGCTTGGGTAGTAGAGGTAATAGCCGGCGAATTTGGGGGTCCAGTCTTCGAGGAAGAGTTGGAGACGCCCTTCCGCGATATGCGTTTCGATATAGCTTTCCGGAACGAAGGCGATGCCGTAGCCTTGAAGGGCTGCGGCGACCATTTCGCGATCGGTGTTGAAGGTGAACTGGCCCTCCACCCTCACCCGGACCTCCTCGTCGTTCTTTTCGAATTCCCAGGCGTACAGTCCGCCCACCCGGTCGAGACGCCTGTTGATGCAGTTGTGATGCATGAGCTCCTGCGGTGTCGTCGGCACCGCTCTTGTCTTGAAATAGTCAGGGGAAGCGATGGCCACCAGCCGCCAGTCCGGCCCGATCCGCACCGCGACCATGTCCTTCTCCAGGCTCTCGCCAAGACGCACGCCCGCATCGAAGCCATCCTCGACGATGTTGCGGAAGCTGTTGTCGACGCTGAGTTCCAGTTTGATATCCGGATATTCCCCAAGGACGGGGGCGAGCTTCGGCCAGACCACGCTTTCCATCGCGTGGTTCGAAAGGGTGATCTTGACGGTGCCGGCCGGTTTGTCGCGATAGGCCATCAATGCCGCGATATCCGCCTCGATTTCGGAAATGCGCGGTGCAAGCGATTGCCGGAGACGCTCGCCGGCCTCTGTCGTCGCCACGCTCCGCGTCGTGCGGGTGAGAAGCCGCAACCCCATGCGCGCTTCGAGTTCCTTCACGGCGTAGCTCAGCGTCGATTGCGCGACCCCCAGTTTCGCCGCGGCCCTGGTGAAGCTGCGTTCCTCCGCCACCGCCAGGAAGAGCAGCAGTTCATTGAAATTCTCGCGGGCCACGGCGATATCTCCAGTCATTCCGATCCGACGCCATTAATAGCCGATTTCGATAAGTCCATGCAAATTGCAACGGCTAATCGGAGTTATCGAATGGTGCTATCCATCTCCCAAAGAATGAGACGGGCATTCCGCCCGGACAGGAGATGACCATGCTCGGCACCGTCCTTCGCGCCCCCGGCGATATCCGCTGCGAGGAAGTCGCGGAACCGAAAATCGAGAAACCCACCGACGCGATCATCAAGCTGTCGGCGTCCTGTGTCTGCGGCTCCGACCTCTGGCCCTATCGAGGCCTTCAACCGGTGAATGCCCCGCAGCACATGGGTCACGAATATTGCGGCGTGGTCGTCGAGGTCGGCAGCGAGGTCAGGACCGTCCGGCCCGGCCAGTTCGTGGTCGGCTCGTTCTGCCTGTCCGACAACACCTGCCCGCATTGCCGCTATGGCTTCCAGTCGTCATGCGAACATCGCGAATTCATGTCGGGCGCGCAGGCTCCCTATGCCCGGATCGCTATGGCCGACGGCACACTGGTCGCAACCGACACCATGCCGTCCGACGACCTGATCCCGAGCTTGCTCGCGGCTTCGGATGTCCTTGGCACTGGCTGGTATGCGGCCGATGCCGCGCGGGTCACGCCGGGATGCACGGCGGTCGTGGTCGGCGACGGCGCGGTCGGCCTGATGGGCGTGCTCGCGGCCAAACAGCTTGGCGCCGGCCGCATCATTGCGATGAGCCGCCACAAGCAGCGCCAGGAACTGGCGCTCGAATATGGGGCGACCGACATCATCACCGAGCGCGGCGACGCGGGTGTCGCCAGGGTCAAGGAATTGACTGACGGAGTCGGCGCGGACTCGGTGCTGGAATGCGTCGGCACTGAGGAGTCGATGATGCAGGCGATCAATGCCTGCCGCCCCGGCGGTTCGATCGGCTATGTCGGCGTTCCCCATGGCGTCAGTCTCGACGGACAGATGCTTTTCTTCGCACAGAAGAACCTGTTGGGCGGCCCTGCCCCGGTTCGCCGCTTCCTGCCGCACCTGATCGATCTCATCCTGTCGCGCAAGATCAACCCCGGAAGGGTCTTCGACCTCGAAGTGCCGCTCGCCGATGTCGCCCAAGGCTACAAGGCAATGGACGAGCGCTCGGCGATCAAGACGCTTCTGCGAATGTGACGTCCGGTTTCCGGATCACCCCCCGAAACTTAGCCGTCCGAGATTTCGAAATCGACGACGCTGGCATGGCTTGTCGGCGCGACCCTGGTCGCCGGAACGGCGACGCGCAGCCGTCGCCCGGCGCCATGAACAACCCCGCTTAGAAGGGACAGCCCGATGGACATCAATTACGACATGAAAATCGAAGCCAAGACGACGCCGTGGAGTGCGGTCATCTGCATGATGCTGACCTCCTTCGTGCTCGTCGCGTCGGAATTCATGCCGGTAAGCCTGCTGACCCCGATCGCCGACGAACTGGCGAGCACCGCCGGCCAGGCAGGTCAGGCGATCTCGATCTCCGGTTTCTTCGCCGTCATCACCGCCTTGTTCAGCAACGTGTTGTTTGCGCGTTTCGACCGACGACTGGTGATCCTCTGCTACACCGTCGTGCTCCTGGCGTCGGGCCTGGCGGTCACCTTTGCCCCCAATTACCTCATATTCATGGTCGGCCGCGCGCTCATCGGCGTGTCGATCGGCGGCTACTGGTCCTTGGCGACGGCGATCATCGCCCGCATCGCCTCCGGTCCCGACGTGCCGAAGGCGCTGGCCATGCTGCAAGGCGGAAGCGCGCTCGCCGCAGTGATCGCCGCACCGCTTGGAAGCTTCCTCGGCAGCCTTGTCGGATGGCGCGGCGCCTTCTTCATCGTCGTGCCGATCGGCATTATCGCCTTCATCTGGCAAGCCATCGCCCTGCCCCGGATGCCGGGTGGCCAAAGCGGATCGCTCGGCAGGACCTTCAGCCTGATGGGCAACCGCACTTTCGCCCTCGGCATGACGGCGATGATCCTGTTCTTCATGGGGCAATTCGCGCTCTCGACCTATCTCAGGCCGTTTCTCGAAGACATCACCCATCTCGGCGTGAACACGCTCTCGCTGGTGCTCCTCGGAATCGGCCTTGCCGGCCTCGCCGGAACCTCGCTGATCCCCTCCATGCTGCGCTCTCACATGGCCCACGTGCTCATCGGGTTTCCGGCGGTGCTGGTGACCGTGGCCCTGGCGCTCGTCGGCCTTGGCCCCTTCGCCTTCGCGACGGCCGGCTTGCTGCTTTTCTGGGGCTTGCTGACGACGCCGGTGCCGGCGGCATGGACGACCTGGATGACCCGGACAGTCCCGCACCATCTGGAGGAAGCCGGCGCCTGGTTTGTCGCCCTCATTCAGTTTGCGATCACTTCAGGGGCATTCGCCGGCGGTCTGTTGTTCGATCATGTCGGCTGGTGGAGCCCGTTTGTGTTGAGTGCGGTGACCATGCTGGGTTCGGCGGTGACTGCGGTTGGGGTGACGCGGGGGTTGAGACGTTAGGCGGTGGCCGCCTAAAACACGGCGTCGCCGTATATTGGTTGGACTTATGTAAGCGCCGGCGTGCCGTGTGCCCCCCTCATCCGACCCTGCGGGCCACCTTCTCCCCGCTGGGGAGAAGAGGGAGCAAGGCGCGCCGACATTGTCCAACGAACCCGATTCTTCTGAGGCACTCCATTCAATGGAGTCCAGGCGAAGCGGGATTCTCCCCTCTTCTCCCCAGCGGGGAGAAGGTGGCCCGCAGGGTCGGATCAGGGGGCCACACGGCACACCCTCCATTATCACCGTTCTATGCGCCCTCGCCTCACCCCTCCAACTCCACAATCGCACAGCCATACCCCTCAAGCTCCAGCCTCCCCTTCACCGCCTTCCCCCCATCCAGCAGATCTCGCCCGGCCGGCACGCCGCCGATCGTCGCCGGCTGGTCCGTATAGTTCTGCACAAACAGCAGCCGCCGCTCGTCATTCATCCGCATCGTCACCTCCACGCCTTCGGGCAGGCCGCCGACCAGCGGTTCGATGCCTGCCTGGGGGAAGAGGCGTTCGGTCAGCGCTTCGGTCAACTCAGGCGTGAGATAGGTGCCGAGATAGACCACCTGCCCCTTGCCGACCTTGCGGGCGGTCGCCATTGCCCAGCCCTCGGCATAGCGGTTCGACCAGGCGGCGATCACTTCGACGTCGCTATCGACGGTGAGGTTTTCATAGAAGTGGCCGGCGGTGATTTCGCGGTTGCCGATCTTGAAGCGGCGTTGGCGGCGCTGGGATTCGGCCGGTTTGTTCGGCGGGATGACGAGACCGCCGGAGCGCTCCATCACGTCGAACAGGCCGTTGGCGCCGGGGGCGGTAAGACGGCCGAAATCTTCGACGCGTACGCCGGTGAGTTTAGACAGCGCGGTGCCCGGCGCGGTTTGCCGGATGACGTGGTTGTCTTCGTCGCGGGTGCCGGTGCGGGCGCCGATGACGACGGTGCCGCCTGAGGCTGCGAAGGCTTCGAGCTTGGCCGTCCATTCATCCTTCCACATCACCCAATGCGGGACATAGAAAAGTTTCAGCCTGGAAAGATCGTCTTCGGGATGAATGAAACCGCAGGCGATGCCGCGATCGTAGCAATATTGATGCATCAGGATCGCGTCGTCCTGCGGGCTCGGCAGGCCGATCGGATAGGTCTTGTGGGCTTCCTGATTGTCGAAATCGGAGCCGGCGATGCCGACATCCATGCGCACATAGGTGCCGAGGATCTTCGGCTGCAGCGCGATCATCTCGGTCGCGAAGCGCTTGGCCTCCTCATAGCGGTGGCGGCCGATATCGTCATGATCGATGATGCCCATCCAGTAGATCTCGGCGCCGAAATGGGCCGGGCGCCAGCGGAAGAACATCAAGCCGTCAGCCCCGTGGGCGACCGAGGAGAGCGCCATGCGGCGCAACTCGCCCGGCTCCGGCGTCAGCGTGCAGAAGCCCGGCTGGCTGCCGAAACCCGATTGCTGCTCGGGAACGATGTAATTGCCGGAGAAGCCGCGGCAGATATCGAGGTGCAGCGCCTGCACCTTGGCGTGGTTGCCGAGCCGCTGGAACTCGTCATAGAGCATCGGATAGATGTCGTAGCCGACGAAATCGAGATCCTTGCTGAACTGCCCGCGGAAATCGATATCCCTCAAGCCCCCGAGATTGTGGAAGACGAACCAGGAGGGTTTGACGGCTCTGAGGATTTCCACCTGATCGTGCTGGAAGCGCGCGGTGGAGAAGGCGAGGAAGCGGTGGTAATCCTGCAGATGGCCGGGGCTCGGGAAGGTCGGGCCGAACTCGATCGGCAGCACCACCTGATCGAAGCCGTCATAGGCCGTCGCCCAGAAATCGCCGCCCCAGGCCCGGTTGAGCTTGGCGATCTCGCCGTATTTATCGGCGAGGAAGGCCTGGAATTCACTTAGCGTCGTCTTGGAAAAGCTCTCCGGCATGCTGGTGTTCAGCTCGTTGTCGGTCTGCCATCCCACGACATGCGGATTGTCGCGGTAGTGCTCGGCCATCGCCTTGGTGATGCGCTTGCTGTGCTCGCGGAAAACAGGGCTTGCCGTGTCGCAATGCTGGCGCGAGCCGTGGCTCATCGGCCGGCCCTTGCCGTCCACCCTTAAAATTTCAGGGTGGGCTGCGGTCAGCCAGCGCGGCGGCGTCGCCGTCGGCGTGCACATGATCGTATCGATGCCGTAACGCCCGAGCAGTGATATGGCACGGTCGAACAGATCGAAATCGAAAGCACCGAGCTTCGGCTCGAGAATGTGCCAGGCGAATTCTGCCATTCTGACGACATTGAAGCCGGCTTTGGCCATGCGCTCGGCGTCGCGTTCCCAATAGCTTTCATCGACATGCTCGGGATAGTGCGGGGCGCCGACGAGGAAGCGGTCGGTCTTGACGGGGTTCCATACGGAGAGGGTCTTATCGGACACGGTGGGTCTTTCCTTATCTGTCGAGAATGGTCTTGCGGGCGCTGATCGTGCGGCCGCCTTCGGATGAAAAGAGATAAAGCTCGCTGGCATCGAGCTTCAGCGCCACCTTCTGCTCAGCGGCGAAGGGCGCGACGTAGCTGAGCTGCACGGTGATGTGGCCGGTGCCGCTCTCCGAGGCGATGGTTCGCATATTGCCCGCGTCGACATAGAGAATGGTTTCGCGGCCGAGATGCTCGACCAGCCGGACATCACCTTCGATCGCCCCGCCCTGGCTGGCATCGGTGACGATCGATATCGTCTCCGGACGAACGCCGAGCGTCAGGCTGGCGCCTTTTCCAAGCGCCGACGGCTGCGCCAGCTCCACTGTCACCGGCACGAGGCCGGGTGCCGAAACGGTGATATTGCGGCCCGACACGTCGTCGACGGTGACGCCGAGGAAATTCATGCGCGGCGCGCCGAGGAAGCCGGCGACGAAAAGATTGTCGGGGTTGCGGTAAAGCTCCAACGGCGAGCCGACCTGCTCGATGATCCCCTGGTTCAGCACGACGATGCGGCTTGCCATGGTCATCGCCTCCACCTGGTCGTGGGTGACGTAGACCATGGTGGCGCCGAGTTCGGCATGCAGGCTGCTCAATTCGACGCGCATCTGGGTGCGGAGCGCCGCATCGAGGTTCGACAGCGGCTCGTCGAACAGGAAGACCTCGGGCGAGCGGGTGATCGCCCGGCCGATCGCCACACGCTGCCGCTGGCCACCAGAAAGCTGCTTCGGGCGCTTGTCGAGCTGATCGGTAATCCTCAAGATCTTGGCGGCGCGTGCAACGGCCACGTCGATCTCGGCCTTCGGGCGCTTGGCCATGCGCAGGCCGAAGCCCATATTCTCCGCCACCGTCATATGCGGATAGAGCGCATAGGACTGGAAGACCATGGCGATGCCGCGATCACCCGGTTCCTGCTTGCTGACGTCGCGGCCATTGATCAGGATCTGGCCGGAGGAAATCTCCTCCAGGCCGGCGATCGATTTCAAAAGCGTGGACTTGCCGCAGCCCGACGGCCCGACCATGACGATGAACTCGCCTTGCGCCACGGAAAGATCGATGCCGCGCAACGCATGATAGCTGCCGTAATTCTTGTTGATCTCACGGAGTTCGAGACTGGTCATGTCCTGGCCCTCTCTTGTTGAAATGGAAAACGCACGCTCATCCCTTCACCGCCCCCATGGTCAGGCCGGCGATGAAGTGGCGCTGCATTAGGAAGAACATCACCACCGGCGGCACGGCGACGACGATGGTGCCCGCGGAAATCAGGTTCCAGGCCGAGACCCATTCGCCGCGCAGATTGGCAAGGCCTGCGGTGACCGGCTTGACGCTGTCGCTGACGGTCAGCACCACCGCCCAGAAATAGTCGTTCCAGATGAAGGTGAAGATCAGGATGGCAAGCGCCGCCAGTGCCGGCCGCACCAGCGGGATCGCCACATGGATGAGCGTCTGGAAGGGCGACGCCCCTTCGGCGCGGGCCGCCTGAAAGAGTTCGTCCGGCAGGGCGGCGATGAAATTGCGCATGAACAGCGTCGCGAACCCGGTCTGGAAGGCGACATGGAAGATGATCAGCGCCGCCGTGGTGTCGATCAGGTCGAGGCGGACCATCAGGTCGCGCACCGGGATCATCATGATCTGATGCGGCAGGAAATTGCCGCCGACGAACAGCGCGAAGATCAACATATTGCCGGGAAAGCGGTAGCGCGATAGCACGTAGCCGGCGAGCGTCGAGAGCGCCAGCACGCCGATCACCGAGGGAATGGTGATGATCAGGCTGTTGATGAAGTAGCGCGCCATCGGCGTCTGGGTGAAGACGGCGGTGTAATTATCGATGACACCGATGCCGGTCGGCCATCCCCACAGATTGCCGCCCATGACATCCTCGGTCGAGCGGAACGAGGTGAGGATGATTGCAAACAGCGGGCAGAGCCAGAGCAGCAGCACGATGACGACGGCAAGCACATAGAGGCGGCGCTGCCAGACGGCGGCCTCCGGAATGGGACGAGGATACATCAGCCTCCCCTCTCTTCGCTGCGGATGATGTGACTGAGATACCAGGCGATGAAGACGGCCATGATCACGAAGAGCACGGAGGCGATCGCCGCGCCGTAGCCGAAGCGGTAGGAAAAGATCGACTGCTCGTACATCTGGTAGGCAAGCACCGAGGACGAGCCGAACGGCCCGCCTGAGGTCATCACCGACACCATGTCGAAGGAGCGCAGGGCGCCGACGACGGTGACGGCAATGGCGATGAAAGTGACCTGGGTCAGCTGCGGCAGCACGATGTGGCGCAGCATGTTCCAGCCCCTCGCCCCGTCCACGCGGCCGGCGCCGATCAGCTCTTCGCTCAAATTGTTGAGACCGGCGAGATAGAGCACCATGCAGAAGGTGACCTGCGGCCAGAGAGCGGCGATGACAATGGCGAAGGTGACGAAATGCTCGTCGGACAGAACCGCCGGCGCGACCGCCCCGAAGGCCCGGAAGATCAGCGCGAGAAGGCCGAACTCCGGCGTATAGACCCAGGTGAAGACGACGCCGACGGTCACCGAGGCGAGCACCAGCGGAATGAAGAACAGCGACTTCAGGAAGCGCATGCCGCGGATTTTCTGGTTGACCAGCAGCGCGATGGCAAGCCCGATCGGCGGGGCGGCCATGAACATGACGAGCCAGATCAGATTGTTCTTCAGCGACACGTAGAATTGCGGATCGTTGTAGAGCTCGACGTAATTGCCGAAGCCGATCCACACCATCGGGCCGAAGCCGTCCCAGTCGTGCAAACTGATCCAGACGCTGCGGACGGCCGACAGCAGGATGACGGTCGAAAACAGCACGATCGCTGGTGCGATGAGCAAAGTCGGGGTAAGCCACCAACGCTGGCGGCGCCATAATGTCTGCATGTCAGGAGCCTCATGTTAAAGGTGCGAGGTCTTTCCGCTCGAGCCGCCGGCAAAGCCCGCCAACCCCTCTTTCGTCATGCTCGGGCTTGTCCCGCGCATCTGCACAGGTCGGTGCGCAGCAGATCCTCGGCACAAGGCCGAGGATGACGTCGAGTTGAGGCGGGCGTCGCCGGGAGTAGAGCGACGCCCTCGGTTTGCTGGCAAAGCCTGCCAACTCCCCCTTCGTCAGGCTCGGGTTGTCCCGAGCACCTGCAACCGATCGATAGGGCAGCAGATCCTCGGCACGAGGCCGAGGAATGACGTTGAGTAAGAGCGCAGTCCGTCACCAAACCGGTTGCAAGCTCAGATCTTATAGATCCGCTTGCGCGTGCCCTCGAGGCGCGTGAGGATCGCCTTGCGCCGGTCGGGCTTGGCCATGAACTCCTGGAAGCCGACGAGGCCGGCCTGGGCCATGTCGGGGTCGCTGTCTCGGTCGTAATATTGCGAGGTGCCCTGCACCGTCTTCATCGTCTCCACAGCGATATTGACGAGCGGATCCTTGCTCTGAGGCAGGTCGTTGCGCGGTGGCACGTTGCCGCCGGGCTCCAGATAGGCCGCCAGGTTCTCCGGTCTGTAGAAATAGGCGAGGAAGTCGCGGGCGCCCTGCTTATTCTTAGCCTTGGCGGGAATATGGATCGAATTGACCGAGAACTCCTCGAAATGGCCGACCTTGGCGTCGAGCACCGGGAAGGTCGCGTAGCCGAGCTGCGGCAGATCCTCGGCGGTGAAGGCCGAGCGCAGGAAGGCGCCGAGGTTCATCATGCCCGCCTTCTTCTGCGCCAGAAGGGCTGCCGCCTCCTGCCAGCCGAACGAGGTATGGTTCGGGGTGAAGAAACCCTTCGCAATCATCGCTTCCCACTGGTCGAAGACAGCGGTTAGCGACGGATCAAGATAGCTCATTTCGCCATTCATCAGCGCCATGTGCTTGTCGAGACCGTTGATGCGCAGGTTCATCTGGTCGAACCAGCCGGCCGCCGGCCACAATTCCTTGGTGCCGATCGCAACTGGGGTGATGCCGGCCGCCTTGCACTTGTCGCCATAGGCCATGAAGTCCTCGGCCGTTTTCGGCACGGTCAATCCATGCTCTTCGAACACGTCCTTGCGGTAGAACATGCCCCAGAGCGTGCCGCCGGTGGGAAGGCCGTACTGCTTGCCGTCTTCGGTGACGGCGCCGGCCGTCGCCCCCAACACATCCTTGTACTTTTCCTTCTCGAAGAGATCGGAAATATCGTCGAACAGGCCGCGCTTGACGAAGGCGCGCATGCGGTTGCCGGAAAACCAGGAGCAGACATCCGGCGCGCCGGCGACGAGATAGTTGCGGATCGCCGTCTTGTGGGCCTCGTGATCCATATTGTTGATGACGACATTGACGCCGGCTTCCTTGCTGAAGCCCGCGGCGATCGCCTTCAGCGCGCCGAGCGCTTCGCCATTGTTTTCGGCGGAGATCATCGTGACCTCCTGCGCCTGGGCGATCGCCGGGATCGGGAAGCCGCCGGTGACAGCCGCGGCGGACACCACGCCCGCGCCCTTCAGGAAGTGTCTGCGGGTGGTTGACGGAAATTGCTTCAAAAATGTCATTGAATTCCTCCCAGTTGATCGATCGACATCTCCCGACCGCCGCCTCCTCCATGAAACGGTCCGACCAGGCTTCAACACCGCGATCCACCCGCAATTCCAGCGATAATCCGCTTGGCTGAGTTGATCGGCGGGCGAACTTATGCATAGATCTTTTCGGCCCGCAATAATTAATTTACAAAATTAAGGAATGCATCGTGAAGTTAAAAGGCGACCAGACCACGGCGAGAGCCATGAACCGACGCCTCATTCTCAACCTTCTCCGGCGCGAAGGGCCGAGGAGCCGCGCCGACATCGCCGCCGTCATCGGCTTGAGCCCGGCCGCCGTCACCTTCGTCGTCACCGACCTGCTGGAGGAAGGCATCGTCCTCGAAGGCAAGACCGTGCCCGGCCTCACCGGCCGCCGGCCGATCCCGGTCGATATCAACTACGAACACGCGCTTGCCGTCGGCTTCAAGCTGATGGTGGATTCGGTCGAGTGCGTGGCGACGGACCTCGCCACCAACCCGGTCGCCGCCATGCGGGTCAGCCTTGCCGGCCATGACCCCGATAAAGTCGCCGACCTGCTGGCGGCGACCGTCCCGGAACTGGTCAAGCTCGCCGGCCGGCCCGACGCCAGGCTTGCCGGCATCGGCATTTCCATGCCCGGCGTCATCAACCACGAGCAGACGGCCTGCGTGCGCAGCTACCGCTTCGGCTGGAACAACGTTCCGCTGGCCGCGCTGGTCGCGGCCCGCGTTCACGTGCCGGTCTGGCTGGAGGACGACACCAACGCCTATGCCATCGCCCAGCAGCTCTTCGGGCTTGGCCGCCAGCACCGCAACATGGCGGTGCTCGCCGTCGGCGTCGGCATCAGCTGCGCACTCGTCATTGACGGCAAGCTCTATCGCGGCGCCAATGGTGCCGCCGGCAAGTTCGGCCACACGCTCTTCGAGGAAGGCGGCCGGCTCTGCGAATGCGGCAAACGCGGCTGTCTGATGGCCTATCACTCGGAACTGTCGATGCTGCGCCGCTGGCGGGAAGCAACCGGCCGCGGCGAGGAACTGGGCTTGCCCCAACTCTGCGAGGCACTGTTATCAGGCGACGCCACCGCCCTCGCCCTCGTCGCCGATTCCGGCCGCGGCATCGGCACCGCCCTTGCCAATCTCGTCAACATCACCGACCCCGAAGTCATCGTCGCCGGCGGCGAAGCCGTCTCCCTCGGCGATCCCTTCCTGACACCACTGCGCGAAGCCCTCGCCGCCCGAACCTTCCGCACCGCCCCGCCGCTTTTGCCCGACTGGGAAGACAATTCCTGGGCCCGGGGTGCTGCCGCCCTGGTCACCCAGAAGATCTTCGACTTCGAATCGTCGGGCGGGGTGACGGATATTGCGACTCTGGGGAATGTCAGAGGCTCGACGTCGGCGGCTTGAGACGCGCGAGATAGGCCGGATTTGCCGGATAACTCATTCCGTGCAAGGCGAGCTTGCACGGCACGACAGAGGATACATCCAACCCGAGCAGCCACCGCGGCCTAGATACACTCGCTTACAAAAAGGCAGAATTCCCGACACATCTCAGGTTCAATCATCGGCTGAAATGCGATTGCGGCCGATGAGCCGGAAATGTCAATTCAGGAAGGATGACACGATGAAAACGATCCAGGCTATGGCCCTCGCCCTTGTTCTCGGCGCTGCCACGACAGCGCATGCGGACCAGCCGCTGCAGCGCACCGATCTCGTCCGGAGCGATATCGACGTGCCCGGCCATGAGGCCGTTCAGGTACGCGTCGATTTCGCCCCCGGCGTTCTCGCCCCCAATCATTCTCACCCCGGCGAAGAGATCGCCTTCGTTGTCGACGGCACGCTGGAATACCGGCTCGAAGGCCGGGAGCCAGTGACGCTCAAGGCCGGCCAGTCCCTGTTCATTCCCTCCGGCGTGGTGCACTCGGCCAAGAACGTCGGCAGCGGCAAGGCGTCGGAGCTGGCGACCTATATCGTGCACAAGGGAGAGCCGCTGGTCGTGCCTGCCAAGTGAGCCTGCGTCAGGAATGCGGCGGGCGCCGGAAGCGCTCGCCGCCCGGACTCTTGGCCCGCCCCTGCGTTTGAGTGAGGCTATTGCTGCGGCTGCGCCGGCGGCGGGGTGCCGATCTTTTCCAGAACCTTCTTGGCCAGCGCCGGATCGCTCTGGGCGGCCGTCAGGATCGAGGAATATTCCTCGACGGAGATATCTTTGGAGGCTTCGACGGTATCGACCATCTGTTTCTTGGCTTCTGCCTGCAGCTTTTGCTTGCCGGCCTCGTCCTTCGTCGCGCCGATCTTGGCCGAATATTCCTGCCTGACTTTGTCGACCTGCAGATAGGCAACGGCAAAGGCCTCGAGCTTCTGATCGCTGACGGCCGCGGGCGCCGCCGTACCGCCGCTCTGGCCCTGCATCGGCGCCTGGCCCTGTGCCGGCGGCTGGGCTTGCGCCTGGGCCATCTCCGCAGCGGATGCCGGGCTGAAAGCAAGCAGGCTGAAGACAGCCGCGGTCATCATTGCCAGGGATGTGTAACGAGTGATCATATTCGTTCCTTTTCACGTGCATGATTTGATTGGCAGCAAGCCGCCTCGGTCGATCGCCAGCCGCTGAATGGCCGACGAGGTCGCGAACATGGAGCCCCTAAGAGGGCACGGTGCGGCGGTAACGGGGCCATTTGCTGACGATTGAACGGCGGCTTTGTGACGCCGACTGGCCCCGCCGCGCCGATGCCGATGGCGTACGCATCGCCTGAAGGTGGCATTCTCGCCGCAGTAAGAGGCGGAGTTGTGCAGGCTCTGCGGCAATCGTATGGTCCTGCACTACGCCAAACGGAGGAGCCCAAATGCCCATCGCCGCTTTACCTGAGCCGCCCTATTACATGGTCAGTTTTTCCTCTCAGCGAACCAAAGTCGACGATGGTTATGGCGAGATGGGGTATGCGATGACGGAACTTGCAAAACTGCAACCCGGATATCTCGGCTTCGAAAGCGCCCGCGGCGCAGACGGTTTTGGCATACTCATCTCCTATTGGAAGGACGAGGACAGCATTCGAGCCTGGAAATCAGTCGTCGACCATATCGAGGCGCAAAATCGTGGACGCTCAGATTGGTACAGCCGCTATGAGATTCGCGTTGGGCTCGTCGAGCGAGCCTATGGCTTCAACATTGAAGAGGCGTGAGGAGGCTTGGTGAAAAAGCGCGGCGACGGACCCGTCCGTCAATGGATCCTTTCCTACCGAGCAAACCTCTTTGCGCCGGCGACGCATAGAATAACGGCAACCGTCACAGCCAGCATGCTCCACGTCACAGACTCGTGCAGCAGCGTGGCGGCGAGCGTCAGGCCGAAGAACGGCTGCAGCAGCTGCAACTGGCCGACGGCGGCGATGCCGCCCTGCGACAGGCCGCGATACCAGAAGATGAAGCCGATCAGCATGGAGAACAGCGAGACATAGGCAAGGCCGATCAGCGCCGGCGTTTCTATCGCCGCGAAACTCACCGGCCGGTAGAGGAACGCCACGGCGGCCATCACCGGCAGCGACAGAACCAGCGCCCAGGAAATCACCTGCCAGCCGCCGAGGGTGCGCGAAAGCCGGCCGCCTTCGGCATAACCGAGGCCGCAGACGAGGATTGCCGCCAGCATCAAAAGGTCACCGATCGGTGATGCCGTCAGGCCCTGCATCAATGCGAAGCCCGCCACCAGCGCACTGCCGAGAACGGAGAACAGCCAGAAGGCCGGCTTCGGCCGCTCGCCGCCGCGGATCACGCCAAAGATTGCCGTCGCGAGCGGCAGCAGGCCGATGAAGACGATGGAATGGGCTGATGTGACGTGCTGCAGCGCCAGCGCCGTCAGCAGGGGGAAACCGACCACGACACCGAGCGCGACGACGGCAAGAGAGAGAATGTCGCGCCCGCTTGGCCGCTTCTCCCGGAAAGCGATCAGCAGGCCGAGGGCGAGAATGCCGGCGATCGCCGCGCGCGCAACGGTGAGGAAGACCGGATCGAACTGCATCACCGCCACGCGGGTCGCCGGCAGCGATCCGCTGAAGATCACCACTCCGATGAAACCATTGATCCATCCCGATGCCATGCGGTCCATGATGCGTCGCACTCCTTCTTTGCTGGTCCCCTTATCGGCCAAGATGGATGGTCAGGACAGTGACGGTCTGATACGATTTCGCGAAACTGTTATGGTTCAGAAAGCAGTACGGATGAACGAAGGACGCACACGGGTGGAGATGGTCGTCTCAACGATCAGGCAGCGCATTGCCGGCCGCAGCCTGACGCCCGGCGCAAGATTGCCTTCCGTCCGAGGTCTGGCCGCGACATTGAAGCTGTCAACTTCGACTGTGGTGGATGCCTATGAGCGTCTCGTCGCCGAAGGGGCGATCCTGGCGCGGCCGGGCTCGGGATTCTACGTCGCCAACCAGGCAGCCCCCTTTGCGCTCGCCGAGACCGGGCCGAAGCTCGACCGCGCCGTCGATCCGTTCTGGATATCCCGGCAATCGCTGGAGGCAGATGAAACCGACCTGAAGCCCGGCTGCGGCTGGCTGCCGCCCGCCTGGCTGCCGGCGGAAGGCATGCGCCGCGGGCTGAGGACCCTTGCCCGCGCCGACGGGCCGGCGCTTGCCGAGTACGGCTCGCCACTCGGCCTGCCGCCGCTGCGCCAGATGATTTCGCGGCGTATGGGCGAACGCGGCATCGAAGCCTCCCCCGACCAGATCATGCTCGCCGATTCCGGCACGCAGGCAATCGATCTGCTCTGCCGCTTCCTGCTGGAACCCGGCGACACAGTGCTGGTCGACGACCCCTGCTATTTCAATTTTCATGCGCTGCTGCGCGCCCATCGGGCAAAGATCGTTGGTGTGCCCTACACGCCGTCCGGTCCCGATATCGATCTGTTTGCCCACGTCGTCGCCGAACACCGGCCGCGGCTCTACATCACCAACTCCGCCATCCATAATCCGACGGGCGCAACGCTTTCCCCGGTGACGGCCCACCGGCTTCTGAAACTCGCCGACCAGTTCGACCTCACCATCATCGAGGACGATATCTTCACTGATTTCGAATATTCGCCGGCGCCTCGCCTTGCCGCCTTCGACGGGCTCGATCGGGTCATTCACATCGGCAGCTTTTCGAAGACTTTGTCGGCCTCGGCCCGCTGCGGCTTCGTCGCCGCCAAACCGGAATGGATCGACGGCCTGACCGATCTCAAGATCGCCACCTCCTTCGGCGGCGGCCGGCTGACGGCCGAACTGGTGCTGAACGTCTTGAGCGACGGCAGCTATCGCAAACATACGGAAATGCTGAGACAACGGCTCTCCCAAGCGATGAGCGAGGTCTCTGCCAAGCTGAAGGCTTTGGGGATAACACCGTGGCTGGAGCCCCAGGCCGGCATGTTCCTTTGGTGCCGCCTGCCCGACGGCATCGATGCGGCTGATGTGGCACGCGCCGCCTTGGAAAAGAAGATCGTGCTGGCCCCCGGCAACGCCTTCAGCCTGTCGCAATCGGCGACGAATTTCATGCGGTTCAATGTGTCGCAGATGCTCAATGCGCGCGTGTTCGAGGTGCTGGGGGAGGTGTTGGGGAGGCAGGGGACGTCAGGCCGGGATTGAGCCGAGACGCTGCGGGCAACGGCTTGCGGCATCCGCGGTCACCTTGCACCAACCTCTCCTCCGTCATTCCTGCGCTTGTCACACGGCGCAGACGCGCCGTGGCTTGGATTCCTGTGACAAGCACAGGAGTGACGGAGGAGAGGTTAGGCGCTAGTCGATGCCGGTCCAGGGCCGCGCGGCACGCCCTTCATCGTCGCCCAAACCATACCTCAAAACGACCGATTGACCGCCTTGTCGTTCTCCAGCCGCGTCACGCAGCCTTCGAGCTTGGCGAGCAGCAAGTCGAAGTCGAGCGGCTTCGTCAGGTAGTCCGCCGCCCCGGCGCGAAGGCCCGCAAGCGTGTTTTCGCGGTCGGTCAGCGCTGTCAGCAGGATGAAGGGGATGTTGGAGAGCTCGGGGTGGTTGATCTGAATTTCGGCGAGAAGCTGGTGCCCGTCCATGACCGGCATGGAAATATCGCTGATGACGATGTCGGGCCATTTCGACAGGATCATTTCGAGCCCTTCGGCGCCGTTTGAGGCCTCGAGCGTCCTGTAGCCGGCTTCGGTCAACTC
This sequence comes from Rhizobium sp. BK456, assembly GCF_014194045.1. NCBI lineage: Bacteria > Pseudomonadati > Pseudomonadota > Alphaproteobacteria > Hyphomicrobiales > Rhizobiaceae > Rhizobium > Rhizobium sp. BK456. The sequence goes on from NZ_JACIAO010000007.1 coordinate 260,694, forward strand.
CTCGACGAGGAGGTTCCGGATCTCGACTTCATCTTCTATGCACAGGACTGTAACCATAAGCTTTTCCCTAAGCTGCGACGTGTTGATCCGACAATAGAGACCCTATTGGCAGACGAATGATAAATGTTGTGCCCTTGCCGAGCTTGCTCGTCACCTCGACGGTGCCGCCATGCAGTTCGACGACCTGCTTGACAACGTTGAGCCCGATGCCGGTTCCGGCAATGCCCGTCGCGCTGCGGGCGCGGTAATAGGGCTGAAACAGCTTCGGCAGATCATCCGCATCCATGCCGATGCCGCTGTCGGCAACGGCGATCTCCAGCGTCTTTTCATCAACCCGGGCGCGAACATAGATATCAGGTGCATTGGGCGAATATTTGACGGCGTTCGAAATCAGGTTGGTGAAGACCTGCTCCATCGCGCTGCGGTCGAACGTCAAACCCTCGGGTATCGGCTCGAGATCGAGATGGAACAGATGCGAGCGGCTGAGGTGGCGCTGTCTGTCGCAGCAGGTGACGAGCAAGGCTTTCAGATCGCCCTCGCTCCGCTTCAATGTAATCTGTCCGGTTTCGAGCCGGCCACTGGCGAGGATACTCTCCATCAGATCGACCATGCGCACCACCGCGCTGCGGATCACGCCGGCTTTTTCGTGGACGTAATCGCCGCTGACATTGGTGGTCGAGCGGCAGAGCCGCTGAGCCGCGGCGTCGATGATTGCGAGCGGCGTGCGAAACTCGTGCGACGCCATGGCGACGAACTGGCGCTGGAGCGCATTCACCTGGCGTTCGTGCACCAGCAGCCGGTCCAGCTCCTCCCTCTGCCGTTCGATCTCGGCCGTTCGATCGGCCACCATTTCTTCCAGATGGTTGCGGTGGTGGGTGAGCTCAGCCTGGCTGTCCAGCAGGGTCAGCGAGGTCCGATGCAGACCGCGTCCGAGCCAGAAGACGACAGCGATCAGCAGCGCCAGGCAGCCAAGCCCAGCCGGCGCGATCTGTTGAAAGAGCATGAATCCGGGCAGGATCGGTGGCCAGACGAGATAACCGATCGTGCCGCCGTCATGGGACAAGACCGGCACCTGGGCCCGTTCGTCATTGCTTTTCGGCGCGAAATGCAAGCCTTCGAGGCGCGCATAATGGGCGATGCTTTCAGCGGCTTTTCCATCGATGAACTTGACCGAGACGGCGATGAACTCCTGGCCCGCCTCGATCTGCATTCTGGCCGAGCTCGGCAGAATGGGCCGCGCGCTTGCGATCGCCGGCCGATTGCCGATCATGATCGTGCGAACCGTCGCCAGCTGACCAAGCGGTTTGGCGCCGGGCTTTGCCGCCTGCTCGACGAGAACCGCGCGCATCTCTCCGGCAAGCGCGGTCATTTCTCGGCCGTCGTCGCTGCCAAACCGCGGCGGCATGGCATCCGCGCCGTCGCGGAATGCAAACATCAGGCGATTGGTATCGTCGAAGATATAGGTCCGGTCATGCCCGAAATACTGGCTGGTCCACCGGCCGATATTGTCGAGCAGCCATTCATGGTTCCGCTGCTTGGCATAAAGGAAGGCGTCATCCCATTTGGCAACGCTTTCCTGTTCCCGGGGAAGCGCCGCGATCTGCTCCTCCAGTCCCTGCCGGACAAAGTCGGCCTGCCGGCGCAGCGAGAGATCATCGACCTTTATGGCGGCGAGCCACGCAAATCCGCACAGCAACACAGCCGCCGCACTGGTGAGTGTCACCAAGACGAATGTAATGTGGGATGTTAGCCTGACCTTCAATATCTGCAACCTTTTGACGGCGCCCGCTGCCGAGAAATTGACACGCAAAGGTTGACGTACCGTGAATTATGCGCTCCCCTGCACCCCGACTGTCTCCGAAGGCATTCGCGACATTCGAAGGAGAAGCGCATGGACGCCGCCGCGTCGGAAACGTCAGACATCAGGATCGAACCGATTGCTGCCGCGCACATCGACAGCTTTCATCGCGCGCTCGACGTCGTCGCGCGGGAGAAAAAATACCTGTCAATGCTTGAGGCGACGCCGCTTTCGGAAACGCGCGCCTTCGTGATGGGCATGATTGCAAAAGGCAATCCGCAGTTCGTGGCTATCGCGCAAGACGAGGTCGTCGGCTGGTGCGACATCGACCGGCATTTCTTCCCGTCGCACGCCCATCGCGGCAAGCTCGGAATGGGGATTCTTCCCGCCTATCGCAGCCAGGGTCTCGGACGAAAGCTCATCGAGACCACGTTGAGAGCCGCCCAGGAGGCCGGCTTTCTCCGGGTCGAACTCGATGTTTACCAGGACAATCGCCGGGCGATCGCCCTCTATGAAAAAATGGGGTTCGTGCGCGAGGGCATAATCCGGCGCGCCGCGCGTATCGACGGCCGGTTCATCGATGCGATCGGCATGGCGCTCTTGTTCGATGAGGATGGGCCGGCATAAATCGGAGTATCGTCAGCGTTTTTGGACAATAGCGCGGCAATCGATTGGATCGGCGCAGCGCTCAGAAACCCATCCTTAGGGGCCAGCGAAAAGGCTTCTGGTCGAGTGAATCGCGAACCTGGCGGCAGGCACGAACACTTTCGTCGTTCTAACGATCGGGCTTTATAGATGTGCGCAAATCGGCTAAAGGGATTTCGAACAAGCCGTGGGCACTGTTTAGGACGCCCAGCTCGCCGTCAGGGTTCTTTCGCCCGGCCTGCTCCTATCGGGCGAAAGCCTCGAACGGATTATCGTGGGTCAGGCGCATCAGCGTCCCGTCGTCCACGCCTCGCCGTCTTAGCTCGGGCAGCAGGACCGTGGAAAGATGGGTGTAGGGCTTGGGTGTCCCGCCCATCGGCAGCGCCGGATCGTACCAGCCCCGGTCATGGCTCAACAACAGGCGGTCGCCGCAACCAGCCTCCAGCGCCCTGATCACCAGCTCGGCCACTTCGTCGTCCCCGGCCCGGCCGACATGGTCATACTCGATCCACGCACCTCGCTCGGCAACGGCAAGATTATAGGCGAAGTCTTTTTCTTCCTGCGTGTGAATCGAGATGAACCTATCGGCCCGATAGCCTTCCGCCTCGATGACATCGAGCTGATCCATGACGACCCGTCCCCTGATCGTATGACTGCCGATGACGGCGTCCGTCTGGGCAGCGGCGCGCGCCGCTGCCCGCAGGATTTTCGTCTCGAGCGCCGTCATGCCGTCATCACCGGCGCTGAGCTTGATCCAGCCGGCCTGGAACCCGATCTCGTCGATCTGCTCCGTCAGCTCGCGCAGCATCCACGCCTCCAGCTCCTGCTCGGACGCATGGCGGACCCATTCGGGAATCCAGGGTTCACGGTAATTGCCGGTGGGAACGACGATCGGAAAATCCGTCGCAATTGACACGGCAAGATCGATATCCGCACGGCGTCCAACGCCGCCCGTTGAGCATTCGACCAGTGCCGTCACCCCGAGCTTCTTGATGCGCTCGATTTCAGGCGCCATCAGCCCAACAACGTCTTCGGTTTCTGCGTCGGCATAACCGGGCTGGTCGGGTGTCCTGAGGTCGACGAAGACGTGCTCGTGCGGCAGGATCATCCCAAGTTCGGATTTGCTCTTGGGCCCGAGCGTCGTGCGCAGAAATTTCAAAGTCTTCCCCCGGTCACGCCAGCTTTGCGTCCAGGCCGATACCGAAGCCTCGACACTGCCGCCAAACTAGATCGTCAGGTCAGGAAATCAATCGCTCACCCGATCGAAATTCTGACAACTAGACCTGGATGCCGACGATTTTGGAGCCGATTTCTAGGCGCGCTAACTATCGCTTGGGGAGAGTTATGCCGCATCGGCCGCATCTATTTCCCTTTCGGCCGGCTGATGGCGCGGATCTTGCCGCTGCCGCCGCCTCCACAGAAGAAGCAGTCGCCGCCGTCGGATTCGAGGCCGGAGACGCCGGCGCCTTCGGGCATGTCCAGCCGCTCGAGCACCTCTCCGGTTTCCGGATTGATGCGCCTGACGTCGCTGTCGTCGCCCTCCCAGGTGCCGTGCCAGAGCTGGCCGTCGACCCAGGTCACGCCGGTGACGACGCGGTTGGATTCGATGGTGCGGAGGATTTTGCCGGTTTCCGGATCGATCTGATGGATCCTGCGGCCGCGATGCTGGCCGACCCAGAGCGTGCCCTCGGCCCAAGCGAGGCCGGAATCGCCGCCATTGCCGGGTGCCGGGATGGTGGAAAGGATATGGCCGGTCTTCGGGTCGATCTTGTGAATGACGTCCTCGGCGATCTGGTAGAGAAACTCTCCGTCGAAAGCCGTCCCCGCATGCGACGCGACCTCGATGGAGCGCACCACCTCGCCGCTTGCGGGATCGAGCGCGTTCAGTCTGTCGCCCGAGGCAAACCAGACGTGCTGGCCGTCGAACGTGACGCCGTTGACGCGCTCAGCGCCGGGAAAAGGCCCATATTCACGCAGGATATTCGCAGCTGATTTTTTCATCTCTTCCTTCCCTGTTACTCCGATCATCCTAATCGCTCGGCAGCGGCCCGGGGAGTAACAAGATCGTCGGGAAACCAGGCAGCGGCGGGCTCATCCAGCGCCGTGCCCGCCCGCGCCCCAGCGATTGCACCTTGCCTTCGCCGGCGAGAGAATCCAGCGCCCGCTGCACCGTGCGGGGGCTCGCCGCAAGCGCAATCGCCAGCGCCGAACTCGACCACGCCTCCCCGTCGGCCAGAAAAGCGAGCACCGCTCCATGCGCCCCTTCGACGATTGGCGCCAGCACGGCAATCTCCGGGGCGCCGCGCGGCGAAAGCGCAAAGCCGCGCTTTGTCGCCGCAACCTCCGCCAGTCCCCGCAGTTCAGCGCGCAGCCGGCCGATCTCGACCCGCAGCCGGGCGCGATGCGATTCATCGGCATGTTTGCCACGGAAGGCGCGGGCAATCAGCGTACCCCTTGCCACATCCCCCGGCCAGGCTTCGGCGAGCGTGCGGGCAAGTGCAAACAGCACCGGCCGCGTCGCGAGCGGGACGGCGGCTCCCGCGGTCCACACCACATGGCGGCAGGCATCGACGACGAGCGTGCCGGAGGAAAGCAGCGCTTCTACCTCGGCGAGCAACAGCGGACGTTCTTGACCGTGCGAGATCAGCCGCGCCGCCGGGGTGTCGAGCACCAGCGCGGCGGTTTCGACCTCCGCCGTCAAAGCGGGGATCGCGGCAGCCCGCGCCGAAAGCCTTGCCCGGTCGAGAGCGGCGCGCGCTGCCTGCGTCTGCAGGCGCCGAACGGCGATGCCCGCCGCCACCAGTTCGTGGGCAGTCCGCAGCGCCGGCGGCAGCGGCGCCGGATCGAGTGCTGCGAGCGCGCGCTCGGCCTCATCGAGGCGGCCGATCAGCACCAGCCTGCGAATGGCCACATTGCCCGCATGGGCGGCATTGACCCTGTCGTCATGCGCTTCCAGCACCCTGCGCGCCGATTCCAACACCTTCGGCGGCCAGATGAGATCGCGTGAGACCAGCGCGATCTCGGCTTCGGCGACCACGCATCGCGCCCGCGCCACCGCCTCCCGCGGTCCGAAGGCGCGCGCCGCACTCTTCAACAGCGCCTTGGCGCGGACGAGATCACCAAGCTGGGCCATTGCAATGCCGCGCAGCGCCAGCGCCGGCGCGTCGTCGCGCAGCGCCACCCGCTTCAGCGCGCCAAGCGCATCGCCCGATGCCAGCGCCCTTGCGGCCGCTGTGATCAACGAGTCCATTCAAATCCCGTCACACTTGTCACTCCCGCCATTTCGCTGCCCGGCCGTAATCTGCTTGGGACCGGCAGGCAACCCGCGCCGGATGCTACGACGATAGACAGGCAAAGGAGAAGACCCCATGACGGCACAACTCAACGCAACGCGCCAGCAATGGCTGGCAGCAAGGCTCGATCTACTCGAGGAGGAGAAGGAATTGACCCGGCGGAGCGACGCGCTGGCGGTCAAGCGCCAGCAATTGCCGCGTGTTGGGATCGATAAGGAATACCGCTTCGACACCGAAAGCGGCAACATCTCGCTGAAAGAGCTCTTCGGCGGCCGTTCACAGCTTCTCGTCTATCACTTCATGTTCGGCCCCGATTATACCGCCGGATGCCCGTCCTGCTCCTCGATCGCTGACGGTTTCAACGGCGTCTTCGTCCATCTCGAGAACCACGATGTCGCCTTCTGGGCGGTGTCGCGCGCGCCGCTCACAAAGCTTCAGGCATTCAAGCAGCGCATGGGTTGGAGCTTCCCCTGGGCCTCGTCCTTCGGCAGCGATTTCAACGGCGATTTTAGCGTCTGGTTCAGTGCCGAAGATCAGCGCCGGGGCGATATAGAATACAATTACCGGCTCGAGCCGCCCGCCCCCGAACCGCTCGCCGGCCAAACCGTGCAGCAATGGCAGCAGCCGGAGGGAGAAGGCCCGGTCGCCCAAATCGCCGCCATGACCGGCACCGATGTCATGACCTACACCCGCGACCGGCCTGGAGTCAGCGCCTTCGAACTCGTCGACGGTAGGGTCTATCATAGCTATTCCAGCTATGCCCGCGGGTTGGACGGACTGTGGGGCATGTATCAATGGCTCGACCGCGCGCCCAAGGGCCGTAACGAAACCGGCATCTGGTGGCGCCATCACGACCGCTACAGCAAGGAGTAACGGCGATGCTGCGTTCCGCCCACACCGCAAAGAGAGGCGATGGCAACGCGCCTCTCAACGACGCCGAATGGCTGTCGCTGGCAGCCGCCGACGAAGTATCAACCGGTAAGCCGAGCGGGAGGATGACCAACCCGGCCGGCAGCATCGCCGCCCATGCCGCCGACCGGCTATCCCTCGCCGCCGCCCCGACATTCGCGCTCATGGCGCTGCTGACGGCCACCACCGGCAGCGCCGACACGATCTGCACCGCGACGCCGAATGCTTTCCCGATCGGCGGAATGGTCCCGATGTACCTGCTGATGAGCGGCTTCCACGTGGCGCCCTGGCTGCGCCTGGCCGCCGGCTGGCGAGGCATGGGCCGAAGGTGATGGTGCCAACGTCGCGACACCTCTCTTCCGTCATCCTGCCCTCGGGCTTTAACCGAGGGATGTCACAGGAATGACGGAGATGGGGGTGCGTTCCCGCTGCTCCACTCCGCCGTCTCTGACTTTACACCCCAACCGACGCGACCAGCTTCATGCCCTCACCTCGATAAAGTCGATCGGCCCGCCGGCAACCTCGTCGTCGAACACAGCACAGGAAAGCTTGCCGCCGAAGACGCAGCCGCTATCGATATTGGTGCGGTTTCCTGTCGTCACCGGGTTAGACAGTGAGGGAGTATGGCCGTGGACCAGATGTTTGCCCCAATAGTCGCTGGACTCACCGGGCGGGAACCGTAGCCAGAGAAGATCGAGCTTGGTCTGCCGTTCCAGCGGAAATTCCGGAACAACGCCGGCATGGACAAAGATGCGATATCGATCAACATGCATAAGCGGACGATCACCAGCCCATTGCAAATGCTGAGGCGGAACCCTGCCATCATAGGACATTTCGGTTTCAAGTCCGCCATTGCTGATCCATACGGGTCTGTCGTCGCTATCGGCATATGCAGCGACCATCATGTCTTCATGATTGCCTTTCAGGCAGATCCAGCGCCACGGGCCGGCCGGACCGGCAATGAGCCGGTCGAGGACGCTTTTGCTGTCTGGCCCGCGATCGATATAGTCGCCAAGGAAAACGACTGTGCCCTTGGACGCGTATGTCTCGATGCGATCGATCATGCTGTCGAGCGGATCGATGCAGCCGTGAATATCGCCTATGGCAAACGTGTAGCGCATGTTCCAAGCCTCTCGGCTGCGATGTGACGGCCGGCGATCAAGGACGAAAAGGCGCGCAAGGGCATGGCGCGGAGGCTCACGCCCCCTCCGCCGTCCGTCGCATCATAACAAACGCAAACCCCGGCGCCATCTCCGATTGTCTTCCAGGCCGGAATTGTGTCATGACCTGACAACGCAACAGCGCAAGGTGCGGCATTAACATGAAGAAGATCGGGTTCCTTTCGTTCGGGCACTGGACGCCCTCGCCGCAATCGCAGACGCGCTCGGCGGGCGATGCCCTGCTGCAGTCGATCGACCTTGCCGTCGCGGCCGAAGAACTCGGTGCTGACGGGGCGTATTTTCGCGTGCATCATTTCGCCCGCCAGCTCGCCGCGCCCTTCCCGCTACTATCGGCCGTCGGCGCGAGAACCAGCCGGATCGAGATCGGCACCGCCGTCATCGACATGCGTTACGAGAACCCGCTCTACATGGCCGAGGATGCGGGTGCCGCCGACCTCATCGCCGGCGGCCGGCTGCAGCTCGGCATCAGCCGCGGTTCGCCCGAGCAGGTGATCGATGGCTGGCGCCATTTCGGCTATGCCCCATCGGAAGGTCAGGACGCGGCCGAGATGGCCCGCCGCCACGCCGAAGTGTTTCTTGAGGTGCTGCGCGGCGAAGGCTTTGCCAAACCCAACCCGCGGCCGATGTTTCCGAACCCGCCCGGCCTTCTGCGTCTCGAGCCGCATTCCGAGGGCTTGCGCGAGCGGATTTGGTGGGGCGCAAGCTCCAATGCCACCGCCGTCTGGGCGGCCAAGCTCGGCATGAACCTGCAGAGCTCGACGCTGAAGGACGACGAGACGGGAGAGCCGTTCCATGTCCAGCAGGCCGACCAGATTCGTGCTTACCGTGAGGCCTGGAAGGCCGCCGGCCACACCCGCCAGCCGCGCGTCTCGGTCAGCCGCAGCATCTTCGCGCTCGTCGACGACCGCGACCGCGCCTATTTCGGCTATGGCAGCGACGAGGACGACAAGATCGGTTTCATTGACGAGAAGACCCGGGCGATCTTCGGCCGCAGCTATGCCGCCGAGCCCGACATTCTGATCAAACAGCTTGCCGAAGACCAGGCGATCGCTGAGGCCGACACGCTGCTGCTCACCGTCCCCAACCAGCTCGGCGTCGCTTACAACGCCCATGTCATCGAGGCAATTCTGACCCACGTCGCTCCGGCGCTTGGCTGGCGCTGACGCTCGCCAAAGCACCGGGCGCTCACATTCGCCTGTATCTGGCGCGGAATTCGCGGGGACTGCAGCCCTCGCGCTCGTGGAAGACCCGTGAAAAATAAAAGGGGTCATCCAGACCGATCATGGCGGCAACCGCTTCGATTTTTTCGTCGGTGGTGGCCAACAGCTGTTTGGCATGGTCCATGCGCGCCCGAAGCTGAAATGCCTTGGGCGGCAGTCCTGTTTCCAGCGTGAACCGCCGGCGCAATGTTGCCGGAGACATACCGTGCTCGGCGGCAAAGGCGGCAAGGTCGAGCGGTTGCATCGCCCGCCGCCGTAGCGTTTCCACGATCACGGCCATGGCGGGCCTCTCCTGGCGCCGATCCGCCGCTCCAATTGCCTGTCTGGCGGCTGATATGACGATGCGATGCAGCATCAGTGCCGCCGACGCCTGTCCCAGATGGGTATCGTCGAGCAGATCGGCATGGAGCATCCCGAAGAGCCGCGCCACTTCATCGAGGCGATGCAAGGTCACGACGGGATGCCGTTCGCCAATGATCCTCAGCCTGACGAAGTCCCGCGTGAAGGATCCTTCGAAAAGCGCCCAGCGCTCGTCCCAGCCGCCTTCGTCGGGAGCGTAGGAATGCGCGCGGTTGGGAAACAGCCAGAACAGGGCAGGCCCGGTCAGGCTGAAGCGGCCGCTGGCGGCGGTCTCCAGCCAGCCCTGCCCGCGCTCCACCAGCACGACGGCGAAACTCGGAAGTTTCCGGTCGGTCACCGCATGGCGGGCATGCTGCCTGCCGCTTCCGGTGACCGCCAGTCCGCCGGCCGCGCCAAGCGGCGTTCTGTAAATGGCCTCGGCCTGTTTCATGATGAGCGAAAAGTCCAGCTACCAGTTTCCTCTATGTCGGTTATTCCTGCAGATCAGATAATTAAGCGCAACTCAATTCAAGCTGGGGAAGGCTGAAATGTCGATTGCCGCCGAAGCCGTGCAGGCCCGAACACCGGAATTTCCCCTGACCGCCCACGGCAAAACCTTGACTGCGGAGCGGATCGGCTGGCTCACGCCGACCGATCCCGCCATCGGCGTCGACGCCATCCGCCGCCGCTACCAGAACGACGGCTATGTTTGGCTGAAGGGCCTCCTGCCGCGGGCCGATGTCATCGATTTCCGTGGCTGGGCGTTCGAGCGCCTCGCGGTGACAGGATTGGTCGAGCCCGGCAGCGATTTTTCGCAAGGGATTGCGTCGGCCGCCAGCGTCGACTGGAGCCTGGCGGACCGGCGCCTGATGTCGCTTGTCCGCTCCGCCGCCTATGAAGGTTTTTGCGCGCAGCCGCCGCTTACCCGCTTCATGGACGAATTTCTGCAGGGCATCTCCTATCTGCACAAGCGCAAGATCATGCGTTTCACCCAGCCGGGAACGCCGACGGCCACACCCGCTCACTACGATCTCGTTTATCTCCGCGGCGGCACCAGTCGCCTGGTGACGGTATGGATCCCGATCGGCGACATCCCTGCCGAGATGGGCGGCCTCGTCTACCTCGAAGGTTCGCACGCGCTTGGAGTCAAGATGGAGGCGAAGTTCCAGGCCGCAAGCGGCGATCTTTCTCCGGAAGAGCGGATCAGCGCCTATAACAGCCACATGACGGAAGGCGGCTGGGTCTCGAAAGATCTTCCCGATATGGCGGAGCGCTTCGACACCCGCTGGCTCGCCGCCGATTATGAGGCCGGCGACGTTGTGCTGCACTCGCCCTACATGATCCACGCCTCAACCACCAACCAGAACAGCAGCCGGCGGCTGCGCCTTTCCACCGACATCAGATATCAGAATGTCGACGACGAGATCGACGCCCGATGGAACAACCATTGGAGCCTCGGCGATATGCTGTAGCCCGGCTTCAGCGCCCCGGCAGCGAAGCGTCGGGACCTTACTGCCGCCGTGAGCGTTGATGGTCCAAGCCTTGAATCGGTTGCATGACTGACCGACTTATGGCTGGGACCGAACCGCTCGAGTTGCCTGATGCCGCGCACGAACCTGAACGATATCCTGATCTTCATGGCCGTCGTCGATGCCGGAAGTTTTATCGCCGGCGGCCAGGCCATGGGCCTGTCCCGCTCGGCGGCCGGAAAGGCCGTCATCCGCCTCGAAGACCGGCTCGGCGCACGTCTGCTCAACCGCACGACGAGAACGCTGAGCCTGACCGATGAAGGGCGGGTCTTTTACGAGCGCGGCCTGCAGATCCTTGCGGCGGTCGATGAGGCGGAAGCGAGTCTGGGAGGCCAGAGCGGCATGCCGCGCGGCCTTCTCAGACTGACTGTACCCGATGCCTTCGGCCGGCTCGTCGTGATGCCGCTGCTGGAAAAATATCTTCGGGCCTGGCCCGACATCCAGGTCGAGGTGAGCTTTACCGATCACCTCTCCGACATCATCGAGGACGGCTTCGATCTGGCGATCCGTATCGGCGCCGCGGCGTCGGATACCCGGCTGGTCTCGCGCGTGATCGCCACCTACAAGACACGCCTCTGCGCCTCGCCTTCCTATCTCGCCGCGAACGGCGAGCCACGCGAAATCGACGATCTCGCAGCCCACGACTGCCTGATTTTCGCCAACCGCAATCAAAGGCAAGGCTGGCGTTTTCGTGGCAAGGGCGGTGCCTGGATCAAGGCGCAGGGGCGCAGCCGCCTCAGGCTCGACAACGGCGAGGCGATCCGCGACGCTGCCCTGGCGGGATTGGGTATCGCGCTCCTGCCCGATTTTCTCATCGGCGGCGATCTCGCCGCCGGGCGTCTTCGGCAGGTCCTGCCCGACCTGGAAGCCGATGACGCCAAGATCGTCACGCTCTATCCCGACAAGCGCCTGCTGGAACCGCGCATCCACCGTTTCGTCGATCTGATGGTCGAGGCACTGGGACACGAGAGATCGGGCGCGCGCTCATCGCCTTGATACGGAAGCACCAACATCGGCAACCGCCCTGTCGAAACCGCGGAAACTTTTCAAGGCAAGGGGAAAGAGAGTGGCGACGAGATAGGCAAACCCGGTGAGCAGCAGCGCCGCGGCAAGACCGATCGTGCTGATCAGCGTACCGCCGACAAGGCCGCCGAAGGGAATGAGGGCGAAGCAGAGGGCGGTATTCAATGCGATGACGCGGCCGGTCAGCGGCTTGGGGATGCGCTCGAAGATCACCGCCGACAGGATCGGGTTGAGAAAGCCCGAGGCGAATCCCCCGATGGCCAGGGTCGTAAAGACAAGACCGAGCGGCGCATCCAGCGCAGTAACGAGAAAACGCGGAAAGCCGGTCAACAGGAATGCCACGGTATAGACGATCAGGCGCGGCATCCGTTCGCCGATTGCTGCGGCGATCGCCGCACCTGCGATCGATGCGCCGGCGAATGCCGCAAACATTGCTCCCAGCAGTTCCGGACCATGGCCGGAATCACGTGTCCAGACAGGCAGCAGCACCGCATGATAGGCCTGATCCAGCAGGTTGGTGATCGCCACCATAACGACGATGCTGACGAGCACAGCATCGCCGCGCAAAAAGCGCCAGCCTTCGCGGAGATCGTCGAGATAAGAAGGTCTCTCGGCCGGTCGGGCGCCGGATAGCTCTGGCGTGCGCCGCATATCGGGGATGCCGATGGCAACGATCAGCGCGGCCGCGGCGAAGGTGGCGGCATTGACGAGGAGCGCCTGACCCGGGCCGATCAGGCCGATCAGCGCCCCGGCTCCGGCCGCACCCGCCGTCGAGGCCAGCCGCTCAATGGCGCTGGCGACGCCAGTCACCCGTTCGAGCGGCACATTCGCGAGCCTGGCGATATCGGGAACCATCGCCTGCTTGGCGGCGTCGGAAGGCCCACGCAGCACGCCCATGGCAAAAACGGCAGGCAGCAGCACCGGCATGCCGAGCAGGCCGAAAAAATCGAACAACGGCACCAACGCCACCACGGCCACCGAAACGCTATCGCAGACGATGGCGATGCGCTTGGCGCCGACGCGGTCGATCAGCGGCCCGCCGAGCGCCTTGGCGACGACATAGGGCAGCATCTCCATCATCGCCGTCACGCCGGTCAGGACAGGGCTGCCCGTCGTGCTCAACACCAGCCAGGGAATGGCGATGGTCGACAGCCGCGTGCCGGAAAGCGAACATGTCTCGGCAGCAGCGAGCGCCAGGAAAGGCCCAGCCTTCCTCACGCCTCGTCCTCCCCTTCGCGATGCGGAAGGCGGCCCGGATAGGGGAAGGCGTGCAGCATGACATAGAAAGGAACCATGTCGGAATTCCGGGACGCCGCCTCGCCCAGCGGCGGAGCCGCCCGCATCGCTTCCAGGATGATGTCGGTCAGCCGTTTCGTCAGAGCCTCGGCCTGTGGCGCCGTCATCGGAATAATGATGTCGTCGGCAGTCGTCGCCTTGCGCCATTCGGCCGGCAGTTCGGCATATTCCTCGAGCGCCTGCTGCATCTGGCCGACCTGCAGCGAGAGCGCCGCCTGGTTGAAAGCGAGGTCGAGATCGAGCGCCTCCCCCTCGGCTTCGCTCGGCGGCACCGAGGTCAGCTCATGGCTGGCGCGCCACCAACGGTCTCGCCGTGAGGCATGCGGCGCCTCCTCGATGAAGCCATATTGGGCAAGCTGGCGCAGATGATAGCTCGTCGCGCCGCTGTTCAGGCCGAGCCGCGCGGCAAGCTGCGTCGCCGTGGCAGGTCCATCGATCCTCAGCATGCCGAGCATGCGCAGCCGGACGGGATGAGCCAGCGCCTTCAGCGCGGTCGGTTCGGGCACGACGCGGCTGACGATGCGGGAGGCGGCGGTATCTGCGGCAGGTTTCGGGTGCGGATGTTTCATGCTTCAAGCATATATTTGCAAACATATCTTTGCAAATATTTCTTTGCAAAAGCGATGCGTCTGCCCGCAGGCTCAATCCTCCCGCAGGGTGAAGACCGCGCAAGGATCGGCGATGCCGCGCAGGGTATGCTCTCCGAGCGGCATCAAGGGCGTCCCCGTGTTGGCCGCCACCGCGCCTGAGATCAGCACAGTTCGGCCGAGCGGCTTGCAGAGCCCTTCCAGCCGGCTGACCAGGTTGACCGCAGGGCCGATGGCGGTAAAGTCCAGCCGGTCGGCCGCGCCGATATTGCCCCACAGAATCTCGCCGAAATGCAGCGCCGCGCCGAACGGCAACGGTGCCAGCCCCTGCGCCTGGCGCACCTGGTCGAGATGAACCATGCCGGCGCGGCTGGCGGCGACCGCCCGCAATGCGGCCTCGCAGGCCTCCCGGTCTCCTTCGATCGCTCCGCCAGAAGCCGCCGTCACCGGAAAGATCGCCAGCACGCCGTCACCGATGAATTTCAGCACCTCGCCGCCGAAGGCGTGCACTGCGCCTGCGACGCGGTCGAAATAGGCGTCCAGCGCGGTGATCATCTGGTGAGGATCGGTCACCTCGGAGAGCGCGGTGAAATCGCGCAGATCGGCGCAAAGAAGAGCGGCTCGGATGGTCTCGCCGGTGCCGCGGGCTAGCGCGCCGGCCTGCACTCGGGCCGCACTGCGCCGGCCGAGATAGGCTTCGAGGAGCGCGGCCCGCGCCTCCCGCGCAGCAAGTGCGGCAAGCGGCGCAGCGGCAAAACGCGCGACCTCGCGCAGCAGGCTGATCGCGGCCGGGCCGAATGCGCTGTTCCCTGCCCCGCTGGCAACCCCCGCCCAGCCGAGCAGCGGGCCGTCCGATGCCTGATTATCCTGTGCTGGCCCGATCCTGGTCTCCCACACCGGCCCCAGCCCGGCCAGCCACTCGCGCCCGGCTTCGCTCTGCGGAGTGGCGGCAAAGGCCAATGCCTCGATGACCGCCTCGGTCTCGGCCCGCCACAGCCAGGTGCGCCGCGCGATGATCGGATGCGGCACCGATAGCGTCAGCGCGCCGCCCGAAAGCGGCAGGCCCTCAGCCAAAAGCCGGCGCCCGAGCTCGGCCAGAAACCGTTCGGGACCGGGCGAGGCACCGGCCTCGTCAACCAGCCAGGCAAGGGGAGACGGCAGATCCATGCTGCAACATGACACCGCCCCGGGACGTCCGCAAGGATGCCTTCAGGAGCCTATCGACACCTTGAGCCCTTCCTGCGCAGACAATTCCTGTCGCGAACCTTCCATCACGGGGAAAAGCGAAAAATAACGCTTTAAACTTGCGCCGTTTTGATTTCATTATGCGCCGTTCGTCATCGTGTGATTGAGGGGTACGATGGGCACGATATTCTGGCCGAAAGATCCGCTGGATGGGAATGACATGACGCTGCTGACGTCGATCCTTCGGCGGTGGTGCGAAAGGTATCAGGTCGAGCTGACGGCGGAGGAAAGCAGCCGCAAGGCAAAGGAACTCGTCGAATGGTTCGAATTCGGCGTCAAGGATCCGATCGAGCTCGCCGAACTGATCGACGACAAGCACTGGCTCGTCAGCAGGATCTGACACAGGGCCTGCGGAAATTTCATAGGAAAAGGCCGGGCGAAACATCGCACCGGCCCTCGTCAACTTGCCTAACCAAGGCTTTTAGTCATCATCCCGCCAGCGACGGTCGCGATCCCAGCGCCGCTCATGGCTCCAGCGCGGGCCGTCCCAATCGCGGTGACGTCGCTCCCAGCCCCAACGCGGCGGGCCACCGTAAAATGCCACCGGCGGCGGGCGTCGCCAATTCGGCCGGCATTCACCCCAGCGGGTCAGATGCCAGCCGCGGCCGCACGCATAGTCGACCTTCGTGACATCGCTTGTGGCTTTGCTCTGGACATTGATTGTCCCCATCGGCATTGCCTCAGCCGTGCCGATCGAGAGGCTGCCAGCGAGCAAGGCAGCCGCGATAGAAAGTGCCTTCATCGAAAACTCCATTTCATCCAGCCGCCCTGATCTTATGGCCGCCAAATTGAACTGGAGATGAACTGCACGTTCATGTTTAGACGATAAAAACCAGCGTTTTCGGACGCCCGATCAGGGTATCGCCGCACCGCTTTTCCCGCGGCGTCAAGCGCTTGCGGGCGCCCGCTGCCCGTAAAAAATCGTTCATGTTCTGCCGTGAAAACTGTCAGGACCGGGATCGCGCCCGGCGGCGACCTCGGTCAGCCGTCCAAGGTAGTGCGCCCAGCCTTCTGCATGGCCGGCGCATTGATCGGCGCTCGGCAGGCCGCTATGGGTGAGTCGCAGCAGCGTTCCGTCTCCTTGCTCGATCAGGTCGATCTCGACCAGGCTCGACCCCGGCGGAACCACCTCGCTGCCGTCCCAGCCGAAGCTATAGGCAAGGCGATGAACCGGCACCACCTCGCGAAACGAGCCGCGCGCAAAACGAGCGCCGGTGACGTTGACGAGGTAGAGCCCGCCCGGCTGCGGCTCGACCTGAGCCTCGGTTCCCATCCAGCGCAGAATCTTTTCAGGGTCGGTCATCAGCGCAAACACCGCGGCCGGCGGCGCCGCGATATGCGCCTCGCGGTGAACGACGAGGGGATCTTGCATGTCTCTCTCCCATGGTTGTCATGGCCTGCCCTCGCCTCCGGCGGGATCAGCGGGTCATGCTGTGTAGATTGGGTGTCCTCATCGGAATCATGTAGGCAAACGTGTACGTTCAGCAAGGGCGCTCGGGGCGTCATCCTCATATTGCGGACACAGGTAAGCCGCTGCTCCTTGCACATTGCAGAAAGTATTTCGCCCTATTGCCAGCCCGCCGCCTTGCCCCTATTGTCCCCGCCGTTCTCAGGGCGGGGTGAAAGTCCCTACCGGCGGTATGCAGTTTCGATTGCGAGCCCGCGAGCGCCTTCTTAAGGAAGGGTCAGCAGATCAGGTGAGATGCCTGAGCCGACGGTCATAGTCCGGATGAAAGAGAACGCGCGTTCCTGCCGCCCTTGCGGCTGTCGGGGACGTTCGTGATCGCCTTGGGTGATGTGTCTGTTCGCCAAAGGAGATTACCATGACACCCACCCGCTACGCCTTTATCAAAGCCAGCTGGCACGCCGACATCGTCGACCGCGCCCTTGACGGCTTCTACCAACTCGTGCCGCCCGAGCAGGTCGATGTGTTCGATGTTCCCGGCGCCTTCGAAATGCCGCTGCTTTCCCGCGATCTTGCCGCAACCGGGCGCTATGCCGCCGTCGTTGCCGCCGCTTTCGTCGTCGACGGCGGAATTTACCGCCATGAATTCGTCGCCCAGGCCGTGGTCGACGGGCTGATGCGCGCCGGCATGGATACCGGCGTGCCGGTGCTGTCGGTTTCGCTGACGCCGCACCAATATCAGGAAACCGACCACCACAAGCAGATCTACCGGGCACACTTCGTCGAGAAAGGGCGGGAGGCTGCAAAGGCCGCGCTGACGATCGGGAAGACACGCGCCGCTCTTGCCGCGTAGCAAGGCTGATCCGCTGAAACCGAGGCGGCGGGACCGATCCCGCCGTCTTCATCAGGCCAATTCCGACAGAATAATTGATTCGACGCCCTCGCCGCGCTGTGGTCCACTCGACCCCGACATGTATCGCCATTCTTAACGCATCCACAACCTCAAGGAGCTGAAGATGAGCAATGCAATGCGCAGTGAACCCCCTATCGAAAATCCGAAAACACGGCCCGTCGACACCAAGCTCGAAGTGGTCGTCATCCCCGTTTCCGACGTCGACCGCGCCAAACGTTTTTACGACGGCCTCGGCTGGCGGCTCGACGCCGACTTCGCCAGTGATGCCGATTTCCGGGTGATCCAGTTCACCCCGCCCGGCTCCGGCTGCGCGATCATTTTCGGCAAGAACATAACCGCAGCCGCACCCGGCTCCGCCCAGGGGCTCTACCTCATCGTCTCCGACATCGAGGCCGCCCGTCGCGATCTCATCGCCCGTGGCGTCGAGGTCAGCGACGTGTTCCATGACGCTGCCGGCGTCTATGCCGGCAAGGACGAACCCTATCTCTTCGGACGGCTGAGGCTCGCCGGCCGCGATCCCGATCACCGCAGCTATCGCTCCTTCGCCTCGTTCAAGGATCCCGACGGCAACGGCTGGCTTTTCCAGGAAGTCACCCAGCGCCTGCCCGGACGCATCGACGCCGACGAGACGGCCTTTGCGACCTCGAGCGACCTTGCGTCAGCGCTGCGCCGCGCGGCCATCGCCCACGGCGAACACGAGAAACGCAACGGCGGCAAACACGACGAGAACTGGCCGGATTGGTACGCCGAATACATGGTCAGCGAACGGGCCGGCCGGGAGCTGCCGTTATAGATGGCGGTAAAGGACGCAGACGCTGGTCGCGTCTGTGTTCCCTCTTAATAATGCTGCAGTCCGCTTGCCTTTCGCTTGCCGCTCAAGGCCAAGCGAAGGACAATAGGGGGCCACACGGCACGTCTTTCATTGTCTCTCGCTTCACCCCGAGCGAAAGCGCCGGCAAGCCACCCCATTATCGGTCAAACATATCCCGCCACTGCTTTTCTCCAATCATGCAGTCTGTCGCCGGCACAGCCCCGGCAATTCTCTGCACCGTAGCCGGCGGGGAAAGGCCGCTGATCTCCAGCACCAGCTTGCGGCGCACGGCAACGGCGAAATCCTCGATCTTGCGCACCGGCAGCACGAAGGCGCCAGGGCCGCCGATCACGCAGTCGGCGTAATATGTGTCGAGCCCGTTGGGGGCATCGGAGGGCCTCAGCATGATGGCAAGGCCGTTGATGATCATGCCGGCTTCAACCGCCTTGTCGCGCGCCGGTGTAACCGGATTGCCGGAATTGTTCGGGCCGTCGCCGGAGACGTCGATCACCTCCCGCCGACCCTGAAACGGGCTGGTCATGATCATGCTGGCGCCCTGGCCGATCGCTGTGGATATCGAAGTGCGCCGTTGCGTGGCGATCGGCCGGGCTTCGATCTTGCCGGCAAAGGCGATCGCGTCCTCTTCCGTCTCGATCACCTGCCAGTCGATCACCGAATCCTGGACGACGTAGCCTGCCCATTCGAAATAGCTGATGGCAATGCGCCCGGTCAGACCGCCCCTCACCGCATTAAGGAATTCCTGGTGCTTGAGCGCCTCGACATACCCCTCGCGCTGAATGCCGATCTCTTCGAAATCCATCGACCGCGAGGTGTCGACGGCGAGCACGAGGCTGACGTCAACCTCGTTCGTCCCCGCCTGTGCTGCCGGGACGAGGCCGGAAAGCCCCATGAGCACCGCAACTGTCGTCAGCATCGGTAAATCCCCGCGCCATCCAAGCCAGCGAACTCTAACACAGCTTGATCGAGGAAGGACGCGCAGCCGCGTGCACGGCTTCAATTTTCGGTGATGGCATCGGGTGCCTCAATGCAGGGGAAGCCACAAGGGGGTCTTCCACGCCTTCAGCGCCTCGAGAAAGACCTGCAGGCGCAAGGGCAGGAAGCGGCGTGTCGGATAGACCGCATGCACGAATATCTCCTCGGACGACCAGTCCGGCAAGAGGCGGATGAGCTCGCCTCTTCTGATCTGATCGTCGCAATAGGTGGAAGGCAGCAGGCCGATGCCGTGTCCGCGATAGGTGAAGGCGCTCACCGCTTCGAAATCCCGGCTCGATACCGGCCCCGACACCTGCTGGCGGACCGATTTGCGGTCGCTGACGAGATGCCATTCCGCTTCGCCGTTACGGCCGTTCAGCAGCACGCACTGATGATCCTTCAGGTCTTCGGGCTTCGAGGGAGGCGCCCTGCCCTTCATATAGTCCGGCGCCGCGACCAGATAGCGCACGCTCTTTCCGAGCCGCTGCGCGACGATCGACGAATCCTTGAGTTCGCCGAAGCGGATGCCGAGATCGATATTCTCGGCGATCAGATCGAGAAACAGGTTGGTGACGAAGAGATCGATCCGGATTTCGGGATAGGTCTTCAGGAAGGTCGAAACGAATTCGTAGAAAACCTCCTGCCCGAAGATGACGGGCACGGAGATCTTCAGCAAGCCTTCCGGCTTTCTCTGGGTTTCCGTCAAGGCCTGCTCGGCGTCGATAAGATGGGAAAGCGGCTCGCTGCACTGATCGAAATAGGCGCTGCCCTGCGCGGTCAGGCTGAGCTTGCGGGTCGTGCGCTGCAGCAGCGTCACGCCGAGTTGCTCCTCCAGCGACGTCACCTTCCGGCTGACGGTCGAGACCGGCATGCCGAGAGAATGGGCGGCACGGCTGAAGCTGCCGTAGCGCGCCACCGTCACGAAAACCGCGATGTCGTTCAGGTCCGCCATGCCGCGATTTTTGCATAGATGCAAAAGAGAATCCAGATATTTCCATCTAATCGATGAATGGAGTTTTCGCCATATTCACCTTGCGAAAACAATCACAACCCGATGGAGGCGCATTCGCAGCCGCCCCATCTCGAGCGACCCGGCCTTCGCAAGCGCAGACCTCCGTTGCCCGACCAAATTATGGAGTTCAACATGACTACCGCAAAGACTGTCATCGTCACGGGCGCCTCCCAGGGTATCGGAGCCGGGCTCGTCAATGCCTTCATCGAGCGCGGCTACAATGTCGTCGCCACCTCGCGCCAGGTCAGCGCCTCGGATGCCTTTCGGGCTTCGGAGAAGCTGGCGCTCGTCGACGGCGATATCGGCGATGCCGAAACCGCCGCACGGGTCGCACAGGCCGCAATCGACCGGTTCGGCTCGATCGACGCCCTCGTCAACAATGCCGGCATTTTCTTCACCAAGCCGTTCGTCGATTACACCATGACCGACTTCCGCAAGCTGTCCTCAACCAATCTTGAAGGCTTCATCCACCTGACGCAGCTGGTCGTCCGGCAGATGCTCGCCCAGAAAACCGGTGGCAGCATCGTCAGCATCACCACACCGCTGATCGACCATCCGATCGCCGGTTTCTCGGCTTCGGTCGCCATGATGACCAAGGGCGGCATCGACGCGATCTCGAAGAACCTGGCGATGGAATATGCAAGCGAGGGAATCCGCGTCAACACGGTGGCTCCCGGTGTCGTCGATACGCCGCTGCACAAGGACAATCCGAAGGACTTCCTCAGCACGCTGTCGCCAATGGCTGGCATTTCCAATGTTGGGGAAGTCGTCGATGCGGTCGTCTTCCTGACCGAAGCTCCGCGCGTAACCGGGGAGGTGCTGCACGTCGACGGCGGCGCACATCTGGGCAAATGGTAAACCACCCGCAAGCGCAGGCAGCCGGCGCAGAACGGCGGCTGCAGGAACTCGGCATCATCCTCCCCCCGCCGCCGACACCTCTCGGGGCCTATGTCGAGGCGGTCAGATCAGGCAAACTGGTCTTCTTCAGCGGCATGTTGCCGGTTATCAACCGCGAGCCGCGCTATATCGGCCGCGTCGGCGGCGCACTGACGGCTGAAGACGGCAGGAAGGCTGCCGAAACGGCCACACTCAGCGCACTTGCGGCCGCCAAGGACTATCTCGGCTCGCTGGACAGGGTCGCAAAAGTCGTCAAGCTCGGTGTCTATATCGCCACTGAAGGCGATTTCCGCGACCACCCGAAGGTCGCGGACGGAGCGTCGGAAATGCTGCTCCAAGTCTTCGGCGAGGAAAAGCTCTCCGGCCGCGTCGTCCTCGGAGTCGCCAGTCTGCCGCTCGGCGTGCCGATCGAGCTTGAGCTGATCGTTGAGGTCGAGGATTAAAAACGGACGGGCGCGCTTCGGCGCGCCCGCATTCTTGGCTTCTGGCGCTCACGCCGTCCTCAGCCGGCTGAAAAGCTCAAAGCCACACCCAAGCCTCACACCGCCACCAACAGCAGCACATAAGCAATAACGCTCACCATCAAGCCACGAAACGCAAAGGTCACGCAGCGGTATTTGCTGCGGGCGATGGCGGAGAGGATATTGGCGTTTTCGAGATATTGGTCGAAGAGATAGCGCTCGTCGCGCCTAATCGCCGCGTCGAAGAACAGCTCGCGATGGTTCTGCCAGGCGCCCCAGAACAGCGAGGTCGAGCTATCCAAACGGCGCGGCAGCACGACGAGGATCGCCGACAGGATTGAGAAGACCGAGGCTGCGGCAAGCAGGCCGGAAAACAGCATACTGCCTGACGTGCCGGTGATATAGCGCGCCGGGCTGAAGACCGCCCTCACCTCGCTGGAACTCACCAGGAAGGCCAGCATAAATGTGAAGATATAGGCAGCCTTCTGATCGGATATCTTGACCTGATCATAAAATATATCATTGATTTTCTTGATATGGTCGAAATACTCGACGCCGATATCCGCGCTCGTGGGCTGGCTCAGCATAACCTCAGTTGCAGTTTCGAATTCGCTCACGTGAATACTCCGTCCCCAAGTGTTTCCCTGATATTACACTTGACGGCGAAAGCAAGAACACGTGTGCAATGCGCTTGACTTTTCCACTCTACACGGACAAACGGGAAGTGGGGATGGGGTCTGGGTCATGCGGGGTTATTCCAAGAACATCTGTCGCGCTGGGATGGCGCTTTCGCTTGCTTTGCCCGGTTTCGCGCCGTCGGCAATGGCCGAGCCGGTGCAGCGAGCAACACCGGTCGCCGGTTCCGTCATCGCCCGCAAGACCGGCGAAGAGGTCCGCTTCATCGACGTGTCGAATTGGCGTGTCGTCGATATCAATCAGGATCTCCTGACCGGCGACGTGCTGCGCACCAACGCCAACGGCCAGCTCGCAATCGTCTTTTCCGATCACACCCAGGTTCGCCTCGGCCGCAATTCATCGCTGCAGGTCAAGAAGATGGCGGCAAGCGGCGACACGACACTGGAGCTGCAATCGGGAACGATCTGGGCACGCGCCGAGCGCGGCGGCCAGGGCCTGACGGTCGAGACCCCTGCGGCCGCAGCCGCCATCCGCGGCACCGACTGGACGATGACCGTCGAGGGCAGCAAAACCTCGATGATCGTGCTCGAAGGCCGCGTGGCGCTTAGCAACCCGCAGGGCAGCGTCGAGGTGAACGAGGGCGAAGGGGCGGTCGCCACCATCGGCCAAGCACCGCACAAGCTGGTGATCGTCACGCCCGACGACCGCGAACAGATGCTGTTCTATCTGAACCTGCGCGACGGCTTCGGCCTGATGCCGACTTCGCCGCTGCCGGCAGGCCGCATGGCCGACGAGCGCCGCCGGCTGCTGGCCCTGCCGCCGGAACGTCGCACCACCGAGGACTGGTTGGAGCTTGCCGAAGTGCAGAGCGCCTTCGACGGTCGGCAGGTCGCCGCAGAGACGCTTCTGGAGGTTCGCCGGCGCAAGCTGACGCCCCTCCAGAAGGCGCGCGTTGACTTGATCGATGCCACGATCGCCGGCTCCGAAAAACGTTACGACGATGCCGCAAGGCTGTTTGCGGCGGCACTGCCGCATCTCGATCCGGCCCGCCGGAACATGGCGCAGTATGGCGGCTATTTCGCCCGCTCGCTTGCCGATCCAGCCCATGTCGAAAAGCCGCCGTCATCGGCTGTCGGTCCCTATGGTGCGATCATGCAAGCCTATACGGCGGGTTTCCTCAAAAATCCCCGTGCGTCCATCGACTTGATCAAGGATGCCGAAAAGCGTTTTCCGGATGATCCCACCCTTCCTGCCATCCGCGCGCAGCTGGCGCAGCTGATCGATGACCGCGCCCAGATGCGGGAGGCGGTGAACCGCGCCCTCTCGCTCGATCCCAACCATCCGATCGCCCTTGCCGCACGCGCCTCCTACAAGGCGAGCTACGAAAGCGATATCAACGGGGCGCTTGCCGATCTGAACCGTGCCATCGAACTTGCGCCGGGAGCTTCGGGATCGTTGAACTCGATGGGCCTGCTGCAGAGCGCCCGCGACGCGAATCGCGAGGCCGAGGCCGCCTTCCTGAGGGCGATCGCCCTCGATCCGCAGGATCCGGTCCCCCACGGCAACCTTGCCATCCTCTATCTCGACCAATCGCGCATGAAGGAGGCCAGGCGCGAGATCGATGCGGCGCTCGCCGCCGACCCCTCCTTCGACATCGCCCTCCTCGCCCGCGGCCGCTATTACCTGCAGACCGGCGAGCGCGACAAGGCGCTGGCAGACCTGCTGGCCGCCAGCACCGCCAATCCCGCCCATTCGCAATCGCAGCTGATGCTCGCCGCTGCCCATTACGAAAAGGGCGACCGCATCCCCTCCGAGCAAGCCGTCGACAATGCCGACAGGCTCGATAAGAACGATCCGGTCATCTCCTCCTTCCGCACCGCCGTCGATATCGACGATTACGACGCCGACGGCGCGATCCGCAACGCCCAGGAATTTCTCCGCCGTTCGCGCGCCCGCGGCGGCGACTACAGCGCCCTTGGCGCCAATCAGGATGCCGGCTCGACGCTGAACAACGCTTTTCGCCTGCAGGGTCTGGATGCCTGGGGCCGCTATTACGGGGACGCGGTCTTCAGTCCCTTCGAAGGCAGCGGCTATATCGACCAGTCGATCAAGGGCAGCATCTTCCCTTACGTCAACGCAACGAGCTTCAGCGACGACACTGTCATCCAGAACCGTGGCAACGCATCGAGCTATTCATCCTTCATTCAGGGCTTGCTGCTTGATCCGCACATGCTCTCCGGCCGCTCTCGTTCGGCAACGCTGCTGCGCACGCCGTTCATCGAAGGCTCGCTTGGCGGCGGCATCAACAGCGTCGACGGCCATACAAGGGGTATCGGCGAAGCTGAAATCCAGGGTTTCTCGAACGAGACGATCCCGCTCAGCTTCTATGGCAACCTGACCTGGGAAGAACTGGCGCTCGATGGCGACTATCGCGATTTCGGCGGCTTCCAGACCGACAACAAGCTTATCGGCGGCAATGGCTATCTGACGGCAACGGTGACGCCTGACGATCGCGTGGTGGCCTATGTCAACCATGCCAAAAACGATGGAACGCTGAACGCACTGACGCAAGGCTCGTCACTGACGGACTTCCTCAACCTCCTGGGCTTCGGAATTCCAACTGAAGTCTCTTCGGAATATAATTATCGGCGCAATGTCAGCGAAACAACCAATGCCGGCCTCGGCTGGAGCCATACCTTCGGCTACGAAAACATCTTGAACGGCGCCTTCCTCTATTCGGAAAGCAAGTCGCGGACGTCCACCTCTCTTCAGGTCGACGATGCGCCGGTTCTTGGCCTGCGCGATCCCGACATCATCCCATTCTTGGACGGGACCGAGGATCTGTCTTCAAAAACCTATATCGGCGCGCTCAGCCATTCCATCGGCAGCGGACCGCTGACGTGGCGGTACGGCATCGAAGGCGGCTGGATCGATGCCAGCACGACCACCTCTTCTCGCCTTCATGAACTCTTTCCGCTCGTTGTGATCATCCCAGAGACCACGACCGGCCCGGACACATTCAGCAACCGCGTCAATATCAGCCGCGCCTATATCGACGTGCTGCACGAGATCACACCCGATCTCAAGGGCGAATACGCGCTCTTCGGCACGCATATGGAAGGCGACGGAGTCGACGTCAACCGCCTGGAGCCACGTTTCGGCCTTGCCTGGACACCCGCCCAGAACCATTGGCTGCGCGCCGCCTTCATGCGCCAGAGCCTCGACACCGGCGTACCCACTCTTGCCCCGATCGGCGTCCTCGGATTGCAGGCCAACCAATATTCTATCGGCCTCGAGGGATATGCCGATACGGCGGCGCTGCAATGGGACGCCGAATGGACCGACCGGTTTTTTACCTCAGTCGAATACCAGCACCAGGAACTGCATGATTTCTCGATCGATTTTCCGCTGATCTCGCTTCCGGCGGCCGACAGCCTGCCGCTGTCGCGCGGCAGCATCGACCGTGCCGCCCTCACCGCAAACCTGGCGCTCGGTGCCGGTTTCGGCCTTTCCGCCACCTATGCCTATATGGAATCGGAGAACAAGGACCCGCTCGAGCCGAATTACGGCGGCTCCCTGCCCTTCATTCCCAAGAATTCCGGCCAGATCGCGCTGACCTGGGTCAACGAAGCCAAGGTCAAGGCAACGGTTGCCGCCAACTATGTCGGCGAGCGCGACGGCGACGATCTCGGCACCAAGCTCGACGATTACTGGAGCCTCGACGCCCATCTGATCTGGGAACCGCTGGACAAGCGCATCGCCCTCGAGGCCGCCGCCTATAACCTGCTCGACGAGGACTTCGAGATCACGCCGGGCGTTCCCGGCTGGGGCCGCGCCTTCAAGGGCACGCTCAAAGTCCGCTTCTGATGCCGGTGCGGGACAAGCCGCGGCAGGCGAGGCAAACCGGGGGCCGCCGTTTGAGGCTGCTGGTGCTGTCGCTCGCCGTGCTGATCGCCATTTCGCTGCTGTCGCGCCTGCCCGCCTGGTCACTGCTGGAGCTCAGAAGCTTCGACTATCTCTCGACCGTCGACGATCCCCGTCCGCCAGCCGGCGGCCCTGTCATCGTTGCGATCGATGAGCCTTCGCTTGCTGATATCAACGCGCAATGGCCTTGGCCGCGCAGTCTGCATGCCGAGCTTGTCAGCCAGTTGCGCGCCGCTGGCGCCCGCGTCATCGGCCTCGACATCATCATGGCTGAACCCTCGAACCCCGACAACGACGCGGCGATCGCCAGGGCGGTCGGCCCGGATGTCGTGCTGGCCGGCGACGAAACGCTGATCGAGACGCCGCAGGCCTCGCAGCTGATCCGTGCCACACCGCTGCCGCAGCTGACGCAAGCCGGTGCCGTGACCGGCATCGCCTCGATCGATCTCAGCGGCGACGGCATGTTTCGACGCATTCCGGGCTATCAGGACGGTTTTGCCGCCATGCTGATGCAGGCGGCGTCGGGAGCAGCAAACGCCGACCTGCCGGCTGGCCGGCTCATCCAATCCTTCGGCCCGGCCCGCAGCTACCCCACGGTCTCCTACTACCAGGCACTCGACCCCGAGAACTTGCTGCCGCCGGGTTATTTCAGGGACCGCGTCGTCCTCGTCGGCCTCAGCCTGCAAAATGCGCCGGAGATCGACAAGCGCGGTGTCGATGCCTTTGCTACACCCTACACGATCCACACCGGCAAGCTCGTCTCCGGCGTCGAAATCCAGGCGACGATCTACGACAATATCCGCGCCGGCCTGTCGATCGCGGAAGCCCGGCTGCCGGCAGTTGCCGCCTGCATCCTGATATCGGTGCTGCTGGCCACCACGACCGTCTGGCGCTCGACGGGATGGCTGACGATCGTCACCAGTGCGGCGGCCCTCCTCGCCTTCGCGACCGTCAGCTTTGCCGGCATCCGGCTTGCCCATGTCTTCGTCTCACCGCTTGGCCCGACCGTCGCCTATATCTCGGTCGTCTTCGGACAAGCCGCTTTCGACTATGCCGAGGAGCGCCGCAACAAGCGCCAGATCATCCGCGCCTTCGCCCAGTATATTTCTCCCGATCTCGTCAGGCGCCTGTCGAACGATCCCTCGCAGCTGAAGCTCGGTGGCGAGCGGCGCACGCTCTCCGTACTGTTCTCCGATGTGCGCGGGTTCACCACCATCGCCGAGACGCTGAAGGACGATCCGGAGCAACTGACCGGCCTGATCAACCGGCTGCTGACGCCACTCTCCGATGTGGTGATGGATCATGGCGGTACGATCGACAAATATATGGGCGACTGCATCATGGCCTTCTGGAATGCGCCGCTCGACGATCCCGACCACGCCCTCCACGCCGTGCGCGCCGCGCTTGCCATGCAGACAGCGATTTCGCGGCTGAACAACCAACTGGAGCGGGAGGCGGCCGCGCTTGGCGGCAAGCCGCATGTCCTGAAGATGGGCGTCGGCATCAACACCGGCGAATGCATCGTCGGCAATATGGGCTCGACCCGCCGCTTCGACTATTCCTGCCTCGGCGACAGCGTCAACCTCGCCTCCCGCCTCGAAGGCGCCTCGAAGAATTACGGTGTGGCATTGCTGCTCGGCGAAGAAACCGCAAGACTGGTCGCCGAGACCTACATCGTCGTCGAGCTCGACCGCATCATCGTCAAGGGCCGCACCGTGCCCTCGCCGATCTACACTGTCGTGCACAAGGCCGATGCGAAAGCGCTTGCCGCTCACCAGACCTTCATCGAGGCCAAATATGCCGGCACGCTTGCACCGTCCGATCCGGCCTTCGATAGACTGGCCGCTGATATCGCCGAGCTTGCCGGTTATTATGCGATTGTGCGGGATGCGCTGGTTGGTGATGGCGGGGAGTGACGGCCCAGCATTTCTCCACACATAAGTTGGGCGCGGCACTCACCAACGCTCTTCATTCCTGAGGCACGCAGGCCAAGGGCCGGCGCCTCGAAGGACACGCCGCAACGTTCCTCGTTGCAGCCATCAACCGCCGGCGCACCCGCCTCGTCCTTCGAGGCCCCTTGCGGGGCATCTCAGGATGAGGCTCTCTTGAGCGCTGGCGGCATCCTCCAGATTGGCGGGAGGAGATGTGTTATGCGCCCCGCAGCCTCGCAATCTCAGGCCCGACGATTGCGATAAACAATCCGGGATCGCCGAGAGCCCTCGTCGAGAGCATGGCCCCGTGAACCGAGGCCATCAGCATCTGGGCCTGTTCTTCCGGCCGCCTGTCCAGCCGAAACAGGCCCTGCTCTACTCCGGCCTGCAGTACCGAGGTCAGCCATGCCGCGAGATTTTGGAAATGGGCGCGGACGCGTGATGCGACCTCGTCGGGCAGCATCTGCATTTCGCTAGCGAGCATCGCGCAGATACAGAAGGGTTGCGAAGCGTTCTCGATGCATGAACGCCAGTAGTCGATGTAGAACTGCAGCTGGTCGGCAGGGCTTGCGGCCCGTTCGCGCAGAGACTGCAAACCCGCCTCCGCCTGCTTGGTGTAACGATCGACCAGCACCGCGACCAGCTCGGCCTTGGCCGGAAAATGATGGTGGATACTCGCTTTCCTGATGCCGATCGCGGCGGATATGTCGGCATAGCTGAAGCCGTTATAGCCGCCCGCCACCATGAGCGACTGCGCGATATCGAGGATCTTGTCCGACGTCGAAGGCGTTGATTTCATAGCGACGCCTACCTTCTGGTAGGCAGATTGTCAAGACGAGGAGCTTTCTCTTCAATCACAAGAAGGTGTCTGCCCGCGGCATTGACTTCGATAGCATAACCTTCCTACTAGTAGGTAGGCCAAAACAAGGAAACTCTCGATGCAAGCTCAATCTTCAAACCAGTCCAACTGGCTGCGATCCTATTATTTCACGCGCGCCGCATTCTCGGTCGTATGGATTGCCGCCGCCATTGCCTTCGCCGGGCAGCCGAGCGCCGCAGCCTTTTTGCTGGTGATCTATCCCTTGTGGGACGCGCTTGCCAATCTGGTCGACGCCCAGGCCAATGGCGGCCTGCAGGCCAATCCGTCGCAGACGTTGAATGTCGCGGTCAGCACGGTCACATCTCTCGCCGTCGTCATCGCGCTCGGCGTGAGCACCTATGCCGTCCTGGCCGTGTTCGGGGCTTGGGCAATCCTCTCGGGTCTGTTGCAGCTCTATACTGGTGTGAGGCGCTGGCGCACCGAGGGCGCCCAATGGGTGATGATCCTGAGCGGCGCGCAGTCTGCCCTTGCCGGCGGCTTCATGATCGGCCGCTCGCTTGGCGCCGCCCCGCCGACGATCCTCGATATCGTGCCTTATGCGGGCTTCGGCGCATTCTACTTCCTGCTCTCCTCGATCTGGCTTGTCGTCGCAGCCTATCGCAAGGCGCAGGCATAGGCCCGATGCAGTTCCTGCGGCGGCAAACCTAAAGCCGCCGCAGGAGGCCAGAGTCGGCTTATTCCCTTTGCTCTCCGCCGTAGACGAGATTTGCGGGAGACGATGACATTCTTTCGCGCTATGAAAGGCGACAAAAGTTCCCGCCCATAGACCCCGAGGTCACTCTCATGGCTTTGAAAGTTCTTTTCATTGGCGGCACCGGCCAAATCTCCTACCCCTGCGTCGAGCGCGCCGTTGCCGAGGGCCACCAGGTCAGCGTCTACAATCGCGGCTTGAGAAGTGCTGCCCTGCCCGCAGGGGTGACCTCGATCGTCGGCGAATTGGGATCGAGCGCCTATGCGGATCTCGCCAAGCGCAATTATGACGTCGTCTGCCAGTTCATCGCCTTCACGCCCGACCAGGTCGCCCGCGACATCGAGGTATTCTCGGGCAATTGCGGCCAGTATATCTTCATCTCCTCGGCCTCAGTCTATGAAAAGCCGCCGCGTCACTATCTGATCACCGAGGAAACCCCGGCGATCAATCCTTACTGGCCCTACAGCCAGGCGAAAATCGCCTGCGAGGAACTGCTCAAACTGTCCGGCAAACTCGCCTGGACGATCGTCCGTCCCAGCCACACCGTTCGCACCGGCTTGCCGATTATGATGGGCGACAGTGATGTCATGGCGAGACGCATGCTGGATGGCGAGCCCATCATTGTGGCGGGCGACGGCCACACGCCCTGGACATTGACCCGCTCAATCGATTTCACCATGCCTTTCGTCGGCCTATTCGGCAAGCAGGCGGCGCTCGCCGAGATTTTCCATATCACCTCCGACCGTGCGCATATTTGGGACGATATCCAGAAGACGATCGCAAGATTGCTCGGCGTCGAGGCGAAGATCGTCCACGTGCCGACGGACACGCTGATCCGGTACAATCCGGAATGGATCGGCCCGTTGCTCGGCGACAAGGCCTGGACTGCGATCTTCGACAATTCGAAGGTCAAGCGCGTGGCGGGCGACTTCACCTGCGCCGAGAGCCTCGATGAAATCCTCGCCGAGCCGATCATGCACCTCAAGCAGCGTCTGGCCATAAGCCGTCCACCGAGGGGTGAACTCGATGCTCTGATCGACCGGATTTGCGCGGCTCAAGGCGCGCTTGGCTAAGATACCCGGGAGGCGTGGAATGATGGCGACAGTGCGCCGCGCACACGCCACCAACTCGTTCATCGAAGAATAACCAGTTGAACACTTCGACGACAGCTCGGCTCTATTTCTTTCTTACATTGATATTGACTGTTACGTCCTTGATTGTTCCCTCGCCGTAGGTCACTCTCACCTTATACATATCCTTCCCGGAGTATCGGCTGTTGGAAGTATAATATTCAGATACGCCAGGAGATTTTCTGGAATTGCACCTGATCTGGGGCGCGCCTGTCGGATAATGTGAAAGAATTTTCTCGCTAACGAATTCTACCGATCCATGTGCGGGGGGCTGCACCAGCTTTATGCTCGGCATTGTCGCAGCGGTGCAGTCTGCATTCAAATTGTAAGACTGGCCCATTTTTGTTCGCTCGCCACTCACGGCGCGGCTATGATCCTGGGAGACTTGCACACCATCCTTGATGGTAACGCATGCAGACAGACCAAAGGTTGCGAAAACTATGGGAGTTAGAATATGGTTTGCTCTGAAAAAATGCGAACGCGGCATGCTTCTTTCAACCTTTGGTTTTAATAATATTACAATTCACCTTATCCAATGGGCAGCTTATTGCAATGGCGCGAGCCTTTCACAGAGGCTTCGCGCCTGCCTGATCTCTTCCACCCGCCGAAGGTAAAGCACCATTCTCCAACGCCTCTCCTTGGAGGCGGCATCCTCCAACACTGCTCATCCTGAGAGGCGCGCAGGCCAAAGGCCGAAGCTTCGAAGGACACGCGTCAACGCTGCTCTTTGCATCCATCAACGCCGACGCACCCGCCTCGTCCTTCGAGGCCCCTGCGGAGCACCTTTGGATGAGGCTCTCGTGGGCGTTGGCGCCGCAGCAACGCCTTTTAGAGTGAACTCATCAAGACAACAGTGCTCCTGTATCGACGCCTACTCCAGCCGCCGTGCCTCCAGCGGCGCCTCCTGCCTGAAACCCTCGAAACAGCGGCCGCCATGCAAGGCAAGTTCGCGGTCGGCCAAAGCCAGCAATCGTGTGCCCTCGCCTCCTGCCGCCAGCTTGAACGCCGCGTCGAATTCCGCCGCCAGTTGGGTATCGAGCTTGCCGATGAGACGCGGCGCCCACTTGCCGCGGCCGGTCCATTCGCCGCGTCCGAGCAGAATGAGATCGGCGAGCTTCTGGTAGAGTTGCGCGGCGATCGCCGCGATCTCCTCGGGCGGGCGCGTCCCGCGCAGATCGTCGGCAAGATCGGTGACCTGATAGCGCAGCATGTCGTAGCTGGTGCCGGCAAGCGCTTTCGGCCCGGCCGCCAGCATTGCCGCCGCCTTTGCCTGCACGATGCGCGCGCGCCCGGTATCCGGTCCGACCACGCGCCCCGTGGCGACCATGTTGGCCATAACAGGACAGCCGCTCTCGGTATCGGCATGGATATAATACGCCAGCGTCTCTTCATCGTGGACGAAGGCCTCGACCGGAAAGTCCTCGTGGGTGAAGGATTCCCGCCAGGCTCGTTCCAGTGACGGAAACACGACGACGAGATCGATATCCGAAAACGCTGTGCCTTCGCCGCGCAGCAGCGACCCGGTGGCGTAAGCGAAGGCGGCCCCGGCATAGCGGCTGGCAAGAGCGCGGCGGGCGGCGGCAAGCGCCCGCTCGGCAACTATCTGTTTCTGGATGTCGTCCACGATCTCGTCCTCGAATGGCGGCAGACGAGCGGATATGAAAAAACCCGCTCTTTTCCGGCGGGTTGGGTCTCAGCAGCAACGAACGGAATTCAGTTCATGCGTCTGCATCCACCGCCCGGGGCGGTGGTCGTAGACATCGTCGAAACTGCAAAGATCCCGATCATGGCGGCGAGGATATCGCCCGGCGGCCGGAGCGTCAATGCACCGAGAATGCTTCCCCGGCGCATTGTTTTCCGTCTAAGATGCCCCAAGACTCGTCAACCAGGAAGAGCCCGCCCATGTCCGATCCCGCCACCGTCATCCCGCTTCCAAAACCGGTTCTGCTGCCGGTCGAAGGCAGCGATGAGCACTTTCCGGTACGCCGCGTCTATTGCGTCGGGCGCAATTATGCCGACCATGCGATCGAGATGGGCCATGATCCCACCCGCGAGCCCCCCTTCTTCTTCCAGAAGAATGCCGAGAACCTGCTGCCGGCGGGCAGCGCTTTTCCCTATCCGCCATTGTCGAAGGACGTGCATTACGAGGTCGAATGCGTGCTGGCGCTGAAATCAGGCGGCACGAATATCGAGGCCGCGCAAGCGCTCGACTGCATCTACGGCTATGCCGTCGGCATCGATTTCACCCGCCGCGATCTGCAGGGCGAGGCCAAGAAACTCGGCCGCCCCTGGGAAGTCGCCAAAGCCTTCGAACATTCGGCCCCTGTCTCGGCGATCGTGCCGGCCAGCCGCCTCGGCCACCCCGGCGAAGGGCGGATCTGGCTGGAGCAGAATGGCAAACGCGTCCAGGACGGCGATCTCAACCAGATGATCTGGAAGGTGCCGGAGATCATCGCTGAGCTGTCGAAGCTCTTCACCCTTGCGCCGGGCGATATCATCATGACCGGCACGCCGGCCGGCGTCGGCGCCGTTTCCAGGGGCGACTGCATCAGTTGCGGTATCGACGGTGTTGCCACTCTATCGGTCGAGGTCGCCTGAGGAGAGAGCCATGCCCGTCTATGCGCTCGGCGGATCGACGCCGAAACTGCCCGCCGCCGGCCTCTATTGGATTGCACCGGATGCCAATATCATCGGCCAGGTCGAGCTCGGCGAGAATGTCGGCGTCTGGTTCGGCGCGGTGCTGCGTGGCGACAATGAGAAGATTACCGTCGGCGAAGGCACCAACATCCAGGAAGGGGTGATGGCCCATACCGACATGGGCTTCCCGCTGACCATGGGCAAAGGCTGCACCATCGGCCACCATGCCATCCTCCACGGCTGCACGCTGGGCGACAATGTGCTGATCGGCATGGGCGCCACCATCCTCAACGGCGCGAAGATCGGCAGCAACTGCCTCGTCGGCGCCAATGCGCTGGTGACCGAAGGCAAGGAATTCCCCGACAACTCGCTGATCGTCGGAGCACCCGCCCGCGCCATTCGTCAGCTCGACGACGCCGCAATCGAAGCCATCCGCCGCTCGGCGGAAAACTACGTTGCCAACTGGCAACGCTTCGCCCGCGATCTCAAGCAGATCGGATGATCAGGCAAGAGAAGAAGCGGGGCCAGCCGCGTCCTTCGAGACACCCCTATGGGTGCCTCCGGGTGACGGCTCCAGACTGATTTGGTTGAAAAACCGCCTTACTCGGCAGCCTCGAGAAACTGGCTGTTTCGCGAGGAAGAGGCAAGCGCCTGAACCCTGGCTTCCGCCTTGGCGATCAGCTGATAGAATTCGTCCTGCGCTTCGACATCCAGTTGAATGACGGCATTGACGTCATCGGGCGTATCGCAGACGCAGGCGACCGCCGAAATGGGACAGATGCCGCCAGGGTAACGCTTGCCGGTTCCGGTATAGGCGCGACGGCCCCAACGCTCGGAATAGACCGTTTCTTCCCGCTCGAGATGCAGGATCGTTCCCTTGCAGGCGGTTACAATAGCCGCCTTGCCGTAGGCGAACCAATGATAGTTCAGCCTCCGGAGAATATATTTGCCGGTGATGTCTTCGCCAGCCAGTTCGGCAGGGTTTTCAATCATTCTGATCATGAAGGCTTCCCTCAACGTTTGCAGAATATCCTTCATCTCTCTTTACGCAGCAAGTCAAAAAACGCTGCTTTTGGAGGCACTTAGTCACAAAGTGTTTCCGATTCTTACATCAGGCACGCGTCGAGCATCGTATTGGGCACACAATTCTTCGTCGAGTTTACCGCCGTCTGCACCCGATTTGAGCGTCGTTCGAGGTGGCGCCAGGCACCTTGGCGCCTGAACGACGACACGCCTCAGGAGAACTCACCGGCGCGGGGACCGGCAAGCGTCACGCGCCAGCCCGTGCGCGATTGGAAATCCTGAGTGGCCAGAAACGTATAGCCCGTCATGCGCCAAGGCCTCACGGCACTGGTCAGATTGTCGAGCACAAAATCGCCGCCATCCGTCCGGGCAATGAGAACGACATGGTTTTGATCATGCGGCCCAATGACTACCGAAAGCGCCAGCCGGTTCGATGGAAAACCAGCCTCGATCAGATCCTTCATCTTCTGGAGAGCATAGTCCTCACAGTCGCCGCGGCCGGCAACCGGCAGAGACCAAACATCCCCGTGGGAAGGCGGACGATCTTCTGCGGGAATGATGCGTAGATTTACGGCACGATTGATCTTTTGAAGAAGCGCTATTCCTGCCCCGTCGTTTCGCTGTTGCGCCGCCATCCTGCCGCATAGCCACTTGTACTTGGCACAGGCTGCGCCGAATCCCACAGGCGCGCCGATGCTTCTTGTCACCGGCAGCGATGATCCGGCAACAGCCTGAAAAGCAAGAAAAAAGAATGAAATAGCAGCAAGAGAAAAGAGACGCGCCATAGCCGATTCCCCTATTTGACCCGAGACAATAACAGAGTCGGGATAAAAATTTATTAAAATTTTATACTTGCGAATTTAACCCTATTATATAAGCGATACAGATTAACCATTGTTTATTCTTCACGTTAATTCGTTGTTAGTATAAGAACCCTCCCCATTAACATTCGGTTAACCTTGGGAGACGCATGAAATGATCAGCAGAGCATCGAAAATCGGACTTGCCATTGCTTCCCTCCTGGCAAGCAGCAGCTTGGCAACGGCAGCCCCGGCGGTCGTTAATTGCAACAGCGCAGTTCGCGGCACGCTCGAATACAGGCTGTGCATGCCGACCAGAGCAATTCAGGCGGATGGCAAGTTCGGCCCGAACGATAACGATCGTGGCAGCCAAGGCATCGGCAGCGGCAAGAAGTCGTCCAGCACCGGTTCGGCCACCGGAACCGGTGGCAATGGCGATCAGGTTGCCGACGGGGGCGGATCGGACACCGGCGACGGCAACGGCAACGGCAACGGCAACGGCAACGGCAACGATGACGACGATCATGGCGACGGCAAGGACCACGATCACCATGGCGGCAAGGGCGGAAAAGATCACGATCATGGCAAGGACGGCCATGGGAAAGACCACCACGGCGACAAGGACCGCGATCATCACGGCGGCAAGGGCGGAAAAGATCACGATCATGGCAAGGGTGGCCATGGGAAAGACCACCACGGCGACAAGGACGGCGATCATCACGGCGGCAAGGGTGGAAAAGATCACGGGCACGACAAGGATGGCCCGAGCCATGACGGACGCGACGGTCCTGGCAAGGACGGCAAGGACGGCCCCGGCAAGGGCGACAATGGTGGCTCCGGCAAGAGCGACAATGGCGGCTCCGGCAAGAGCGACAATGGCGGCTCCGGCAAGAGCGACAATGGCGGCTCCGGCAAGAGCGACAATGGCGGCTCCGGCAAGAGCGACAATGGCGGCTCCGGCAAGAGCGACAATGGCGGCTCCGGCAAGAG
>NZ_JACIAO010000007.1:296988-391910 GCF_014194045.1 Rhizobium sp. BK456
AGAGCGACAACGGCGGCTCCGGCAAGGGCGGCTCTGAATCCAAGCCGGACTAAGCTTATCCGCACAGAAATGCAAAAGGTGAGGCCGCTCTTGCGGCCTCACCTTTTTGAGTCATCGCTTTGTGTATCGATCGGCAGCAAACACGGCGAGGAAACCAACGCCTGGATCGTCGCCTTCGGGCACGCCGCCGCTCCGCCCTCGCTCATTCCTGTCCTCCGGCTTGACCAGCGGGATGTCACAGCAATGAGGGTGGAGAAGTGGGCGCCCGTTAAAGTCCCGTTGGTGCGATAGGATAGGGTGCCGACGGATAGTGTGGCCGCTTACGCTGCACAAGCCTCGCACAAACCGCGGATCTCGATCGTCGTCTTCGCTGGTTTGAATTTCTGCCCCCGCACCCAGGCCATCAGTCGGTGGTCGACCTCGTGATCGTGGAACTCCGTCACCTGGCCGCAGCTTTCGCAGATCGCGAAGGCGACGATGCCGTGGCTGTGGCAGTCGTCACCCGGATGGGCGCAGGCGACGAAGGAATTGATGCTTTCGAGCCGGTGCACGACACCGTATTCGAGCAGCTTTTCCAGCGCCCGGTAGACCTGCAGCGGCGCGCGAAACCCGTGGTCCCGCAGCTTGTCGAGGATGGTATAGGCGCTGAGCGGCCCTTCGGCCTTTTCGAGCACGTCGAAGACCAGCGACTGGTTCTTGGTGAGTTGCGGTGTCGTCATGAACCTTGTCCTTGCATGCCTGCGCGATGCCGCCAGAGAGGAAGCAGGCTGAGAATGAAGAGGATCAGCGCCGCGACCACGATCGAGGGACCGGAGGGCGTGTCGTAGGTGAGCGAGCCGAACAGCCCGCCGACGACGGCAACCGCCCCGATGACCGAGGCGAGCACCGCCATCATCTCCGGCGTCGCCGAAAAGCGCCGCGCCGCAGCCGCCGGAATGATCAGCAGCGAGGTGATCAGCATGATGCCGACGATCTTCATGGCAATGGCGATGACGACGGCCATCAAAAGCATGAAGAACAGCCGCGCCCGCTCCGGCTTCAGACCCTCGGCCTCGGCAAGTTCGGCATTGACGGTCGCCGCCAACAGCGGCCGCCAGAGCCAGGCCATCGCCACGAGCACGAAGAGCCCTCCACCCCAGATCAGCGCGATGTCGGTCGTTGAAACCGCAAGGATATCGCCGAACAGGAAGGCGATGAGATCGATCCGCACCCAGCTCATGAAGGCGACCATGACGAGGCCGATTGCCAGGGTGGCATGCGAGAGGATGCCGAGCAGCGCATCGGCCGACAGCGCCTGGCGCTTCTGCAGGAAGAGCAGCACCACCGATACGAGGGCTGCGACGGCAAAGACGGCCAGCGTCAGATTGAGTTCGAAGAGCAGCGACAGCGCGACGCCGAGCAGCGCCGAATGGGCGATCGTATCGCCGAAATAAGCCATGCGCCGCCAGATGATGAAGCAGCCGAGCGGTCCAGTCGTCAGCGCTAGCCCAACGCCGGCGAGGATGGCGCGAACAAAGAAATCGTCAAGCATGGCGGCCCTCCCCACTGTGGGAATGGGCGTGCGAGTGCTCATGTCCATGATGACCATCATGATCATGAGCATGGTCGTGCCCGTGATCATGCGCGTGATGCCCGTCATCGGGGTGGCAATGGTCGGTCACCGAACCGTCGGCATGTTGCACGCGCCCATCCGGCAGATGCGTATGGTCGTGATGATGGCTGTAGACGGCAAGCGTCTGCGCCGCGCGGCTGCCGAACAGACGCACATATTCCGGGCTGCGGCTGACGGCTTCGGGCGTGCCGCGGCAGCAGACATGGCCGTTGAGGCAGATGACCGTGTCGGTCTCGGCCATGACGACGTGGAGATCGTGCGAGATCAGCAGGATGCCGCAGCCGCTGGCGTTGCGGATCGATTTGATCAGATCGTAGAGCGCGATCTCGCCGGAGAAATCGACACCCTGCACCGGCTCGTCGAGCACGAGCAGGTCGGGTTTGCGGGCAATGGCGCGCGCCATCAGCGCCCGCTGGAATTCGCCCCCGGAGAGATGCTGCACCTCGGCATCGAGCATATGGTCGATGCCGGCGGCTTCGAGTGCCGCGCGCATGTCACGTTCCGGCAGGGGTCCGGTCAGCGTCATCAGCCGGCGCACCGAGAGCGGCAGCGTCCAGTCGATCGCAAGCTTCTGCGGGACATAGCCGACCTTCAGGCCGGCCAGACGCTTCACCCTGCCCTCATTCGGCTTCAGCACACCGATCGCCGCCTTGGCGCTGGTCGACTTGCCCGAGCCGTTCGGCCCGATCAGCGTCACGATCTCGCCGCGCGAGACGGAAAATTCGACGCCGCGCACAAGCCAGCGGCCGTTGCGCAGAACGCCGACATTCTCAAGCGAAACCAGCGGTTCGCCCTTCGTATTTGCGGGAGAGAGCATCAAATTTTCCGACAGCGCTGTTGCATCCTGCTATTGCACACGTTATAGCATAACGCAATTGATGTAATAACATAACATCTGCAATTCAAGCGGAGCATTCGATGAAACGCACCCTGGGCCCAGCCCTGAAGATCCTGGCCTTCAAAATTCCGCTCGCCTTCGCCCTACCGGCGCTGGCGGTTCCCGCCTTGCTGTTTGCCGGCAGCATGCGGGCGGCCGATGCGCCCGTCGTCGTCACTTCGATCAAGCCGATCCATTCGCTGGTTGCAGCGATCATGCAGGGTGTGGGCGAACCGGAGCTGATCGTCGATGGCGCCGCCTCCCCGCATACTTACAGCTTGAAGCCGTCGAATGCGCGCGCGCTGCAGGAAGCCAAGGTGATCTTCTGGACCGGTCCCGGCCTCGAGGCTTTCCTGGAAAAGCCGCTGCAGGCGCTGGGCTCGAAGGCCAGCATCGCCGAGCTCGATCATGCCCCCAGCCTCGTCAAGCTGCCCTTCCGCGAAGGCGGCGCCTTCGAGCCGCATGAGGATGGCGATGAGCATCAGGGCGCTTCCGCCGAGGGTGAGGATCACGATCATGCCGCCGGCACCGGCCATGATGATGACCACGACCATGGCGCCTTCGACACGCATCTCTGGCTCGACCCGATGAATGCCAAAGCCATGGCCGCCGTGATCACCACAACTCTGGTCGCCGCCGATCCCGCCAATGCGCTGACCTACCAGGCCAATGCCAAGGCGCTGGACGACAAGCTGACGGCCCTGGACAAGGAAATCGCCGCCACGGTCGCTCCCGTCAAGGACAAGCCCTTCATCGTCTTCCACGACGCTTACCAGTATTTCGAGCATCGCTATGGCATCCGCGTCGCCGGCTCGATCACCGTCAGCCCGGAAACCATTCCCGGTGCAGAGCGCGTTTCAGAAATCCACCGCAAGGTCGGCGAACTGGGCGCCACCTGCGTCTTTGCCGAACCGCAATTCGAGCCGCGCCTCGTCAATGTCGTCATCGAAGGCACGAACGCCAGATCCGGCGTGCTCGACCCCGAAGCCGCAACGTTGAAGGCCGGCCCCGATCTCTACTTCACCCTCATGCGCGGCATCGCCGACAGCATGAAGGATTGCCTCTCCAGCGCATGATAATCATGCGGCGCTGCGGGGAGAGCTGAGGCGGAAAGAGGCGGATGACCCCGTTCCGCCTTTTTTCGGCCCCGCCGATGTAATGATATAACATTAAAATGCGAGGTTTCATGGACAACAGACTTCCGGTCACGGTGCTCTCCGGCTTTCTCGGCGCCGGCAAGACGACGCTGCTGAACTACGTGCTTGCCAATCGCGACGGCATGCGCGTCGCCGTCATCGTCAACGACATGAGCGAGGTGAATATCGACGCCGCCCTGGTGCGCGACGGCGGCGCCAATCTGTCTCGCACCGAGGAGCAGCTGGTCGAGATGACCAATGGCTGCATCTGCTGCACCCTGCGCGACGACCTCTTGAAAGAGGTGCGCGATCTGGCGACCCAAGGCCGCTTCGACTACCTGCTGATCGAATCCACCGGCATCGCCGAGCCCCTGCCCGTCGCCACCACCTTCGAATTCCGCGACGAGAACGGAGAAAGCCTTTCCGACGTCGCAAGGCTGGATACGATGGTGACCGTCGTCGATGCCGCCAACCTGCTCGCCGATTATGCCTCCGCCGATTTCCTCGCCGACCGCGGCGAAACGGCAGGCGATGGCGATACCAGAACCATCGTCGACCTGCTGGTCGAGCAGATCGAATTCGCCGATGTCGTGGTGCTGAACAGATCGGCACGGCAAGCGAGACGGAACGGGATGCCGCGCGGAAAATCATCACCGTCCTCAACCCGGATGCGCAGCTGATCGAGACGGATTTCGGCAAGGTGGTGCTGAAGCAAGTGCTCGGCACCGGCCGCTTCGATATCGACAGGGCCGAGACCCACCCGCTCTGGTACAAGGAGCTGCACGGCTTCAAGGACCATGTGCCGGAAACCGAGGAATACGGCATCCGCTCCTTCGTCTACCGCGAAAAGCGGCCCTTCCATCCGGCAAAATTGCAAGCCTTTCTCGATCTGACATGGCCGGGCGTGGTGCGCGCCAAGGGCTTTTTCTGGCTGGCGACGCGGCCGCATCATGTCGGCGAGATCAGCCAGGCGGGCGCCCTCGTGCGCACCGGCAAGATGGGTCTTTGGTGGGCGGCGGTGCCGCGCGAACAATGGCCTGACGAACCGGGCTTCATGAATGCCATCGGCCCCTATCTCGACCCCGTCTGGGGCGACCGCCGCCAGGAGATCGTCTTCATCGGCGCCGACCCGATGGATGAGGCTTGGATCAGGAGAGAACTTGACGCCTGCCTCATCGAGACCGCGGTCTTCGCGCCCGATCGCTGGCGCAACCTGCCCGACCCCTTCGCCAGCTGGAGCCGCCAGGCGGCATGAAGGCGACGGCAATCAAACCCTATCGCTGCGTCTGCACGGAGTGTGAACCGCTGCGGCCGATCGAGGGGCTGCATCCGTTGACGCATGAGGGGAGTGTGAAGGTTGATGCCGGAAGACCGAAGGGGTTGCTTGGTATTATTGCAACGAGGATGACGGCGGCACGGCGGCAGAATTAGGCGGGGCCGAGCCCCATCCACTCTCATCCCTGTGCTCGTCACAGGGATCCAGCGCGCCCAAGTCTGTGGGCGCGGATGACTCTTTTCCAAAATCACATTGAGTCAATCACCGCGCGGACACGCGGTGCTGGATTCCTGTGACGGGCACAGGAATGAGGGAGCGTGGGGAGAGCGACGACGCTGATCGGGACGGCGTTCTGCACCAGACGGTGCCTTCAGACAAGTCACCAGCGGAAATCTCCGCACCCCTCCCAGAATCGGAAAGGGCGGCCAAAGCCGCCCTCCCATACTTCCAATCAACGACCAGCAATAATGCTGGAGATCACACCGCTGGTGATGCCGATCAGCAAGTAGTCGTTGTCGGCCCGGACCCAGCGATAGCCGCGCGGGGGAGGCGCGAGCCGGTAACGGCGGTAGTCGTTGACGTCGTGAAACCAGCGGCGCTCGTTGGCGTTGACGCGGTATCCCTTCTTCCAGTGCGGCCGCACGACCGTTTTCTCGACGATCACCTTCTTCTGCACGACGACAGGCGGACGGCGATAGTCATCAGCGCTGGCCTGGGAGACAACCATCGGGGAGAGAAGGAAGGAAGCGGAAAGGAGAGCTGCAAAAATCTTTTTCATGTCGGGTTCCTTATGTTCGGCGCAGGAGGAAACTAGGCCCGAAAAGATGAACCGAAACTGAAATGAAAATTAAACTTTCGTAATGGAATCCGATGCCTGGGGCGCAAAGCTTATATTACAGATTAGACTTATACACCCTTATCAATAACAGGGGCTGCAAATGGCACGGGGCCCCCGGAAGATCCGATTCGATTTTCGGAAGGATTGGGCGCAGATTCCATTCATGGAGCGTCCTTTGCGCCTCCGATCCAGCGTTCGGCGCTTGTCGGATCATCGTGGGGGATCGCTCGATCCAACAAAGATGGAGGAAACCATGCCCGGCATCAGCATGCGCTATATCGTCGACGACGTCGACGCCGCCTTGGAATTCTACACGAAACATCTTGGCTTCTCGGTCGCTCTTCATCCCGCGCCCAGCTTTGCCATCCTGACAAGGGATGGTTTTCGTCTGCTCGTCAGCGGCACGACCGGTCCGGGCGGAGCGTCCCAGGCAATGTCCGACGGGCGAAAACCCGAACCCGGCGGATGGAATCGCATCCAGATTGAAGTCGCCGACTTGGAGGCGGAAGTTGCCACGCTGCGCCAGGCGGGCGCGCGTTTTCGCAATGAGATCGTGCAGGGCATAGGCGGTAAGCAGATCCTGCTTGAGGACCCGGCCGGAAACCCGATCGAACTCTTCGAAGCGCCGAAGAGATAAATGCGAGGCGCATCAATCATGTGTTCAACTGCGCATTCTTGCGCGCGACACCAAGAAACCGCACATATCATCTGACGACAGCCGGCATCGGCATCGCCGCTGGAAGAATGGCGACCCGTGCCTTGCTACCTCTGTCCGAGCGTGTAGTTTCGGACTCGGATCAATTCAGAGGTAGGGAAACCATGTCCGAATCCGCAGGCGGCGTCTTCGACTATGTCGGGATACTCGCCGTGCTTCTACTGGTGGCTGCTAACGGCTTCTTCGTCGCTGCGGAATTCGCGCTGGTTTCGGTCAGGCGCAGCCGTGTCACCGAACTTGCCGCGGCAGGCCGCATGAATGCCTCCGCCCTCCAGCGCGCTGTCGACAATCTCGACGCCAACCTTGCCGCCACCCAGCTTGGTATCACCATCTCGTCGCTGGCGCTGGGTTGGGTCGGCGAGCCGGCGCTTGCCCATCTGATCGAGCCTCTGGTGTCCTGGCTGCCTGGGCAATGGGCGGCAACAGGCGCGCATACGGTCGCCATCGTCATTGCCTTCGTCATCATCACGGCACTGCACATCGTGCTGGGCGAGTTGGCGCCGAAAAGCTTGGCGCTTCAGCGCAGCGAGGCCACTTCGCTTGCCGTCGTGCGTCCGCTGGGACTCTTCCTGGTGCTGTTCAAGCCGGCGATCTTCGTTCTGAACGGCATGGGCAATCTTGTGCTGCGGGGCGTCGGCCTTCGCGCCGGAACCGGGGAATCATCGTTCCATTCGCCGCAGGAACTCAAGCTGCTGGTCGCCGAAAGCCAGGAGGCCGGCCTTCTCAACCAGGTGCAGCAGCAGCTCGTCGAGCGGGTGTTCAACATCGGCGACAGACCGATCTCCGACATCATGACCCCGCGTCTCGATATCGAATGGTTCGACGCCGACGACAGCGAGGCCGAGATCCTGAAGACCATCCGCGAATGCAGCCACGAACAATTGCTGGTCGCCCGGGGCTCGATCGACGAACCGATCGGCATGGTGCTGAAGAAAGACCTTCTCGACCAGGTTCTCGACGGCGGCAAGGTCCGGCCGATGGAGGTGATCAAGCAGCCGCTGGTGCTGCACGAGGGCACCTCGGTCGTGCGCGTGCTCGACAGTTTCAAGGCCTCGCCTGTCCGGCTCGCCATCGTCATCGATGAATATGGCAGCCTTGAGGGTATCGTCACCCAGACCGACCTGCTCGAAGCGATCGCCGGCGACCTGCCGGGATCCAACGAGGAGCCCGACATTATCGTGCGGGAAGACGGATCGCTCTTGATCGATGCGATGATGCCCGCCTTCGACGCCTTCGAACGGCTGGGCCTGCGCGATCGTCCGGATGCCGATTTCCATACGCTTGCAGGCTTCGCGCTGCACCAGCTCCAGCACATCCCCGAAGCCGGCGAAACCTTCGTTTTCGATAGCTGGCGCTTCGAAGTGCTCGATATGGACGGCATGCGCATTGACAAGATGCTGGCGACTCGCATCCCCGCGGACGGGGCGGAAGGCTAATGCATGTCGCCCGGAAGTGTGCAACGGTTCCGGACGACATGCATGATATATAAAGAGCTCTAACCTGTCGCCAGCGTCCAGAGCATTCCCGCTATCGCACAGGCAAGCAACGTCGCGATCACAGACGTCTTGAACCGGAAGATCGCGATGGCGGCGGCGGCAGACAGCGCCATTGTCGCCGGCACGGCCGATTGCAGCACGGGGATATCGAGCCGCAAGCCGCCAAGGTGGACGGTCGCGACCTCGGCAAACAGCGTATGCAGGCCAAACCAGAGGACGAGGTTGAGAATGACCCCGACCACCGCCGCCGTGATCGCCGACATCGCGCCGGCGAGCGCCACATTG
Source organism: Rhizobium sp. BK456 (assembly GCF_014194045.1). Classification (NCBI taxonomy): domain Bacteria; kingdom Pseudomonadati; phylum Pseudomonadota; class Alphaproteobacteria; order Hyphomicrobiales; family Rhizobiaceae; genus Rhizobium; species Rhizobium sp. BK456. Next base: position 305,224 of record NZ_JACIAO010000007.1, read on the forward strand.
CCGCGCAGTTTTTCGATGAAGGGCGCACCGAGAAAGATCCAGAGGAAACAGGGTACGAACGTCACCCAAGTCGTCAGGATTGCCGCTAGCGTGCCGGCCAGCATCGGATCGAGCGAACCGGAATTGCGATAGGCGCCCATGAAGCCGACGAACTGAAGCACCATGATCAGCGGCCCCGGCGTCGTCTCGGCCATCCCGAGACCATCGAGCATCTCGCCGGGTTTCAGCCAGCCGAAACGCTGCACGGCCTCCTGCGCGACATAAGCGAGCGCGGCATAGGCACCGCCGAAGGTGACGACCGCCATCTTGCTGAAGAACAGGCCGATCTCGGTGAAAACGTCGTGTGCCCCGAAAGCCGCATAGAGGGCGGCGATCGGCGCGAGCCAGAGAGCGAGCAGCGCTGCCGACATACTGAGCGACCAACCGAGATTGGGGCGTGCATGCGGCGGTATGCCCTCGCCGAGCGCCGACTCCGCATCCGACACCATTGGCCCGCTTCCGGCCTTGTGGCCGCCGCCCGGTTTGAAGGCGGCAATGCCGAAGCGGCCGCCGAGAAAGCCCGCGATGGCGGCGGCAAGCACGATCAGCGGGAACGGCACATGGAAGAAGAAGATGGCAACGAAGGCCACAGCCGCGATCGCAAGCATGACGTTGTTTCTAAGAGCGCGGCTGCCGATGCGGATGACGGCCTGCACGACGACGGCAAGCACCGCCGCCTTCAGCCCGAAAAACAGGCCGGCGACGATGCCCACGCTGCCATAAGCGGCGTAGATATAGCTGAGACAGAGGATCGACAGGAATCCCGGCAGCACGAACAACAAACCAGCGACCAGACCACCCAGCGTGCGGTGCATCAGCCAGCCGATATAGACGGCGAGCTGTTGCGCCTCGGGGCCGGGAAGCAGCATGCAATAATTCAGCGCATGCAGGAACCGGTGCTCGCCGATCCATCGCTTCTCGTCGACGATGATCCGGTGCATGACGGCGATCTGGCCGGCCGGGCCGCCGAAACTCAAGGCGGCGACGCGCAGCCATACCTTGAAGGCCTCACCGAAGGAGACGCCGTGGTGATGCTCCTCGTCCGCATGTCTCGCCATCGTCTTGTCCGCGCGGCCGTTGTCCGTCAACTCGGCCATTTCATGCCCTCTTCTTTGGCGTAGGCCAGTTGTGGGTTTCCTCGGTCGCGTCCCGGCACCAGCGGAAGAAGGCATCGTAGAGAAGCATTCCGGCTTCGAGCTGCTCCAGATCGTCGGAAAACATCCTGGAGAGACCGAGCGATGCTGCAAGCAGGCCGGGCGCCTCGGGCGCGAGATCGAGCCTTGCGGTATCCGCCGCCCTGACAATCTGCGCCAGACGAAGAAGCGGTTCGGATGCCAGGCCGAATTCCTCGACCATCACGTCGAAGGTGCAGAGCTCACCGCGATGGCTCCAGAACACGTCTTCGATATCGAAGGAAACCGCCCCGAAGCGTTCGCCAACGGCTATAACCTCGGGCGCCGGCACGAACAGGAAGACGGCGTTCGGATCGACGAAGCGGCGGATCAGCCAGGGACAGGCGATGCGGTCGATCTTCGGCCGTGCCCGTGTCACCCAGGCGGTGCGCCCCTCCGCGTCGCGGCGCGGAAGCTTTTCCGATGGCACGGCCGCCCCGCCGGCAATCCAGGCTTCGAAGCCGCCCTCGAGGCTCTCGGCGTCGATCCCGGCATGGCGCAGATAGGCGGCCACACCGTGGCTGAGCTTGCTGCCCTTTTGACAGACCACCACGACGGTGGTGGCATTCATGCTGTCCGCCCAAGACGCAACCTCGGCATGATCGCGCCGGATCGAGCCCGGAATTAGGCGCGGATCGAGCGCGAAGTCCTCCTCGGTGCGAACGTCGACGATGCAAGGCGCGCCGGGGGTTCCGATGAGGCGGCTGAGTTTGTCGGGAGAAATTTCGAGAAATGACGGCATGACGCGTCCTCCGTTGATCGGTGTTACTGGACGCGATTCTTCAGCATGACGCCTCGTGGGATGATCGCAACCCCATGGCAAAACCATGCGCAAACAGACCCCGCCGTGTCAAGCGGGCGCTTGCATAGAACAGCGGAACGCAGCCGATTCGGGTCAGCTGCCGCCCGGAATGCCTTGATATCAACTGCTTCGCGGTCCCGGTACGGAACAAAATCCTCACTTCGGCATTATTGTTTCACCGAAAGAGGAGAAAGTACCATGACGTACGACCCCAATAATGCCAACGACCCGAACCGCCCGCTGAACCCAAATCTGGATCTGCGCACCACGCCGAGCGCGCGCAGCAATAATACGTGGGTTGTCTGGGTCGCTGCATTGGCCGTGATCGCTGTCGCTGCATTCGCCTATTCGCAGTGGAGCACCCCGGGCACATCCCCGGATACGACAGCCTCCACGACCCAATCCGAGCCGGCACCGGCGGCACCCAAGCCGATCGCTCCGACCGACAACAGCGCGACGCCCGCACCGGCACCTGCACCGGCCACTCCGCCGGCTGCGCCTGCCCAGCAGTAACCGCTGCTCGGCTAAAGGAAGCCGACCCAGTGCCGGCTTCCTTTTCTGTCGTGTGCTCTTGAATACCGGCAGAGAGAGCTTATTTTAGAGATATTGAATTTGTCTCTGATGGCTGACCACGGAGGTACTGGCAGCCGTTATCGAGACAGATCGAGGAAGGGTCGGTGCGATTTTCGCCCGGCCTTTTTTCTTCGGTCTCAGACAGCTCTCGCAGCGGGATATTATTTGGGGATCCTGTTGTAGAAGGATTGGGGGTCGTACACGCACTGGTAGTCAAGAAGGCAAATCTTGCCGTTGGCATCCCTGACCCTTGCCGTGTCGTACTTGTCGCCGAGATTGCACCTGGCCGGAGGATAGCGAAAGCTACGGCCGCCAAAACCCATGCGCACGAAAACCGCTTTGTCTTTACGGATGATCTGCGCAAGCTCGTCGCAAGTATGATCCCTGGCATTGACCTCCACCGCATCGATGGCAAGGGCTGCGGACGGAAACAGCAGCACAAACGCCAGAACAATGCTTTTCATGAAAACTCCTGATTGTGGGAGAACGTCTTTGGCCGAACCCGCCCAAGACCATTTGCTCTACGGAAAATTATAGGGCGATGCGGGATCGAAGACGCAGGCATAGTCGAGAATGCACTGCTTTCCTTGACCATCGCGGAAACTCGTGCTGGTGCGCTTGTCGCCCATGCTGCATTGCGCCGGCGGATAGCGGAAGCTACGGCCGCCGAAGCCGACACGGACGAAGACCTTCTTGTTCTGGCGGATGATCTGCGCAATCTCACTGCAGCTATACGCGCTCGCCTTGATCTCCATCGCCCCCGCGGCGAAGGCCGGCAACGGCAGAGACAAGGCAACGACCAGAACGACGCTTCTCATGGAACCCTCCCGCTTATCAGAGAGCAAATAGGGCGCGGGGATCGACGCTGCCAGACATGCTGACGACACGAACCATGCCGCCCGGCCCGGAACAGTCTCCGGCAGGCCGGAAGATCCGGCCTGAGCTAAAATAATTCAATCTTATCAAGAGATTTGGTGGGTGATGTAGGGCTCGAACCTACGACCCGCTGATTAAGAGTCAGCTGCTCTACCAACTGAGCTAATCACCCGTTCGCGCTTGGCTGCGCGGTGTGACGGGGCGTATAAACAGGATCGGCAGGCTTGTCCAGCGCATCGGCGAAAATTCTTTGGTTAATCGCGAAGATTTTTCGGCATAGGTGAAATGCGGGGCATAATCCCGGAAACTGCGATCGATTTTCGGACAGGATTAGACGCAGATTCAAAGCGATAAGGCAGCGCGCGCGCCTTCGGACGCGCGGCACGCCATAAAATTAAAGGTCGAGCGTGCCGCTCGCCAGCCGCACTGCCTGCCCGCCGATCCGCGCGTTGGAGATCGCGCCGCCGTCGACATCGATATGCAAATGGATGAAGGATGGCCGGCCCATCTCGACGCCTTGCTCAATCATGATCGGGTGATGCCCGTCCGTCAGCCGGTCGAAATGGTGGATCGCGCCGGAGAGTGCCGCCGCCGCCGAACCGGTGGCCGGGTCTTCGACGATGCCCATGCCGCTTGCGAACATGCGCGCATGGAACTTTGCCACGTGGTTGACCCCGCCGCGGCAATAGACATAGGCCGAGGCAAGCGCACCCTCGACGAAGGGCACGATCTTTTCCCAGAGCTGCGGATCGAATTCGACCCGCTGCGCGGCTCCGACATCGTGCACCGGAATGAGCAGGAAAGGAACGCCGGCGCTCCAGACCGAGGGCACATGATTTTCAAAGCCGATTTCGGTCACCTTCAGCGACAGCGCATCAGCCATGCCGAGCTTGTCGAGCGGCATGACGGCCGGTTGCGATTTCCGCGGCAGGTCGAATTCGGCAAAGCTCGCCTCGCCCTCCCTCAGCCGCACCGCGCAGCGCACTGGCCCGACGTTTTCCTCAAGCACCGTCACGAGATCGAGCGTCGCCGCGCCATGCGCCCGTTCGGCCAGCGCCACCGCCGTGCCGACTGTGGGATGACCGGCAAACGGCAGCTCACGCCCCGGCGTGAAGATCCTGAGCTTCGCCGCATAGGCGGGATTGCTCGAAGGCTGCACGAACACTGTCTCGGAGAGATTGATCTCCCGGGTGATCGCCTGCATCGCCTCGTCGCTGAGATCGTCTCCGTCGAAGATCACCGCCAGCGGGTTGCCCGCCAGCTTTCGATCGGTGAACACGTCATAGACGCTGTAGCTTCGCGCCACATCGGCCTCCTTGAATCGGTCATCGCGCCGCCAACCTGCCCGACCAAACGGCCGAGTGCAAGGCGCTAAGTCAGATGGATGCAAGGAGCCAAGCCGGAGCGTGTGCTTCGAGGCTTCGGCCTTTGGCCTCTTATGCGCTCGCCTTGCCGAAATACCAGCTAATCACCGGCAGCATGGAGATGTTATAAGGATAGGCCTTGGGATCGGCCGAGCGGATCGCCACTGCACCGGCGATCTCCTTGTCCTCGGCGACCAGCATGTGAGCCTCGATCCGCTTCACCATCTCATCCGCCGTCATGTCGAAGCGGAAGAGCCGCATAAGCGTGACCGTGCGTCTGGAATAGCTGGCGTAGAGTCCCTGCCCTGCCACGGAATCGGAAAGGTCGAGGCCGGTCTCCTCATGGACCTCGCGGCGCATATTGGCCTCGATGTCGCAGCGCCCGTCGACGATATCCTCCTGTTCCAGCGAACCGGCGGCGAAATAGACCTGGCCGGGATTGGCGGTATGCGCGCCCATGCGGATCGCCACCAGCGCGCCGTCTGAGCTTTCCAGCACCGGATAAGCAAAGATATGCAGGCCGCCCTGGCGCTGCGGCTGCCGGCGCCACCACATGAAAGCGGAAAAGGGAGTGACGTAGCCCTCGCCCGCAATCCCGTCTTCACTGAACGACAGCCGCTGCTGGAACACCAGGCGTCCGTCGAACAGCGCCGGGTTGGCGGCGGTTTCCTTGGCCCAGTTCTCGCGGATCGCTGCTTCCTCGGCAAGCACGAAGGGATGGCTGCCGGGCAGGACGCGCAGATCGACGCCGGCGATCGGGAAGACCGTAGCCTCCGGCGGCCAGCCGGCGAAATCATCGGAAAAATCGCTGTTTGCAAAATTCATGTTCAAATTGGTTTTCATGTTCGCTTTCAGGGGAGATCCAGTGTCATGACGACGGGGCAGTGATCGGACGCCTTCGGCCGGTCCCAGCCTGTGCGCGGATAACGCTCCACCTCCTGCCCCGGCGGGAAGATGGTGCGATAGGGCTGACCGCTGCGGATGATGTCAGGCAGGCGGCCGGCATTATGGGCGGCAAGTGCTGGCGAAAGCCAGAGATAGTCGAGCTGGCAGAGCCACTGCTCCTGCGGCCCGCGGGAGTGATAGAGCGTCCAGCGGTCGAGGGCGGCACGGCGGCGCACGACGTTTTCGGCAAAGCCGTCATGGCTGAAAACGTCAAGGGCGCTTTCGGCCTCGTCCTGATGCTCGAAACGATAGCCGGCCCCGCGGCGGCCGATGACATCGACGCGCTCCTGGTAATCGTTCATGTCGCCGCAGATGGCGAAACTCTTCTTGGCCGTGTGCCCGGCGCCGAAACTATCCTCGATGATGCGACGCACGGCGCGCGCCTCGGCGCGACGGATCGGCATCGTCGATTTCCGCCCGTCGAGCTCGTCGCGCGGATTGCCCATCGATTTGAAATGCACGACATAGAGCGAGAATGGCCGACCGCCGATCAGGAGATCGAGCTCCAGGCAGTCGCGTTTGAAGATCTTGTCATCGATGCGGTTGGTGAGCGCCAGCTCCTCGTCGAAGAGATCGAGATCGCGATAGGTCGTCATCGCATGACTGCGGACTTCCTTAAGTTCGATCTTCTGGCCGTCGCGCGTTTCCTCGCGCATCAGCACGGCGACATCGATGCCGCGGCTGTCATTGCCCTCGACCAGATACTTCTGCCGGTAACCGTTTCCGACCATGCGGAAGAGATAGCCGTATTCGAAGGCCTGGAGAGCGGCCATATTGTCGATTTCCTGCAGGCAGAGGATATCGGCATCCGCATCGGCGATCGCCAGCGCCGTCATCTGTCTCGTGTCGTCGGTCGCGGCGATCACCCGCGCCTGCTCCAGTTGCTGATAGACGCCCTCGCTCGACACTTGGAAAAGCTTGATGACGCGATCCTGGCGCAACTGGTTGCGAAAACCGGTGAAATCGAAACGGGTCAGGAGATTTTCGACATTGAAGGTGGCTAGGCGAAGCGACATGGCAAAGGTCCGGTTGCGGGCAGTACCTTATCCGGCAATCGCACGGGGAAAAGATGGCGGGGCCAAGAAATATGCGGACAACCGCCCCTTTTTGAAGCCCCGGATGCAATTGCCTGCCTCCATCAAAGCCGCCAGCCGGCGCGGATGACGACGCGCACCCTTTCACCGGGCACGACAGCCACACGGCTAAAGCCGCGCAACGTCTGGCTGTTGCCGAGCGTGAGCTTGACGGCATAACGCTCGCCCTCGAAAAGCACGGCTTCGACGGTTGCGGGAGCCCCCTCGCCGCCGATCGTCACATCTTCCGGCCGCACCAGAATATCGGCGCCGTCGGTGTTGGCCGCGTGGAGCGCATCCTGCAGGTCGTCCCACTCCAGATGGCGTTCGCTGCCCATCACCGGCAGCGTCAGGATTGCCCCTCGCCCGATCAGCCCCCCGACGACACGTCCCTCCGGCCGGGCATAGATCTCGGCCGGCGGCGCCACCTGCAGCAAGCGCCCTTCCGACATGACGGCAACGTCGGTTGCAAGCACCATCGCCTCGCTCTGATCATGGGTGACGTAGATCATCGTGGCACCCGAGCGCTGGTGGAACTCGCGGAAGGTTTCCTCCATCTCCTGTTTCAGGTGCCGGTCGAGATTGGCGAGCGGCTCATCCAGCAGCACGACGTCGGGCGAGGTCACCAGGCAGCGGGCGAGCGCCACGCGCTGGCGCTGGCCGCCTGAAAGGTCGGCAGGACGCCGCCCGGCATAATCAGCAAGCCGGACGGAAGACAGCGCCTCGCCGACCTTCGCGCGGTAAGCCTCGCCGGAAATGCCGCGCACCTTCAAGGGGTATCCGACATTGTCGGCAACACTCATATGCGGCCAGAGCGCATAGGACTGAAACACCATCGCCATGTTGCGCTTCTCAGGCGGCAGCGCCTGGGCAGCATCGGCAATGACCCGCTCACCGAGATGGATCGAGCCGTCGGAGGGCGTCTCGAAACCGGCGATCATCCTGAGCACCGTCGTCTTGCCGCAGCCGGAAGGCCCGAGCAGCGCCAGGAAGCCGCCCTCCCGCACATCGAGCGAGAAATCGCTGACGGCCGGCCGCCCGGTGCCGAAATCCTTGGCCAGCCGGTTGAGGATCAGCTTCGCCATGGGACTACCCCTTTCGGCAGGCGTTTTGCCAGGAATTCGAGCAGCAGCATCATGACGACCACCATGAGGACGACGAGCACCGAGAGCGCCGAGGCGAGGTCGGAACTGCCGCTGTCGTCGAGATTGTAGATAGCGACGCCGAGCGTCTGGGTGCCGGCCGACCAGAGAAGCGCGGAGATCGTCAGCTCGTTGCAGGCAATCAGGAAGACGAGGATGACGGAAGCGCCGGCGGCCGGCGCGATCAGCGGCACGATGATATCGAAAAGCCGGCGGAAGAAGCCGGCGCCGGAAAGCCGTGCCGCTTCCTCCAGCGCTGGGTCAAGCTGGTGGAAAGCGCTGACGACAGGTTTCAGGCTGACGGCGAAGAAGGAGGAGAGGTAAGCGATCAGGATGATCCAGATCGTGCCGTAGAGCGAAATGTGCAGGAACGGGATGGGTGCCGCGAACACCAGGATGAAGGAGACCGCCATGACGATGCCGGGCAGCGAATAGGGTATCTCGATCAGGCTGGACACGATGCGGGAAGCAGCATCTCTTCGCCGCGTCAGCGCATAGGCCGCAAGCACGGTCACCGTGAGGAGACAAATGGCGGTAGCGGCGGCGAGCGACAGCGAATTGACAAAGGCGGTGCGCGTCACCGCCTGCCGGAACAGGATTTCCTCGAAGGCATGCAGCGACATGGTCTTGAAGGTGAGCGGCACGCCGTAGGCCGGCACCAGCGCGCCGGCGACGAGCGCGGAGAAGGGTGCTGCCAGCATGAAGAACAGGATCGCCCAGAGAAGCGGCGTGAAGGCGAACCGCCAGGCGCCGAGCTCGAAGGCGGCACTCGCCCCCGACAGGCCGATGATGCGATAATCGCGGCCGCGCAGCGCCCGATCCTGGATCATCAGCCCAGCGACCGAGATCATCGCGATGATCCCCGAGAGCACGGCGACATCGCCGAAGGTGCGGCTGGTGAAAGCGGAAAACTTGGTGAAGATGAGTGTGGGCAGCGTGAAGATCGAGGCCGGAATGCCGAGAATGGCGGGAATGCCGAAATTGCCGGTGCAGGAGACGAAGGAGATCGCCGCCCCGGCGATGATGCCGGGCAGCGACAGCGGCAGGATGATGTCGCGGAACACCCGCAGGCTGGAGGCGCCGGAAAGCCGTGCCGCCTCGACCCCGTCGCGCGGCAGCGTCATCAACCCGGCCCGGAGCGCGAGATAGACCAGCGGCGCATGCTGCACGCCATATAGCAGCGCGATGCCGCCGACCGAATAGAGCGGCTGCGGCGAGCCAAGCGGCGGGGCGATGGAGAGCGCCTTCAACAGCGGGCTTGATGGCCCCGACATCTGCACCCAGGCCAGCGCCGTCACCTGCGGCGGGATCATCATCGGCAGCACGAAGAAGAAGCTGAGCAGCCCCTTGCCAGTGATATCGGTCAGCGTCAGCAGGAAAGCGAAGAGACAGCCGATGACGAGCGAGATGATCGTGCCGAAAAGCGCCGTGACGATGGTGTAATAGGTCGCCGACCAAACCGACGGGTCGCCGAGCACAGTCAGAACGCCGCCGTTGGCGAAGGCCGCGATCCCGACCATCGCAAGGCGGGCGAGCGGCAGCACGCTGAGGATCAGGACGGTGATGACGACAAAGGGAAACAGCCAGGCGGGCTGGCTGTTTCCGGTTCTGACATAGCCGTGCATGGAAGGATCAGTTCGAGCCGTAGAGACCCGAGAAGGTCTTCAGATCCTGATCGGTATTCTTGAGCGCATCTGCGGCCTTGATCGGCAGGACCTTGATGGTGTCGCGCGACGGAAAACCTTCCGGCAGCTTCATGCCGTTACGGGCCGGGATGTAGCCGAGCTTGAGAAAACCTTCCTGGCCCTTTTCTGAGAGCACGTAATCGACGAACTTCTTGGCGGCATCGGCATTTTTGGTGCTGGCGAGGATGCCGACCGGCTCGGTGACGGCCGAAACGCCTTCGCTCGGGAAGACGAACTCGACCGGAGCGCCCTTGGCCTTCTCGCGGATCGGCAGATAGTCGACGACCATGCCATAGGCCTTTTCGCCCGAAGCGACCGACTTCAAGACGGCGCCGTTGCCGCCGGCGGCAATCGCGCCGTTTTCGGCAAGCGACTTGTAGAAATCCCAGCCGAGGCCGGGAACGGCGGTGAGCGTCTGGGCGTGGATGAGGGCCGCACCCGAAGCGAGCGGGCTCGGCATGGTGACGAGGCCCTTGGCTTCCGGCTTGGTCAGATCCTTCCAACTCGCAGGCTTCATGCCGGCCGAAGTATTGTACATGATGCCGGTCGTGATCAGCTTGGTTGAATAATAATAGCCGTCGGCATCATAGAGCGTGGCGTCGTATTGCCCGGCTTCCGGCGACTTGTAGGCGAGGAGCTTGCCGTCTTCCTTGAGGCGCTCCAGGGTCACCATGTCGGCGATGAGGAGAACGTCGGCAACCGGGTTGCCGGCCTGGATCTCGGCCTGGAGCTTGGCCATGATCTTCGGCGTGCCGTCGCGCACCCAGTCGACGTTGATATCGGGATTGGCAGCCATGAAGCCATCGACCGTCGCCTGCGCGTCTTCGTTCGGCTGGCTGGTGTAGAGAACGAGGTTTGCGGCAAGGGCCGGAACGGCGAGGAAGCTCGCGGCAAGAAGTGCAGCGGCGGAAACGATCGTTTTCATGGGAGGGATCCTCATTGCGGTCACCCCTCCCTTATTGGGGGTCGTTGACAGGGATGTGACAGGCGCCGCCGCTGGACGCCGACAAGCCATCGCTGCAAACCCGGTCGATCGCGGCCTCGCATGCAGGCTCATGCTTGCCAAAAGCCGAGCCACGGCACTTCAGCGCCGTGGCCCTGATCGAATGTTACTTTGCCGCCTCTTCGATGAGGTCTGCCACCTTCTGCGGCTGCGAAACCATCACGACGTGGGAAGCGCCCTCGACCACGACGGTTCGCTTGGACCCGGCCCGTTCGGCCATGAAGGCAAGGGCTGCGGCCGGAATGTTCTTGTCGCCGGTGCCGTAGACGAACCACGACGGCAGCTTCTTCCAGGCAGGCTCGCCCGACTTTTCGTTGAGAGCCGCGTCGGTGATCGGCCGTTGCGCCGCCGCCATCAGGGCAGCCTGTTCAGCCGGCACGTCGCTGGCGAACTGGTCATGGAACTTCGCTTGGTCGATATAAAGATCGACGCCGCCTCCGCTCAGTTTCACCGGCGCCGCAAGCGCAGTACCCAGCGTGCCGCCGGGAAACTTGCCGGCGAGATCGGCAACCGATTCCCCTGCATCAGGTGCGAAGGCCGCGACATAGACCAACGACTTGACATTGTCGTGGCCATTTGCGGCAGCCGAGATCACCTGCCCGCCATAGGAATGGCCGACGAGGACGACCGGGCCGGCGATGCTGGCGACCACATCGGAAACATAGGCGGCGTCATTGGAAACGCTGCGCAGCGGGTTGGCAGCAGCCACGACCGGGAAGCCGTCCTTTCGCAGGATTTCGACGACGCCGTTCCAACTGGAGGAATCGGCAAAGGCGCCATGGACGAGGACGACGGTCGGCTTGACCGTCTCGGCAACGGCAGTACCGGAAAGAAGTGCGCCCGCTAGGGCGACGACAGCAGCAAACTTGAACATTGGCAATTTCCTTTCGTCGGTTGGGTTTGACTAAGATTCGTACCTGGAGGGCAATCACTCGTCTCCGCATCTCCTGACGCGGCAGGCCGCCCATATTCTCGATGACATATAATTTGTAAGCGATTTGTTTGTGCACGATCTATGTAGGTCAGAAAGCTTGAGACGTCAATAGCTTGCAAATAGATCGCGCACAAATTATATTGAGGCCTGAGGAGAAGGTGATGAAAAACGCCACACCAGATGATCTCACCGACGTGCCGAAGGTAGATGAAATGCTCTGCTTTTCAATCTATTCGGCAGGCCATGCCTTTAACCAGCTTTACCGCCCGCTGCTCGATGAGTTGGATCTCACCTATCCTCAGTTCCTGGTGATGACCGCATTATGGGCGCATGACGACCGCACGGTGAAGGATCTGGGCGAGACCCTGTTTCTCGACTCGAGCACCCTCACCCCGCTGTTGAAGCGGCTGGAGAAATCAGGCCTCGTCACTCGCAACCGAAATCCCGCCGATGAGCGCCAGGTCCTCCTGCGCCTGACGAAGGAGGGGCACGCCTTGAAGAGCCGTGCCGCCCCAGTGTTCGACTGCATCGGAAAAGCCGTCGGTCTCGACGCCGCGACCATCAACACGATTCGGGAAACGATCGCTTCCATCCGCGACGACATTCACAAGAAGAACGAGGAAGAGACCTGACGCGGCGCGTCATCGCTGCGCCCGAACGATTTCCGTCGACAAGCCGATGGCATATTGTACGATCAGTCTGCCGGCGCCCTGCCGCCGGAGACGCGCGTCGACGGCGCCCGGCCCGAAAGATGTAGGCGCTCGAAATCTGGCCTAGCCTCACGCAGGCGTGAATACCCAGCCATTGCCATTCCGCCGCGCTGAGGTACGTCACTCGTGTTTTCGATGAAGGAGGAATTTCAATGGAATATCGTCTGCTCGGCCGTTCAGGCCTCAAAATTTCGACTTTGACCATGGGCACGATGACCTTCGGCGGCGTCGGATGGGCCAAGATCGTCGGGGACCTCGGCGTCTCCGAGGCGCGGAAGATGATCGATATCTGCATCGATGCCGGCATCAACCTCATCGACACCGCCAATGCCTATTCCAACGGCGAATGCGAAGACATCATCGGCGACGTGCTCTCTGGCAAGCGGCCGCAAGGCGTGCTGGTTGCCACCAAGGCCCGTTTCGGCATGGGTGACGGCCCGAACGACCAGGGACTGTCGCGCTACCACTTGATCCGGGAATGCGAAGCGAGCCTCAAACGCTTGAAGACCGATGTCATCGACCTGTACCAGGTGCATGAATGGGACGGCCAGACGCCGCTCGAAGAGACGATGGAAGCCCTCGACACGCTGATCAAGCAGGGCAAGGTGCGTTACGTCGGCTGCTCGAACTATTCCGGCTGGCACATCATGAAGGCGCTCGGCATCGCCAACGAGCACCGCTACCAGCGCTTCGTCAGCCAGCAGATCCACTATACGCTGGAAGCCCGCGACGCCGAATACGAGCTGCTGCCGATTTCGATCGACCAGGGCCTCGGCGTGCTGGTCTGGAGCCCGCTTGCCGGCGGCCTGCTCTCCGGCAAACACCGCCGCAACCAGGCCGCTCCTGAAGGCACGCGCCAGTTTGCCGGGTGGACCGAACCGCCGATCCGAGATGAGAACCGCCTCTGGAACATCGTCGAGACCCTGGTCGCGATCGGGCAGGAGCGCGGCGTCTCGGCCGCACAAGTGGCGCTCGCCTGGCTGATCGGCCGCAAGGCGGTCACCTCGGTCATCATCGGCGGCCGCACAGAAGCCCAGTTCCGAGACAACATCGCCGCCGCCGAGCTGAAGCTCACGAACGAGGAGCGCAAGCGCCTCGATGCCGTCAGCTTGCCGCCGGTGATCTATCCCTACTGGCACCAGCTGAACACGGTGAGCGACAGGCTTGGTGAGGCCGATCTCGAGCTTTTCGGCCCGCATCTCCAGCAATAGGCGATGATGAACCCGCCATTGCACGGCGAAAGACAGGCGTCATAAAAGATGCACTTTCGCCGTGTTAGCGTAAGAGCCCGCTACTCCTGCGAGGTTCGGCATGCTAAGGAATTACAAGGTCCTGAAGGGTACGGCCAGCGCACTCGCCCTTGACGACGACAACGATCCGCACATCGAGATCCGCATCGAGGCGAACGGTATCAGCTACCGCATCGCGCTCAACGTCCGCTCGAAGGAATCGCCGCACGACCTGCTCTACGCCAACATCGTCGATTTCAAGCACCCGGCGCTGACGGAAGCGCTCGAAGAGCTGCCGATGGGCCTGACCGACATCCGCAAGGACCGTCCGGACCTTGCGATCGATTATGTCCGCGGCGGGCTGATCGAACGCGAAGACATGAACGTCGCGCCCTTCCAGCTATCCGGCCCGAAGAACGACCTGCGTGATTTCATCGAGCCGATCGTCCAGGAAGGCATTGCCGATTCCGACGTGCATTTCTACGCCTTCGGCGAGGCCTGGGGGCCTGAAAATAACAAGCCAGACCAATATTTCGATTTCGAGCCGGGCAATGGCATCCACGACATCCACATGAACCAGGGCGACGGCGGCAGCTTCAAGGCCACCAACGGGCCGAACCAGGATGGTGCACTGCTCGTCCATTTCAACGACACCGACGAATGGGCGGCGATCTTTCTCTGCTTCCAGTCGCAGAACTGGAACACCGATGCGGCAACGGGCCATCCCGTCTCCGACGGCCGCGGCGGCCAGGGTCGCGGCGAAGGCACCCGCCGGCCGCAACCGATCGTGGCCTCGTCGCTGCGCATCATCGCCGCGCTGATCAACCCGGTAAACGGCGCAGGCGGCACGGAAGCCGAAACGGTGACGCTGATCAACCGCTCCGACATGGCGGCATCGCTCGACGGCTGGAAGCTGGAGGACGAAAACGGCAGGACCCAGACGCTGTCGGGAACGCTTGAGGCCGGCGAACTCCGCACCATAGCGCTCGATGCCGCAAGCGGCCCCCAGCTTGCCAACAGAGGCGGCGACATCATCCTGCGCAATGCCGACGGCGCCGTGGCCGACCGCGTCGGCTACGGCAAGAGCGAAACGGCGAATGAAGGGTGGACGACGATTTTCTGATTGGTGAACGTCCATTGCGAATACGAGAGCAAGCGGTTCTCTCCCTCTTCTCCCCTCGGGGAGAAGGTGGTCCGAAGCGTCGGATGAGGGGGCCGCACCGCACGCCTTTGCTTGCCTTCGCTTGCGCTCAGCGCATTCGCTCCTGACGTCGCGCCCCCTCATCTGCCTGCCGGCATCTTCTCCCCGCTGGGGAGAAGGGACTCGTGGCATCGTCGCACCCACACTCTCTCAATCGACAACAATCAGCCGCCGATCTCGGCCGAGATCAGCGCGCCCAGGCGGCCGATGCCGTCCTCGATCACCTGCTCGTTGGCGCAGGAGAAGCTGACGCGGAAAGTGTTGGCGCCGGAACCGTCGGCGAAGAAGGCCTTGCCGGGTACGAAGGCCACCTTGGCGGTTTCGAGCGATTTCGCCAAGAGCTTGGCGCCGTCCATCCCCTCAGGCAGCGTGATCCAGATGAACATGCCGCCTTCCGGCTTCGTCCAGCTCGAGCCTTCGGGCATGTATTTTTCGAGCGCTGCCAGCATGCAGTCGCGACGTTGGCTGTAGGCGGTTTTGATCTTGGCGACCTGCGCATCGAAGCCGCGCTCGGCGACATCTGATATCGCCATCTGGTTGATCGTCGAAGAATGCAGGTCGGCCGCCTGCTTCATCAGCACCAGCTTGCGGATGACGGGCGCATTGGCGACGATGAAGCCGACGCGAAGGCCGGGCGCCAGCGTCTTCGAGAAGCTGCCGCAATAGATCGTGCGCGTATCGTTGATATGGCCCTTCTCGGCGATTTCGAGCGCCAGGATCGGCGGGATCGGATCGCCGTCGTAACGCAGCGACTGATAGGCCGCATCCTCGATGACGGCGATGTCGAGATCTTCCGCCAGCGCCAGGACCTTCTTGCGGCCATCAAGATCGACGGTTTCGCCGGTCGGATTGGAGAAGTCGGCGGAGAGATAGGCGAACTTCACTTTGCCGCCGGCAGCGGAAGCGGCCGCGCGGTAGGACTCGGGCGTCCGGTTGCCGTTCGGCGTCAGTTGGTCGTAGGCCGGTTCATAGGCGTTAAAGGCCTGCAGCGCGCCGAGATAGGTCGGCCATGTCACGAGCGCGGTGTCATTTGGTGACAGGAAGAGCTTGCCGAGATAATCCAGGCCCTGCTGCGAACCGGAGACGATGAAGACATTGTCGAGTTCGCAAGGAATGCCGAGAGCAGCCATCTGCCCGACCAGCCATTCGCGCAGCGGCTTGTAGCCTTCGCTGACCGAATATTGCAGCGCCGAATTGACGGCGGCGCCGTCGAAGATATCGGCATAGGCCTGCTTGAACTCCCGATCCGGAAAGAGCGCCGGATCCGGAATGCCGCCGGCAAAGGAGATGATGTCGGGCCGGTCGAGAAGCTTCAGGAGTTCACGGATTTCGGATGCGCGCATGCGCGACGAGCGCGACGCAAACATGGTGTCCCAGTTCAGCATGGGGTTTCCTCGTATTTTCTATACCGTCGACAAACCATGCGGTGGAAATTATGTCAATAATGCTGACCTATTTTCTTGTTATGGTGGCAAGTTGGAAATCTTATATTCTAAAGCTTTGGTGCGAGATTGGCGAACGTCTTTGCGACGGCGCTCGATCCCGAATTTGCTGCTCGACGTCAGCCGCATCAAGTGATTATTCCTCTAGTCAAAGCCGAAACCGGCTGATTCAGACCTTTCCAAGACCAGCTCGGCGGCAGTAGTGTCGCCGCCACTATTCAATTTACTATCAAGGTGCCAGCAATGACCGTGACGTCGGCCTCTCCTGAAATCAAAATCGAACTCCACAAGTCTCCCGTCCCGGAAGCCGATCGCATCCAGGCACTGGAGACGCCCGGCTTCGGCAAGGTCTTCACGGATCATATGGTCCTGGCACGATGGACTGCCGACAAGGGCTGGCACGATGCTAAGGTTACGCCCAGGCGGCCCCTGGAGCTCGATCCTGCGAGCGCCGTGCTGCACTACGCTCAGGAAATCTTCGAGGGCATGAAAGCTTACAAGTCAGACGATGGCCGGATCCTGCTCTTTCGGCCTGAAGAGAACGCACGCCGCTTCGCGCAGTCGGCAACGCGCATGGCGATGCCTCCCGTGCCCGAAGAACTCTTCCTGAAGGCGGTCGAAGAACTGGTCCGCGTTGACAAGGCCTGGATTCCGTCCGGCGACGCCAGCCTGTACCTTCGCCCCTTCATGTTCGCCAATGAGGCGTTTCTCGGCGTTCGTCCGGCTCTGGAATATGTCTTCTGCATCATCGCCTCTCCGGTCGGCGCCTACTTCAAGGGTGGCGCGAAGGCCGTCTCCCTTTGGGTCGAGACCGAATACACCCGTGCAGCCAGCGGCGGCACTGGCGCTGCAAAATGCGGCGGAAACTACGCAGCCAGCCTCGTGGCGCAAGCCGAGGCGTCGAAGAAGGGTTGCGATCAGGTCGTCTTCCTTGATGCCGCAGAGCATCGCTGGGTCGAAGAGCTCGGCGGCATGAATGTCTTCTTCGTGATGAACGATGGATCAGTGGTGACCCCGCCCCTTGGCGGCACGATCCTGCCGGGCATCACCCGGGCGTCGGTGATCGTGCTCGCCGAAGAAAGGGGCTTGCGCGTCGAGCAGCGCCCCTACTCGTTCGCGGAATGGCAAGACGACGCTGCCAGCGGCAAGCTCGTCGAAGCGTTCGCTTGCGGCACTGCCGCAGTCCTGGCGGGCATCGGCCTGGTTCGACATGCCGGCGGCGAGTTTCTGGTCGGAGACGGACAGACCGGCAAGTTGACCAGCGAACTGCGCCAGCAGCTCGTCAGTCTGCAGAAGGGCGTAACGAACGATGAGCACGGCTGGACGCGCCTCATCCCGACCTGAACGTCGGACATTCCACGCGAACGGCGGCGTCAACACCGACAGGGTGCCGCTCTCCGTCGCCCGCAAAGCCGTCGGGTTAGAGATATATTCCGCCCTCGCCGGAGCGAGCATATACCGCGAAATGCATGGTGGCGCCCCTCGACACGAGACTTGCCCACCATGCCGCGGAGATATCGGCAGCGCTCAACCTTACCACCGCTGATGCCATCATTAGCGCGACGGCCGAGCACCAAGATGCGGATATTCTGACCTGCGACGCCGATTTCAAGGATTTCGAGCGGGTCGTGCATATCGATAAAAAAGACTGACCTTGATGTGACCCAAGTGTTCGACGGCGGCGCATAACGCTTCTATCATAAAGTGGGAAATGGTAATCTGGCATCGGAGACGCCGAAACCGGCATGGACGGACGGCACTGAATTCAATGGCGAAAATGACGATCTCTCTTCCGGATGATCTGGCGGGCTATGTCGCACGCCGTGTTGCAAGCGGTGGATATAGCAGTGCCGACGCCTATCTGGCGGAACTCGTCCTGAAGGATCAGAACCACCGCAAGCTCGATGACGAAGAAGTGCGCGAGATCCTGAGGCTGGCTGAGGAGAGCGGCATCAGCGACCGACGTATTGCCGACATTCTGATGGAAACCAAGGCGAAGCTGCGTGACCACCTATAGGCTGACACGAACCGCAGACGCCGTTTTGTCGGGCATCGACGAATATGCCAGCCTGCATTTCGGCGAGGCGCAGGCGGATGCCTATCTTCTCGATTGGGATAGGATTTTCGTACTGCTTTCGCGCGTGCCCTCCATGGGAGACGAGTGCGACGAACTCGGCTCCGGCCTCCGCCGCCTCCTCCACATGCGCCACGTCGCCTTCTACCGCGAAATACCGGACGGCATCCTCGTCATCGACATTATCGGCGCCGACCGGCTTCCCGAAAGACATCTTCAATCAAGACGACGCTCCCCAACGGCCGACCCGCATGCCTCGTGACAGTACCTCCGCCTTTTATGAAGAAAACGCCAAGACATACGCCAACCGGGCGCGCAGCTTGCCGAAGCAGCAGCTCGACGTCTTTCTCGCCGGTATCGCACCGGGTGGCGCAATCCTCGAACTCGGCTGCGGCGGCGGCCAGGACAGCGCCTACATGCTGTCGCAGGGTTTCCAAGTGACGGCGACCGATGGCTCGGCCGAGCTTGCCAGACAGGCGGAAGCGCTGATCGGCAGGCCGGTCAAGGTCATGCTGTTTCAGGAACTCGACGCCGACAGCGCCTTCGACGGCGTCTGGGCGCATGCGAGCCTTCTCCATGTCCCCAGGGCTGAACTGCCAGATGTCTTCACCCGCATCCGCCGCGCGCTCAGAACCGGCGGCCTTCTTCACGCCAGCTTCAAGGCGGGAGAAGCGGAAGGCCATGACGGCTTCGGGCGCTACTACAACTACCCCTCACGCGAATGGCTGTCGGCGCTTTTGACCAAAGGCGGCTGGCGCAACCTCGCCATCAAGGAAAGCGACGGCGGCGGCTATGACGGCAAACCGACCCGCTGGCTCGCCGTGAGCGCAGAACGATAGAGGCCAAAGTTTCGCCTCGGCCTTAAGCTGCAGCGGAATTACCTTTCGAAACAATATCAGCCTGTCCTGGCCGTCAGTTGGCAACACGCTCGCCGCGATGGGTTTGAGCGGTCATGGGCTGCCGCGCCGCGAGCAGATAGAACGCAACCATATGGGTGATCATCAGCAATGGAACATAGACGATCACGACCACATAGGCTGCGCCTAGCTGCCCAGCCAAGGCAGGCAGGCCGGACTGGGCGCCGTGATAATAGTTGATGACCAGATCACCGGCGCCTACGAGATTGAAGGCTACGACGAATAGCCAGAACAGTGGGCGGATGCGGAACGAAATCAGCGCCAGCATGGCCAGCAGCCCGGCAGCAAGATCGCCATAGGCGGCCGTGACGGCAAAGCCGGACGGCAGATCGGGACCGACGACGCCGGGAAGGATGAAGACGAGGCCGAAAAAGCGGAAGCTATGGAGCGTTGCGACGGCCCGCTGCGCCCCGGCGCGGTCCATCGACTTGAGCCGGGGCAGGCCATAGACGCCGATGCAAAGCAGCCAGGCGACGTAGCCGAGCAGCAGGTGAAGCTGGAAGATGGCGGCGGGGGACATTTTGCCTCCTGTTGGGCTGCGGGTTTCCAGCGCAATATACGGCCGTTTATACCGAGCGACTATTCGGGATAATATGGACAGGGCATGAAGCAGAACTTCACAGTCAGGCAGGGCGCGCTCGACGGGGTGGAGGCGTTCCTCAGCGTTGCGCAGCACCGCAGCTTTCGCCGGGCAGCGGCGGAACTCGGCGTCACTCCCTCCGCGATCAGCCAGGCCGTGCGCACGCTGGAGGCGCGGATCGGCGCAGCCCTGTTCATCCGAACGACGCGTAGCGTAGGGCTGACGGAAGCCGGCGAGCGTTTCTTTTCGCGTGCAAAAACAGCCTTCGAAGAGCTCGTCGCCGCAAGCGCTGACGCGCATGAGCTTGGACAGCGACCGGCCGGACGGCTCCGCCTCTCGGTGCCGCGCGCCGTTGTCCCGGTCTTGATCGAGCCGCTGATTGCGTCCTTTTCCCAAGCTTATCCCGAGATCGAGGTGGAAATCGCCGTCAGCGAGAAGCTGATCGACCTCGCGATCGAAGGCTTTGATGCAGGGATGAGGATGGGCCAGTTCATCGATGCCGACATGATCGCGGTTCGGCTGACGCCGCCATTTCGGTTCATCATCGTCGGGAGCCCGATCTATTTCTACAACCGGGATCTGCCAGCGTGCCCGGACGACCTGCGTCACCATGCATGCCTCAGAATACGCCGCTCCAATGGTGCGCTCGCGCGGTGGTCGCTCGACGACAATGGCCGAGTCATCGAGATCGCCGTCGCGGGGCCGCTTATCACTCACGACTTCCCGACAATGCTCGGCGCAGCCATCGAGGGGATGGGCCTGGCCCAGGTGCCGGAGCCGATCGCCGTCGAAGAGATCAGAACGGGAAAGCTCATCGAGGTGCTTGCATCATTCGCGCCGAAGACGCCCGGCGTATTTCTCTATTATCCCGGCCATCGGCAAATGACACCGAAACTACGCGCCTTCGTCGATCACATGAAGAACCATCCGGATGCGGCTGCCAAGACTCGCATTCGGAACAACGGCGAGTAGATCCTACCTAGGCACCATGTAGCCTTTTGGGAGATGACATGCCTAAAACCAAAAAACCGAGCGCGCCGCACGAACCAATGCTCGTGCGGCGCGCTCGGTAAAACGCTTAGTTCACGCTCTTGTCGACCAGCTTGTTCTTGCCGATCCAGGGCATCATGCCGCGCAGCTTGGCGCCGACTTCTTCGATCTGGTGGCTGTCGTTGTTGCGGCGGATACCCTTGAAGCGGGCTGCACCCGACCGGTATTCCTGCATCCACTCGGAGGTGAATTTGCCGGTCTGGATGTCCTTGAGGACGCGCTTCATCTCGGCCTTGGTCTCGGCGGTGATGATGCGCGGACCGGAGACGTACTCGCCCCACTCGGCCGTGTTGGAGATCGAGTAGTTCATGTTGGCGATGCCGCCTTCATAGATCAGGTCGACGATCAGCTTCACTTCGTGCAGGCATTCGAAATAGGCCATCTCAGGCGCATAACCGGCTTCGGTCAGCGTTTCGAAACCGGCGCGGATGAGCTCGACCAGACCGCCGCAGAGAACGACCTGTTCGCCGAAAAGGTCGGTTTCGCACTCTTCGCGGAAGTTGGTTTCGATGATGCCGGAACGGCCGCCGCCGACGCCGCAGGCGTAGGAGAGAGCGAGTTCAAGCGCATTGCCGGAGGCGTTCTGGTGAACGGCCACGAGGCAGGGAACGCCGCCGCCCTTCTGGTATTCGCCGCGAACCGTGTGGCCCGGGCCCTTCGGCGCGATCATGACGACGTCGACCGAAGCCTTCGGCTCGATCAGGCCGAAGTGAACGTTGAGGCCGTGAGCAAAGGCGATGGCAGCGCCGTCGCGGATGTTCGGTGCGATGTCGGCCTTGTAGATGTCGGCCTGCAGCTCGTCCGGGGTTGCCATCATCATCAGATCGGCCCAGCCGGCGGCTTCGGCAACCGTCATGACCTTGAAGCCGTCGGCTTCGGCCTTCTTGACGGTGGGCGAACCGGCCTTGAGAGCGATGACGAGGTTCTGGGCGCCGCTGTCCTTCAGGTTCAGCGCATGGGCGCGGCCCTGCGAGCCGTAGCCGATGACGGCGACCTTCTTGGCCTTGATGAGGTTGAGATCGGCATCACGATCGTAATAGACGCGCATTTGAAGTTCCTTCCCTTGTGCTTGTCTTGTTGACTGTCATTAAAGCGAAATCAGCCGAGAACCGGCATCTCCGCCAGAACCTTGTCCGTGCCATAAAGCCGGAGGAAGGCGGTCACCGCCCTCTCCGCCTGGCGCGCGGTATCCTTGAGGCCCGGTTCGCCGAGCAGCATGCGCACATGCAGGTCGGAAACAACAAGGCCGTAAAGCGTGTGATAAGCCTCATCGGCATCGGAAAAACGCAAGAGCCCTGCCCTCTTTCCCGCATCGATCAGCGCCATGGCGCGGCGGTCGATCTGCCGGCGGCCGCGCTCAAGCAGCAGCTTGCCGAGCTTCGAGCCGTCGCGGTTCGACTGGCCGATGGCGAGCCGGTTCAGCGCCAGCGAGACATCACCGGCCAGCACCTCCAGCAGGTCACGCGCGAAAATGACGACATGGTCATGAAGGCTCGCCGCCGTCAACCGCTCACCATTGCGCTCGAAGGTGCGCACCTTGCTCGCTTGATAGGCAATCATCGCCGACAGCAGACCATCGCGGTCGCCGAACCACTTGTAGAGGCTTTCCTTGGAGCAATTGGCGGCGCGCGCAACCCCCGAGGTCGTCAGCGCCTTCTCGCCGCCATCGACGAGCAACCGCAGCGCCTGCTCCAGAACGGCGTTCTGGCGCGGCGAAAACTCGCTCGGCTCTGCAGTATCGACGGACACGGTCACGGCTCCCATATACGTACCGTACGGTACGGTTCGTGAGCTTTATGCGGCAAACCCATCGGGCCGTCAAGCAGCTCCGGCAGATTTTTATACGGGAAAGACCGGCACGGCACCAGAATTGGATAGGCGGAGACGCCGTGGTGACTGCATAATGCTGCGGAACCCTATTTGCCGGAGCCTCCATGTCGCGCCTTTCTGCTGCCCTTCTCCTGGCCGGAGCGATGCTCCTCGCCGCGACGCCCTTCGCCGGTCGCGCCGCCGCGCAGTCGGACAACGAGGTCTATAATCGCATCGAAGAGCTGCATGGCAATGCCCGGGCCTTCGATCAGCCGCTGCGCCAGCTCGTTCTGGCGATGCGCTCCGGCGATGCCGAGACCGTCGCCGGCCTTGCCGAATATCCGCTGACCGTCAAGGCCAATGGTGAGACCTATGATGTCGAGAACGCCGAAGATTTCGTCGAGAATTTCGACGATCTGGTGACGCCGGAGACCCGCCGCGCCGTCGGCCATCAGCAATATCAAGACCTCTTCGTCAACAGCGACGGCGTCATGCTCGCCAACGGCGCCGTCTGGATAGGCGCGGTCTGCGACGACAACGCCTGCGAGGAGAGCCATTGGGCGATCATCGCCATCAATAATTAGCCCCGAAGCGTTTGTCGTGCAGCGATGTCAGGCATCGCTGCGAAGCTTGCGCGCGAGCGTCTGAAGCTCCTTGAAGGCTTCGTAACGCTTGCCGTGGAGATCCGAAATCTCACCCTCAGACGGCTGAAAGCGTGTTTCCACCTTCGTAAGCCTGCTCATCGCTTCGCCGACATCGACAAATAACCGGCCGGCGACGGCGCCGAGGATGGCCGCCCCGAGCAATACCGGCTCCTCGGCCTTCGTGGCGACCACCGGCTTGCCGCTCGCATCGGCAAGCACCTGGCGGACGAAATCGTGCTGGCCGGCGCCGCCGCTGATGACGATGTTTTCGACGGTGACCCCCGCCTCGGCCTGCGTTTCGATGATCTGTCTCAGGCCGTAGCCGATGCCGCAGAGCCCTGCGATGTAGAGAGAGACCAGGCTGTCGACATCCCGCTCCATGCCGAGACCGGCAATGATCGCTCGGGCATGCGGATCGGCAAAGGGCGCACGGTTGCCGAGGAATTCGGGAACGACGTGCAGGCCGGCCGCCAGCGTGACGGCATCGGAAGAACGGCCCGCCTTGCCGGCAGCCATGTCTGCAAGGAGCACCGGCAGCGGAACGCCCGCGCTCTTCGCAAGCTCCCTCGCCTCGCCGGCCGCCGGATGGAAGGAAAGAAGCTGATCAATGGCAGCGCCGGCAGCGCTCTGGCCGCCCTCGTTCAGCCATAAGCCTGGCACCATCGCTGAATAATAGGGTCCCCAGACGCCGGGAACGAAAGACGGTTCTGCCGTCGAGGTCATCGTGCAGGAAGAGGTCCCGAAGACATAGGCAAGATTGGCCTGCGGATCGGCGCCGACAGTCCCGACACCGCCGGCATGAGCGTCGATCAACCCGGCTGCAACGGCCGTTCCGGGCGTCAGGCCAAGCTCCTCTGCCGCAGCAGCAGTCAGTCCCTCGCCGAGCGCTGAACCGGGCTCGACGATAGTTTTGCCGATGCGGACAAAACCTTCGTCTGCCAGCACTCCGAGGCCGATCTGGTGGAAATAACTGTCGTCCCAACGCTTTTCATGGGCGACATAGGTCCACTTGCAGGTGACCGTGCAGGTCGAGCGTGACAGATCGCCGGTCGCCCGCCAGGTCAGAAAATCCGCAAGATCGAAGAATTGCCAGGCGGCATCGAACACCTGACGCCGGTTTTCCCAGAGCCAGAGAAGCTTGGGCGTTTCCATCTCTGGCGAGATGCGGCCGCCGACGTAACGGAGCACGTCATGACCCAACGCATTGATGCGCTCCGCCTGCGGGACGGCGCGGTGGTCCATCCACACGATGATATCCCGGTCCGGATCTTCTGAGGGTCCGACGGCGAGCGGCTTGCCGCCTTCGCCGAGGACGACGAGCGAGCAGGTTGCGTCGAATCCCAGACCGACCACGGAAGCCGGATCGACGCCGGCGGTGGAAACCGCCTCTCGCACGGCCGCGCACACGGCGCGCCAGATTTCGCTGCTCGATTGCTCGACGATGGAACCGGCTTCATGAAACAGGCTGATATTCCGCTTGGCGGAGGCAAGCATGGTGCCGGCCATATCGAACAGGCCGGCCCGGGCGCTGCCGGTGCCGACATCGACGCCGATGACATATTTGGCGCCGGCTTCCGGGGTATGAGATGTGTCGCTCATGGTCTCTCGTTTCAGATCGCCAGGGATCGGGTTGATGGGCAGTTTCAGCCGGATTTCAAACTCTGTGCCTGGAAAGATCGCCTCCAGAGAGGCTGACATTACCCAGTCGCGACGCCATGACAAGGATGCCAACACGCTGGGCAGATGCAGTCACAGCCTTCCTCCGACATTTTCCAGAATGGCAGTGAGCTCCCCTGCCCCTGTCGCGACGGCGGCCGCTCCGGCGGCGTCGAGCACCGCGCGGCGGCCGGGCCTCGGATCGGCCGGATCGACAAATCCGATGGCCGTCATGCCTGCGGCTACGGCTGCCGCCACGCCATGGGCGCTGTCGTCGATCATGACGCATTTGGTCGGACGGGCCCGGAAACGCTCGGCGCAGTGCAGCAGAAGATCCGGCGCCGGCTTCGGCCGGGGGACCAGTTCGGCGCTGAAGACGTCCTCACCGAAGGCGCTCCACAGATCGAGTTTGCCCAGGCTGTTGCGCAGCCGCTGCATCGTGCTGTTCGATGCGACGCATTTCGGCCGGTTGAGGCTGTTGACAACCTCGGCAATGCCGGCAATCGGCGTCAGCGAACGGGCAAATTCGTCGAACAGATGACGATGCCACCTCTCGAACAGCCCGGTGACATCGCTGATCCCGTATTCGCGCCGGCACATCTCGGCAATGATGCTTTCCGAATTGCCGGTGAATTTGACATGAGCCTCCGCCGCGCTGATCGCTATGCCGGCGCCCTGCAGCGTTTCCGCCAAAGTGCGGCTGGCAATCGGCTCGCTGTCGATCAGCACCCCGTCGCAATCGAAGATCACGAGGTCGACGTTATCCATGCGCCCCGGCATACCGGGATAATCGATGCGGCTATCGAGCATGCCTCACCCCCGCGTCTGCAAGGCGAGATCCGGCCGGTCGGTAGTGATCTGCCGGATCGGTTTGGCAAGCCAGTATTCGAGATCGCTCGTTTCGTTCGGAACCCAGACCCCGAGTTGGTCGAGCGGCACAAGTTGGGTAATCTCGTCCCACTTTGCCCGCAGGAGCGATTTCTCGACGGCAATGACATCCGAGTATTGCCTCATCAGGCTGAGGCCGCTCGTCAGACCGAGACGCTCCGCCGATTTGGCGTCGAAGGACGACAAGGTGCGAATCCCGGGAGCGGCCTTGCGAATATCGGCAAGCACATCGGGTTGAAAGCTCGTCAGGATCGAGCGCTCCGCAAGACCAAGCCGCTCGACGGCGGCAAATGCCTTGGCCGCCAGATCCTCGTAAGGCGTCCCATCGGCATGGTTCTTCAGTTCGATATGAAGCTCAAGCGGCGTGTCCTTGAAGACCGCAAGGACCTCTTCCAGCGTCGGGATCGTCTCCCCGTCGCTGTCCTTGAGGCAGATTTCACGATGTTTTCCGGGGCCGAGGTCGGCAACCGGCCCGCGGCCATCCGTGGTGCGCTCCAGCGTCGGGTCATGAATGACGAGCATTTCGCCAGACTGCGTCAGGTGGATGTCGAACTCCACGCCATCGACCGCCATTTGCGCAAGTTTTCGGAAGCCCGACAGACTGTTTTCAGGCCAGAGATTGCGGCCACCGCGGTGGCCGATGATATGCACCATCGTCTGAATATCCTTGAGATTCGGCGTGTTACTTTCCGGAGTCCACCAGCCCCTTGGTGAACCAGCGTTGCATGAAGAGAATGACGGCGGCAGGCGGAAGCATGACGAGCAGCGCAGCGCTCATCGCGATGTTCCAGGCAGGTGCCGAGTCCGAGACCGGAACGAGTTGCTTCAGCCCGAGGACCGCCGTTCCCATCTCCTTGTCGGTGGTGAACAGCAGCGGCCACAAATACTGGTTCCAGCCGTAGAGAAACAGAATGATCGATAACGCCGCAATATTGGCGCTCGACAGCGGCAGAAGGATATCCTTGAAGAATTTCAGCGGACCGGCGCCATCGAGCTTGGCCGCCTCGCAAAGCTCGTCGGGAACGGAGAGGAAGAACTGCCGGAACAGGAAGGTTGCCGAGGCCGAGGCGATCAGCGGCAGGATCAGGCCGCTATAGCTGTTGACCATGTTCCACTTCAGCGACGCTTCGATGCTGTATCCCGTCAGCCGCTCGACGATACCGGAAAGGCCGATCGTCCCGGCCAGCCAGCGAAGCGGCCCGGCGGCATCGGCGACCGCTTCGTAGGTCGGGATGATGCGGACCTCGACAGGAAGCATCAGCGACACGAAGATCAGCCAGAACGCCGTCATGCGAAATGGGAAGCGGAAATAGGTGACGCCGAATGCGGCGATTAGCGAGATCGCCAGCTTGCCGACGACGATGCCGGCGGTGACGATGATCGAATTCAGGAATAGTCGGGAGAACTCGCCCTGCTGCCAGGCGGCGGCGAGGTTTTCGAGAAATTGCGAGCCCGGCAAGACCGGGAATGGCGCCTGCTGTACCTCCTGCAAGGTGAGCGAGCCGGCGACGAAGGCGAAGTAGAGCGGCAGGCAGACGAAAATCGCGCCGATGAGCAGCACCGCGTGGCAGAAGATCGATAGACCGAGATGGCGTTCGGGCATGGCTACACCTGGTAATTGACCTTGCGCTCGAGGGCGCGGAATTGAACGATGGTGAACAGGATGGCGATCAGCATCAAAAGCACCGACTGGGCGGCCGACGAGCCGAGATCGAGCTGCACGAAACCATCTTGATAGACCTTGTAAACCAGGCTGTTCGTCGCCCCCGCCGGACCGCCGCGGGTGACCGCGTCGATGATGCCGAAGGTTTCAAACAGTCCGTAGACGAAGTTCATCACCACGAGGAAGAAGATCGTCGGTGAGATTAGGGGAAGCGAAATGGTGAAGAAGCGCCGCACGGGTCTTGCGCCGTCGAGCTTTGCCGCCTCCAGAAGCGAGACGGGCACAGCCAGCAATGCGGCGACGAGGAAGATGTAGTCGTAGCAGACATTCTTCCAGACCGAGGCGATGGTGACCAGCAACTGCGCATCGAACGGACGCCGGTTCGGATCCCATTCGACACCGAGCCCATGCAGGAATTGCGCAATAGGCCCAACCGCAGGATTGAACAGGAAGGCCCAGATCACCCCTGAGATCACGGGGGCGATCGCATAAGGCAGCAGGATGATGCTTTTATAGATCCCCCTTCCCTTGATCACGAAATCGGTCGCGAAGGCAAACAGGCCGGCAAGCAGAAGCGTTGCGGCATTCTGCGCGACGGTGAACCACAGCGTGAACAGCGCGCTTCCGCGATATTCCGGACTGGCGAACAGATTGTAGAAATTCTCCAACCCGACGAAAATCTGCGTGCCGCCGAAGGGATCGACCTGAACGAAGGCCAGCGACAGCGCCTTGTAGGATGGGATGAAAAAGAAGAACAGGAGGATCAGCAGCTGCGGTGCGACCAGGCCGAAGGCGAGCCAGGGCTTGTTGAAATGAGCCGACTTCAACCCGGGCTCCGAGGGCTGCGCACTCCTCCGGCCTGTCGACAGAATATCCGGGATGCGAAGGCGCCTGGCGGCGCCCCCCATCTTTCCGAAGGTTCTACTTTGCTGCATGAAGCTGCTCATACTGGCGAAGGATCTGGTTTCCGCGGGCCGCCGCTGCATCCAGCGCCTGCTGCGGTGTCTTCTGGCCGGTCCACACACCCTGGATCTCTTCCACCAGAAGCGCCATCGACTGGTTATGATTGCCGAAGCGGAAGCCGCGCGAATTGTCGGTCGGCGTGCCGCGGGTGAGCTGAAGAATGGCGATCTCGCGGGTCGGGTGATCCTTGAAATAGCCTTCGGACTTGGCCTGCTCATAGGCGGCGTTGGTGACCGGCACATAGCCGGTCTGCTTGCTCCACCAGACCTGCGTCTTCGGCGAAGCGAGGAAGTTCAAGAAGGCGGCAGCACCCGCATATTCTTCCTCGGACTTGCCTTTCAGGACCCAGAGCGCGCCGCCGCCGATGGTGCTGTTCTTCGGCTCGATGCCTTCTTCATGTGGCAGGAACGTTGCGCTCCAATTGAATTTTGCACCGCTCTCGACGGCGGCATGCGCCGCTGTGGAGGCCACATAGGTCGAGCAGGTTCCAGACGTGAACAACTGGTCGGGCGAGAGGCCCTGGCCGGCGATCTGCAGGATGCCGGCGTCGAGCCACGTCTTCAGGCGAGTCACCTGACCGACGACCAGCGGGCTCTTGTTGAAGATGAACTCGGTATCGAGACCGCCGAAACCATTCGCCTTGGTGCCGTAAGGCTGGTCCTGGATCGCCGCGTAGTTTTCGATCAGGCTCCAGTAGAAATCGTTTGCGAGCGCCATCTGGCATTTTGAGACGCCCTTCTCCTTGATGGCGCCAAGCTGCTTGTCGAGTTCCTGCCAGGTCTCGCCCGGCTTGTCGAAGCCGGCCGCCTTGAAGTGATCGGCATTGTACCAGAAAATCGGCGTCGAGCTGTTGAAGGGCATCGCCGCCGGTTTGCCGTCGACGAGATAGAAGCCGGCCACGGGAGCGAGGAAGTCGTTCCAGTCGATCTTGTAACCTTCCTTCTCCATGAGTTCCGGCACCGGAATGACGGCGCCGGAATTGTACATGGTGAGGAAACCTCGCTCGGCGGCCTGGATCAGAACCGGCTGCTGGTGGACACGGTAGGCGGCCACCATCGCCGCCATGGTCTCCTCGTAATTGCCTTTGCCGATGCCGACGACCTCGTATTTGTCCTGCGAGGCGTTGAAGTCGGCAATGAGCTTGTTGGTGATCTCTGCGAGCCGACCGCCGGCCGCATTCCACCATTCGATCTTGATGCGATCGGCCGCGCCGGCGTCGCCAGCATTGGCCAATCCGAGCGTCACCAGTGCAGCACCCGCCGCGAACGACCGGATCGTCCGCCCCATGCGGGCGCCTATCGAAGACTTTGCCGTCATTTCGTTTTCCTCTCCATTGCCGTTATTCGCCGACCGGCGCGCCCAGCGCCGATCAACCCCTCCCAGAGTGGCGATAAACAAGGTTGGGGTTACTTGTTACAAATGTCAATAGCATGTTACAAATGTATGACGACACCTGAGGAGGATGCCATGGCAGCTATCGAACTGATCGATTTGAAGAAGAATTACGGCGCGGTTCCCGCGGTAAAAGGGATCAATCTCAGCGTCGCCGACGGCGAAATGATCGTGCTGGTCGGGCCTTCGGGATGCGGGAAATCGACCCTGCTGCGGATGATTGCCGGCCTTGAGGCCATCAGCTCCGGCCATCTCAGGATCGCAGGCAGCGATGTCGGCCATGTCGATCCGGCCGACCGCAACATCGCCATGGTATTCCAGAACTACGCGCTCTATCCGCACATGACTGTCCGTCAGAATCTCGAATACGGGCTCAAGAACCGCCGCGTGCCGCGTGACGAGATCGACCGGCGGATCGCCAGCGCCGCCGGCATCCTGGAAATCGGCGACTTCCTCGAGCGGCGCCCCCGCCAGCTGTCGGGCGGGCAGCGCCAGCGCGTTGCCATGGGCCGCGCCATCGTCCGCGATCCCGCCGCCTTTCTGTTCGACGAACCTTTGTCCAATCTCGATGCGAAGCTGCGCGTACAAATGCGCGTCGAAATCCGCAGGCTGCAGCGGCAGCTCAAGACCACGAGCCTCTATGTGACGCACGACCAGCTCGAGGCCATGACGCTCGCCGACAGGCTGGTCGTCATGAATGGCGGCCGGATCGAGCAGATCGGGACACCGATCGAGGTCTATCGCCGTCCCGAGACCGTCTTCGTTGCCGGCTTCATCGGTTCTCCGCCGATGAACCTTGTCGATCTCGACGAGCTGGGACCCTGTAACCTGGCACTTCCCAGAGACACGGATCTTTTAGGTATCAGGCCGAGTGCGATCAACCTCGGTGATGGGGCAGCACATGACCTCCGGTTCGACGCCAATGTCGAATTGATCGAAACCGTCGGTGACGAGAACAATGTCCACCTGCGCATCGATGGCAGCGACAAGCGCATCGTGGCGAGCGTTTCCACCGATCGACGCCTGCAGGAAGGCGATCGTACTTCGTGCCATGTAAGAAGGGACGGTTTGCATCCGTTCAACAGGACGACTGGGCGGCGAACCGATTGAGGGGAGTGAAGCAGATGACGATTGCCCCTTGCGATTGACAAGCGTCAGGGATTTGAGATCCATGGCCATCGAATTGGAGGCGCAGATTATTGCATGTCACAGAACAGAGGTGCTTCTTTCCAACCGATGGCGCTCCCCGACGAGCAGATGCAGGTGCGCGTGGTCTGGCTCTATTACATGGAGGGACGCACCCAGGGTGAGATTGCAGAAGCGCTTTCGACCAACCGGCTTCGCGTCAACAAGATCATCGCCGAGGCGCGCCGGTCGGGCCTGGTGACGATCACCCTCAATTCCCGGCTGACCTCCTGTGTCGCCCTGGAACAGCAGCTGGCCATGGAATTCTCTCTCAATCGCGCGATCATTGTACCGACACCTGAAGATGCGGATCTTATCCCTGTTCTGCTCGGCCAGGCGGCAGCCGATTATCTCGTGCAATTGCTGAACGGCGGCAACATCCGCGGCGTCGGCGTCGGTTGGGGAGCGACGCTCCGCGAAATGGTGCGTCATATGCCATCGCTGAGACGCCCTGATATTTGTGTCAATTCGGTCATGGGCGGGCTGACCCACGGCATCGAAATCAATACTTTCGACATTGCGAGCGATCTTGCTCGGCAGCTTAACGCGGAATGTTCCTATCTTGCTGCGCCGATCTATGCCGGCACGCCGGAGTCGCGCACGGCGATTATCAGGCAGGATGTCTTCGAGACGGCCTTTCGGCAGATCGAGGCCAATGACGTCATCGTGCTCAGCATCGGCGACATGACCGAACGCTCGCTGCTAATGCGCTACGGCCTGCCGAGCAGCATCAATATCGAGGAGCTCGTCGCAGCCGGCGCCTGTGGAGATGTGCTCGGCCAGTTCGTCGACAAAACCGGGCGCCCGATCGAACATGCGATAAACAGATGCGCGATCGCTCCCGAGCTCGAAGCCCTGCGCGCCATTCCGAACGTCATCTTCGCGTCTGGCGGCCTGAACAAGGCGCAGGCTATTGCTGCTGTGCTGCTGTCGGGTCTGGGCAACGTGCTGATCTGCGATGAAGAGACGGCCCGGCAAGCACGACAGCTTGCGCTCGATCTCCGGGCGCGCAGCGGTTCATAGAGCCGTGGGGCAACCGGCGGGAACAGAGAGAGGCTCTGCCGGTGCCGCCTTGTCGATTGCGTAGAGCTTGGCGAAGCCGGCATCCTCGATCAGCGTCAGGCCGGCCGGCATCGCGGTGCCGACATACCGGTCGGGCATATCCGCATTGGCGACGAGGATGAAATCGAAACGCCTGCGCCAGTCCGAGAGATAAGGCGCATAGTCTCTATATTCCTGCATCATGTCAGGGCATGAAAGCACGCCGATCGACACGAGATCGCCCTCGGGAACCGCGATCTCCGACCAAGGCGGCAGAACAGTGAGCGGCTGCTTGCCTTTGGCGGTGAACAACGTCGGCACGAAGGCATGCGAGAAGGGTACGGCAAGCGTCGGCAAATGCCGGAAGGTGTCCAGTCCCCAGGCAAAATGCCGGTTGGAATGGGCGATGTCGCCGACCATCTCGGGTTCGTGCCCTAGAGGCAGAACAGCCGCGCCGGCCGGCACCTTTTTCAACACGGTCTCGACGGCATTGACGTCCCTCTGCGCCAGCCACCAGTTCCAACCGATCCAGCCGGTCCGGCCGAAAACCGCGAGATTGACGACAAGCGCCAGCAACAGCGCCTGCCGGCGCGTGAGATTGGCGAAGGGGCACACCATCGCCATGGCGACAAGCGCCGTCATGATCGGAAAGCGCCAGCTGATCCATCCGGTGTTGAGCATGTGGAGCGGTGCGACACAGGAAAGAAGCAGCAACCCGCAGGCCGCGACGGCAAGGCCCGCATGCATACGGATGTCGCCTGCGCGAACGGCGCGCGTGCAGATGAGGATCAGCGGCAGAATCAGCAGGACATCCACCGCCGGGACATAGGTGGTGATGGCGGAAAACAGGTTCATGACGATCAGGATGACGCCATCGTTCCAGACAAGGCCAAGGCCATCGCCGCCGGCGTTCGGCAAAGCGGTCGTGCGAAGATAGAGCGCGAGCGGCGGGAGGACGCAGGCGCCGATCGCCAGCGCCAAACGGCCGGCGAGCCTCATCAGCCCCGCCTTCGATCGCACGATGTCGAAACGCCAGGAAAATTCGAGACCGCAGACGATCGCCATATAGAAGCCGAGTGAGAAGATGTGCATCACAGTCAGCAGCAGCGCGGCGGCAAGTCGCCAGGCAAAAAGCAGAACCGGATTTCGGCGCTGCAGCCGCAGGTCGGCGCAGGCGAAGAACAAGGCCATGCCGAGGCCGATCTGGAAGTTGATGAAGCCGCCGATCATCGTGGCGCACCAGCCAAGCGACAGCATGGCGATCTGCCAGTAGTGCCGGCCGCCGAAAAGCGCCCGGTGCAGGCTGATCGCGCCAAGCGGCGGCAGCACGATCGCCAGGAAAAGCAAAGTCCGCGCCAACCTATCGGCGCCGACCAGCGGTCCTACCGAGATCGCCAGAAGATCGATCCCGACATTGGTGAAGGTGCGGTTCCAATCGATCGCATAGATCTCAGGAAACGGCCGTTCGCCGATCCCACCCGAAAGAAGCCAGATACGGGCGTAGTGATTTGCGTAGTCGAGAACCGGCGGAAAGCGGAACAGTGTCACCAGGACCGCGGTGAGGACCACGAAAGCAATGATCGCGACCGTGGAATCCTGCCGGGCGGTCAAATCCTCAGGCCCGGCAGCCGCATGAACAGGTGCAGCAATCCGGTCCATCATCCGGTCCGGCTGTTCTTTTTCGAGCGCGCTTCGCCTGGTGCAAAGGCCGCATCCAATGCTGCGCGTTTGTCGCCGGCGCCCATCTCGGAAAAAGCGGTCGGCAGCTCGGCATGTTCGTTGCCGCGAAGGATCGTCTCGATCATGAACATCGGCCGCCGCTTGCTCTCCTGCACGAGACGGCCGAGATATTCACCGATGATGCCGATGCAGATCAGCTGGATGGCGCTGAAGGCGCTGACGGCGGCCATGATGGACGACCAGCCGGTGACCGTCTCGCCCTGCAGCCAGCGAATAAAGGTATAGACGAGCAGCGCCATCGCGACGCTGGCGCTGATCATGCCGAGCCATGTGGCGATGCGCAGCGGCGTCGTCGAAAAGCTGGTGATCGCATCGAGCGCGAAATTGATCATCTTGCGCAGCGGATACTTCGTCGTGCCGGCAAAACGGGCGTCGCGCTCATAGGGCAGCGCCACCTGCCTGCCGCCGATCCAGCTGACCATGCCGCGGATGAAACGGTCGCGCTCCGGCATCGCCAGCAGTATATCGACGACGCGCCGGCGCATCAGCCGGAAATCTCCGGTATCGCGCGGGATGGTCACGGAAGCGAGCCTGGAGAGCGTGCGATAGAACAGCGAAGCGGTGGCGAGTTTGAACCAGCTTTCGCCCTCGCGGCGCGTGCGCTGGCCGTAAACGACATCGGCGCCGCGCTCCATGATCGGCATCATCATCAAAAGCAGCTCGGGCGGGTCCTGCAGGTCGGCGTCGATCAAAAGTACGCGCTCGCCCCGCGACGCGGAAAGGCCGGCCGTCGAGGCCAGTTGGTGGCCGTGATTGCGCAGGAGACGAACGCCGAGCACCTGCGGCAGCTTCGCCGCCAGATCCGAGATGATCTCCCAGGTGCCGTCGGACGAGCCGTCATCGACGAGGATGAGCTCAAAGCTGTCGCCGGCAACGCTCTGCGCCGCGGCGGCAGCGCGGCGGCAGAACTCGCGCAGCCCCTCCTCCTCGTTGTGACAAGGCGCGACGATGGAAAGAGACGGTGCTTGCGTCATGCGGACGGCGGTGCCTGCTTGATTGATCGCGCCAGCCTAGCCCGGAAACGTCAAACATCCTTTAATGACCGGATGGCGGCCGCCGAAGGTCCTTGAATACTATTCCGCCGCCATGATCTCGCGCCCGCCATCGACATCGCGGGCGGGCGAGGCTCCATAAAGGCGGCTGTATTCGCGGCTGAACTGCGACGGGCTCTGATAGCCGACGCGGTGGCCGGCGGTGCCGGCGTCGAGCCGCTCGACGAACATCAGCCGGCGTGCTTCATGCAGGCGAAGCTGCTTTTGATACTGCACCGGCGTCATCGCCGTGACCGATTTGAAGTGATGATGGAAGGACGAGACGCTCATGTTGACGCGGTCGGCAAGGTCTTCGATGCGCAGCGGCCGCGCGAAATTCTCCTTCAGCCAGGCGACGGCGCGCGCGATCCTGTTGCTGTGGCTGTCTGACGTGGCGATGTTGATCAGCCGGGCGCCATGCGGCCCGGTCAGCACCCGGTAGAGGATTTCCTGCTCGATCAGTGGCGCCATGGCGGGAATGTCGCCTGGACGATCGAGCAAGCGCAGCAGGCGGACGGCGGCATCCATCAGTTCCGGCGGCGCCACGTTCACCACCATGCCGCGCTGCCCGTCGGTATGGGCGGCCGGACGCGGAATATCGATGCGGCTGAGCAGCTCCAAAAGCTTTTCGGAATCGATTGCCAGCCCCAGGCAGAGATGCGGAACCTCGGGGCTTGCCTCCGTGACCCGCCAGGCGACGGGCAGGTCGAGCGAGGTCAGCAGATAATCCCCCGTCCCGTAGCTGATCTGTTCCGTGCCGAGCTGAAGGCTCTTGGCTCCCTGTAGCACGAAGGCAAAACAGGGCCGGTAGCTGCTGTGCAAGGGATCGCTGGGCTTGGACCGGCGGCTGACATGAAGATTGCCGATTGAAGTGGAGAACTCACCGTCGTGAGGCGCAAAGCGCATCGCGATATCGACGATCTCCTGATAGGGGCTGAAGGGCAAAGTCATGCTGCAACTCTCTCTGTCAGCTGTCTGACTGTCAGCTGTCTGGCGCGGGCGATACCGCCCTTATCTAGAGTGTCTTTGCCATTTCGCAAACAGGCGGGTGCCCGACTTTTGCAGGATCGTGCAAGAAGCTGAGAGGATCGCTCTAACGCCCTCGCTAACATCCGGGCAATAGTCTGCCATCCCGCTCAACCCCTCCCAACCCCAAAAGGAAGCTTCAGATGGCTATCGCAAAAGGCTATGCCGCAACCGACGCGTCGCAACCGCTGACCCCCTTCACCTTCGAGCGCCGCGAACCCAATGATGGCGACGTCGTTATCGCAGTTCAATATTGCGGCGTCTGCCACTCCGACATTCACCAGGCCCGCAACGAGTGGGGCAATTCCATTTTCCCGATGGTACCGGGCCACGAGGTCGCCGGCGTCGTTTCCGCCGTCGGCTCCAAGGTCACGAAATTCAAGGTCGGCGACCGCGTCGGCGTCGGCTGCTTCGTCGATTCCTGCGTGGGCTGCGCCACGCGTGACCTGGATTACGAGCACTACATGCCGGGCCTCGTCCCGACCTATAACGGCTATGAAGCCGACGGCGCGACCCCGACCTTCGGCGGCTACTCCGACACGATCGTCGTCAAGGAAGGTTATGTGCTGCGCTTCCCCGACAATATTCCGCTCGATACCGGCGCCCCGCTGCTTTGCGCCGGTATCACGCTTTATTCGCCGCTCGCGCATTGGAAAGCCGGTCCCGGCAAGAAGATCGCGATCGTCGGCATGGGCGGTCTCGGCCATATGGGTGTGAAGATCGGTGCTGCCATGGGCGCCGACATCACCGTGCTCTCCCAATCTCTGTCGAAGAAGGAAGACGGCCTCAAGCTCGGCGCCAAGGACTATTATGCAACGAGCGACGCAGAGACTTTCACCAAGCTCGCCGGCACCTTCGACCTGATCATCAACACGGTCGGCACCACAATCGACTGGAACGCCTATCTCAACCTGCTGAAGTCTGACGGCACGATGGTTCTGGTCGGCGTTCCCGAACACCCGGTACCGGTGCACGCCTTCTCGGTCATCGGCGGGCGCAAGAGCCTGGCGGGCTCGATGATCGGCTCGATCAAAGAAACCCAGGAAATGCTCGACTTCTGCGGCAAGCACAACATCGTCTCCGAGATCGAGAAGATCGACATCCAGAATATCAACGAAGCCTATGAGCGGGTCGTCAAGAGCGACGTCCGCTACCGCTTCGTCATCGATATTGCCTCGCTGTCGGCTTGAGGAATGAAAGGCGGCTCCTTCGGGGGCCGCCTTTTTATTGATGGGCCGGCATCCTCCTAGCCGCCATATCGGAGTGACCGCCCCGTGCTTCCAGGCTCCGGCCTTCGGCCTGCGCATCTCAGCAGGAGGCTCTCGCGGACTGCAGCTGCAGCAGATATTCGACCGGGTTGAACGGATCGGGCCCCGAACGCCGGCGCAGGCGCGGTGGCCCGGCCATCGGGGCGTAGTGATCGAAAGCGGTTTCCATCGTCCCTGCCCCGCTCGTCAGGCCCGGCAATTGCTGCTGGACGCTTTGAACCATCTGAGACGCGAGAATGCCTTCGAGCCGCGCCACGCCATCGGCGATCACGGAATGCGACGTCGCCGCAGCGGACTTCGCCAGCAGAGTCAGCACGCTGCTCAAGCTCTCGACAGGCGCTTCCAGGTGAAAGCGGTCGAAAGGCTCGCAGACGGCCGTTTGCGCAGCCGAGAGCGCCGTTGCCAGCACCCAGGGCGTCAATTGCCGGAAATCGGCGGCAGTGCTTGCGGGCGAACTGTGCCGGGCCGCCGTCATCGCCACATGGCAATCGATGACCTGCCAGCCGAAAATGCCCTGCTTCAGCGTCTCGAACACGGTTTCCTCGACCGCCCGGTAAAAGGCGACGGGCATCTGGCCGACCTCCACCTCGAGCGCGAAGCTGTTGCCTGCGCCGGCAGGACGCGGCTCGACGCGCAGGCCGATGGTGGCGAGAAACGGATTTGGCTCCTTGAAGAGTATCTGCAGGCCGGCCCCGCTGCCGACGGGTCTTTCGACCAGGATGACCGTGCTTTCCTCGAAACCCGCCTCGAGGCCGAAATCCGTCAGCAGCGTCGATTGGATCACTTCCTTCTGCACCTCGCCATAAAGCGACACGAAGACTTCATTCGTCTCCTCGGCCCTGCGCAAATTGATCAGCGGATCCTGCTCGGCCATCTGGTTCAGCGCCAGCCAAATCGCCGCGCTGTCCGAGGGCCGCCGGGCAAGCACGCGCGTTTCGAGCGTCGGCGGGGCAAAGTAAGCCCGCCCGCCCGAGGCCGGATTGCGGCCCACCGCATCACCGATCTGGGCACCGGCAAGGCCGCTGACGCGGGCGATCTGGCCGGCGCAGAAGCTCGCGGCGCCATGGCTGCGGCCGGCCTCGAACACATGGATTGCAGTCACCCGTTCCTCTCCCCCCGGCAGATCCAGATATTGCCGCAGCCGCAGGGTCCCCGAAGTCAGGTAGAGATAGGCGAGCTTTTCGCCGCCCCAGCCGCGCTCGATCTTGAAGATCTTGCCAGCGACCGGCCCGTCCGGATCAAGCCGCCGCTCGGGCAACAGCGTCGCGATGGCCGAGCTTAGCGCCGGCACGCCGGCGCCGGTCATGGCCGCTCCTGCGAAAACGGGATGCACCAAGCCCATTGCCACCTGATCGGCCAGACTGCGCCCGAGCCTTTCCGTGGTCAGTCGTTCTGGGACGAGCACATAGTCGTCGAGCAGCGCCTGGTCGTTCTCACCGAGCGCCTCGCAGAGCGCTGAAAAAAGCGGCTCGTCTCCCGGCGCCAGAGCCTCCACCCGGGCAAGCTTGCTGCCGGCATCGATGACGGAGGACATGGCGATGGGACGCACCGCCAGTTGCGCGGCAAGGGCCTCCGTCACATCCCCGTACCGCGCGCCGAGACGATCGACCTTGTTGATGAAGAAGACGAAGGGAACGCCGAGCCGCCGCAGCGCCCGCACCAGCACACGCGTCTGCGCCTGTACGCCTTCGACCGCCGAAACGACGACGACCGCCGCATCCAGCAATCCAAGCACCCGCTCGACCTCGGCGATGAAATCGGGGTGGCCGGGCGTGTCGATCAGATTGACGACCCTGTCGCCGATCGCAAACGACACCACCGCGGCCCTGATCGTGATGCCGCGCTGTCGCTCGAGTTCGAGGGTATCAGTCTGTGTATTACCGGTATCGACGCTGCCAAGCTTGTCGATGACGCCGGCGTCAAAAAGCAGTCTTTCGGTAAGACTAGTCTTGCCTGCATCCACATGGGCGAGGATGCCCAGATTCAAAGTGCGCATGAACCACCAACTTCTCAGAAATTCGGACGTGATTTTCGTGAGAAGTGACTCGGCGCATTGGAACCTCTATCCGTTGATACGGCTGGATGCGACACCCCAGGTGGTGGTTGGGGGACGCGGGCGGGATGCTAAGGCGGTGTGGGGAGATGAGTCAAGCGTGGGAGTATTGCCTCAGCCACCGTTCGGTAGAAATCCGGTGCGGGCCTTCGCCACCCACCCTTTCCTGTGACGAGCACAGGAATGACGGAGGAGAGGGTTTACCGTGTGGCACCCCCTTGCTGTCCACCGGCTCGACTCGAAGCTAGAGGCTACCCCTCCTCCCGCATCGTCTCCCGCTGGGTGATCAGCCGGGCGCTGTGCTGGCCGCTGAGATAGATCCACAGCCAACTCCAGGCGACGGAGAAGCGCGAGCGGGTGCCGATCAGGAAGTAGATGTGGGCAAGGCCCCAGATCCACCAGGCGATCCATCCCTTCAGCTTGATACGGCCGAAATCGATAATCGCCGCACTCTGGCCGATCGTCGCAAGGCTGCCCTGATGCCGGTAGCGAAAAGGCGCTGGCGCCGATTTTCCCGACAGGCGGGCGCGGATGACCTTGGCGACATAGCCGCCCTGCTGCTTGGCCGCCGGCGCGATGCCCGGCACCGGTTTGCCGTCCCCGCGCATGACGGAAGCGGTGTCGCCGATGACGAAGACATCGGGCAGGCCAGGCGCGCTCAGATCCTTCTCGACGACGACGCGCCCCGCCCGGTCGGCCGGCACACCGAGCCAGCGGGCCGCCGGCGAGGCGGTGACGCCAGCCGCCCAGACGATCGTCCGGCTGGCGACGAAGGTCTCGCCGATCTTCACGCCGTCGGCGTTGCAGTCGGTCACCGGCCTACCGAGATGAATCTCGACGCCGAGTTTTTCCAGCGCCGTCTGAGCATAAGCCGAAAGCTCCTCGGCGAAGGTCGGCAGCACCCGCGGGCCCGCCTCGACCAGCACGACGCGGGTCTTGCGCGTATCGATGTTGCGGAATTCCTTCGGCAGCGTGAAATGCGCGAGCTCGGCGATAATGCCGGCAAGCTCGACGCCGGTCGGCCCGGCACCGACGATGGTGAAGGTAAGAAGCGCGTCGCGCGCGGCGGGATCGCGCTCCATCTCCGCCTTCTCAAAGGCAAGCAGCACGCGCCGGCGGATCGTCGTCGCATCCTCCAGCGTCTTCAGGCCGGGCGCCACCGGTTCCCATTCGTCACGACCGAAATAGGCATGCGTCGCCCCGGTCGCCAGCACCAGCGTATCGTAACCCAGAGTTATGCCGTTGCGCAGCGACACCGTCCTGGCGCCGCTGTCGACGCCGGTGACCTCGCCGAGGAGCACAGTCACATCGGGCCGGTCGGCATAGAGGCGGCGGATCGGCCAGGCGATCTCCGAGGTGGAAAGGATGGTGGTCGCCACCTGATAGAGCAGCGGCTGGAAAAGATGATGATTGCGCCGGTCAACGAGCGTGACCTTCACACCCGCCCCCTTCAACCCGTTGACGAGTTGCAGCCCGCCGAAACCGCCGCCGACAACGACGACATGATGATCGCTCATGACCTGCCCCTTTTGCGCCATTTCGCTCGAAACCAATGTGGCTTTTGCCGCGAATGTTGCAACTGCCGTTTCGGCATGCCTGCCCTGCGCCGCCGGCAGTGGAGAGGGTTCGATGATTATCGGCTTTTCCTGTGGGAAAGCTCATGGGAGCCGAACTCGGGCCGAGTCGTAACCACCCAGCCCGAGCGTCAGCCGCGGTTCAACACAGGCATGCCGTGTCGCCGGGTCGCAATACGGGGGTCGCCTCGAAGCAGTTCACGGCGCAGATGCGTAACGCGCCGATCAATAGGGACCGACGCACTGGCGACGGGGTCCGTGATAGGGCTGGAACGTATTGTCGAACGCCCTGTACGAACGATAGCGCGAATAGCACCAAGCCTCGTGGCTTCCGCCTCCTCCATAATAGGCAGAAGATGCATAGGCGCGGTACGGCCGGCCATAATAGCGGTAAGGCGAGCCATAGTAGCGATAGGGCGAACCATAATAGCGGTAAGGCGTACCGTAATAGCCGCCGTAGGGTGAGCCATAATACGAGCCGTAATAGGGCTGGGACAATGCGCCGCCTATGATCGTACCGACGGCCAGACCGCCCAAGGCCCAGCCCCAACCCGATCCATGACTGTGATGGTAACCACCGTGATGGCCGCCACCCCCGTGGCCATGGCCGCCATGCCATTGCACATACTCTGTCGGCTGCTGAGGTTCGATCCTGGGTGCGGTGATAGCCGGAAACGCCTGCGCCGGTACGCCGGGCATACCTATGATCAAGCATAACGCTGAAATGGTTAGCTTTCTCATGACTGTTCTCCTCTACTCCTCCAAGAGGAGGCATAGCTTCCCCTCCTCCTGAACCAAAGGTGAACGCAATATGTCGAAAAACGTTCCGTATCGAGGCAGATTAATCGCCATCGATGGCGCGGAGAACTATCGGCTTTTCATGCAATCGAGCCGTGCTTTTTCCAGAAGATTAAAAACTTGCCGCACGCTGTCGATTCCCAGAAGCTGAGGGTCTCTTGACAGGCTGGGCGTCCAGACGCCTGCCGTTTTGTATCGCTGAAAAGAAGACGTGCCGAATGTGATCGTCCCCCTACCGAAACTGCCCTCTTCGAGATTGATCGACGGCAGCAGGTCGAGTTGGGTGGCAGAGAAATTCGGAAGGAGACCGCTTCTGCGAATGATGACGCGCCGGTCGGTCAGGGCGTATTCGGTACGCGCCCGCACGACCGCATCGACGACAAAGCGTGCCGCGATCAGGTAAAGGCCTATCAGAACGAACGGGATACCCCATAGGCGCATGAAAACCGGCGTTCCCGGCGTGGTCAATACGCTGGTCTCCCAAAAGAGAGCGAAGCCGCCCCAAAAAAGAGAGAAGGGAACGAGGGCGAAATCCCACATTGTCAGACGAAATCCCTGTGCTGGACGCCCCGACCAAAGAAGTTTTTCGCCTGGCAGAAAATAGCTATGAATATCGCTGTTGCTCATATTATCGCAGCCTCTCAAAATGCCGTTTTATCGGGCATAGCCCACGGGTATCGCCATTCCCTGTTTCAACTCCTCCATCGAGATCGACGCCGAGACGTCGAAGAGTTCCAGCTTGCGCACGATCTGCTTATAAATGACATCGTAATGCTCGACGCGCGGCAGCACGATCTTCAGGATGTAATCGTGGTTGCCGGTCAGCCGGTGCGCTTCGACGATCTCGGGGATGTCGCTGATGATCCTGCGGAAGGTTTCCGTCCATTCGTCGGAATGGTGTGCCGTCTTGACGAGCGCGAAGACCGTCGTCGGCACGCCCATCCTTTCCCGGTCGAGCACGATGATGCGCCGAAGGATATGGCCGCTTTCCTCCAGCCGCTGAATGCGGCGCGAGCAGGCCGAGACCGATAGCGCCACGTATTCGGCCAGATCGGTCACGGATATGCCTGCATCTTTCTGCAGCGTGTCGAGAATGCGTCTGTCACGATCATCAAGCATGTGCCTTAAGGAAATCCTCCGCCCGATTTTTGCACGGTTTTTAAAAACTGC
Source organism: Rhizobium sp. BK456 (assembly GCF_014194045.1). NCBI lineage: Bacteria > Pseudomonadati > Pseudomonadota > Alphaproteobacteria > Hyphomicrobiales > Rhizobiaceae > Rhizobium > Rhizobium sp. BK456. Next base: position 347,936 of record NZ_JACIAO010000007.1, read on the forward strand.
GCAAAACCATAGCAGATATTTGATATGGAAGACAAACAACGCAAACACACCGCGCGAGCATTGCGGCATCATTTTCAAAACTCGCAGCATGGGAGCATGAAGAGATGAAAACGATCGGCCTGATCGGCGGCATGAGTTTCGAAAGTTCGGCGGTCTATTATCGGCTCGTCAACGAGATGGTGCGCGCCCGCAAAGGCGGCCTTGCCTCGGCCGAGCTCATTCTGCATTCGGTCAATTTCGAGGAGATCGTCGCACTCCAGAAGGCAGGCGACTGGGCTGGCGCAGCTCGCCGCCTCGGCGAGGTGGCAGCGCGTCTTGAGGCCGCGGGCGCCGGCTGTATCCTCATCTGCACCAACACCATGCACCTGATTGCCGATGAGGTCGCCGGCAAGATCTCCGCGCCGCTGATCCACATCATCGACGAGACGGCGAAATCGCTGCATGCGGCCGGCCGTAAGCGTCCGCTGCTGCTTGCCACCCGCTACACGATGGAGCACGGATTCTATACCGACCGGATGAAGAGCCTCGGTCTCGATATCATGGTGCCCGACGCCGCCGACCGCACCACTGTGCACGACATCATTTTCAACGAGCTTTGCGCCGGCAGGGTGCACGACAGTTCGCGCGAAAAACTGATCGATATCATCGACCGCGCCGCAGAGCACGGCGCCGACAGCATCATCCTCGGCTGCACCGAGATCTGCCTGATCCTTGATCCCACCCGCCTGCCGCTCCCGGGCTTCGACACCACGTCGATCCATGCCCATGCGGCGGTGGATTTCGCTCTCGGCGACGACGAAGCGGAAACGGAAGAAGCTGCGTGAGTACGCTACAGTTTAGTTGACTCAGTCCACTAAATATATAACGAATGTCTTCGTTTGAAGGCCTCGGTCTCATCGACGAGCCTAGCTTACTTACGCGCCGTCATCCTCGACCTTGTGCAGAGGATCTGCTACCCATCGACCGGAAGCAGATGCTTGGAACAAGCCCGAGCATGACGACGGCCTTGTCGGCAAGTCCGAGGTCTCCATTGGGAGGCCTTTGCCATGTCCGATACCGCTCTCATCGAAACCGCCCGCGATTTCAACCGCTTCTACACGAACTTCCTCGGCCTCTTGAACAAGGCCTATCTCGACTCCCCCTTCACGCTGACGGATGCCCGCATTCTCTTCGAGATCGGATCGCATGACGGCATCAGCGCCGCAGCCCTTGTCCGCGACCTGCATCTCGACCCTGCCTATCTCAGCCGCATTCTCAAGCGCTTTCGCGCCGAAGGGCTAATCGAGACCAGTCCAGATCCGGCCGACCTGCGCAGCCAGATCATCGATGTCACCGATCGGGGACGCGCGCAGTTCGAGGAACTCGGCCGGCGCGCCAATGCCCAGATCGCCGCCCGATTCGACAATCTGGCGATCGGCGAACCGCAAGCCATCGTCTCGGCCATGGACACGATCCGCGCCCTGCTCGACCCGGCAGCCAAGCCCGCCCCCGCTGTCATCCGCGCCCACCGCGCCGGCGATATCGGTTGGATCGTTCAGAGCCAGAGCCGCTTCTACGCCGAGGAATATGGCTGGGACCTACGCTTCGAGGCGCTGGTCGCCGAGGTCGCCGGCAAATTCCTCGCCAATTTCGATCCCGCCAACGAATATTGCTGGATTGCCGAACGCGGCGGCGTCAATGTCGGCTCGGTCCTCGTCACCAATGGCGGCGATGGCATCGCCAAGCTGCGGCTGCTCTATGTCGACAAGTCGGCCCGCGGCCTCGGGCTCGGCAAGCTGCTGGTCGACGAATGCATCCGCTTTTGCAGGCAGAAAGGCTACCGCGAACTTCAGCTCTGGACCAATGACATGCTGGAGACCGCCCGCGCCATCTACGTCAAATCAGGCTTCCGCCTTGTCTCCGAAGAGAGACATCGCATGTTCGGCCCCGAAGCGAATGGCCAAAACTGGGTTCTCACCCTCTGAATCACTGCGTCGCAAAATTTCGCTTGATTTGGAAACGTTCATTTCCTAATTAGGCGTACATGAATGCAACGACACTCCAACTGAAAACCCGCAGTCGCGGCCGTCCGCGGGAATTCGACGCCGAGGCGGCACTCGACGCGGCGCTGCGTGTCTTTTCCGAGCGCGGCTACCATGCCGCCTCGATCAGCGAACTGACCGAAGCCATGGGGCTTGCCGCCGGCAGTGTCTACAAGGCCTTCGGCGATAAGCGCGGCATCTTCCTCGCCGCCTTCGACCGCTACCGTGCCGTGCGTCGCGGCCTGCTCGATGCCAAGCTGGCACGTGCAGAGACCGGCCGCGACAAGCTCCATGCGCTCATCACCTTCTTTGCCGGCTCTTCCCACGGTGAAATCGGCAGGCAGGGCTGCCTCGTCGTCGGCAGCGCCGGCGATCTCGCCCTCTTCGACGAAGAGGCGGCGGAGCGCGTCGCCACCGCCTTCATCACCGACGAAACGCTTCTCGCCGACCTCATTCGCCTCGGCCAGTCCGACGGCTCGATTTCGGCGGATATCGATGTATCGGCTGTGGCACTTGCGCTTCTCTGCCTCACCAAGGGCATGCGCGTCATCGGCAAGACGGAACGCAGTGGCGAAGAAATGGCCGCGGCTGCCGAAGCCGCGATGAAGCTGGTGACCTGACTTCCGCCCAGGGGAATGCCTGCATTCCCCTGCGCGCCCGGAAACGGGTGGCCGCCGGCAGACCGATTTGCGATTAATCCATTCAATCATACCGGAGTTTCTGATGAGCATTTCAGCCACCGCGCCGGATAAGGCCATTCCACGGGCGCTATCCCCCTGGCTCACCTTTCTTTTTGCCGCCGCCTGCGGTCTGGTGGCCGCCAATCTCTACTACGGCCAGCCGCTTGCCGGTCCGATCAGCGCCGAGCTCGGTTTCACGCCTGCCGCAACCGGCCTGATCGTCACGCTGACGCAGATCGGCTACGGCCTCGGCCTGCTGCTGATCGTGCCACTCGGTGACCTCACGGAGAACCGCCGGCTTGTGCTGCTGCTGGTTGCCGTCTCCGCTGTTGCACTGATCGGTGCGGCCCTGGCTTCGACACCCACAGCCTTCCTCGTCGCCTCGCTCTGCATCGGCCTTTCATCGGTCGCCGTTCAGGTCCTGGTTCCCTTTGCCGCCAACATGGCGCCCGACGCGACACGCGGACAGGTCGTCGGCAACGTCATGAGTGGCCTGCTCTGCGGCATCATGCTGGCCCGCCCCTTCGCAAGCTTCGTCGCCGAGGCCTCGTCCTGGCATGTGGTCTATTATGTCACCGCAGCGCTGATGATCGTGCTCGCAGTCATCCTGCGCGCCAACCTGCCGGTGCGCGTGCCGAAGACGAAGCTGCGCTACGGCGAGTTGCTGGCTTCCATGGGCCACTTGGCGCTGACCTCACGCGTGCTGCAGCGCCGGGCGCTTTATCAGGCCGGCATGTTCGGCGCCTTCAGCCTGTTCTGGACGACGACACCGCTGCTGCTCGCAAGCCCGGCCTTCGGCCTGACGCAAAACGGCATCGCCCTCTTTGCGCTTGCCGGCGCTGCCGGCGCCGTTGCCTCGCCGATTGCCGGCCGGCTTGCCGATCGCGGCATGACGAAAATTGCCTCGACGCTTGCCATGCTGCTCGGCATGGCTTCCTTCCTGATCAGCCATTTCGCCGCGGACGGCTCGCTGACCGCCCTGATCCTACTGACTGTGGCGGCGATCATGCTCGATTTCGGGGTGACGACCAATCTCGTCTGCGGCCAGCGTGCCATCTATGGCTTGAACCCGGAACATCGCAGCCGGCTGAACGGCCTGTTCATGGCCACCTTCTTCGCCGGCGGCGCGCTCGGCTCGGCGCTCGGCGGCTGGGCCTATGCGACCGGCGGCTGGACGATGACCGCCTGGATCGGCTTCGCCTTCCCGGCGCTTGCTTTCCTGCTGTTCCTCACGGAACGGCGCGACAGGTAAGCTGACCTGACGCATAATCCCGAAAATCGGAGTCGATCTCAGGATGATACGTGAGTTAAAGTACGAGGACGACAGGGTTTTCTCGTTCTTACAGGGATGCTTCCGGCATGCAAATGGATGAAGAAAAGATCGACGATGCCGTTCTCGCTTTGCTCTGGCTGACGCTGCATGACGGCGATCGGGCCTGGAAAGGGTTCGACTGGGACGCGATGGATCGTTTGTACAAGAAGGGTCTGATTGCCAATCCCGCGGGCAAGGCCAAATCAGTTGTTCTGAGCGACGAAGGGTTGCAGCGGTCGGAGGAATTGTTCCGCGCTCTGTTTACGCGATCGACGTAAAAGAGGCCCTCACCCCTTAACCATCGGCGGAATCGAAATGTGAGCGGGCGGCTCGCACCGCATCATGGTTGGCTTCCGCCCAGTTCAACAGCTGCGACAGCGGCTGGTAGAGCGAGCGGCCCAGTTCGGTCATCGAATATTCGACGCTCGGCGGTTTGGTCGGGAAGACCTCACGAGCGATATAACCGTCCCTTTGCAGATCACGCAGCGTCTGTGTCAGCATGCGCTGCGAAATATCGGGCAGCATCCGCCGCAACTCACCGAACCGACGGGGCTCCGCCGCCAGCACTTCGAGCAGCAGCGTCGACCATTTTCCGCCGATCTGCTGCATCATGTCCCTGACCGGGCAGTTGGAAAAATCAAGGCTGGCAAGATCGATCTTGCGCCGCGCCCCCGGCATCCTGTTTTTCAGACTGACGACCGCGCCGCTCATGAGCTGGTTCCCTTTTGGTAACGTAGAGCCGAAAAACTGCCTCCTTTACACCGCCAAGTCAATTCCTATTCTAGTGCTGCTCTCTTTTTGAGACTACCTATCGAGCATAGAAGGAACCGACTTATGAGCGAAACCATCCTGGTCACCGGCGCCGCCGGACAGCTCGGCCAGCGCATCATCCATCACCTCATCGAGACCTATAAGGTCGCCCCCGGCCAGATCATCGCGGCGACGCGCAACCCGGAAAAGCTCGCCGAACTCGCAAACAGGGGCGTTATCACCCGCAAGGCCGATTTCGATGACGCGGCAGGCCTCGAGAAGGCGTTCGCCGGCGTCGACCGCCTGCTGATCATCAGCACCGATGCGCTGGATACCCCCGGCAAACGCCTCGCCCAGCACAAGGCGGCCGTTGCCGCTGCCGCCAAGGCTGGCGTCAAGCACATCGCCTATACCTCGATGCCGGCGCCGGACGATTCGCTCGTCACCTTCGCGCCTGATCATCTCGGCAGCGAAAACGCCATCAAGGCGAGCGGCCTCGCCTACACGATCATCCGCGACGCCTGGTATCACGACAATTACCTGCACAGCATGCCGCACAACCTGCAGGGCGGCAAATGGTACAGCGCCACGGGCGACGGCAAGGTCTCGACGATCTCGCGTGACGACTGCGCCCTGGCGATCGCCGCCGTCCTTGCCTCCGGCACATCGGACAGCGCCACCTACACGCTGACCGGTGCGGTGTCTCTCGACAACCGCCAGATCGCCGGCATCGCCGCCGAAGCCGCCGGCAAGCCACTCGAAGTGGTCGACGTCAATGACGAACAGCTCGGTCAGGGCATGCGCGGTGCCGGCCTCCCCGGCTTCGTCGCCGACATGCTGGTGTCGGCCGACGCCAACATCCGCGCCGGTAAGTTCGACATCGTCACCGAGGATTTCACCAAGCTGACGGGCAAACGGCCGCAATCGCTGAAGGATTTCTTCGTGGCGCATAAGGCTGCTTTGACGGCTTGAGACCGAGGCTTGCCCCCTTCCTCGGATTTCACCTGAGGACGGGGGCACGGCATGCTTGATCCTTGAGTGGAAGAAGCTCCTCATTGCAGAGGAGTCATTCACGGCGGGACGTGCCGTGGCTGGATTCCTGTGACAAGCACAGGAATCCAGCGCGCCCAAGTCCTTGGGCGCAGGGCACTCTTCCCTCGCGGCAAATTGAGTGAGTCGCGATCAAACCTTCTGCCCACACGCCCTGCAGAACCGCCTGACCGTCTCGGCCATGCCATATTCCAGCGCATCGGCGGTCAGCCCATGGCCGATCGACACCTCGGCAAGCGCCGGAATGCGCTTCACCAGATCGGGCAGGTTTGCGACCGTCAGGTCGTGGCCGGCATTAACGGCAAGGCCGATCGCCAGCGCCGCATCCGCCGTCCGTCCGAGCGCTTCGAGAATCGGGGCCGCCCGTTCCGGCGCATCGTAACAGCCGCCATAGGGACCGGTATAAAGTTCGATCCGGTCGGCGGCGACGGCCTTGGCGATCTCGACGGCTTCAGCATCCCCGTCTCCGTCGGCAAACAGCGACACCCGGCATCCCATCGTCTTCAGCCGTGCGACGGCATCGGTCAGAAATGCCCGGTGCTTGCGGAAATCCCAGCCGTGATCCGAGGTCGCCTGCGCGGGATCGTCAGGCACCAGCGTCACCTGCTCGGGCGCGGCTCCGGCGCAGAGGTCAAAAAATTCCTCCGTGGGATAACCTTCGATGTTGAACTCGGCGTTCGGGAATTCGTCATCGATCAGATTGCGGATCACGGGCAGGTCGGAAAAGCGAATGTGGCGCTGGTCGGGGCGCGGATGCACCGTCAGGCCGCTCGCTCCTGACGCAAGGGCGATTCGCCCCAGCGCTTCGACGCTCGGCCAGGGCAGGTCGCGCCGGTTGCGCAGCATGGCGACGGCGTTGAGGTTCACGGAGAGCTTGGCGGGCATGGCTGGCATCCATCGGTCACGGAAACGGGATGCCCTGCTTTAAGCCAAGTGCTCTGCAATGGCCAACGAGATTCGCAGATGGATGCGATGCCGGACGTTGATGAAACCCAAGCATTTCAATCGAACATCGACGGCAAGCGTAGCGCAAACAGTAATTCCCGCTACCTTCCGAAGATGGCCGGATCATGCGGCAGCGCAGCACATGTTTTGCTGCAGCACAGAAGGCGTGCCGGCAAAATATGCCCTTACGTTGCTATCCCATTTAAAAGAGATTATTTTTAGCACTTATAAAAGAGATCGTTCACGCATAACGTGGACATTGTATCGCGTAAACGTAGGCCGCGTACTGCTTCTTTCCCAATGACAAGAACGCCCAGAGGAAAACCCCACTCGCCGCGCCTGGGAAGCAACTGGCAAATCCGCATGAGGTGCAACACGATGCCCTAGGAGGGTTCATGCCAGACGGTTCCAAACGCCTGTTTGCTGCCGCCGGTATCGCTTCGGAGGTCCGGTCGAAATACCGGTTTCTGCCTTCGGCCGCGCTGCCGCCGGATCTACCGGACGGTCCGGTGCCAATCGCCGATATGGCCAACGCATTCGGCGTTACGCACAGGACACTGCATTTCTACGAAGAAAAGGGGTTGATTTCTGCCAATCGAATCGGGCTGATGCGGGTCTACGGCCAGGACGACGTGATGCGCATGGCTGTGATCACCGTCTGCCGCGAGACCGGCATGCCGATCGCCGTCATCCAGGAATTGATGGACGAGCTTCGCAAGGCCGATTCGCAGGAAAGGGCCGAAGCGATGTTCCGCGAGGCGCTGCAGGTGCGCAAGCGCGAGCTGACTGCAGAGATGTCGACGCTGCACCGCCAGCTCCAGCAGGTGGGCGACCTTCTGGATTACGACAACAGTGTCGAAGAGCCGCCGCTCAACGACAACCAGGACAGCGCAAGCCTGACCCCGCAGGAGCGGCGTTGCCTGGAACTGATGGCGGAGGGCTATTCCACCCAGCGAATCGCCCGGGCGCTCGATCTGAAGCATGATGAGACGAGGGATCTCGAAGCCGCAATCATCCTGAAATTCCGCGCCAACAACCGCTTCCAGGCGATCGCCAAGGCCGTTCTGCTCGGCATCGTGCAGGCATAACCTTGAACGCCTGACTGCACCGCGGGCAAGCCTGGCCCACGCTCTCGACGGCCGCCACCGTCGCCTCCCGCCAATCCTATCAGCGCACGATCGTCAGCGTCTCCGCCGCGCGTGTGATGGCCGTATAAAGCCAGCGTTCCCGCGTATCGCGAAACGCCCAGCTCTCGTCGAAGAGCACGACGTCGTTCCATTGCGAACCCTGCGCCTTGTGAACGGTCAGTGCATAGCCGTAGTCGAACTCGTCGTAGCGCTTGCGGGTGTTCCAGGGGATTTCGCCTTCGACATCCTCGAAGGCCTGTTTCAGGAGCTTGATCTTGGCGGCGCCCCGATCCATGTCGTCGTCTTCGGGCCGGACCAGCAGATTGATGCCGGGCTTCGTCGTTTCCTTGGACGAGGTCATCACCTGCCAGAGCGAGCCGTTGAGCAGGCCTTTGGCCGGATCGTTGCGGAGGCAGACGAGTTTGTCGCCGGTCTGCGGATACTCGGCATTAAAGCCTTTCAACTCGCGCAGGCGCTGATTATAGCGCCGCCGCGTCCTGTTGGTGCCGACGAGCACCTGGTCGGCTTTCATCACGAGATCCTGCGTAACCTCGTTCTTCGAGATCACCTTGGCCGTGCCGTAATCGCCATACATCACCTCATTGCCCTCACGCACCTGCATGGCGAGCTTGATGATCGGATTGTCGCGCGCCTGCCGGTGGATATCGGTCAGCAGGTAATCCGGATCTTGATTGGTGAAGTATCCGCCGCCGCTGACCGGCGGCAACTGGCCGGGATCGCCGAGCACCAGGATCGGCGTGCCGAAGCTCATCAGATCCTTGCCGAGCGCCTCGTCCACCATCGAGCATTCGTCGACGATGATCAGCGCCGCCTTGGCGACCGGGCTTTGCCGGTTGATCGAAAACATCGGCGCGATCGAGGTCTTGCCGGTCTCTTCGTCCTCCACTGCCTCCTCGCCGCGTGGCCGGTAGATCAGCGAATGGATCGTCTTGGCGTTGGAGGCGCCGCGCGAGCGCAGCACTTGTGCCGCCTTGCCGGTGAAGGCGGCAAACAGCACGTCGCCGTCGACATTCTCGGCGAAATGCTTGGCAAGCGTCGTCTTTCCCGTCCCGGCATAGCCGAACAGGCGGAAGAGTGGCGAGCGCCCTTCATTCAGCCATTTCGAAACAGCCTTGAGGGCTTCATCTTGTTGCGGCGCAAATTGCATGATCGGAGGACTTGGCAGGATTCGCGGACGTTAGGCAAGGCGGAAAACCGCAAATCGCCCAGCGGGATGATCATCCCTCCCAGCGCCGGTCCATGCCGCTCGCGCACATCGACGGGTCCCGCCCGATGGCATCGGTCAGAAAATCCAGAACCGTCTTGACGCGCAGCGGCATGTTCCGTCTCGAGGGATAGACGACGGTGATCGGCAGCCGGCTTGGCTGAAAATCCTCCATCACGGGGATCAGCCGGCCGGCGGCGATATCGGGCCCGGCGATGATATGGGAGAGCACCGCCAGTCCCGCACCGGCAAGGGCTGCTCTGTGAATGGCGACGGCACTGCAGGCGGTCAGCCGCGGCGAGATCCGAATCGAAAGGTCTTCGGAGCCGTTGGAGAACGACCATGTCGCGGCATCGCCCGCCCTGTTGTAGCACAGGCATTCATGGTCCTTGATGTCCTTCGGCGTCCGCGGCGGCGCCTTGCGCGCGAGATAGGCGGGCGAGGCGACGAGGAAGGCCGTCGTCCAGCCGATCCGGCGGCAGACGAGGCTGCTGTCGGCGACCGAACCGAGGCGCACTTCGAGGTCGAGGCGCTCCTCGATCATATCGGAGCTCTGCTCCCTGAAGAGCAGTTCGACTGAAAGTTTCGGATGGGCGGCGAGAAGATAGCCCAGCCGCTCGCTCAGATAGAGGCCGAGCGGTGCCGGAACACTGAGCCTGACCTTCCCGGAAGCCATGACGCCGTCCGATCCGGTGGCATCGCCGAGTTCCTCCACCGCTTCGAGAATTCTGAGCGCCATCGGCAGCATCCGCTCCCCCTCCGCCGTCAGCGACAGGCCGCTCGTCGTGCGGTGCAGGAGGCGCGTGTTGAAATGCCCCTCAAGGGCCGCGACCTGCCGCGAGACCGCCGGCTGAGTCACGTCGAGATCGTGTGCCGCCGCCGAAAACGAGCCCGTCTCCACGACGCGCTGGAAGGTCCGCAATGCCGAAACGATATCCATCTCTGCCCCCTCATACTTTTGTGCATAGGCTTTATGCAGACAGACTAGGCTGGAATGGCTTTACAGTCCAGCAATTAAGGATATCCTTCATCCATAAGGATATCAAATATCCTTAATTAACGGAGAGACGACATGACCCAGCGATTGAACTACGCCCAGCAGTCCCCCGAGCTTTTCAAGAAGTTCATGGAATTCAGCATGGCATTGCGCAGCAGCGTGATCGACGAGAAGCTTCAGGCCCTCATCGAGATCCGCGCTTCCCAGATCAATGGATGCGGCTTTTGCCTCGACATGCATGTGAAGCAGGCAAAGATCCACGGCGAGACGGAACTGCGGCTCCATCACGTCGCCATCTGGCGGGAATCGAACCTCTTCGTCCCGCGCGAGCGGGCAGCCCTTGCCTGGACCGAAGCGCTGACGAAACTTCCAGAAGGCGGCATTCCCGACGAGATTTACGAACGGGTTCGCGGCCAGCTTTCCGAAAAGGAAATCTCCGATCTGACCTTCGTCGTCATGGCGATCAATGCCTGGAACCGCGTCAATGTCGGCTTCAAGACCGTCCCCGGTTCCGCCGACAAGGCGTACGGCCTCGACAAGGCCGGCTTGAACTAACCCTCACAATTCATTGAGAAGATTCACCTTTGACGCTGCCGCACCTCCGGCAGCGAACGGAGATCTGTTATGAAAATCGTCGTCATCGGCGGAACCGGCCTCATCGGTTCGAAGACTGTCGAACGCCTGCGCCTAAAGGGGCATGAGGTGATTGCCGCCTCGCCGAATTCCGGCGTCAATACGATCACGGGAGAAGGATTGGCAGCGGCGCTTGAGGGCGCGGAAGTCGTCCTCGATCTTGCCAATTCGCCGTCCTTCGAAGACAAAGCCGTCCTCGAATTCTTCGAGACCTCGGGGCGCAATCTTCTCGCCGCCGAGAAGACTGCCGGCGTGAAGCACCATATCGCGCTCTCCGTCGTCGGCACCGAGCGGCTACAGGACAGCGGCTATTTCCGCGGCAAGCTCGCCCAGGAAAAGCTGATCAAGGCGTCGGGCATTCCCTATACCATCGTGCATTCGACGCAGTTCATGGAATTCCTGGGCGGCATCGCCCAGTCGGGCACGGTCGGCCAGACGGTTCGCCTGTCGCAGGCCTATGTGCAGCCGATCGCCTCCGACGATGTCGCCGATGCCATGGCTGACGTGGCGCTGTCGGCCCCCGCCAACGCCACGATCGAAATATCAGGTCCGGAACGGGCCCGCTTGAGCGAACTCGTCGCCCGATATCTGAAGGCGATGAAAGACCCGCGCACCGTCGAGGCCGATCCGGAAGCAAAATATTTCGGCGTCCGGCTCAACGACCAGTCGCTTGTTTCCGACAACAACCCGCGGCTCGGTTCGATCAGCTTCGAAGAATGGTTCGCAAAATCCGCCCAGTCGAAGTGATCTTGCCCCGGGGCGCGACCACTGGGGCGCGTCCTCCCACACCAGCAAAGATGGAGATTCCAATGATCAGAGCATCGATCCTTGCCGCCGCCCTCACCTGCCTGGCGGCCACCGGCGCCGGCGCTAACGACAACAGCAAATCTGCCAAGGTCACCCTCGTCTACGAGCACGAACTTCCGAACGTGCCGGGCAAGAGCATCAAGGGCGTGCTGGTCGAATACGGCCCGGGCGGCTTCTCCGACGGCCATACTCATCCGGACTCCGCCTTCATCTACGCCACCGTGCTCGAAGGCGCGATCCGCAGCCAGGTCAATGACGGCCCGGTCAAGGTCTATCATGCCGGCGAGAGTTTCTCCGAAATGCCGGGCGACCGCCACGGCGTCAGCGCCAACGGCAGCGAGACGAAGCCCGCCCGCCTGCTCGCCGTCTTCGTCGTCGACACCGACCAGAAAGAGCTGACTTATCCCCTCAAGAAGTAAGGGCCGCCAAACCCGTCCGCGCGGGGCCGATGCTTGCGCGGACGGCCGACATGCTCGATCATGGGCCGCCCGCTCACCCCGGAGAACCGAGACAGATGATCTATGACGCGCTCTTCGGCAAGCCTCTGATATCACTGATAACAGTCGGCTTCGCCGGAATCGTCGTCTGGCACCTGCTGTCCCGCCAGCGGCCGACGACGCGTCTGGTGGTGCAGATCGTCTTTTTTGGCGTGATGACGCTGATCCTCGTCGGCAGCGGCATCGAACCCCACCGGTTTCAAGGTTATGGGTCCGAGGATCCGCAGGCTTTGCTCGTCATTGTCGCGAAGACGCTCTGGTGGATTCACCTGGCATGGGCTGTCATCGGTTTCATCAGGCTGTATCTGGTGCTGGAAGGCAGCCCCCGAGAGGCTCGCCTGCTGCAGGATCTCGTCATCGGCGTCGTCTATATCGGCATGGCCCTGTCGGTTCTGGCCTTCGTCTTCGGCGTGCCAATCGGGACCCTCGTTGCGACCTCGGGCGTAGTCGCTATCATTCTTGGCCTTGCTCTCCAGAACACGCTCGCCGACGTTTTCTCCGGCATCGCGCTGACACTCGGCCGGCCTTATGTCATCGGCGACTGGATTCTTTTGAGCGATGGCACGGAAGGGCGCGTCGTCGAGAGCAACTGGCGCGCGACGCATATCCTAACCAGCGCCAACAATATCGTCGTTCTGCCGAACAGTTTTCTCGCCAAGCTCGGCCTGACGAATGTCAGCCGGCCGGACGAGAGCCATCTCCTTGTCCTCACCATCCGCATCGCCCCGACACGGATGCCGGCATCGGTCCGCCAAGTCATGTTATCGGCGCTGACGAGCTGCAATTCGATCGTGCGCGACCCGCCGCCGGTCGTCGCACTAAAGGGGCTGGACGCCACCGCGCTCGAAGTCGAGCTGCAGTTCCGGGTGACGAGCCCGAGCCGGCGTGTCCAGGCGCGAAACGAGGTGCTCGATCTCGTCTATCGCCACTGCAAATCGGCCGGCCTGCTTCTCGCCGTTCCGGCGGCGGCCTCGGTGCTGACGGGCGATCTGCCGACCGAAGAGAGCGCTCGACCGCCGCGGGTGACGCCGCTCGAACTCATCGAGGCCATTCCGATCTTTGCGACGCTGACGGCAGATGAAAAGCAGAAGCTTGCCGAGACCACTGCCGTGCGTGAATTCCGCAAGGGCGACGTGATTGTGCGGGAGGGGGAAATGCTGCCGTCGCTGATGATGGTGCGGGCCGGCATTATTGCAGCGCGGCACGGCGATGGGGAACGCGGGCGGCTCGCACCAGGTGATTTTTTCGGTGAGACCGGGCTGCTCGCGGGCATGCAGGAAGTCTGCACGCTCGAGGCTCTGACCCCGGTGACGGTCTATGAAATCGATCAACAGGCATTCGCTCCGTTGCTGAACCAGCGTCCGGCGCTGGCGGAAGAAATCGCCGAAGAGCTCGCCAGCCGCGCGGAGCGCTTTCGCGACGCAGCACTCCCCCCGGAACCCGCCCACAGCGCGCACGCCATTCTGAAAACCATCAGGACAATCTTCAGGGGCTAGCACGATAATAAGACGCGCGGCCCTGTAATCAGCCGGCGCGCTTGAGCACCCATTCGAAGGTACTCTGCCAAAGCTCGGCCGGCACTTCCTCGGACAAGGTGCCGACCAGATCGGAAAGCCGGACGCGCCGCAGCGTATTGCGCCATGCCTCGTCGGCTTCCCACATGACGCGGGCGACTGCGCAGGGCTTGCTGTCGCAATAGCCTGCCGGACGGCAAGGATTGTTGTCGCGGATGTTCGTGCAGGTGAAGCTGCGCGCCTTGCCCTCGACCGCTTCGACGATGTCGAGAAAATTGATCTCGGAGGACGGTTTGGCAAGCCGGTAACCGCCGCTCGGGCCGAGCGTGGTATCGACCAGCGATGCCTGCGAAAGGCTCTGCAGCGCCTTGGAGAGATATTCCTTCGGCAGGCCATGAAGCTCGGCGAGCGCCTTGGTGGAGAGATACCTGCCCTCGGGCAGGCCCGCGAGAATGGCGCAACAGTGGAGCGCCCACTCGACCTGGCTTTTCAGGATCATTCAGCAACTCGCGTGATGGCTGATTCTGCGAATAGGAATTAAGGATACATCATATCCGCAAATTGAAATGATGTAAACGACCCGTAAAAGCAGCGTGTTGCGTGAGTTGAAATTTCTTTACATTCGTGCCGGCGGCACAATCCCTCACAGCGAATGATCACCCGCCCAAGATAAAACTTTGCCTGCATGCGGAATAATACCGCCTCGTCTCGTGTCTCATGTCAGGTACCGCAAAATTGCGTGCCCAACCTGAGGAGAGACATCATGAAATCCGTGAAATTCCTGTCCGTCGTGGCCGCAGCAGCCCTCGCAGCGACCGCTGCTTTCGCAGCCGCTCCCGTCAAGGAAGTCGAATCCGCCAAGGGCAAGGTTCTTGCCGGCGACAACGGCATGACCCTCTACACCTTCAAGAAGGACGCCAAGGGCGTTTCCAACTGCAATGACGATTGCGCCAAAAACTGGCCGCCGCTGATGGCCGCTTCCGATGCCAAGGCCGATGGTGCATATTCGATCATCGACCGCAAGGATGGCAAGAAGCAATGGGCCAAGGACGGCATGCCGCTGTATTACTGGGTCAAGGACAAGAAGGCGGGCGACATTACTGGCGATGGAGTCGGCGGCAACTGGGAGCTTGCCAAGCCTTGATCGCCTTGCTCATCAGAAAGCGGCTGGCGTGAAAACACCCGCACCTGAAAGTTTCGAGGGCCAGATCCTGGCCCTCCTTCCCTCGCTCAGGCGCTATTCGCGCAGCCTGACGCGCTCGGATGCCGATGGCGAGGATCTGCTCCAGGACTGTGTCGAAAAGGTGCTGGCGCGCCGTGGCCAATGGCGCGGCCTCAACCTGCGCGGCTGGGTCCTGACCATTATGACCAATCTCTACCGCAACGGCCGGCGCGGCAAGGCGCGCGACGGCCTGGTCGAGCTTGACGCCGCCGGGGACATGGCCGCTCCCGAACCGCCGGCCGATCCGCTGGAGCGTGCGCGGCTCGATAACGCGCTGAACAGCCTTTCGGAGGAGCACCGAGCCGTGCTGATGCTCGTCGTCATCGAAGGATACACGTACAGCGAGGTCGCCGCTTCCCTCGACATTCCCATCGGCACCGTCATGTCCCGGCTGTCGCGCGCCCGCCTGCGCGTCGCCGAGAGGCTGAAGGCCGATAACGTCATTACGCTTCGGAGACCGAAATGAACGAAACCAATCCGATCGTCACCGAAGCCGATCTCCACGCCTTTGCCGACGGTCAGCTGCCCGAAATGGCACGCGCTCGCATCGAGGCTTATCTTGCCGACAATCCCGACGAAGCGGCGCTGGTGGCCGAATGGCAGGCGCAGAACACGGGCATCCGATCGCTGTTTGCCGGTTACGAGAAGGCAAAGGACACCGACCCACTGCTCGTCGCCCCCACACGTGCCGTCTCCTCTACGCCGAAACGCTGGGCGATTGCCGCCGCGGCCCTCGTCGTCTTTGCGCTCGGCACCGTCAGTGGCCATTATGGCCCGGCACTGCTGGAAAGGCCGGCGTTGCAGCTTACCGGTTCAGAAACCTTGCCGAAACAGGCCGAGACCGCATTCATGGTCTACGCCGCCGAGGTTCGCCACCCGGTCGAGGTCTTCGCCGACGAGGAGGCCCATCTCGCCACCTGGCTCGGCAAGCGCCTCGCCATCCAGAACCTGAAGATCCCGAACCTGCAATCGCTCGGCTTTAAGCTGGTTGGCGGCCGCCTGCTGCCGGTCGATGACAGGCCGGGCGCCATGTTCATGTATGAGAACCAGGCGGGCGAACGCCTGACCGTCATTGTCGGCCGCAACACGGAAAACCGCACGACGAGCTTTCGCTTCGCCTCCTCGGGCAATCTCGAAACCTTCTACTGGATCGACGGCGAACTCGGCTATGCCGTCACCGGCGAAATCTCGCGTGAAACCCTGCGGGGTGTGGCCGAGGAATGCTACAGACAGTTTCCGTCCTAGAGCAACTCCAGGAAAAGTGCGAAGCGGTTTTCCGTCCGGAATTGCGTAAAACAAAAGACTAGAGCGGTTCTGCGCTTCCGTTGAACCGCTCCACAGATCAGCGCAGCGGATCGTTGGCAAGTTCGATCGGCTGCCCGTGTGGCGTGGCTTCGGCGGCCCGCTGCCAGCTCTGCTGCAGGTCGAGGATGACGGATGCATCCGCTACGCCGCGGCTGACAAGCAGTTCGGAAAGAGCCGCCACCCAGCAGTCGAAATAATCGCTGCCATCCCTAGCGCGGCCGGGCTTATGCAACTCCTTGGACAGGGCCTCGGCCCATTCGCTCCACGCGAACAGCCCCTTCTCATGCAGATGCACCGTCATGGCGAACGCGTCCGCCGTCCAAGGCTCGGGAAAAACCGGATCACCTTCGGGCGACTTCGGCAACCCAAGCGATTGCGCCAGCTGAGACGGCGTCTCACAAACGCTCAAGATAGCTCTCCCACGCATCGATGGAGACCGTTAGCGACGGATCCGCTCCCTCGCCCCAGATCTCACCGCCGCCGAAGACGACGGTATAGAGCCATTGCGGATTTTCGCCTCGGCCATGCGCATTGTCGTCGGGAAAGACGAAAGCCCCTTGCACCGCCTCGACGACACCCGTCTTGGCGCGCGCATATCGCGGCAGCCGCGTATGGGTGGCCAGATTGAAATTCTTCGTCCTCACCGCCTCGCCCACAGCAAAGAGCGGTGCGGTTTCGACAGGACGATCGCAAGGCCCGCCTTTCGCCAGCGCGCCCGGCACCATCTCCGCCTTCAGCACCCGTTTCGGCGCGGCGCCCTCCTGCAGCTTGCGGCCGGACAACAGCTCCTCGCGCGTCGCAAAACCGTGCCGCGCGAGCAACGTCTCGACGCCGCGGATCCAGATCTCGTAATAGCTGGCGGCGAGATAATCGGCCGGCGGAATGTTTTCGCGTGCATGCCGGCTTTCATCGATCGTCCATGCGCCGAAAGCGCCGCAGGAAAGCGTGATGCCGAGTGCCCGCTTTTCCCATTCGGCATGGAAATAAGGTTCGTTTTTCTCAGGCGCGACAGGCCCGAAGCCCATCTGCCCGCCGAGATCGTGCGGTCCGTTCATGGAAGAGCCTCCGGGCTGCCGGCAGCTGAAATCTTCGCGCTGCCTGCGATTGCCGTGCCGATCATCGCATCGCGGCTGACGAGGCCGGCAAGTGCTGCCTCGTTCATTCCGTCCGTGCCGTCCGGCCGCTCGGGAATAACGAGATAACGCAGTTCCGCCGTCGAATCCCAGACGCGGATCTTCTTTTCCTCGGGCAGCGTCAGCCCAAATTCGGCAAGCACGCCGCGCGGATCGATGACGGCGCGCGAGCGATAGGCCGGCGCCTTGTACCACACCGGCGGCAGCCCGAGCACCGACCAGGGATAACAGGAGCAGAGCGTGCAGACGATGAGATTATGGGTCTCTGCCGTGTTGAAGACGGCGCGCATGTGCTCGCCCTGCCGGCCGGTGTAACCGAGGCTCGCAATCGCCGCCGTCGCATCGCGCTTCAGCCACTCGGCGAAATCGGCATCGCTCCAGGCCTTGGCGACGACATGCGCCCCATTCCTCGGCCCCACCTTCGTCTCATAAGTCTCGACGATCGCATCGATCGCCGCCGGATCGATCAGCCCCTTCTCCGTCAGCAGCGTTTCCAGGGCTTTGACGCGGGCCTGCATGTCGGAGTAGTGGTTGTCGTGGGCATGATCGTGGTGGTCGTGGTCGTGATCGTCGTTCAAGGCAATGTCCTCCAAACGGCAATCGGCCGTCCTGTTTCCTCAATGCGCGCGGACTCGCTCCTCCTCTTCTCCCCAGCGGGGAGAAGGTGTCCCGAAGGGTCGGATGGGGGGCCGCACGGCATGCCCGTCATTGTTGCCCTTTGCTTGCGCTCCGTGCATTCGCGGCAGTGCCGCTCACCCCCTCATCTGCCTGCCGGCATCTTCTCCCCGCTGGGGAGAAGGGGAATCGTGGGCAACGTCTCGCCATCCAGTATCCTCCGCTTCCTCCTTCTACCACACACCACAAGCCCGCCAAGCCCTCCTATCCCACTCAAACTTTTCCGCTAATCTCCCGCCATGAACATTCTGATTCTCGGTGCAACCGGCTTCATAGGCTCCGTCGTCGCGGCCCGGCTCGTCGCTGATGGGCATGCCGTGACCGGGCTCGGCCGCAACCCCATGCGTGCCCGCCCAAAGCAGCCGGCGATCGACTGGCGCCGGGCCGATCTCTCACATATGACGAAAGCGGACGACTGGGACGAGATCCTCAACGGCCAGCATGCCGTCGTCAATTGCGCCGGCGCCCTGCAGGACGGCCTCTCGGACAATCTGGCGGCCACGCAAGCCGAAGCTATGCTGGCGCTCTATGCCGCAGCCAAACGCGGGTCGCAGCCGCTAATCGTGCAGATATCGGCGAGGACGGCCGGCGCGGCGGGCGACCTGCCCTTCCTCGCCACCAAGCGCCGGGCCGACGAGGCGCTGGCGGCAAGCGGCCTGCCTTGCCTCATCCTGCGCCCTGCCCTCGTTCTCGGCCGCAATGCCCATGGCGGTTCGTCGCTGCTCAGGGCGTTTGCCGCCCTCCCCCTGGCGCTGCCGCTCGTCCATGCCGAAAGCCCGGTCGAAACGTTGTCGGTGGACGATGTGGCGGAAGCCGTGTCGCGGGCGGTTGCAGTCGGCCTCTGCGGTGATATCAATCTCGCAGCCGACGAGATCCTTACGCTTGCCGATCTCGTCAGCCTTCACCGGCAATGGCTGGGCCTCCCGCCCGCCCGCGTCTTTTCCCTTGCGCCGTGGCTTGCAAAGCCCGTCATGTGGCTTGCCGATGTCGCAGGGCTGCTCGGCTGGCGCTCGCCGCTGCGCTCGACGGCGATGACAGTCATGTCGGAGGGCATACGAAGCGTAAAGGGAGAAAGCGGCCTCGTCGCGACATCCGCTGCGGCAACCCTATCAGCCAATCCATCCGGCGTGCAGGATCTCTGGTTTGCCCGGCTCTACCTGCTGAAACCACTCGTCATATCGGGGCTCTCCGCCTTCTGGCTGCTCTCCGGCCTGATCCCGCTGCTGGCGTTGCAGAAGACATCCGCCCATTTCCTGCCGTTCATGCCGGAGTCCACGGCCACGGCGCTGACGCTTGCGACCTGCCTCATCGACGTGGCGCTGGGCGCTGCCGTGCTTGTCCGTCCGCTCGCCAAACGCGCTCTTCTCGGCATGCTCGCCGTCTCTTTCGCCTATCTCGCCGGCGCCAGCCTGCTCGAACCGACGCTCTGGCTCGACCCGCTCGGTCCCCTCGTAAAGGTGCTGCCGTCGATCTTACTGACGCTGACGGCCCTTGCCACCCTGGATGAACGCTGATGCTCGAGGAGTGGCTGCTGCTTGCCCACGTCATCGGCGCGACCGTGCTCTTCGGCACCGGCGCCGGCATCGCCTTCTTCATGGTGATGGCGCATCGCACGCGTAATCCCGTCCTAGTCGCCCATGTCGCCGGAACCGTCGTCATTGCCGATACGATTTTCACCGCAACTGCCGCCATTTTCCAGCCCGTAACCGGATATCTGCTGGCGCGGGCAATCGGCTGGGAGTTGTCGGAAGGCTGGATCGCGCTGTCGCTGCTGCTTTATATCGTCACCGGCCTGTTCTGGCTGCCGGTCGTCTGGATCCAGATCCGGCTGCGCGATCTCGCCCGTGTCGCAGCAAAGTCCGGAAGCGCATTGCCGCCGGCCTATTTCAGCCTCTACCGCATCTGGTTCGCCTGCGGCTTTCCGGCCTTCTTTGCCGTCATCGGCATTTTGTGGCTGATGCTGACGAAACCGTCGATCACCCTATTTTAACATCGGCCAGAGGCTCGCCACAAGAAGTACAGCCATGCTGATATTGAACCATTTCAGCCGCACCGGATCGGAAAGCCATTCCCTGAGCGCCGAGCCGAAGCCTGCCCAGGTCGAAACGCTCGGCACATTGACCGCCGCAAAGGCGAGGCCGACGAGAAGCACGCTGCCGAGATAGAGCTCGGGATTGGTATAGGTCGCCATCGCGGTGACCGCCATCACCCAGGCTTTCGGATTGACCCACTGAAAGGCCGCCGCCGAAAAGAAAGACATCGGCCTGACAGCGCTCTTGCCTTCACTGATCGATCGCGATGAGGCGATCTTCCAGGCGATCCAGACGAGATAGGCGCCGCCGGCAAATTTCAACGCCGAATAGACCACAGGAACGGTATGCAGCAAGGCGCCGAGCCCGAGGCCGACGCCGATCAGCAGCGAGAAGAAGCCGACACCGATGCCGAACATATGCGGTATCGTTCTGCGGAAGCCGAAATTCACGCCCGATGCGAAGAGCATCATATTGTTCGGCCCCGGCGTGATCGACGTCGTGAAGGCAAAGAGTACAAGGGCGAGAAACGTATCCAGCGGCATGCGACCTCCCGGGGCCGGCTTTCCCGCAGGCCGTTTATTTAGGTCAGCATAACTGCCCTAAATCGGCGATGCCATTACATCATTGTCATGGTGACAGGATTACTTGAAAGATGGCGGCGCGGCCCAATCTCTTTCCCAGGAAAAGACCCATGCAGGACGACCCAATTCCCTTCGTCAGATTTCCGAACGGCGCGGAAGTGCCGGCGCTCGGCCAGGGAACCTGGGCGATGGGCGAGGATGCCGGCCATGCCAGGGCCGAGATCGAAAGCCTCAAGGCCGGCATCGATCTGGGGATGACACTGATCGACACCGCCGAAATGTATGGCGACGGCGGCGCCGAGGAGATCGTCGCTCAGGCGATCAAGGGACGGCGCGACGAGGTTTTCATCGTCAGCAAGGTCTATCCCTGGAATGCCAGCCTGAAAGGCACAATCGAAGCCTGCGAGCACAGCCTGGAGCGGCTCGGCACCGACCGCATCGATCTTTATCTCCTGCACTGGCGCGGGAGCCATCCGCTGGCCGAGACCGTCGCGGCCTTCGAAATGCTGAAGGCCGCCGGAAAGATCGGCGCCTGGGGCGTCTCCAACTTCGACACCGGCGACATGGAGGAACTGCTAGCCGTGCCCGACGGTGCCAATGTCGCCGCCAATCAGGTGCTCTACAACCTCTCCCGCCGCGGCATCGAATTCGACCTCCTGCCCTGGTGCCAGAACCGCGGCATTCCGGTCATGGCCTATTCGCCGATCGAGCAGGGGCACATCCTGCATCATCCCGAGCTGATCCGCATCGCCAAGGCCTATCAGGCAACACCCGCCCAGTTGGCGCTCGCCTTCCTGCTGGAACGCGACGGCGTCATCGTCATCCCGAAAACGTCGAATGCCGCCCGCGCGGCTGAGAATCGCGACTGCGTCTCGCTTGAGATCACCGACGTGGATTGGCAGGCGCTCGACGCCGCCTTCCCGCCGCCGGCAAAGAAAAAGCCGCTGGAGATGCTCTGACCTCCAGCGGCTTTCAGCACTGTTGTGGTGCGTGCCCGGCTCACATGCCCTGCGCGCCGCGGTTCATCGCGGCGATGCCGGTGCGGCAGACCTCGATCAGGCCGAGCGGCTTCATGATCGCCACGAACTGGTCGATCTTGGACGACTTGCCGGTGATCTCAAGGATGAAGTGACCGACGGTCGCATCCACCACCTTGGCGTGGAAGGCATCGGCAAGGCGCAGCGTCTCCGCGCGCATCTCGCCCTCGCCGATCACTTTGACCAGCGCCACCTCGCGCTCGATCGGCCGGTCCTGGCCGAGTTCGCGGGCGCGCACAGTCAGATCGACGACGCGGTGCACCGGCACGATACGCTCGAGCTGCGCCTTGATCTGTTCCAGCACGTGCGGTGTGCCGCGTGTGACGATGGTGATGCGGGAAAGATGCGCCTGATGCTCGGTCTCGGAGACCGTCAGGCTCTCGATATTGTAGCCGCGACCGGAAAACAGGCCGATGACCCGGGCAAGAACGCCCGGTTCGTTGTCGACGAGAATGGAAAGCGTATGGCTTTCGATCGCCGCCGTTTCCGGCGAGATGAAGTAAGCGGAGCCCGTGGGCTGTAGGTGTGCGTTCATGGTCTTGAGTTTCCTCTTCCCTGCCGCATAACCCCGAAATCGGAAAGGATTATGCGCAATTAAAAATGTCAGACGAGCGCGCGGCCCTTGGCGTCGATCGCATTGGCGACCGCTTCGTCGGTGGCTTCATCAGGCAGCAGCATTTCATTATGCGCCTTGCCCGAGGGGATCATCGGGAAGCAGTTGGCGAGATTGGCAACTCGGCAATCGAAGATGACCGGTTTCCTGACCTCGATCATCTCGACAATGGCGTCGTCCAGCTCATCTGGCTTTTCGCAGCGCAGGCCGACGGCGCCGTAGGCTTCCGCCAGCTTGACGAAATCGGGCATCGCCTCCGTATAGGAGTTCGACAGCCGGTTGCCGTGCAACAACTGCTGCCACTGGCGCACCATGCCCATATACTGGTTGTTCATGATGAAGATCTTGATCGGTGCATCGTGCTGGATCGCCGCCGACATTTCCTGGATGCACATCTGGATCGAGGCATCGCCGGCAATGTCGATGACGAGGCTGTCGGGATGGGCGATCTGCACGCCGAGCGCGGCCGGCAGGCCGTAGCCCATCGTACCGAGGCCGCCCGAAGTCATCCAGCGGTTAGGCTGCTCGAAGCCGAAGAACTGCGCCGCCCACATCTGATGCTGACCGACTTCCGTGGTGATGTAGGTATCGCGGTCCTTGGTATGCGCATAGAGCCGCTCCAGCGCATATTGCGGCATGATGACATCGTTGCTCCTTGTGTAGGCGAAGGAGTTGCGCGCCCGCCAGCGGGCGATATCGGTCCACCAGTCTTCGAGACGGTTCTTCTCCGGCTTCTTCGGCAGCGCCCGCCACAAGCGGACCATATCTTCGAGGACATGACCGACATCACCGCGGATGCCGATATCGACCCGGACATTCTTGTTGATCGAAGAGGGATCGACATCGATATGGATCTTCTTCGAGTTCGGCGAAAAGGCGTTGAGGCGGCCAGTGATGCGGTCGTCGAAGCGAGCGCCGATGCAGACCATGACGTCGCAGTCGTGCATCGCCATGTTGGCCTCGTAGGAGCCGTGCATGCCGAGCATCTTCAGCCAGTTTTTGCCCGAAGCCGGATAGGCGCCGAGGCCCATCAGCGTCGAGGTGATCGGGAAATCGGTGAGCTCGACCAGTTCGCGCAGCAGCTTGGAAGCCTCGGGGCCGGAATTGATGACGCCGCCGCCGGAATAGATGATCGGACGACGCGCTGTCGCCATCAGCTCGATCGCCGCATGGATCTGGTTGAGGTCGCCCTGGATCTTCGGCTGATAGCTCTTCTGGATCGCGTAATCGGCGGGCGGCGTGTAGGTGCCGGTGGCAAACTGCACGTCTTTCGGAATATCGACGACGACCGGACCCGGACGGCCGGACTGGGCGATGCGGAAGGCCTCGTGAATAACAGCAGCGAGCTGGTTGACGTCCTTGACCAGCCAGTTGTGCTTGGTGCAGGGCCTGGTGATGCCGACCGTGTCGCATTCTTGGAAGGCGTCGGAGCCGATCAGCGGCGTCGGAACCTGACCGGTCAGGCAGACGAGCGGGATCGAATCCATCAGCGCGTCCTGCAGCGGCGTGACTGCATTGGTGGCGCCTGGACCCGAGGTGACCAGCATGACGCCGACCTTGCCGGTGGAGCGGGCATAACCCTCGGCCGCATGACCTGCCCCCTGCTCGTGGCGGACGAGGATGTGCTTGACCTCTTCCTGCTGGAAGATCTCGTCATAGATCGGCAGGACCGCGCCGCCGGGATAGCCGAAGATATGTTCGACGCCGTTGTCCTTCAGCGCCTTGAGAACGATCTCCGCTCCCGTCATCCGATTGCCTGCCGCCTGATTGTCCGTGCTCATCTGTCTGTTCCGTTTATGCTGGGATTTGCGTTTGTGGCCGGAAGCCCGAATTTCGGGCATAAAAAAAGGCCCCGGAGGAGCCTGTCATCTAGCGCATGGGTGGCTACCGCCGGATGGTTACACCATCCTGCCCATGCGCTTTCCCACCACGATAAGAGCCGTTGCGATTTTCATGGTCGGAAGTGATAGACAGAAAATTTCGCAGCGTCAACGCATGCCGCAATAAAAATCCATGCGCGCTCCTTTACCCTCTAAAAACCATGGTTTGAAGGATTTGTTAAAGGATGGACTTTATTATCAAGCCCCATTGCAGGGAGTAGCCCTTTGCTCAACAACGACTTGCGCGTGTCTGGCAAGGCAGGCGAGCACGATCGACGCGACGGCCATGCGCCGGGAAATCGCTTTCTCGGCCGCGTCGTTGCCTGCAGCGGCTCGCGGGCGACGATTGCCGCCGTCGCCGAAGAAGGCGGCACCGATCTGACCGAACTCTGGTCCGTCGGGCGGCTGATTTCGATCAGCGTCGGCCGCAACCGCGTCGTTGCCCTCGTCTATCAGATGAACACCGGCAGCCATGCCTGGGGCGAAGGCGAGGACAACAATTTCAAGATCGAAACCGAACTGCTCGGCGAAGTCCGTGTCGATGAGGACGGCCGCGAGGAATTCTCGACCGGCATTTCGCGTTATCCCTATCTCGGCGCTATCGCCCACCGCATCCGCGCCGCCGATTTGATGCGCATCTATGATGCCGGAGAAGGCACGACCGCCGTCATCGGCAAGCTGACCCAGGACGAAAGCATTGATGCGGCGATCCACATCCCATCGATGCTCTCCAAGCATTTCGCCGTTGTCGGCTCCACCGGCGTCGGCAAGTCGACCGCCGTGTCGCTGCTGCTGCATAAGGCGATCGCGGCGGATCCGAAACTGCGTGTTCTGATCCTCGATCCGCATAACGAATTCGCCGCCGCCTTTCCCAAGCACGCCGTCACAATCGATACCGATACGCTCGACCTGCCCTTCTGGCTGATGCGGCTGGAAGAATTTGCCGAAGTCGTCTTTCGCGGCCGCCCGCCGGTGCCGGAAGAGCTCGACATGCTGCGCGATATCCTGCCCGAGGCCAAGCGCGCGTTCCGCGGCAGCGACAACTCGTTGGTACGCCGCACGACGGAAAAGAGCTCGATCACCGCCGATACGCCGGTTCCCTACCGCATGGCCGACCTGCTGGCGCTGATCGACGAGCGCATCGGCCGCCTGGAAGGTCGCACCGAAAAGCCCTCCCTGCGTTCGCTGAAGATGCGCCTGATCGCTGCGATCAACGATCCGCGTTATCACTTCATGTTCTCCAACAACACGATCAGCGACACGATCACCGAGACCATTGCGCAGATCTTCCGCATTCCTGGCGAAAACCGGCCGATCTGTACCTTCCAGCTGGCCGGCATTCCCTCCGAGGTGGTCAATTCCGTCGCCTCAGTGCTCTGCCGCATGGCCTTCGAGGTGGCGCTCTGGAGCGACGGCGCCATCCACATGCTCGTCGTCTGCGAGGAAGCCCACCGTTACATCCCTTCCGATCCGACGCTCGGCTTCGTGCCAACGCGCCAGGCGATCGCCCGCATCGCCAAGGAAGGCCGCAAATATGGCGTCTCGCTGGGGATCATCACGCAGCGGCCGGGCGAACTCGATCAGACGATCCTGTCGCAGTGCTCGACGCTCTTTGCCATGCGCCTCGCCAACGACCGCGACCAGGAAATCATCCGCTCGGCGATCCCGAATTCGTCGATCTCGACGACGAGCTTCATCTCTTCGATCGGCAACGGCGAGGCGATTGCTTTCGGCGAGGCGATCAGCGTGCCGATGCGCATGCGCTTTTCCCGCGTCGACGAAAAACTGTTACCGAAGGCTGCCAGCGCCAACAGCAAGCACAGCGAGGAAGATCCGGATACGGTCGATCTGCGCAAGATCGTCACCCGCATGCGCGCAGTCACCGTTGGACCCGACATTTCGAATTTCCAACAGAGCTATGCGGCCTCAGCGGCAGCCCTCGACGAGGTTGATGCGGCCGACGAGGAAATCGACGCAAAGCCGTATACTCCGCCTGCCCCCTCGTCCGCGCCGCTCGAATCCTACCGGCGCGAACTGTTGCCGCAGACCCCACGGCTCGACCCCGCCGCGCCGCCGGCGACCGATCCCCGGCTGGACGCGCTCCGCCGCGAGATGCGCCGCGAGGAACCGGTCTTTCCGCGGCCGGCACCTCCGGCCGATCAGCCCGCGGTCACCCGCCGGGAGCCTGGCCCGTCGCTGCGTGAAAGCATTCTGAAAAAGCCGCTGAGCAGCCTTTACAACAAGGATTGACGCTCCAAAGCTGTGAGCGGCTCGGTAACGTCGAGCACACGCTGCCGCTCCGTCGGAGCGAGCGGCAAGAGCGGCCGCGGCAGCTCTGATTGGGCCGGCAAAACATGCTCGACCAGCGTATAGACCACACGGATGCTTCCGAATTCCTTGAACATCTTCCAAAGCGGCTCAAGCAGCCCATCGAGCTTGCGCGCCTCATTGCGGTCGCCTGCCATCGCCGCCTTGGTCAGGGCAAGGGCCGTGCGAGGCAGCAAGCCGCCGACGACGCTGTACCAGGCATCGGCGCCTGAGAGCAGCGCTTCGGCCCCGCCCCAATCGCCGCTATAGCCGATCGCGAGATCGGTCTTCCCGCGCAATGCCGCAAGTTCCCCCCGCACATCGCCGTCGGCCGGCAGAGGCATCTTCACCGCCCGGATCGCCTCGATGTCGGAAAGGCGCTGCAGAAGCTCACGGCTGAAGGTGAAGTGGGTGGTGCCAGGATTATTGTAGATGCAGAGCGGCAGCGGCGCCGCTTTGGTGACCGCGAGGAAGTGCTGGTAGGCTTCTTCCTGGGTCAGCGGCGTATAGGATACGGGCGCCAGCAGAAGCGCATCCGCGCCGGCCGCCTCGGCATTCCTGGCCAGGCCCTGGGCGTGGTCCGTCCGGAGAGCCCCGACGCCGACGACGATGGGAACACGTCCTTTAACGCATTCGACCGCCGCCTTGACGGCACGCAGCCGCTCCTCGCGGGTGAGGTAGGCATAGATGCCGGTGCTGCCGAGAAGGCCGATGGAGGTGACGCCGGCGTCACACAGAGGCTCGAGAAGGCGGCAGAGGGCTTCCGTGTCCACCCGGCCATTGATGTCGGCGGGCGTTAGCGGAAAGGCCGAAAGGCCATGAAACGGAGACACTGAAGACATGATGCGATCCTGAAAAAGCGGTCAGTGGGAGAACAGCAGGCGCGATCCGGCACCCGCAAAGAACACGGCGAGGCTTCCCTCGATCCAGCGGCGCGCCCGCGCATAGCCGCGCACCATCGGCGCCGTCGAGAACAGCAGCGCATAACCGGAAAATATCGCGATCCCGAGGAGCACGCAGCCGCCGAACGCGGTGACGGCCATCTCGGGCGAAGCGCCAGGCTTGAGGCCGAGCGACATGATCGCCACCCAGGCCAGAACCGCCTTCGGGTTTCCGAGATGCATCAGAATACCGCGGCGATACAGTGCTCCGAGTTGCGCGGCGGGCCGGACGACCACGCTTGCCGATCTATCCGGGGCAGCCGCCGAGCGAGCCGCCCTCCAGGCGAGCCAAAGGAGGTAAAGCCCACCTATGACCTTGAGGATGAGCAGACCATGAGCATAGCGGACAAGGAGCGTCGAAATGCCCGTGACCGCGATCAGTCCCCAGCACGTGGACATCGTAATGACCCCGGCGGCAAGCGCCAAAGCCGGTCGCCGCCCTTGGCTCATCGCCACGTTCATGATCGCCATATTGCTGGGGCCGGGACTGCCGGCCGCGATGACATAGGCGATATAGACGACGAGGAGATCCTGCATTTCCATTTTCCGGAAGCATCCAATTCGCTTCCTTCTCCGCGAAAATTGGTCCATCTTGAAGCGCCATTTTCAAGAATATTCATGGACCACTTTACAATGCCCAAGCGGCGCAGCACCATCGAAATCCCGTCGCTCAACGCGATCGACCGAACGGTCAATGTCGGCCGCCACCTGGCCCAAGCTCTGCGGAGCGCAATCTCGCGCGGCGAACTGAGGCCCGGTGAGCGCCTCCCTTCGACGCGTTCCCTCGCGGTTTCCTTGAAGATCGCCCGCGGCACCGTCGTCGACGTATTCGATCAGCTGACCGCTGAGGGCTATCTCGAAGCGAAGATCGGCGCCGGAACCCGGGTCGCCGCCGCTCTGACAGATACGACAACAACACCCCTGCCCGCACCGGCGATGCCGTCGGGAGCGGATGCCATCGACCTGCCTTCCCCGGCGGTGCGGCTCATCGCCATAGCCCGCGCGCTCACCCCTCACCCGCCCATTCCCTTTGCCATCGCCGTCCCTGCTGCCGGCATCGCGCCCGACGACAACTGGCGCCGGCTCGGCAATCGCGTACGCACGTCGAAACAGGCAGCTCCCGCGAGCTATCAAGATCCGATGGGCCTGTTGGAGCTGCGGGTCGCCATTGCCGAACACGTCCGACGCGCGCGGGCCGTTCGCTGCGAGCCGGAACAGGTCATCATCACGTCGGGCACCCAGCAAGGCCTCTATATGGCGGGCCGGGTCCTGCTGTCGCGCGACGATCCGGTCTGGGCCGAGGACCCGGCCTATCCGGGGCTGACGGCGGTGCTCGACGATCTCGGCGTCAAGACGCACCGCATCCCGGTCGACGCACAGGGAATGAACGTCGAACGCGGCCTCGAACTCTGCCCGCAAGCGCGCGCCGCCTTCGTCACACCCTCACATCAATATCCGGTCGGCATGCCGCTCAGCATGGCGCGGCGCAATGCCTTGATCGCCTGGGCCGATCGGAACCGCGCCTGGATCGTCGAGGACGATTATGACAGCGAGCTGCGTTATGCCGGACATCCGTTCCCCTCGATGCAAGGCTTGCGTCCCTTCCGCGTCGTCTATCTCGGCACCTTCAGCAAGGTGCTCTTTCCATCACTGCGCCTCGGCTACGTCATCGCACCTCCTCCGCTCGCAGAAGCCTTTGCCGGCGCCCGCGCCATTCTCGACCGGCACTCGCCGACCGCAGAACAGCACGTTCTGGCCGCCTACATGAGGGAGGGTTATTTCGAAGCGCATATCCGCCGCATTCGCGGCCTCTATGCCGAACGCCGCGCAGTCCTGCTCGCAACGCTCGAGCGGGCCTTGCCGGACGGCTGCCGCATTCAGCCGAGTGATCAGGGCATGCACATTCTTCTATGGCTGCCCGAGGGGACCGACGACGTAAAGCTCGCAGCCCGTGCCCTGTCGGCCGGCCTCGCGGTTCGCGCGATCTCCCCGATGTATGCCGCGCAGGCGGCGCCCCCCGGCCTGATGCTGGGCTTCGGTGGATTTCTGCCGGAGCACTTACAGGCGGCGGTTGGCAAACTCGTCAAATTGCTGGAGCTGCAGATCTTCGGAGTGGAAGTCCAACGCTGAGCCTAGGCCGTCAGCCGTTCCCAGCTGTCGTCCATCTGGTTGCGGAACCATGTCATTTGCCGCTTGGCATATTGCCGCGTCGCCGCAGCACCCTTCTCCAGCACCTCGTCACGGGTCATCCCGCCCTTCAGCATCGCCGCGATCTGCGAGACTCCGATCGCCTTCATCACAGGCGCCTCGGCCGGCAGGTCGAGCGCAAGCAGCGCCCTCACCTCGCCTTCCGCACCTTGGTCCAGCATCTTTTCGAAACGCCCGTTGATGCGCTGATGCAGCACCGCTCGGTCCGGCAGCACGACGATCTTGCGAGCCTGGGCGGCGTCGATCACCACCGGTCCCGACCGGCCCTGGAAATCGGCGATCGACCGTCCCGTCGCCTTGAACACTTCAAGCGCCCGGACGATGCGCTGCCCGTCCTGGCGGTTGAAACTGGCCGCCATGGCGGGATCAGCCTCAGCGAGTTCGGCATGAAGCCCTTCCGGCCCCTCCTCCAGCAGCCGCGCCCGCAACTCCTCCCGTAACGCCTCCGGTATCTCGGGCATATCGGAGAGCCCACCGGTCAGCGCCTTGAAATAAAGCCCGGTACCGCCGACGAAGACCGGCAGCCGGCCGGCGGCCCTGAGCGCCGGCAGCAGCGCCGAGACATCGCGCAGCCAGGTGCCGGTGGAATAGCCGGCGCCTGCCGGAACATGGCCGTAGAGATGATGCGGCACACCCTGCATTTCCTCTTTCGACGGGCGCGCGGTCAGCACCCGCAGCGTGTCGTAGACCTGCATGCTGTCGGCGTTGACGACCGCGCCGTCATGGCGCTTTGCCAGTTCGACGGCGAGCGCGGACTTGCCGCTGGCGGTCGGCCCGGTTATCAGGATCGCGTTCACTGTGCTCAGAAGGTTTTCCATCATGGCTCTCGTTGCCACGCTTGTTGCCAATCCGTCAAATCCCGTGCTGACACCCAAGATCGCCGAACGGGCGGCCGAAGCGGTGAACGCTTCCGGCCTCTACTGGCTGGCAGACGGCATCGCTTGCGACATCGCACTGCGTGACGGCACGGATGCGCCCGCGGCCGAGGCCGATATTCTTGCCGTCATATCCGGCGCGCCGATCGACCTCGTCATCCAGGAGCAGGAGAGCCGTCGCAAGAAACTGCTGATCGCCGACATGGATTCGACGATGATCGGCCAGGAATGCATCGATGAACTTGCCGCCGAAGTCGGCCTGAAGGAGAAGGTCGCCGCGATCACCGCCCGCGCCATGAACGGCGAGATCGCCTTCGAGCCCGCTTTGCGTGAACGCGTCGCCCTCTTGAAGGGCCTGCCGATATCGGTGGTCGACGAAGTGATCGCCAAGCGCATTACGCTGACGCCGGGCGGGCCGGAATTGATCGCCACCATGAAATCGAAAGGCCATTACACCGCCCTCGTCTCCGGCGGCTTCACCGTCTTCACCAGCCGCATAGCCGCCACCCTCGGCTTCGATGAGAACCGCGCCAACATGCTGCTCGAAGACGGCGGCATCCTCTCCGGCTTCGTCGCCGAACCGATCCTCGGCAAGCAGGCGAAGGTCGATGCGCTGAACGAAATTTCGGCTCAGCTCGGCATTTCGCCTGACGATGCGATCGCCGTCGGCGACGGCGCCAACGACCTCGGCATGCTGCACGTCGCCGGTGCCGGCGTCGCCCTCCACGCCAAGCCCGCCGTCGCCGCCGAGGCGCAGATGCGCATCAACCACGGTGACCTGACGGCGCTGCTCTACATCCAGGGGTATCGGAAGACGGATTTTGTAACGGGTTGAATGTTTAACTCACCATCTCCGAACGGTTGCTAAACCAAACACGGTCACAATCCGACGAGTCGGCATAAAAATTGGCGCGACGCTTACCCCAATCTCCTCATCCCTGTGCTCGTCACAGGGATGCAGCGCGCCCAAGTCCTTGGGCGCGGGACACCTCTTGCCTTCAAGAGCCTCATTCACCGCGCAGACGCGCGATGGCTAGATTCCTGTGACAAGCACAGGAATGACGGAGGAGAGGTTGTGCGAGAACAGAAAATGCGGCGGCTGACCGCGCCTTTCGCCTACTCCATCGGCACCGCCACAAACCGCAGATCGCCATTCGCCGATGCGATCATCAACTGGGCGTTGCGGCGGCCTTCCTGCTTCAGCGACTTCACCTTGGCGGCGACCGCGTCCGGCGACTTCATGAACTCCTGCGCCACTTCGACGATCACATCGCCGGGCTTCAGCCCTTTTTCGGCCGAGGCGGAGCCGGGCGTCACCTCGGTCACGACGACACCGTCGACGCTCTCGGCAATGCCGAAAGCCTTGCGCGTCTCGGCGCTCAAAAGCGACAGCGACAGGCCAAGCACGTTCTTCGGCGTTGATGCATCCGGTGACACCTGGCCCTGGTGTTGGTCCGGCGTGGGCGCGCCTGGTGTCGGCTGGGCCTGATCGCCGGAATCCGGCTCGTCCATATCATTGTTCTCGCCGGGATCCGGGGTGATAACGCCGTCATCCTGCGAACCGTCCGGCGCCGCGTCGCCGGATGCTGCCGCCTGATCGCTGTCTTCGAGCCGGCCGAGCTTCACCTTCACGGTCTGCTCCTTGCCGTCGCGCAGCACCACCACGTCGACTTCCTTGCCGACCGAGCTTTCCGCCACGACGCGCGGCAGATCGCGCATTTCGCCGACGGTCTTGCCGTCGAATTTCAAAATGACGTCGCCCGCCTTGATCGAACCGTCGTCGACAGGCCCACCCTTGATGACGCCGGCGACCAGCGCGCCCTTGGCGGTGTCAAGCCCGAGGCTGTCGGCGATATCGTCGGTCACCGGCTGGATGCGCACGCCGAGCCAGCCGCGCCGCGTCTCACCATATTCGCGCAATTGGTCGACGACGCCGGAGGCAAGCTCGGAGGGTACCGAGAAGCCGATGCCGATCGAGCCGCCGCTCGGCGAAATGATCGCCGTGTTGATACCGATCACCTCACCCTTCATGTTGAAGAGCGGCCCGCCGGAATTGCCCTTGTTGATCGCGGCATCCGTCTGGATGAAATTGTCGTAAGGGCCGGCATTGATGTTGCGGCCGCGCCCGGAAATGATGCCGACCGTCACCGAACCGCCGAAGCCGAACGGATTGCCGATCGCCATCACCCAGTCGCCGATGCGCATCGTGCTGGAATCGCCGAATTTCACCGATTTCAGCGGCGCCTTCGGCTCGACTTTCAGCACCGAAAGATCGGTCTTCGTATCCGTGCCGATCAGCTTTGCCTTGAGCTTCGAACCATTGGCGAAATTGATCTCGATATCGTCGGCGCCCTCGATTACATGGTTGTTGGTGACGATATAGCCGGCCGGATCGATGACGAAGCCGGAGCCGAGCGAGCTGACATTGTGGTTCGGGCCATTGTTGCCCTGCTTCTTGTCGAAGAAGTCGTTGAAGAACTCCTGGAACGGCGAGCCGTCGGGCGCACGCGGCGCCGGGCCGACGCCCTCATCGTCCTTGACGTTCTGCGAGGTCGAGATGTTGACCACGGCGTCAAGCAGTCCCTCGGCCAGATCGGCGACCGAAGCCGGACCGTTGTTCGGGGCTGCGGCCTGAATTTGCGGCGCCTGCTGCGGTGCAACCGTTGCGGGCGGCGTGGGTGCAGGAGCAGCCGTTTCCGGGGTAGCCGGAGCGGGTGTAACAACTCCGGGCGCCGTCGTCTGCGGCGCGGTTTGCGCATAGGCGACCCCGTTGATGCCAGCATGCGCAAGAATTGCAGCGCTGGCCATAAGCGCGAGCGTTCGTCTGAAGGGCGAGCGATTCGTGGGGGCCATCAAGCTTCCTCATAAGGGGTAAATGCGCACATTGAGCACCAGCATAAGGCGGAATGATGGAGGGCGAAATCACCTTTTCGCGAAATCCCCGTGCAATATGACGGGCCCTCGCAAAAGCCTGATTATCTCGACCTTTCCACGAAAAAAGGGCCGGCACCCGGGCCGGCCCTTTCAGGATTGTCAGGATGCGAATGGCATCCCTCGGTATCAGTTCGCCGGCTGGGCGGGTGCTGCCGGAGCAGCCGCGCCGGGAATTGCCGGAGCCGGGTTTGTCGGCGCTTTCAGGGTGCCGGCGGCGTTGTCGAAATAGCGGAAGAATTCCGTATTCGGCGACAACACCAGCGTCGTGTCCTGCGATGAAAGCGCTGAAGAGTAGGCGGCCATCGAGCGATAGAACTCGAAGAAAGCCGGATCCTTGCTGAAAGCGTCGGCGAAGACACGGTTGCGTTCCGCATCGCCCTGACCGCGCAGGATTTCCGCATCGCGCTGGGCGCCCGCGGTGAACTCGACGACCTGGCGATCGGCGACAGCCCGGCGGCGCTGACCTTCTTCATTGCCCTCCGCGCGGATGCGCTCGGCTTCGGCCAGGCGTTCCGAACGCATGGCGTTGTAGGTGTTGGGCGCAACCTCGGGAGAAAGGTCGGTGCGGCGAATGCGAACGTCGTCGATATGCAGACCGAGATTTTCGGCATCCGTGCGCAGGTCGTCTCGGATTTCCAGCATCATCGCGACACGCTCTTCCGAGAGCGCGGCATTGTAGTCGCGCAGGCCGTAGACGCGGCGAAGCGATGAATCGAGCTGCGCCCTCAGCCGCGCTTCCGCGGCCTCGCGGTCACCCGAGACCGTTTCGCGGAAGCGGCGAACATCCGAGATGTTATAGATCACGAAGGCATCGACGTCGAAAGTCTGGCCGTCCTGAACCTGAACGCGGATATTGTCGAGATCGAGCCTCAGCGCCTGCTTTTCCACAAGCTGGACGCGGTCGGCATCCATGAAGCCGAAGGGCAGCTTGAAATAGATGCCGGGTTCGGTCTTGACCGACTGGATCTGGCCGAAGCGGACGACGATCGCCTGCTCGCGGGCATTCACCACGAAAATCGACGAATAGAGGCCGACCAGCACGATGGCGAGGATGAGGAGAATGATGGGAAGTCTGTTCGATGTCATGGTTCAACCTCCCTGCTGCGCCGGCTTGCCGAGCTCATTGAGCGGCAGATAGGGCAGCACGCCCTGCTTCTCGTCGATGATGACCTTCTTCGAGTTCTTCAGCACCTGCTCCATCGTTTCGATGAACAGCCGTTTGCGGGTTACTTCGGGCGCCTTCGAATATTCGTCGTTGATCGCGGTGAAGCGCTGCGCCTCGCCTTCGGCCTCCTTAACGACACGGTTCTTGTAGGCGGCTGCATCTTCACGGATTCGTGCCGCATCGCCTCGCGCCTGACCGAGCTTCTGGTTCGTGTAGCGGTTGGCATCTTCGATCGTGCTGTCGCGGTCTCGGCCGGCACGCTGCACTTCTTCGAAGGCATCGGCGACTTCGCGCGGCGGCGCCACGTTCTGGATCGTCACACCGGTCACGGTCACGCCGGCGCCATACCGGTTCATCGTATCCTGCACGATATTGAGCACATCCACTTCGATCGGCTGGCGATTGCTGCGGAAGGCGTCCTGCGCCGGACGACGCCCGACGATTTCGCGCATGGCGCTGTCGGAAACCTGCTGCAGGGTCTCTGCCGGATTTTCGACGTTGAACAGATAGGCCTTCGGATCGCTGACCGTGTAGAAGACCGCGAACTGCACGTTGATGACGCTCTTGTCGCTCGACAGCATCAGCCCGTTCGAAGACGATGCAGAGGTCGCTCCGATATTCAGCTGTTGCACGGTCACCTTGACGGTCTCGACGGATTCCAGCGGCCAGAGATGGAAATGCAGGCCGGGCATCGAAATCTCGTCCTTCGGCTTGCCGAACCGCAGCTCGACGCCGCGTTCGTCCGGCTGCACCACGTAGACGCACTGGATCAGCCAGAAAATGGCGACGACCGCCGCGACGATCACCGCCACGCCGCCGTTGAAACCGCCGGGAACGATGTTGCGCAGCTGGTCCTGGCCGCGCCGGATGATATCTTCCAGATCGGGCGGTCCGCCCTTGCCGCTGCCACCGCCCCGCGGGCGGTTCGGCCCTTGGCCCCATGGTCCCTGATTATTACCGCCGCCGCCGCCCCAAGGGCCGCCGCCGCCATTCTGATTGCTCCAGGGCATCAAAACCTCGTTGTTCGTTAAGTCTTCCACGCATCCGGAACCGTGGGGGCTGACCGGCGGATGCGTTGGGACCGTTATAAGTATCGCCGCATCGGCTTTCAACGCAACGTGAGAAACTTGGTCAATTTAATTGGAAAATAGTTCATTTTCAGGCGTGTCGGCGCTCGTAGACGACGAAGCGCGTGGGGTGACTGTCCTTGTCGCCTACCGGCACCGCTATAGACTCCCCTGCCCGCCAGATGTCGGGATCGATCGCGGGGAACGAGGCGTCTCCGTCGAGATCGGCTTCGACATGGGTGATGCACATCCGGTCGGCAAGGCCGATCGCCTGGGCATAGATCTGCCCGCCGCCGATGATGCAGATCTCGTCGATGCTCTTTTCGCGTGCCAGCCTTTCGGCCGCCGTCATCGCCTCCGTCAGCGAATGCGCCATGGAAACATCGGGATGGTCTATCGCCGCCTGCCTGGAGATGACGACGTTCGGCCGCCCCGGCAGCGGCTTGCCGATTGAATCATATGTCTTGCGGCCCATCACGACAGGCTTGCCCAATGTCAGCGCCTTGAAGCGCTTGAGATCGCTCGACAGCCGCCAGGGCATGTCGCCGTCGCGCCCGATGATGCCGTTGCGGGCAACGGCGGCAATAATGGTCCTGCGGATATCGGCCATGGAATGTCTCGGATCAGACGGCGATCGGCGCCTTGATGCTGGCATCGGCCTCGTAGCCGATCAGCTCGAAATCGTCGAAGGTAAAGCTGAAGATGTCTTTCACATCGGGATTGATGCGCATGAAGGGAAGCGGCTTCGGCTGGCGCGCCAGCTGCAGCTTCGCCTGGTCGAAATGGTTGTGGTAGAGATGGGCGTCGCCCAGAGTGTGCACGAAATCGCCAGGCTTCAGCCCGGTGACCTCCGCCACCATCATCGTCAAAAGCGCATAGGAGGCGATGTTGAACGGCACGCCGAGGAAGATGTCGGCCGAGCGCTGATAGAGCTGGCAGGAGAGCTTGCCATCGGCCACGTAGAACTGGAACAGGCAATGGCAGGGCGGCAGCGCCATCTGGTCGACCTCGGCCGGATTCCAGGCAGAGACGATATGGCGGCGCGAATTCGGATTGTCGACGATGCCTTTGACGAGATTGGCGATCTGATCGATATGGCCGCCGTCCGGTGCCGGCCAGGAGCGCCACTGGGAGCCGTAGACCGGCCCGAGATCGCCGTTTTCGTCGGCCCACTCATCCCAGATCGAAACGCCGTTCTCCTTGAGATAGCCGATATTTGTCTCGCCCTTCAGGAACCATAAAAGCTCGTGGATGATCGAGCGCAGATGCAGCTTCTTTGTCGTCGTGACGGGAAAGCCTTCCTGCAGGTCGAAGCGCATCTGGTAGCCGAAGACCGAGCGCGTGCCGGTGCCGGTGCGGTCGCCCCGGTCGGAGCCCTTTTCCATCACATGGTTGAGGAGATCGAGATATTGCTTCATGGCGCGCTGATTCCGTTTGGCTTAATTTAGGCTCCCGGCAGAAGGAAACCAATCGCCGGCGGGCATTTTCCCAATGTTTCTGATGGGTCGCATAACGCTTTTATGACGTTGGCCCCTTCCTTGGGCAGCGGAAACCCCTATACCACCCATGCTGGCTTTCGGCCGGCTATGGCGATAACCGAGCGGTGTAATAAACCTATTGGACCCGGGGGCGTTATAGCAACAACCCTTGCCATTTAGTCGATGACTCTTCGCTTCAAGCTCTGCTCTGCTCCTCGCCATCAACCTTGGGAGGGAGTTTCCCTCCCTGAAACGCCCCATTCCGATACCGCAGGGCGACCGTCAGCATCGTGAACGACCTCTAACGGGCATCGGCCTGTTACGGCGCGCGCGGGACTTGCCTGCCAGGTCGCCGGACCCTCGCGAACGCGCCGACGACAACGATGCGATCGTGCATTTATCAACGAAGAAGCAGTAACCGACATCAAAATCAACGCCTCCTCCTGCTAGGCCTATGGCATTCACGCATCTCAATTCGGCACCGAATGAAGCTCATGTATCGGAGTCTTATTCAACGAATAACGGTCGATTTTGAAGTATTGAGCCATTTTTCTGAGTCAGAATAAGGTAGCCGACGAACCTTCTTGTTCGAGTGCAAGCTATTGAAAATATTGCACCTTATCCGTCGATTGCTGAAGCGCTCGCGTTCGAGAATGCGGCAGCACTCGACCGGGTTCATTTCGGTCAGTTTGATGGTGATGGCCTCCTCTGCCTATCCAAGGTCCGATTGTACCTGTTCATCAGCAAGCCGCTTTGACCAAACGCAATGCGAAGGTCGACTCCAGATGCATCATGGCGAAGAAATAATCACAGGAGGCCAGTATGAGACCGCAATTCCATCTTCCTTTGTCGACCTATCCCGACGTGAGTTCCTTCACCATCGTTGACAACGCAATCGACCTCGCCCGCCAGATTGGCGCCGACCTCTTCGCGAGCATCCCGCAGGTACGGGTCCCGCCAATCCACCAGCCATTCCCCACCATGATCGATGTCGACCTCTGGCGCGGGCAAGCGGAGGGATACAGCCGGGACAGCGGTGCTTCGCTTCGAGGACATATTGCAGACGCAGCCTCGGAGAGCGGTGTCGACATACGCATTCATGGCTTCGACGCCAGGGAGCCGTTCATCTTCGAATGCTTCACGAAAATCGCCAGGAGCAATGACCTGTCGATAGTGGAGGCTTCGGAACTCTCTCGCCAGTTCTCGGAGACGCTGCTGTTCGAGAGCGGGCGTCCGTTGCTCCTTTTTCCCGCCACCAGCGTCTTTGGTCGCATCGATACCATTGCGATCGCCTGGGACGGCAGCGCGACCGCGGCGCGGGCAATCTGCTGCGCACGGATATTCGCCGAACAAGCAACGAAAATACAGGTCATCTCGGTGACCGACGACAAGCAGATCGACAAAGCGAACCGCTCCATCCTAATGTCCTCGTTAAAGCGCTCCGGGCTCGAGGTGGAGGACGTACCTGTTCAAGCCAAGGGGGAGTCTCCGGCTGCCGCGCTTCAGGCGGCAGCGCTCGAACGGAAGGCGGATCTTCTCGTGGCGGGCGGATTTGGCCACTCCAGGATTCGCGAATTCATCCTCGGCGGCGTTACTCGAGAACTTCTTTGCAAGGCCGAGATGCCGGTCCTTCTCGCTCATTAAAGGGCACGGAGGACGTTGAGGATCACCGCTACGTCGATGCCCTCCTGAAGAGGGGCGCCACCGACTGGCGGGAAATATCCGGCCCCCGCGAACCCACCGCGACGAGCGAGAGGCCGATGCCCGTATAGACGCTCTGCGACGTGATCCTCGGGACCAGGGCAGCAGCCGTCAGAGAAATGGCAGCGAGTACAGACAATCGCCTAACGAAGGCAACAGCCGGAACAACGGCCCCATCACCCTTCCAGGATGCGAAGCCACCTCCTCCGGGTTAGCCCTGCCGAATGGATGGGTTAATGAGGTCTCGGTTTGGCGATCGTGTTGAGCGATCATCAATGCCGTCGTCTCCTGGTTCCTGATGACATCCTTCTCCGTTCCGAAGTCGCATCCGTCTTTGATCGCGATCAATAACGAGCCGCGATATAGGCATTGGACGCGAATTCCCGTCAATCTTGAGTTCACCAGTGTTATGCAGTCACATTCGTTGGGAGAAGAACGCGTACCAGCCGCCGCATCCGTTCCGAATCCACCGTCAATCAGGCGACGTGCCTGGCCAGCGCGCAGCGCGACCAGAGCGAATGCAGCGCCTCGACCAGATGGGCGATATCGGCATCGGAATGCAGCGGCGTCGGCGTGATGCGCAGCCGCTCGGTCTTCTTCGGCACGGTGGGATAGTTGATCGGCTGGACATAGACGCCGCAATTGTCGAGCAGCAGATCGGAGATCCACTTGCACTTGGCGGCATCGCCGACCAGCACCGGCACGATATGGCTTGGATTGGGCACATGCGGAATGCCGCTCTGATCGAGCAGCATCCGGAGCTTGCGCACCCGGTCCTGATGGCGGGCCCGCTCGAACTGGCTGACCTTCAGGTGCTGAATCGAAGCGACGGCGCCGGCGGCAAGCGCCGGCGGCAGCGCCGTGGTGAAGATGAAGCCGGACGCGAAGGAACGGATGAAGTCGCAAAGCGCTGCCGAAGCGGCGATATAGCCGCCCATCACCCCGAAGGCCTTGCCGAGCGTGCCTTCGATGACGGTCAGCCGGTCCATCAGCCCTTCGCGCTCGGCAATGCCGCCGCCGCGCGGGCCGTACATGCCGACCGC
The DNA here is from genome assembly GCF_014194045.1 of Rhizobium sp. BK456. Taxonomy (NCBI): domain Bacteria; kingdom Pseudomonadati; phylum Pseudomonadota; class Alphaproteobacteria; order Hyphomicrobiales; family Rhizobiaceae; genus Rhizobium; species Rhizobium sp. BK456. The sequence continues at coordinate 387,692 of NZ_JACIAO010000007.1, forward strand.
ATGCACTTCGTCGAGATAGGTCATCGCGCCGTATTTGTCGGCGAGGTCGCAGATTTCCTTGATCGGGGCGATATCGCCGTCCATCGAATAGACGCTCTCGAAGGCGATCAGCTTCGGCGCCTTCGGATCGGCGGCTTTGAGCTTGGCTTCGAGATCGGCGACGTCATTGTGCTTCCAGATCACCTTGTCGCACTTGGCGTAACGGATGCCTTCGATCATCGAGGCATGGTTCAGCGCGTCGGAGAAGATGATCAGGCCGGGGATCCCGGCGCCGAGCGTGCCGAGGGCTGCCCAGTTGGAGACATAGCCCGAGGTGAAGATCAGCGCTGATTCCTTGGCGTGCAGATCGGCAAGCTCACGCTCGAGCATGACGTGGTAGTGGTTGGTGCCAGAAATATTCCGGGTGCCTCCCGCACCCGCGCCACAGTGGTCGATGGCGTTTTTCATCGCCTCGATCACCTTCGGGTTCTGGCCCATGCCGAGATAGTCGTTGGAGCACCAGACCGTGACTTCCTTTTCGCCATCGGCGGTATGGCGCGTTGCGCGCGGAAAATTGCCGCGGTGACGCTCGAGATCGGCAAAAACGCGGTAACGGCCCTCGGCATGAAGCCCGTCCAACTCGTTTTTGAAAAACGCTTCCAAATCCATCATCTGCTCCTGATTTGCGCCATCGATACATCGACCCGTCGAAGCCGTATTTGACGTTGGTCAAAATACCTGCAATCGCTCCGCCAGCCGAATGCACGGGCACACCGTACGGGCCGAAACCTCTGTCCTCGCCCGAAATATCGCGCCGTTGTTGATCCACATCAATTGTCGAATGGACACGTAACGTTAAGAACGGCGCATGAGCCCCCTTTCACCTTTGGCCGATGCTGCCGCCACGCTCGCGCAACCCACGAGATTTTTGGAACTCGCCGAGCGAGCGCTTCCCTACCTTCTGTGCCTTACAACGATCAGCTTCGCAGCAGGCCTGTATCTCAGCTTTTCTTCCGACGTCGATTATCAACAAGGCGAGACCGTCCGTATAATGTACGTGCATGTGCCTGCAGCCTGGATGGCAATGCTCTGCTACACGATGATGACGGCAAATGCGATCGGCTCCCTCGTCTGGAAGCACCCTTTGGCAGACGTTTCCGCACGGGTCGCGGCGCCACTTGGAGCAGCCTTCACATTCGTGGCCCTGGTGACTGGGGCCATCTGGGGCAAGCCCATGTGGGGGACCTGGTGGGTATGGGATGCCCGGCTGACATCAATGTTCATCCTGTTCATCATGTATCTCGGCATCCTGACAATCAACCAGTCGATCGATGAACCCATCCGCGCCGCCCGCGTCACGGCCGTGTTGATCATCGTCGGGTTCGTCAATATTCCCATCATCAAGTTTTCCGTGGACTGGTGGAACACGCTTCACCAGCCCGCCAGCGTGTTGAGACTGGGTGGAACCACGTTGGATGTCGAATTCCTGTGTCCGCTCCTGGTCATGAGTTTTGCCTTCGGCACACTGTTTGCGACCCTCTATGTCGCGTCGATCAGAAACGAGATCTGGCGAAGGAAGCTGATCTCCTACCAGAGGCTCGCGGCAAGGGCCGCAGTTCACAGGGAACACCAGGATGGACCATGAATATTATGTGACCGCAGCCTATGCGTTGACGTTTTCAGTCATGACGATAGTGGCGCTGAAGGTGCTGTTTGCGGGGCGAGGCTATCGCCGACAGTTCGCCGCCATCTCAGCCGTCCGTCGACGGCAGCGTCGCGAAGGCGAATGAGATGCGGCGCTACGCGCTCGCCGGTGTCCCTCTCTTCGTCTTCCTTGGACTGGCCTTGGCCGTTGGAAACACGCTGTACCGGGAAGCGTCGGACGGATATTCGCCGGCGGCGCTTCCTTCGGCGCTGATCGGACTTCGGCATCCGTCCGTCAATCTTCCTCCGCTCGCCGGCCTCGGGAAGCCGGGCCTCACCGACACCGGTCTGGCAGGAAGTGTGGTCGTCGTGAATATATTCGCCTCCTGGTGCATTCCCTGCCGACAGGAACATCCGACCTTGATGAAGCTTGCCCAAGACAGGCGGGTCAGGCTTGTAGGCATCAACTACAAGGACGACCCGCAGCAATCATTGGCCTTCCTTCGTGACAATGGAAATCCGTTCGCGGCGGTTGGGACCGATCCTGATGGACGGAACTCCATGGACTGGGGCGTCTACGGTGTTCCCGAAACCTTCGTGATCGACCCGTCCGGCCGGATCGTCGCCAAGCACGTGGGTCCACTCGACGAGAGCAGTCTCGCAAACGAGATTGCGCCGGCCATCGCCGGCGCCGTGACCTCAAAATGAGATTGGTTCCGCGACAGTCGTTCGAAGTGTTTGACGCCGGTCAAAGAGACGAGCTGCGGCTTCCCCTAAGATCCTCTGGCGAGTCGGGGGTGTCCCGTGTCAAGCGAGGAACTTGGCAGAGGCTTGCCCGGCACGAGGGCGCGACGCCGGGCAAGCCTCCTCGCTGACAGGAGGCCAGTCGGCTGCTTCTGCAAGCCAGAAAGATGTTCTTCGCCGATTACTGACGCTCCGGCATTGCGTAGCGCTTGCCTTTGAACCGGCCCCGCACTGCCTCATCACCTATCAACCTCTCGGCGACACCGAACAGCTAACCGCCGTGAGCTGTCCCTGTGGGCGCACGCCTCTGTTGTCGCGAGCGGCAGGAGCAATTCATGTGGTCGTGGCACGTCAGTTTGAGGACGAGATGCACGAAGCGCGGAAAATTAAGCCACGGTGACCGGCGGCCGGAAACCTTAGGTGCCGGTACGGCAATCGATAAGATTTGCGGACAATGCGCTGGCGTTGCAAAGTGGTTCTTCGATACTCGCAGGTCCGCCGGACTCGATCCCTAACTTAGATCAGTGTTGGGGAGCGGGGTCACTCGCAACCGATCTCGGTAGCCACCGGCCCCGAGGCTTTCCACCAGGATCCGGATTGCTTTGCGCTTAAGTTCCGATTCCACCTGCCCATCCAGCGTTACCTGTCCGTCCTTGACGGACACCTGGACCTTCTGCGGCGTCAGCCCCAGATCGGATCGCAGACGCGTGCGAACGGCCATCCGGACGGATTCGTCTTCTCGCGGGAGCGCGGTCGTCGGCGCATCCAGGATGATGCCCAGAATGTCCCTGCGACTAACAATTCCCACCAGACGCCCGTCCTCGACGATCGGCAACCGCTTGATCCGGTGTGCCTGGAGACTTTCTGCAATGTCGGAAACCTCGCTGTCAGGAGTCGCCACAATAACGTCCGGGGACATGACATCGGCGACCGACCAGCCATTGGTGCAAATGTAGCGCTCGAGGTCGATCTCAGAAATGATCTCGCCGGCCCGAGACGACCGAGTGGTGGCGCGGATTTCCCTCCGCAATAACAGGTCGCCTTCCGTGAGCATGCCGCAGACGCGGCCATCGTCATCGACGACCGGAAGTCCGCTGACATTGGCCTGCATCATGACGGAAACCGCGTGGCGCACGCTGACCGTGGGGCGGATCGAAACCACGCTGGTGGTCATTATGTCTTTTGCCTGCATGGCGCTGCCTCGCATCGGAGTGTATTCCGATGAAGATAACGTCAGGTCGAGGCTTCCGCGTTGATCTCCGTCAAACAGCACGGTCTCATTCGAGAAGCCGGGCGAGTTTATCATCCTCATCCGCGGTCAATTTACTTCCTGTCGGCTTGCCTGACCGCCTGCGGGCAAAGACCAGCAGTGACAGTCCGCCGGCGAGCACGAGCAGCGCCGGGGCGCCCCAGAGCAGGCCGGTCTTCATGCTGAACCGCGGCTTCAGCAGCACGAATTCGCCGTAGCGCGAGACGATATAGTTCAGCACCGCCTCGTCACTGTCGCCGTCGGTGATGCGCTCGCGCACCAGCAGGCGCAGATCCTTGGCGAGATCGGCATTGGAATCGTCGATCGACTGGTTCTGGCAGACCATGCAGCGCAGTTCCGCCGAAAGGGCGCGAGCGCGCGCTTCCAGTGCCGGGTCGGCCAGCACCTCGTCAGGATTGACGGCGAAGGCCGGCGCGGCCAACAGCATCAAGACGAAAGCCAGGAGGAGACGCCGCATCATTCCGCCGGCTCCATTGCAGGCTCTACAGGCTTTGCCGCCTTCGCCTTCCTGCGCGGGGCGCCGACGCGCAGGCGCCGGTCGCTGAGGGAGACGAGGCCGCCGACAGCCATGACAAGCGCTCC
>NZ_JACIAO010000008.1:0-371766 GCF_014194045.1 Rhizobium sp. BK456
GATCGCCGAAGACGATTTCGGCGCGCTTGGCGATACCTCGACGCTCGCCGATCCGGCCGTCGTCGACGATCTGATCGCCAACCGGCAAAACAAGGCGACGGCCTGATATAGCGAGCCGCTCCGGCCTACCGGGTTCTGGGGCGGCTCACTTCCTACATTTGGAGGCGTGGCCGGCGGCTCCTCATATTGCTGTAAGAGAAGATTGCCCGCGAGGTGCCGTTAGCCGGATTGTTTGGCAACGATCGACCATTCCGTCCAGCACCTCGCGTGTCAGTTCCCGACCGAGACGAGAAAACCTAAAAATCGATCGCCCGGCCATTGATCTCGTAATCGCCGAAGCGGGCCGGCTCGGCGCCGCCGCGGCCGCCGGTTTCCGGTGGCAGCTCCAGCGGCTTCTGGTTCTTTCGCCGCTCCTCGGCTTCGGCAAGCGCACGTTTGGCAGCCGGGGACAGCATCTTGCGCGGCTGCGATGCCTCGGCAGTCGGCGTTTGGCTATTGTCGTTATCGGCGTCCTGCATGGCATCTCCTGCCCGAAAATATTGAAAATGGCTGGTGAATAACCAAATCATAATGTGCCGGTGCCGCGATTGAAAGCTTGCGCCGGCGAAATCGGAGATGGAGATCCGCAATGAACCTCGTCCGCACTGCCATGTTGCTTGCCTTCATGACGGCGCTTTTCGTGTTTGTCGGCTTTCTGATCGGCGGTCGCGCCGGCATGATGATTGCTTTCGTCATTGCCGCCGGCATGAATTTCTTCTCCTATTGGAATTCCGACCGCATGGTGCTTTCGGCCTATCGCGCCCAGCAAGTCGATGAGCGCAACGCACCGGAGTTCTTTGCGATCGTGCGCAATCTCGCCCGCAATGCCGGCCTGCCGATGCCGAAGGTCTATCTCTATGACAGCCCGCAGCCGAATGCCTTTGCCACCGGCCGCAATCCCGAGAACGCCGCCGTCGCCGCCTCGACCGGCCTGCTCCAAGCATTGTCTCCAGAGGAGGTCGCCGGTGTGATGGCGCATGAGCTCGCCCATATTCAGAACCGCGACACGCTGACGATGACGATCACGGCAACGCTTGCCGGGGCAATCTCGATGCTCGGCAACTTCGCCTTCTTCTTTGGCGGCAACCGGGAAAACAACAACAATCCCCTCGGATTCGTCGGCGTCCTCGTCGCGATGATCGTGGCGCCGCTTGCGGCCATGCTGGTGCAGATGGCAATCAGCCGGACGCGCGAATATTCGGCCGACCGCCGCGGCGCCGAAATCTGCGGCAATCCGCTCTGGCTGGCCTCGGCACTCGGCAAGATTGCCCGCGGCGCTGCCCATGTGCCGAACGCGGATGCCGAACGCAACCCGGCGACCGCGCATATGTTCATCATCAATCCGCTCTCCGGCGAGCGCATGGACAATCTGTTTTCCACGCATCCGAACACGGAAAACCGCATCGCTGCGCTGCAGGACATGGCGCAGGGCGGCATGAACGTCTCGACGCCGCCGGTTCGGGCTGCTAATCCGTCGCGCAAATCGCGCTCTGTTCCGGATACGGGTCTTGGTCGCGGTGGTTCGCAACCGCCAAAAGGTCCATGGTCTTGAATTCAGACGGCACGAAGAAACCATTCCGCAAGCATAGGCCCTCCGCCGAGCGATCCGCGCCTGTAAAACCTGGCCTGCAGGCACGGGCCGCGGCGGCAAAAATTCTCGGCGCCGTCGTCGATCGCAAACTGCCGCTCGACGGTGCCCTCGATCATGAACACGGCAATCCGGCCTATCGGGCGCTTGGCGAAAGCGACCGGGCGCTTGTCCGCGCCATCTTGAACACGACGCTGCGCCATCTGCCGCGTATCGATGCCGCCATAGGTTCGCTGCTGGAATCGCCGCTGCCGGAGGGGGCACGGGCGCTGCAGCATGTGCTTTCGATCGGCGCCGCACAGATCCTCTATCTCGATGTGCCCGACCATTCGGCCGTCGATCTTGCCGTCGAGCAGGCCAATCAGGATCCGCGCAACCGGCGTTTCGCCAAGCTGGTCAATGCCGTTCTTCGCCGGCTCGGCCGCGAGAAAGATGAGGTGCTCGCCGAGATCGGCAAGGTCGCGCCGATGCCGGCCTGGTTCATCGCCAGGCTGGAAAAAGCCTATGGCCGGGACGCGGCGCTGGCGATTTCGGAATCCCAGCTCCAACCGGCCGCAATCGACCTGACCGTCAAGTCGGATGCCGAAGGCTGGGCAAAGCGGCTGAACGGCGTTGCACTGCCGACCGGCGGTGTGCGGCTCGCGGCTTTCGATGGCGGCATCCCGTCGCTTGAAGGCTTCGATGAGGGCGCGTGGTGGGTGCAGGATGCGGCCGCAAGCATTCCGGCCAGGCTGTTCGGCGATCTCTCGGGCAAGCGCGCCGCCGATCTCTGCGCCGCGCCCGGCGGCAAGACGGCGCAGCTCATTCTTGCCGGCGGTGCGGTCACTGCGCTTGACCAGTCGGAAAGCCGGCTGAGACGGCTGCGGTCGAATCTCGACCGGCTCAGCCTTAAAGCCGAGACGATCGCGGCGGACCTGACGACATTCGAACCGGCCGAGCGTTTCGATGCAATCCTGCTCGATGCGCCCTGCTCTTCCACCGGCACAACACGCCGGCACCCCGATGTGTTGTGGACCAAGGGACCCGAGGATATCGGCAGGCTGGCAGCGCTGCAGGAGCGGCTGCTGCGTCATGCGCTGACATTGCTTAAGCCGGGTGGCACTCTGGTTTTTTCGAATTGTTCGCTGGATCCCGCCGAAGGCGAGGAGGTCGTTGCCCGCGTTCTTGCCGACACGGATGAGATCGAGCGCGTTCGCATCGATGCCGGCGACTGGCCCGGCCTTGAAGCGGCGATCACGCCGCTCGGCGAATTCCGCACGCTTCCGACCATGCTGAAAATGCCTGATGGCATCGCCTCCGGTCTCGACGGCTTTTATGCCGCCATGCTGCGGCGCGTGGCCTGACTGCGGGCTCACGCGCGTCGTGCCACGTCTGCCCACGCCAGACGCTTTACATCCGCGCGTGACCGCGGGTGAAACACGTTAATTTGCGTATATTCGAACATTGTTACGAATTAATTCATTGCGGGCGATGAAATCGGCCGCTTTTTACCTATTCTTAACCACGAGGGTCAATAGACAATAGAATATGCAGTCCGGTCGGCGTTTTGCGAGCATGTATGTTCGGGAGGCTTGGCGGCGCGCCTTGCGCCGCGTCGCATTGCTGCGCCTAAAGCTCTTCCGCCATTCGATCAACGTGCCCGAGCGTCTGATCGTCGCGCCGACCGATCTCCGCAGCATCGATTCGCATGTGGCCGACGAGATCCTCAACGGACGATTTCTGCTGGCCGGGCGGATGCTGGAAACGAGTGGAAAGTCACCCTTCACCTTTACCCTGCCTTCGCGCCCCTTCGCGATCCGCCTTCACAGCTTCGGTTGGCTGCGGCATATCCGAGCGAACAAGACGGAGCGCAGTTCGGCCGCTGCCCGCGCGATCGTCGACAGCTGGCTTTCCATCCATGCCGGCCGCATGGAGGGGATTGCATGGGAGATCGACGTCACCGCGCAACGCGTCATAGCCTGGCTCTCGCATTCGCCGGTGGTGCTGCAGAATGCCGACCGTGGCTTTTATCGCCGCTTCATGAAGTCGCTGGCCTTCCAGGTGAGGTTCCTGCACCGCATGGCGCCCTATACGCTTGGCGGCCTGGAGCTGTTTCGGCTGCGTATCGCGCTCGCCATGGCCTCCGTCGCCATGCCTGCCCGCGCATCGACGCTCAGAAAGGCAGCACAGGCGCTCGACCGCGAATTCGATAGCCAGATTCTGCCGGATGGCGGCCATATCTCGCGCAATCCGCGCGTCGGCCTGGAATTGCTGCTCGATCTGCTGCCGTTGAGACAAACCTATGTCAATCTCGGCCATGACCTGCCGCAGAAGCTGATCTCCGGCATAGACCGCATCTATCCGGCGCTGCGGTTCTTTCGCCATCAGGACGGGGATCTGGCGCTGTTCAACGGGGCGACATCAACGTTGGCAAACGAGCTGATCTCGGTGCTCAGATATGACGAGACCGCCGGCCAGCCGTTCAAGGCTTTGCCGCAGTCGCGCTATCAGCGGCTTTCCGGCGGAAAAACAGTCATCATTGCCGATGCCGGCACGCCGCCTTCAGGAGGCGCGTTGCGGACCGTGCATGCCGGAAGCCTCTCCTTCGAAATGTCGTCCGGCCGCCACCGCTTCATCATCAATTCGGGCTCGCCGAAATTTGCCGGGCACCGCTATGTCCAGATGGCGCGCACGACGGCGGCGCATTCGACTGTTATTTTGAACGACACTTCGTCCAGCCGCTTTTCGCCCTCGCCCTTCCTCAATCACGCGATTACCGAACCGGTGAGAACAGTCACCGTCGAGCGCGCCGAAACGGAGGACGGACGCGACGGCATCAAACTCAGCCATGACGGTTATCTCAGGGTGTTTGGGGTGTTGCACGAGCGTGAGCTGACACTCAATGGCGCAGGCTCGATCGTGACCGGGCGCGACCGGCTCGTCGTCCGGGAAGGATCTGAGCATGACAAGCCCCTGAAGGCCGTCGCCCGTTTTCATATCCATCCCTCCATCGTCCTGCAGCAGAGCGACGGGGAGTCCGTGCTGCTGACGGCGCCGGACGGCGAAAGCTGGCTGTTTTCGGCGCCCGGCAATGAAGTGCTGATCACCGAGGACATATTCTTTGCCGACAGCTCCGGCATTTGCGGCTCGGACCAGATCGAAATCGACTTCGATCTTGCCGAGAAGACGGAAATCCGCTGGTTTTTGTCCCGCAAGGGATAGCACCTGTTTGCGCGGCGGCGAAGCTGTGCTAACGCGGCCTCAGAATGCGAGCGTCCTGGAGCAGGATGATCTTAGGCCCGAGCCGGCCTGAAATCCGAATCCTGCTCTAAACCAAGCGGATGTCTCCCGAAGCCCGAACGGAGAAGGTTTCATGGCCGTCATTTCCAAGAAGATCCCCGCCCCCGACAAGGTCGAAATCAAGACCGCCCTCCTCTCCGTCTTCGACAAGACCGGGATCGTCGAACTCGCCCAGGCACTGTCGGAACGAGGCGTACGGCTGCTGTCGACCGGCGGCACCTACAAGGCGATCGCCGCCGCCGGCCTTGCCGTTACCGATGTCTCCGAGATCACCGGCTTTCCCGAGATCATGGACGGGAGGGTCAAGACGCTGCATCCGACGGTGCATGGTGGCCTGCTGGCGATCCGGGACGATAGCGAACATCAGGAGGCGATGAAGACCCACGGCATCGAGGCCATCGACCTCGCCGTCATCAACCTCTATCCCTTCGAGGAAGTGCGCGCGGCCGGCGGCGATTATCCCACCACCGTCGAGAATATCGATATCGGCGGCCCGGCGATGATCCGCGCATCGGCCAAGAACCATGCCTATGTGACCATTCTGACCGACCCCAACGATTATGCCGAGTTCAAGGAGCAGCTTTCCGCCGATGCCGGCAAGACGGCCTATGCCTTCCGCCAGCGTATGGCCGCCAAGGCCTATGCCCGCACCGCGGCCTATGACGCCGTGATTTCCAACTGGTTCGCAGAAGCGCTGTCGATCGACACGCCGCGCCACCGCGTTATCGGCGGTGCACTGAAGGAAGAGATGCGTTACGGCGAAAACCCACACCAGAAGGCTGCCTTCTATGTGACCGGCGAGAAGCGCCCGGGTGTTTCCACGGCTGCCCTCCTCCAGGGCAAGCAGCTCTCCTACAACAATATCAACGATACGGATGCCGCCTACGAGCTGGTCGCCGAGTTCCTGCCCGAGAAGGCGCCGGCCTGCGCCATCATCAAGCATGCCAATCCCTGCGGCGTCGCCACCGGGTCGAGCCTGGTCGAGGCCTATCGGCGGGCGCTTGCCTGCGACAGCGTTTCCGCCTTCGGCGGCATCATCGCGCTCAATCGGACGCTGGATGCCGAAACGGCCGAAGAGATCGTCAAGCTCTTCACCGAAGTGATTATCGCGCCTGATGTGACCGAGGAAGCGAAGGCGATCATCGCCCGCAAGCCGAACCTGCGGCTGCTGTCGGCCGGCGGCCTGCCAGACCCGCGTGCTGCGGGCCTGACAGCGAAGACCGTTTCCGGCGGCCTGCTGGTCCAGAGCCGCGATAACGGCATGGTCGAGGATCTGGAGCTCAAGGTCGTCACCAAGCGCGCGCCCACCGCGCAGGAGCTTGACGATATGAAGTTCGCCTTCAAGATCGGCAAGCACGTGAAATCGAACGCCGTGGTCTATGCCAAGGACGGCCAGACGGCCGGCATCGGCGCCGGCCAGATGAGCCGCGTCGATTCCGCCCGCATCGCCGCGCTGAAGGCGGAAGAAGCCGCGAAGGCGCTTGGCCTGGCAGTGCCGATGACGCATGGCTCGGCAGTCGCCTCCGAAGCCTTCCTGCCGTTTGCCGACGGTCTCCTGTCGATGATCGCCGCAGGCGCGACCGCGGTGATCCAGCCGGGCGGTTCGATGCGCGACCAGGAGGTCATCGATGCCGCCAATGAACATGGCATCGCCATGGTCTTCACCGGTATGCGCCACTTCCGGCACTAATTGGGCGTCTATGCGCGGTCGGCCGGATAGGGCGTGCGGATCAGGAGCACTAGTCCGCCGGCGAGAAACAGGATCAGCGTGGCCATTCCAAGCCGCGGTGATCCGCTCATATAGGTCACCAGCGAGAAGAGCAGCGTCGCCATGAAACTCGTGGCGCGCCCCGAAAGCGCGTAGATGCCAAAGTAGCGGCCGGCCTCTTCAGGGCTGACGCTGCGGGCGAGATAGGAGCGCGACGAGGCCTGCACCGGCCCGAAGGCGAACCCGATCAGCAGGCCGTAGAGGATATAGGCTTTTTCCGCCGCAGTGCCGAAGAGGCCGCCGGAATCCGCCGTCGGCAGCGGCAGCAGGCCAAACAGGGTGTAACCCGGTCCTGTCGAAATGATGCCGATCGTGGCGAGAAGCAGCATGGTCAGGCTGATGACGACCGTCACCTTCGAACCGACACCCTTGTCGATGCGGCCGGCGATCAGGCAACCGAAGATCGCGACGACATTGAGGATGATGCCGTAGATGCCGATCTCGATCGTTGCCCAGCCGAACATGCCGGCGGCGAAGATACCGCCGAGGATCAGCAGGCCGTTGACCCCGTCCTGATAGATCATCCGGGCGATGAGAAATGTCAGTATGCCGCGGCGTTCCTTGAGTTCGCCAAGCGTGTTTTTCACTTCCCGCAGGCCGGCGCGGACGGCGGTGCCGAACGGAAGACCTCTGCTGACATCCGGCGTGAAGAAGAACATCGGCAGGATGAAGATCAGATACCAGACGGCCGAAATCGGCCCGGTGATGCGTGCATCCTCTCCGGTCCGAGGATCGAGACCGAAGAGCGGCTCGAGGCCGAGGATGGTCTTGCCGCTCTCCGGGCTCGCCGCCAGAAGCGTGACGACGGCAATGAGCACGATGATGCCGCCAAGATAACCGAGCCCCCAGGCTGTGTTGGAGAGCTTGCCGACCTCGTGTTTGGCGACCAGGCGCGGCATCATCGAATCGTTGAAGACGATCGAAAACTCAGCCGAAATCGAGGCGAGGATCATGAAAATGACCGGATAAAGAACAGGCGAGCCGGGGGCTGCGAACCACAGGCAGAAAAGGCTCGCGATCTTGATGACCGCGAAAAAGCCGATCCAGGGCTTGCGTGCGCCGGACTGGTCGGCGATCGAGCCGAGGATGGGCGAGAGCAGGGCGATGATCACCGAGGAGATCGTCGCCATGTTGCTCCACGTCGTCTGCGCGGAAACCGGGTCATCGGTCAGACGGGAGACGAAATAGGGACCGAAGATGAAGGTGGTGACCACGGTAAAGAAGGGCTGGGCTGCCCAATCGAAGAACATCCACCCCCAGATGCCCTTCTCCGTGGCTTTCGGCGGCTGCGTTCCTGTCCAGTCGATGCGATTCAACATCCGCTCCTTTTCCGCGGACTGTCTCACCTCGCCCGGTCGCGCGCAAGATCGGTCAGGATACCTGCAGCAACGGTAATACGCGCAAGATTGGGATCGCCGCCGTCGCTGAGGCTCGATAGCTCTTCGACGATCCGGTTGATGCGGATGCGATCCTGGGCATGCCAGGCCTGAACCGGGAGCTTTTCCTTGCCGTGATCGGACAGCGCCGAGATGACGATGTCGCGTCTTGCGCTGGCGATCTGGTCGATGCTGCGAGCAAGCGCCAGGTTCTCGTAATGGTCGGAGGTGAGGATCCGCCCACCCGCCGCCAGCAGCCGGGCAATCCGGAAGGTCTGGGATACTGCGAAGTAGTTTTCAGCGGCGCGCACCAGGGGCTCGCCGGTGCGCTCGGCGATCTGCATGATCTCAGGCACGAGCGCGAAGGTCTGGAGGTTGGCGATCTCGGCTGCGAGCTTTTCGGGCACGCCCGCCTGGGTATATTCGGCTTGGCGCGCTGCGGCATCGCCGGCCGATTGTTCGGCAAAGGCGGGCTTCAGTTTCTTCAGAGCGGCCTGCAGCCGGCTAATCACTTCGGCCATATCCGACTTGGTCATCGCGGTCTTCAACAGCAGGCGCGTCAATACGGTAAAGCTATGGCTGATTTCCTCGTAGATGCGGTTCTGCATTTCGCCGGATATCCGGCCGTCGAGCGCATCCGTTTCGGCCCAGAGCCGGGTCAGGTCGAAACCATCGCGCGCAACGATTGCCGCGCGCACCACTTCCGGTGCCGAAGCCGCCGTCGCATCCATCATGGCAACGGTGAAGCTCGGCCCGCCGCGGTTGATCGCTTCGTTGGCAAGCACCGTCGCGACAATTTCGCGCTTCAGGCGATGACCGGCGATATCGCCGGCGTTCGACTTCTGCATCTTGACGGGGAAATAATTCAAAAGCGTCGCGGTAAAATAGGGGTCATCCGGCAGATCGCTGGCGGCCAGCGCATCGAAGAGCACGATCTTGGCATAGGATACCAGCACGCCGATTTCCGGTCGCGTCAGCGGCTTGCCGGCGGTATAGCGTTCGGCCAGCGTCTGTTCGTCCGGCAGCGTCTCGACCTTCCGGTTCAACTGGCCGGCCGCCTCGAGCACGCTCATGAAACGGCCAAGCTCCAGGCCGTTTGCCGTGCCCTTGCGTTCCGTCAATGAAATTGCCAGCGATTGCAGGTAGTTGTTGCGCAGCACCAGGCTCGCCACTTCGCTGGTCATCGAAGACAGAAGCTGGTCGCGTTTTGCCCGAGTCAGGCGCCCGTCATGCATGGCGGCCGCCAGTGCGATCTTAATGTTGACCTCAACGTCCGAGGTGTTGACGCCGGCCGAATTGTCGATGGCGTCGGAGTTGCAGCGTCCGCCCTTGAGACCGTAGGCGATGCGGCCCTTCTGGGTGACGCCGAGGTTTGCGCCCTCGCCGATCACCTTGGCGCGCACCTCAACCGCGGTGACGCGGATCGGGTCGTTGGCGCGGTCGCCGACTTCGGCATCGGTTTCGGACGGGGCTTTCACATAGGTGCCGATGCCGCCGAACCAGAGCAGGTCTACCGGGCTCTTCAGGATCGCCGTGATGATTTCGAAGGGCGTGGCCACGGCCTTGTCGATGCCGATGGCGGCCACCGCTTCCGGTGTCAGCGTGACCGATTTCGTCGCGCGGGAGATGATCATCGCACCCTTGGAGAGCACGCTTTTGTTGAAATCCTGCCAGCTTGACCGCGGCAGGTCGAAGAGCCGCTGGCGTTCGGCGAGGGTCTTTTCCATATCGGGATCAGGATCGATGACGATATCGCGGTGGTCGAAGGCGGCTATCAGCCGGATCTTCGGAGAGAGCAGCATGCCGTTGCCGAAAACGTCGCCCGACATGTCGCCGACGCCGGCGACCGTGAAGGGCGTCGTCTGGATGTCGATGTCCATTTCACGGAAATGGCGTTTGACGGTTTCCCAGGCGCCGCGCGCGGTGATGCCCATCTTCTTGTGGTCGTAACCGGCCGAGCCGCCGGAGGCGAAGGCATCGTCCAGCCAGAAGCCGGCTTCCTGCGCCAGCGCATTGGCGGTGTCTGAGAAGGTCGCGGTGCCCTTGTCGGCGGCGACCACGAAATAGGGGTCGTCGCCGTCGAGCCTGACCGTATCCTTCGGCGGCACGATCTCGGCGCCCGATATATTGTCGGTGATCGACAGCAGCGTGCGGATATAGGTCTTGTAAGCCTCGCGGCCGGCGTTGAAGATCTCGTCGCGGCTGCCGCCGACGGGGAGCTTCTTCGGATAGAAACCGCCCTTGGCGCCGACCGGCACAATGACCGCGTTCTTCACCTGCTGGGCCTTGACGAGACCGAGCACTTCGGTGCGGTAATCCTCGGCGCGGTCCGACCAGCGCAGGCCACCGCGTGCCACCTTGCCGAAGCGCAGGTGCACGCCTTCGACTTCGACGCCGTAGACGAACATCTCGCGGAAGGGTTTGGGCTGCGGCAGCCCGTCGACCAAGTGCGGATCAAGCTTGAAGGCCAGCATCGGCTTCGGCGATCCATCGGCATTCTTTTGGAAATAATTGGTGCGAAGCGTCGCATCGACGATATTGACGTAGCGGCGCAGGATACGGTCGTCGTCAAGGCTCGGCACGGCGGCAAGCTCGACTTCGATCGCCTGATGCAGGTCGGCAAGCTTCTTGACACGGGCCTTTTCGGAAAGCCGGGTATCGAGCGTGTCGTGGAAGAGCCGGAAGATGGCGGCGGCGACACCGGGATATTTGTCGAGCGTGGTGGCGATATAATCCTGCGAATAGGCGATGCCCGCCTGGCGGAGATAACGCGCATAGGCGCGCAGCACGTTCGTCTCGCGCGCCGAGAGCCCGGCCGAGAGGATCAGCCGGTTGAAGCTGTCATTGTCGATCGTGCCGGCGAAGGCGGCGACAAAAGCTTCCTCGAGGGCGGCGCCGTAACGCTGCAGATCGATGTGGCCGCCGTTGCGGGCCTCGAGTTCCATATCGTGCAGCACGACGAGTTTCGTTTCTCCGTCTGTCGCCGGTACATCGATGTCGAAGGTGCGTTCGCTGACGACATTGAAGCCGAGATTCTCAAGCAGCGGCACGCGGCGCGACAGCGCCAGCTGGCCGCTGGCGTGGAAAATCTTCAGCGAGAGGGTGCGGCTCTGCTCTTCCTGACGATGGTAGAATTCGATGCGAAGTGGCTCGCCGGCGGCGCAGGCAACGATATCGGCGAGATCGGCCACGGTTTCTTCAGGCGTGAAGGAATCCTGAAAGGCCTGGTCGACTGATATCTTCGGTGCCTTGGGTCCGGCCAGCGCCTCGAAACGGTCATCCCAGCGGGCGGTGATCTCGCGGATCACCTGCTCGAGCTTTGACTGCGGAATGCGCGGTGTTTTGCCGCCGGAGCGGCCGATGATGAAATGCACGCGCGCCACGCCGCCTTCCGGGAAAGCCGGGTAATAGGCGGAGACACGACCGTCATAGACGGTCTTCAGATAGGTGCCGATCCTTTCGCGGACGATCGAGTCATATTCCTCGCGCGGCACGTAGACGATCACCGAGACGAAGCGGTCGAAATGGTCGATGCGCGGCAGGACGCGCACGCGCGGCCGGTCGGCGAGGTCGTTGATCTGTTCGGCAAAACTGGAAAGCAGCGTGGTGTCGATCTGGAAAAGGTCGTCGCGCGGATAGGATTCCAGCGTGTTGTCGAGCATGCGGCCGGAATGGCTCATCGGGTCGAAGCCGAAATGTTCCTTCACCTTCTCGATCTTGGAACGCAGCAGCGGGATTTCCGAGGCGAGCGACGTATAGGCCGTCGAGGTGAAAAGCCCGACGATGCGCAGCTCGCCGGTGACGTTGCCGTCGGCGTCGAAGCGTTTGACGCCGACATAATCCATATAGGCCCGGCGATGGACGATGGATTTCACATTCGCCTTCGTGACGATCAGGAAGTCGGGACCGTCGAGGAAAGCAAGGATCTCAGGCGTCGTCGTCACGGCATCCTTGCCGGTGCGCAGCACGAGCACATCGGGATTGGAGAGAATGCCGAGGCCGGTACCCTTGTCGCGTTCGACCCTGGCATCGGAACCCTTGCCGGAATAGACATATTCGCGCATCCCGAGGAACGTGAAATTCTCGTCGCGAAGCCATGTCAGGAAGGCGACGGCTTCATCGCGATCAGCCTTCTTCCGGCTGGCGCCATTGGCTGAAAGCTCGGCGATCACCCCATCGATCTTGGAGAGCATCGGCTTCCAGTCGGACACCGACAGGCGGACCTGCTCGAGCACGGTTTCGATGCGTTTGACGAGATCAGAGGCTTGGTCGGAGTTGAGCGGCGCAATATGGAGCTGGATATGGCTGACGCGGTTGGCCGGGTCGCTCGGGTGATCGGCGGAATAGAGCCCAGGCGCCTTACCTTTCTCCATGACCAGGATGGGGTGCACGGCCATGAACAGATCGCGATAGGTGCTCGTCACTTCACCCATGACCGATTCAAACAGGAAAGGCATGTTCCGATCAGTGACCGAAAGCACCGAAACGGCAATGCCACCGGGCGTCACATCGGCGATGGTGTCGATGCCGACGCGGGGCGCCTTGCCGTTCCAGGCGGCGAGTTCCTTTGCCGAATGCAAGGCGGAGAGCGCCAGCATCTCAGGCGTATAGAGTTCGAGATCGTCATTGCTGGCCCGTCCGAAGAGAATTTCCGGATCGAGATGCGCTTCGCCCGTCGCCTTGGCGATCTTGCGCGCGCTTTCGATCTGCTTTTCCCGTTTCGGATTGTTTCTGGCAGCCATGAATCGCCTCCCGCAATGGACTGGTTTTCTGCAAGCTAGCAGAAGATTTCGCGAAAAAATCTCTAAAATGCGGCCTTGAGGGATCGTATTGATGCTTTTTTGACGCTGAAAATGGGAAATTGTCAGAGATTTTTCCGATTTCATGGCCAAAACGAACGGGAGGATCCTCTTTTTGTTTTTCGTTCCGCGGCACATTTCCATGTTCACGTGAAGAACGGTTGACAGCGCGGCGTCAAAAAGATCATCAAACGCGGTCATCATTCGGATCTTGTCTCATGTCGGAAAATGCAGCGGGCGCAGTCATCGTCATCTCCAGCCATGTGGTGCGCGGCTCGGTCGGAAACCGGGCGGCCGTCTTTGCCCTGGAGACGCTTGGTCATCCGGTCTGGGCGCTGCCGACCATCGTGCTGCCCTGGCACCCCGGCCACGGCCGCTCGACGCGGCTTACATTTGCGGAAGCGGATTTCGACGCGGCGATCGACAATCTGATCCGGGCGCCCTGGATCGGCGAAGTCAAGGCTGTGCTTTCGGGCTATTTCGGCAATGCCGCCCAGGCGCGCTCCGTGGCTCGGCTGATCGCCGCGCTGAGGCAAGATAATCCCGAGCTTCTCTATGTCTGCGACCCGGTCATGGGTGATCTCGGCGGTCTCTACGTGCCGGAGGCGACCGCCGAGGCCATTCGCGACCATCTGATCCCGCTCGCATCGCTGGCGACGCCGAACCGCTACGAACTTGCATGGCTGTCCGGGGCAGCGCTTGACGACAACAGCGCGATCATGGAGGCGGCGCTGGCGCTCGGGCCGTCGCGCATGCTCGTCACCTCGGCCGTGCCGATGATGGCAGGGGGTACCGGCAATCTCTATCTTTCCGGCCGTCACGCGCTTCTTGCCGAGCACCGCGTCGTCGAAAACCCGCCGAACGGTCTCGGCGACCTGCTGGCTGCCGTCTTCCTGTCGCGCCTGCTTTCTGGTCTCGAGGACGAAAAGGCGCTTCAGCTTGCCACAGCAAGCGTCTTCGAGGTGCTGGCGCGCGCCGTCAAGCGCGGCAGCAACGAGTTGATGCTGGCGAGCGATGCGTCCAGCCTCTCGACGCCGATGGCCATGGTGCAGATGCGCCGGCTCGTGCACCCGGCGCAGCGGCGGAAAAAATGATGCATCCGTCAATGTGCTCATTTTGCAGTGCAGCAGTTGATCTTGTCTTCCGCGCGCGCTAATCCAGAAGCATGCAGCGTTTTCCAAATTCCCTTCTGGACGGTTATCGCAACTTCATGAACGGGCGTTATGCCGATGCCCGCGACAGGTATCGGCTGCTTGCCGAAAACGGTCAGAGTCCGAGCACGCTGGTCATTGCCTGTTCGGATTCACGTGCCGCACCGGAGCTGATCTTCGATGCCGGCCCGGGTGAGCTCTTCGTCATCCGCAACGTCGCCAACATGGTGCCGCCCTACGAGCCGGACGGCCATTTCCATTCGACGTCGGCCGCGCTCGAATTTGCGGTGCAGGCGCTGAAGGTCTCGGATATCGTCGTGATGGGCCACGGCCGCTGCGGCGGCATCCGCGCCGCGCTCGATCCCAATGCCGAGCCGCTGTCGCCGGGCGATTTTATCGGCCGCTGGATGTCGCTGGTCAAGCCCGCTGCCGAGCAGATCCAGAGCAATGACGTGATGACGGCCGCAGAGCGGCAGACGGCGCTGGAGCGTGTCTCGATCCGCAATTCGATCGAAAATCTCAGAAGCTTTCCCGACATCAAGGCACTTGAGGAAGCGGGAAAAATGCATCTCCATGGCGCGTGGTTCGATATTTCGACCGGCGAACTCTGGGTGATGGACGCCGAGACACGTGACTTCATTCGTCCCCAAATCTAGGGATCTGCCGCTTTATCAGTTTATTAAGAATTGCTGCTAAGATTGGCGTCAATTGGTCGCGCACGACCGACGTTTTGAGTACCGTGGCGATTGGCGATGAAGTTCGAGACCATCAAAAGGGTTATCCTGGCCGCCATCATGCTGCCCTTCGTCTTCATGCTCATTGAAGGCGTCGTCGTCATACGGGCTTCAGTCAACCAATACAGCGATCTCGAGAAAGACCGACAGTTCGCCGACGTTCTTGCCCGTGGCGGGTCGATCGCCGCCACGGAGATCCTGAGCGAAATCGGTGCCACTCGCATTTATCTCGCGCATCCGAGCAGCAAAACTGCCGCTGATATGCAGAAAAGCCGGGCAACGCTCGATGACGAGCGCCTTGCCTTCTATGCCAGCCTGCCTTCCCGCGATACGCTCGATGAAGGGCTTGCGGAAGAATTGTCGATTCTCAGCCTTGCCTATAGCCGCATCGTCGCCGCGCGCGGCGCCGTCGACCAGGGCCGTTATGTCGGCAGCGATCCCGGGTCGATCTACTGGTACGCAGCTCTCAAGCAGCTTGCCGTCGTCGATGCGCTTTCACCCTTGATCAGCGACCCGGTGCTGCTGGAGAAATCCAACCAGCTGATGGGCATCATGCTGACCTATTATGGGGAGAGGCTGATCACCGGCATTGGCAGCCGTTACCTTGACCAGGGCGTGTCCGCCAGATTTCCGGTGGAGCTGTTCGTGCAGGGCAAGGTCATGATCGGCGAGGGCATGGATCACATGGTCTTCCATTCGGCGGCGCCGATCGTACGCGACATTGTTGCCTATCTCGGTCGCCGCGACCAGGTGAAGGCGAATGCGATCACCGACGCCATTCTCGCCGGATCGCGGCCGACGCCTGCGGTGCGCGACGTCTGGGCGGCTGCGCAGAGCGAACGCATGACTTTCCTGCAACAGAAAATGATCGAGGCGGCGAGAGATATTCACGAGACCGGCGAAAACTTTTCGACGCGTTCGCATATACACCTGACGCGGATCCTGGCGCTGTGCGCCGGCTTGCTCATCCTCGCGACCTTGGTGATGATGCTGGCGGCAAGGGGTCTGCGCCTGATCGATCGGCTGACGCGGGACCGGGAGACGCTGGTCGGCGAGTTGCGCAACGCGGCCCAGACCGATCTCCTGACCGGCCTTTACAACAGGCGCGGCTTCGAGTTTGCCGCATCGGCGCTTCTCACGCAGGCCGAGCACGGATCACGCTGGATTTCCGTCGTGCTCTTCGACCTCGATCATTTCAAGAAGATCAACGATATCAACGGCCATGACGCTGGCGATGCCGTGCTCCGGCATGTCGCGGGCGTCGCGCGCGCGAATTTCCGTTCCTTCGATCTGCTGGTCCGTCATGGCGGCGAGGAGTTCCTGGCGCTCCTGCCGGATTCGACGCCCGACGATGCGGCAATCGTTGCCGAGCGCGTGCGGCTGGCGATCGAGGCGGCGGAAATCCCCTTGGAGAGTGGCGAGGTTCTCAGGGTGACGGCAAGTTTCGGATGTGCCGGCCGGGCAAATGAAGCCGCCAACCGGAACTTCGAGGATCTGGTCAAACGCGCCGATCTCTCGCTCTACGCCGCCAAGGCCTCCGGCCGCAATTGTGTCGTTTCGGGGCCAATCGTCCCGGCGCAGGAGGAGCGCCGCAAGACGGCCTCCGGCGGCGGCTTTGATTCCCGCATATAAAAAACGCCGCATGTCCCAGCGGCGTTTTCGGGTATCGTTGTCGAAGAAGACCTATTTGCCGTCGATCTGCTGGCCGATATAAGCGATTGCCTGCTGATAGACGCTGGCGGCGTTCCAGCCCTGGATGGCGACGAAATTCGGCTCTCCGGGCTGATAGCCGGCGCCGGCGCGCCAGCCATGGCCCTTGAGGAAATTCGCCGTCGAGGCCAGTGCATCGGCACGCGAACCGACCATGTCAACTCGGCCATCGCCATCGCCGTCGGCGCCGAAGCGCACGACATTGCGCGGCAGAAACTGCGTCTGGCCGATTTCACCGTGGGCAGCACCCTTGGCCTGCGGGCTCAGATAACCCTCGGAGACGAGCTGGAGCGCGGCATAGAGCTGGTCGGTGAAATAGTCCGAACGGCGGCAGTCATAGGCGAGCGTCGAAACGGCCGACAGCGTGTGCTGGTTGCCCATATAGCTGCCAAAACCGGTCTCCATGCCCCAGATGGCGATTAGCGGGCCGGCCGGAACGCCGAAACGGCGCTCGATCGAGGCAAAAAGCGCCTGGTTGGCGGCTTTCATGCTGCGGCCGCGGGAGATGACGGCG
This sequence comes from Rhizobium sp. BK456, assembly GCF_014194045.1. Taxonomy (NCBI): domain Bacteria; kingdom Pseudomonadati; phylum Pseudomonadota; class Alphaproteobacteria; order Hyphomicrobiales; family Rhizobiaceae; genus Rhizobium; species Rhizobium sp. BK456. The sequence goes on from NZ_JACIAO010000008.1 coordinate 16,959, forward strand.
GCACCGCCGCGCTTCTGCATGAAGGCGTCGAAGGAGAGTTTGAAGCTCTTCTGGCCGCGGTCGGCGGCGATCGTCGGTTTGTTGTAATTGACGTTGGCAAAGGCGCGGCTCAGAACCGCCTGGCTGACGCCATTGGCTGCTGCCGTCTGCTTGAAATCGGCAACCCAGGCCTCGAAGCCGGCGCTGGTATTGCCGCATTGCGGTCCTTGCGCGAACGCCGGTACCGCATGGAGGACGCCCATTGCTGCAGCGGCCGCCAGAAACAACTTTTTCATGCGCATTGAGAAACCCCGCTCTCGATCTGCATAGTTTTTAGGCGGGCAAGAGAATGCCAGCCACTCACGATTTTGTCACGATCACCTTTTAGCGAGCGCTTATACAGTTGATTTGCCCCGGAAAAGCCCCGCTCACCGAGCAGGGCTTTAACATCTTATGGTTTACAAATCGTATCAGGCGGCCTGCTTGCGCGGCTTGACGAGGCCGCGATTGACCAGCAGCTCGGCGATCTGAATGGCGTTCAATGCGGCGCCCTTGCGCAGGTTGTCGGAGACCACCCAGATGTTGAGGCCGTTTTCGACCGTCGCGTCCTCGCGGATGCGCGAGATGTAGGTCGCGTCCTCGCCGGCGGATTCATAAGGCGTGATGTAGCCGCCGTCCTCACGCTTGTCGATGACGAGGCAGCCTGGTGCATCGCGCAGGATATCGCGGGCCTGGTCGGCGGTGATCTCGTTTTCGAACTCGATGTTGACGGATTCCGAATGGCCGATGAAGACAGGCACGCGCACTGCCGTGCAGGTCACCTTGATCTTCGGGTCGAGCATCTTCTTAGTCTCGGCCAGCACCTTCCACTCTTCCTTGGTGTAGCCGTCTTCCATGAAGACGTCGATGTGCGGGATGACGTTGAAGGCGATACGCTTGGTGAACTTCTTGTTCTCGATCGGATCGGCGACGAAGACGGCGCGCGTCTGATTGAAGAGCTCGTCCATGCCGTCCTTGCCGGCGCCGGAGACCGATTGGTAGGTCGAGATGACGACACGCTTGATCTTGGCGAAGTCATGCAGCGGCTTCAGCGCAACCACCAGCTGGGCGGTCGAGCAATTCGGGTTGGCGATGATGTTGCGCTTGGTGAACTGGCTGATGGCGTCCGGGTTCACTTCCGGCACGATCAGCGGCACGTCGGCGTCGTAACGCCAGGCCGAGGAATTGTCGATGACGATGCAGCCCTGCTGACCGATCTTCGGCGAAAACTTCTTGGAGATTTCGCCGCCGGCCGACATCAGGCAGATATCGGTGTCGGAGAAATCGTAATTCTCCAGATTGGAAACCTTCAGCGTCCGGTCACCATAGGAAACCTCGGTGCCCTGCGAACGCGCGGAGGCGAGCGCCACGACCTCATCGGCGGGGAAGCCGCGTTCGGAGAGAATGTTGAGCATCTCCCGGCCGACATTTCCGGTTGCTCCCGCAATTGCTACTTTGAAACCCATTTCTCAAGCTCTCTTTCTCTTCTCTCCTCTTGTCCGGTGAGGGGAAAGGCGCGACGGATCGCGTCTTCCTGTCCCCAGCCGAGCCGGGGAGAGAGCGGCAGGCCAGAGACGTCAGACGGTTTTCGTCGTCGTTTTGGCCTTGGTTTTGGCAGAAACCGGAACGGCAATATCCACCCCGGCAACCCGTGCCCGGTCATTGCGGTCAGCAATGGCGTGTTCGTCGCGAACCATGGAGATTCCTTTTCCGCTGTTGCTCTTAGAAGGTTTTCCACAGGAGTCAAGGTTTTTGCGCTCGGAGCCTGCAGGCGAAAGCGGCAGCCACGACGCTGCGGCGTTTTGTCATGCCGCTGTCATCCCCGGGAGGTATCCCGGCTCGGTTATTTAATGACTGCAACGAAAACGGGGGTTTTCCATGCGTACGCTTCTTGCCGCCTTTGCGGCCACCACCATGCTTGCGGGCGCCGCTCAGGCGACGACGGTCTATCCGCTCGATCGCGCCACGATTCTTGCCGGTTCGCCGTTCGATTTCAAGGTCGAACTCAACAAGCAGGTCAAGCCCGCAGACGTGAAGATCACGGTCAACGGCCAGGACTACAAGACCGTCCTCGGCGGCGAGGCGCAGTTCGTCGAACTGGAAAAGGGCAAAGAGGATAAGGCTCTCGGTTCCGCTCTGCTGCTGCGCGGCCTGAAGATCTCGGCTCCCGGCGCCTACAAGGTCGAGGTTGCTGCCGGCGACGAAACGACGTCCGTCACCTGGAATGTTTACGAAACCGCGGCCCAGCCGAAGGCCAAGAACATCATCTTCCTGCTCGGCGACGGTCTTTCCGTCGCGCATCGCACCGCTGCCCGCATCATGTCGAAGGGCATGACCGAGGGCAAGGCGAACGGCCGCCTGAACATGGACGATCTCGATCGCATGGCTTTCATCGGCACCTCCTCGACGAATGCCGTCTCCACGGACTCGGCCAATACCATGTCGGCCTACATGACGGGCCACAAGACCGCCGTCAACGCGCTCGGCGTCTACGCGGACCGCACCCCGGCCTCGCTCGATGACCCGCGCGTCGAAACCTTCGCGGAAGCTGTTCGCCGCACGACGAAGAAGTCGATCGGCATCGTCGCAACCGCCGAAGTCGAAGACGCGACGCCGGCTGCCGTCGTTTCCCATACCCGCAACCGCAACGACAAGGCCGATGTCGTCGGCATGCTGCTCGACGTCAAGCCGGAAGTCCTGCTCGGCGGCGGCTCGGCCTATTTCCTCGGCAAAGAGGTCGCCGGTTCCAAGCGCAAGGACAACCAGGACTACATTAAGCTGTTCCAGGATGCCGGCTACAAGCTTGCGACCGACAAGAACGAGCTCGCCGCCAATGCATCGGGCGAAGGCAATCTCCTCGGTCTCTTCCACACCGGCAATATGGACGTCACGCTCGATCGCGAGTTCCTGAAGAAGGGCACCGTCGACAAGTTTCCGAACCAGCCGGGTCTCGTCGCCATGACCAAGGTTGCGCTCGACCGCCTCTCCAAGAATCCGGACGGTTTCTTCCTGATGGTCGAGGGTTCCTCGATCGACAAGATGTCGCATCCGCTCGATTGGGATCGCGCCGTCTTCGAAACCATCGAATTCGACCAGGCCATCGGCGTTGCCCGCGAATTCCAGAAGGCCCATCCGGACACGCTGATCGTCGTCACCGGCGACCACACCCACGGTGTATCGATCATCGGCACCGTCGATGACGACAAGCCCGGCACCGAAATGCGCGAAAAGGTCGGCACCTATGCGGAAGCCGGCTTCCCGAACTACAAGGACGAAAACGGCGACGGTTACCCTGACAAGATCGACGTCAGCCGTCGCCTGTTCCTGAGCGCCAACAACGGCCCTGACCACTACGAGACCTTCCGTCCGAAGCTCGATGGTCCGTTCGTTCCGGCTGTCCAGAACGAAAAGAAGGAATATGTCGCCAACGAGCAGTACAAGGATGTTCCCGGCGCGGTCTTCGTGCAGGGCAATATTCCGAAGACCGGCGACAGCGGCGTCCATGCGGTCGACGACGTCGTCCTGCAGTCGGCCGGTCCGGGTTCTGAAGAGTTCCATGGCTATATGGAACAGAGCGACGTCTATCGCGTGCTCGCCGACACCTTCGCTCTCGGCGCCAAGCAGACGAATTGATCTGAGGCCGATCCGGCAGTCGCTTGCCGGCTTTGCCTGTTTCGTCGATCATGGTCCCGGCCGTTCAGCGGCCGGGATTTAATTCTTGGAGATCGCCATGGAAAAGCTCCCTTCGCTGCATCTCAGCCGCCGCGGCCTGATCGGCGCCATCGGCACGCTGGCTTTCGCCGCTGTTGCTCGCCCGAGTTTTGCAGCAGGTTCCGTGATCAGTTTCGATGAGCTTTATGGCAAGTTCGGCGTGCTCGGCCTTGAATTTTCCGACAAGGTGAAGCGCCTTGCCGGGCAGGAAATCAGCATGAAAGGTTTCATGGCGCCGCCCCTGAAGGCCGAGGCTCAGTTCTTTGTGCTCACCGAGATGCCGATGTCGCTCTGCCCCTTCTGCTCCTCGGATGCGGACTGGCCGGATAATATCGTCGTCGTCTATCTCGGGGAGAAACAGACCTTCGTGCAGCCGCGCCAGACGATCGAAGTGCGCGGCATGCTGGAATATGGCTCCTGGACGGACCCGGACACCGGCTTCGTCAGCCTGCTGCGGATCCGCCGGGCCGAATATTCCGCCGTTTGAACCGATATGCTCGCTCTCAATATCGAAAACCTAGATGTCACCTTCCCAGGCCTGTCCTCGTCGGCGCTGGCAATCACTAGCCTGTCGATCGATGCCGGCAGCAGGGTTGCCATTACAGGCGCGTCCGGATCCGGCAAGAGCACTTTCGTCAATATCGTTGCCGGGCTGGAACGGACGCGCCAGGGCCGCATCCGTTGGAACGGCGAGGATATTGCTGGTTTTTCCGAAAGCCGGCGCGACCGGTTCCGTGCCGCCAATATCGGCCTGGTCATGCAGGAATTTCATCTCTTTCCCGGCCTGTCGGCGCTGGAGAACGTGCTTTTACCGGCGCGGCTTGCGGGTGTCGCCACGGCTGATGTCATTGAGCGGGCGCATGCGCTTTTGAGCACGGTCGGTCTTTCCCGCCCCGGCCAGAAGATCGAAACCATGTCGCGCGGCGAGATGCAGCGCGTGGCGATCGGCCGGGCGCTGCTGCGCAAGCCCGGCGTCATCATTGCCGACGAACCGACGGCAAGCCTCGATGCCGAAAGCGGCGAGGCTGTCGGCGATCTCATCCTCGATCTCGCCTTTGCCGAAGGCAGCACGCTGATCGTCGTTTCACACGATCAGCGCCTTGCCGGCCGCCTCGACCGGCGTATCACCTTCGGTTCCGGCCGGGTCAGCAACGATTCCGCGGCAACGGCGGGAGAGGCTATATGATCCGTTTCATCTTTTCCGATCTTCGCCGCCTCTGGGCGGGGTCGCTGGTGGTCGTGCTGCTGGTGGCGCTTGCGACCGCGCTCGGCGTTTGCGTCGTGCTGCAGGAGCGGGCGCTTCGTCTCGGCAGCGCACGCGCTGCCGACAAGTTCGATCTCGTCATCGGCGCCGGCGGCAGCGAGACGCAGCTCGTGCTGTCCTCCGTTTTCCTGCAGCCCTCGCCTTTGCCGCTGATGCCGGGCGATGTGCTGGCCAGGCTTGCCGCCGATCCCCGCGTCGACTGGGCGGCGCCGATCGGCTTCGGTGATTCCTTCTCCGGCTATCCGATCGTCGGCACGACGGTGACGTTGGCGGAGAACCTGTCTGGCGGCTTTGCCGAGGGCAGGATTTTCGCCCGCGAGGGAGAAGCGGTGATCGGCTCTGCGGTCAAGTTACCGCTCGGGGCCGAGATCAAGCCGATGCATGGCGTGGCGGAAGAAGGCGGCGAGACCCACACCGAACTCGTCTATCACGTCGCCGGCCGCTTGCGGCCGACCGGCACGGCCTGGGACCGGGCCATTCTGGTTCCGATCCAGGCCGTCTGGCATATCCATGGTCTGGGGGCGGAAGAGCATGAAGGCGAGGCTGGACACGATCATGAGCATGAAGGCGCCGGTCACGATGTACATGAGCATCACGGCGAAATCGACCCGGATGCCGTGATCGACGAGAAGTGGGCTGCGGATGCTCCCGGCCTTCCCGCCATCCTCGTCAAGCCGAAGACGATAGCCGACGCCTATAAGCTGCGGCAGGAGTATCGCAGCGGCAATACCGTCGCCGTTTTCCCCGGCGAGGTGCTGACCAATCTCTACGGCACGCTCGGCGACGCCAAACAGATCCTTGTTGCGGTCGCCGCCGGCGCGCAAGCGCTCGTCGCCGCCTCGCTGGTGCTGGTCACGGTCATCCATATCGGCCAACGCCGGCGCCAGATCGGCGCGCTGCGGGCTTTCGGCGCCCCGCGCGGCGCGATTTTCGGCATCGTCTGGCTGGAATTCTTCTTCCTGGTGGCCGTCGGCATCGGGCTCGGTTTCACGTTCGGTTACGCTGCGGCGCTGACCTTGTCTGGCATGTTCTCTCAGACGAGCGGGATCGCCATGCCGGTCGGTTTCGCCCGTGAAGACGCCGGGCTTGCGGCGGTGCTGCTCGTCTTCGCGACAATTTTGGCCGCGCTGCCGGCGGTGCTCGCCTACCGGCAATCGCCGGCGCAGGCGCTGAGAGCGTAACCAGGCCGGCTGACGACTCGGCTGCCTGCCAAGCGCGTTGCCATTAGACTAAAGTCATAATCCCAAAGCATCTCTCTTTTTGATCTGCCGTTTCTGGCACACTCTCGTCAGGCGTGTCGCGGCCAGGGGTCTGCTTTGAGGAGAGTAGGTCGCGCGCGTGCTCATCACTCTGTGGAGGACAGACAATGGCAAATGTCGCAAGCATCGACGGCGCGAAGGCCGGTCCGATGACCGGCGAAGAGAAGAAGGTGATCTTCGCTTCTTCGCTCGGCACCGTTTTCGAATGGTATGATTTCTATCTCTACGGTTCGCTCGCCACCTATATCGGCGCGACCTATTTCACCCAATATCCCGAGGCGACGCGCAACATCTTCACGCTGCTTGCCTTTGCCGCCGGCTTCCTGGTGCGCCCGTTCGGCGCGCTGGTATTCGGCCGTCTCGGCGATCTGGTCGGCCGGAAGTACACCTTCCTGGTGACGATCATGATCATGGGTCTGTCGACCTTCCTCGTCGGCATCCTGCCGGGTGCCGCCACCATCGGCATCGCAGCCCCGATCATCCTGATCGCACTGCGCCTGCTCCAGGGTCTGGCGCTGGGCGGTGAATATGGCGGTGCGGCAACCTATGTCGCCGAACACGCGCCGAACGGGCGCCGCGGCTACTTCACCTCATGGATCCAGACGACGGCGACGCTCGGCCTGTTCCTGTCGCTGATCGTCATCGTTCTGGTTCAATATCTGATGGGTGCGGCTCAATTTGCTGCCTGGGGCTGGCGCATTCCGTTCCTGGTCTCGGTCGTCCTGCTCGGCATTTCCGTCTGGATCCGCCTGAAGATGAACGAATCACCCGCGTTCCAGCGCATGAAGGCGGAAGGCAAGGGCTCCAAGGCGCCGCTGACCGAAGCCTTCGGGACATGGAGAAACGCCAAGATTGCGATCATCGCGCTTCTCGGCGCCACCATGGGCCAGGCGGTCGTCTGGTACGGCGGCCAGTTCTATGCATTGTTCTTCCTGCAGAACGTGCTGAAGGTAGACCTGCAGTCGGCCAACATCATGGTCGCCATCGCGCTCTTCCTCGCCACGCCGTTCTTCGTCATCTTCGGCGGTCTCTCCGATAAGATCGGTCGCAAGCCGATCATCATGGCAGGCCTTCTCATCGCGGCGGTAACGTATAATCCGCTGTTCAAGGCGATGACCTGGACGGCCAACCCGGCGCTTGCCGAAGCACAGGCCTCGATCCGGGCAACGGTTACGGCCGATCCGGCGGATTGCAAATTCCAGTTCAATCCGACCGGCACGTCGAAGTTCACCAGCTCCTGCGACGTGGCGACGGCGTTCCTGACAAAGAACTCGGTGCCTTATGATGTCGTGTCCGGTCCCGCCGGTCAGCCGGCAACGGTAAAGGTCGGCAACGAGACGATCCCGAGCTTCGACGTCGTTGCCGCCGGCGACAAGGCCAAGGGCATGACCGCGGCTTTCGAAAAGGGCGTCAATATCGCGCTCCACGATGCCGGCTATCCGCTGAAGCGCGGCGCCGCCAAGGTGCCGGATGCCAAGCTCGATGCTTTCATCGCAGCCAATCCGGAACTGTCGCTGAATGCCGATACCGTGCGTGCCGGCGAGAAGGAAACCATGCCGGCGGCCAAGCTGGTCGAGACCAAGCTGCTGACGGCGGATGAGGCCAATGGCGTCACCGACATGGCGGTCTATAACGTCGCCAATGGCGGCGCTTTCGCCATGACCGCCGATCCCGCCCGCGTCAACTGGATCGGCACGATTGCGATCCTGTTCGTGCTCGTCCTCTATGTAACGATGGTCTATGGCCCGATCGCCGCTCTGCTGGTCGAGCTTTTCCCGACCCGCATTCGCTATACCGGCATGTCGCTGCCCTATCACATCGGCAACGGCTGGTTCGGCGGCCTGCTGCCGGCGACGGCCTTCGCGATGAGCGCTGCCGCGGGCGATATCTATTACGGTCTCTGGTACCCGATCGTCTTTGCGTCGATCACCCTGGTGATCGGCCTGATCTTCCTGCCGGAAACGAAGAACAGAGATATCCACGCTATGGACTGAGCGGCGCTTCAGCGCTTGAGGTAAATGGCCCGGCGCTTACAAGGCGCCGGGCTTTTTCATGTCGGGGAAGAAGTGTTTCGCAATCGGCCAGCCATCCGGCCCCAGTTTGAAGAGCAAGCCGCAGCGGGCAAAGACGATCGCCGTCAGCAGCGAAAACCAGCCGCCGAAGGCAAGGCCGGCAATGACGTCGCTCGGATAGTGGGCGCCGACCATGACGCGCGTCATGCCGAGCCAGATGGCGCCGGCGATGAAGAGAACGCGGTAGCGCGGAAACAACAGGGCAAAGGCGGCGAAGAAGGCCCCGACCGTGGTGGAATGGCCGGAGGGGAAACTTTCGAAAGCGGCATGGCCTGAAAAGGGCGTGAAGGAAAACATGCCGTAGTCGTAAAAATGGTCGGGACGGGCCCTGCCGATCGCCCGTTTCAGCAGATTGGCGAGAAGCCCGGAGAAGACGACGGTGGCAAAGAGATAGGCGCCGATCCAGCTGACATAGAGCGCCTGCGCCTTGGAGCGCGCCGTCTTCACCAGCTTGTAGCCCGCCCTGCCCTGAAAGAACAGCAGGATGCTGGTAAAGATCAGCCAGGCGGAATCGCCGAAACCGGTCATCATCTCGCCGAGGTGCTTCACCGGTGCGGGAACTTCGCTGGCGCCGATCGGTGCATCGAAGAGCAGCATGGAGAGGATCACGGCATTGAGCGTGATGAAGAGGCAGGCCTTCCAACGCAATGGCGGCATGCCGACGCCGCTCCGGCGCCAGCGCCTGTCCAGGGAAGCCCAAAATGCCCGCATTGCCATCGTCCGTTCGAATTCGCCCTTGAGCGCCGCGCGCCCGAAAGACGCGTCGAGGGCGCGCTTATTACCGGGATAGGCGCTCGCTGAAATCCGGCGCAAAAATACACGAGATTGCGGCCGAGAATAGTCCGTTTCGGAGAAATCGACCGAGCGGGTTGCGGCTCGCGCTCCCCGCATAAACAGCCCTCCGCATGTCATGCGGAGGGCCCATGTTTCACGTGAAATATATCAGGCTGACAGCGTCTTGAACTCGGCAAGGATCGCATCGCCCATCTCGACGGTGCCGACCTGCCTTGCGCCATCGGCCATGATGTCGCCGGTGCGGATGCCCTTGTCGAGCACGTTGGCGATCGCCTTTTCCAGGTCGTCGGCTTCCTTCACCAGATTGAAGGAGTAACGCAGGCACATGGCGAAGGAGGCGATCATGGCGATCGGGTTGGCGATGCCCTTGCCGGCGATGTCGGGGGCCGAGCCGTGGACCGGCTCGTAGAGCGCCTTGCGCTTGCCGGTCTTGCCGTCAGGCGCGCCGAGCGAGGCCGACGGCAGCATGCCGAGCGAGCCTGTCAGCATGGCGGCGACATCGGAGAGCATGTCGCCGAAGAGATTGTCGGTGACAATGACGTCGAACTGCTTGGGCTGACGCACCAGCTGCATGCCGCCGGCATCGGCCAGCATATGTTCGAGCTGGACGTCGGAATATTTCGCCTTGTGCGTCTCGGTCACCACCTGGTTCCAGAGCACGCCCGACTTCATGACGTTGCGCTTTTCCATAGAGCAGACGCGGTTCTGCCGGGTGCGGGCCATTTCGAAGGCGACGCCGGCAATGCGCTCGATCTCGTAGGTGTCGTAGACTTGGGTGTCGATACCGCGCTTCTGGCCGTTGCCGAGATCGATGATCTCCTTCGGCTCGCCGAAATAGACGCCGCCGGTCAGTTCGCGGATGATCAGGATGTCGAGACCTTCGACCAGTTCCGGCTTCAGAGATGAGGCCGAGGCAAGGGCCGGATAGCAGATGGCGGGACGCAGGTTGGCAAACAGCTGAAGGTCCTTGCGCAGCCGCAACAGGCCGGCTTCCGGGCGCACTTCGTAAGGAACGCTATCCCATTTCGGACCGCCGACGGCGCCGAAGAGAACGGCATCGGCGGCAAGCGCCTTTACCATATCGGCTTCGGAGATCGCCGCGCCATGCGCATCATAGGCGGAGCCGCCGACAAGGCCTTCGTCGATGACGAAACCGGCACCCATCGCCTCGTTCATATAGGCGATGATCTTGCGGACCTCGCCCATCGCCTCGGGACCGATGCCGTCACCCGGCAGCAGGAAAAGATTGCGCACAGTCATGAAACCCTCCTGGAAAAACAAGTTGCGGTTTCTTAGACCCCGGAAATGGGCATTTCAAGCGAGAGAAGCAGTGAATCGGTACGCTTCGGTTTCGGTCGTGATGATTGCTCCTGCGCTTGCAAACAGGCTAGAACGGCATCTTACCTTCCATGTCCCCGGATGTTTCCCATGCCTTTAGCACCGCTCCATCTCGATACGCCCTTGGTTCAGACAGCGCCTGACTACAGCGCCAGCGGCAAGCGGCTCTGGCTGAAGCTCGATGCGCTGCAGCCTTCCGGCAGCTTCAAGCTGCGCGGCGTCGGCCGGCTTTGCCAGCACGCAGTGGAAAATGGCGCGCGCGAGATCTTCTGTGCGTCCGGCGGCAATGCCGGTATTGCCGCGGCCTATGCCGGCCGGGCGCTCGGCGTGCCGGTCACCATCGTCGTGCCGGAAACGACGGCGGCCGATGTCCGGCAGACGATCGCCGCAACGGGCGCCAATGTCCTCGTCCACGGGTCGGTTTTCGACGAAGCCAATGCCCATGCCGTCGAACTCGCGGAGAGCCGCAAGGCGAGTTATGTGCATCCCTTCGACCATCCGCTTCTGTGGGATGGTCATGCGACGCTGATCGACGAGGTGGTGGCGAAGGGTGCAAAATTCGATTGCGTCGTCACCAGCGTCGGCGGCGGCGGGCTGCTTGCCGGTATTGTCGAGGGGTTGAAGCGCAATGGGCTTGCCGATGTGCCTGTCATTGCCGTCGAAACCGAAGGGGCGGCCTCGCTGAACGCCAGCCTCAAGGCGAATGAACGTATCACCCTGCCCGCCATCACCTCGATTGCCACGTCGCTCGGCGCGCGGCAGGTGGCGCAGCATGTCTTCGACTTGCCGAAACAGCATCCGATCGAAAGTGTTCTCGTCAGCGACGCCGATGCGGTTGCCGCCTGTCTGAAATTTGCCGATGCGCAGCGCATTCTGGTCGAGCCGGCCTGCGGTGCAGCACTTGCCGTTGCCGATGTGCATGCCGAGCTGTTTGCCCGCTTTGACAATCCGCTGATCGAAGTCTGCGGCGGCATCGGCGTATCGCTCGAAAAGCTGCGGCTCTGGAAAGAGAAGTTTCTCTGACCTGATATCAAAGAAAAAGCCGGGCGAAGGCCCGGCTTGATCGATCACCAGTTGGAGGGCTTAAGCAGCCCAGGGGTGCGAAGCGGCGTTCTTCTTTTCGAAGCTGTCGATCGCCTTGCCCTTTTCCAGCGTCAGGCCGATGTCGTCGAGGCCGTTCAGCAGGCAGTGGCGCTTGAACTCGTCGAGATCGAACTTGATCGAGCCGCCATCGGGACCGGTGATCTCGAGATTCTCAAGGTCGACGGTCAGGATGGCGTTGGAGCCGCGCGAGGCGTCGTCCATCAGCTTGTCGAGATTTTCCTGGCTGACCTTGATCGGCAGGATGCCGTTCTTGAAACAGTTGTTGTAGAAAATATCGGCGAAGCTGGTGGAGATCACGCAGCGGATGCCGAAATCGAGCAATGCCCAGGGAGCGTGTTCGCGCGAGGAACCGCAGCCGAAATTGTCGCCGGCGACCAGGATCTTGGCGTCGCGATAGGCCGGCTTGTTCAGCACGAAATCCGGATTTTCGGAGCCGTCTTCATTATAACGGGCTTCGGCGAAAAGTCCGGTGCCGAGGCCAGTGCGCTTGATGGTCTTCAGATAATCCTTCGGAATGATCATGTCGGTATCGATGTTGACGACCGGCAGCGGCGCAGCAACGCCCGTGAGCTTCACGAATTTATCCATGACCCATGCTCCATTTCAGCAATCTACTTTCCTGAATTTGCATCTAGTCCAGTTTTCCGCCGAAATGAAGGAGAATCTTTGGAAAAGGCAGCCACGCGACGTTTCGCGCGGCCTGCCCTCTGCATATGTGCCGTCACTTGGTCGGTGCGTTCAGGCCCCAGAGGACACCGAACGGGTCGCGAAGCTGGCCGTAACGGTCGCCCCAGAACATCAGTTCGACCGACATGACGACTTCGGCGCCGGCAGCGACGGCGCGATCCCACCAGAAATCGATATCGTCGATAACCAGCTGGATTGCGAAGCCTTCATGGCCTTTGAAGGGATGGCCGTATTCGGGATAGGCATCCGACAGCATGAGGGAGCTGCCGTTGATGTAGAGATGCACATGCATCGTCCGGCCGCTCTCGTCGACCGGTACGATATAGGCTTCTTCGGCGCCGAAAGCTTTTTTGTAGAATTCCGCGGCTTTCACAGCGCCGCCGACCGTCAGATAGGGCAGCAGGCCATTCTTGACCGGCGGCATCTTGACCGGATTGTTTTCCGTCGCATCCATGCTCTTCCTCCATTCGTTTTGAAGCGCCGGCAGAATGCTCGGCTGCTTCTAAGACGTATGATGGAAGCATGATGCGACAGTGTCAGTCAGGTTTTTTAAGCGTGAGCCATTCAGAGATCGATGATCGTGCCGCGGCCGTCGTTCCAGATGCGCATTTCGCGTTGGCCATTGTTTGCCTTGGCGCGCACCGGAGCGGGCTTCATCTTCATCGATAGCGCACGTCCGACCATCAGCACGGTCAGGATACCGCCGACGGCAAGCGTCACCGAGAAGGTGAAAAGCAGCATGGCCACGAAAACGGTGGCGCCGGCAAGCATGAAGAAGATGGAGCGAATGTTCTGCATGGGTTTTAGACCTTTCTTCGGAAAGGAATGTGGTCCTTCTTTTTCCTCTCTGCAAGGCAAGCATGGCTTTTTGTTGTCTTGCCGGGCTTTGCGAAGCTTGGCACTAATGATCGATGAGCCAAACCATCCCTCGCCGTTCGTTAAATCTGCGCCGCTCGGTGCTGAGCGTGCCCTCCATTAATCTCCGGGCGCTCGAAAAAAGCCATTCGCTTGATTGCGATACGGTTATTTTCGATCTGGAGGATTCCGTCTCGCCCGAGAAGAAGGGGCAAGCGCGGGAAAATCTGCGCGCCTTTTTTGCCGGCCCGCCGCTTGAGGGCAAGGAGAGGATCATCCGCATCAATTCTTTGTCATCCGAATTCGGGCCGGCGGACCTGGATCTGGTCAAGGCGCTTTTGCCCGACGCCGTTCTGCTTCCCAAGGTCGACGGACCTCGGGATATCACCGATATGGGCGATCTGCTCGCCGATTCAGATGCGCCGGAGGAACTGCGCATCTGGGCGATGATCGAGACGCCGCGCGGCGTGCTGAATGCCGGAGCGATCGCCGAATCCGGCCGCACGCCGGGGTCGCGGCTCGATTGCCTCGTCGTCGGGCTCAATGATCTGCGCAAGGAAACAGGCGTCCTGCCGCAGCCGGGACGAACCTATCTCGTGCCGTGGCTGATGCAGGTCGTCCTGGCGGTCAGCGCCTACGGGCTCGATGCGATCGACAGCGTCTTCAACGATTTCAGGGACGAGCAGGGTTTCGATGCCGAATGCCTGCAGGGCCGGGCCATGGGCTTTGCCGGCAAGATGCTGATCCATCCGACCCAGATCGAGGCCGCCAATCGGCATTTCGGCCCGGATCCGGCAGCGATTGCGGAAGCGGAGGCGATCATCGCCGCCTTTGCCGATCCGGCTTCCCAGGGGCTGAATGTCATCAATTCAGGCGGGCGGATGATCGAACGGCTGCATCTTGTCCAAGCCGAGGCTCTGGTTCATAAAGCTCGCCTGATTTCTGCAAGAAAGCCCGCCTGATGAAACTCTACCGCTTCCTGACCGGTCCCGACGACGCTTCCTTCTGCCACAAGGTCACCGCCGCCCTCAACAAGGGCTGGTCGCTGGAGGGCTCGCCGACCTATGCCTTCAATGCCGCAACCGGCGCGATGCAGTGCGGCCAGGCCGTCGTCAAGACGGTCGAAGGCAAGGATTATCATCCCGAGATAAAGCTCTCCGAGCAATAACGCGTCCTGCCGGAAGCACGGCTTCAGCTCTTTGTTTGTGCACGTCGTTATCCCGGAACTGCTGCACACTTTCCGGGCGACATGTATTACAGCGCCGCGCGTCTTCAGACGCGCAAAGGACGCTGTAACAGTTTGAATCTACGCATCGTGCTATCCGAAAATCGATTCCGATTTTCGGGCCGATGCGCTAGCGCTCGGCGGCTTCCTCGGCGCTTGCCTCGATCCGCTCCATATCGTCGTCGCTCAGCCCGAAATGGTGGCCGATCTCGTGGATCAGGACGTGGGTGATGATATCGCCGAGCGTCTCGTCGTTCTCGGCCCAGTAATCGAGAATGGGGCGCCGGTAGAGGCGGATGCGGTTCGGCATCTCGCCGGTTTCCAGCGTGAAACGTTCGGAAATACCCCTGCCCTCGAAAAGACCGAGAAGATCGAAAGGGGTTTCCAGCGCCATGTCCTCGAAAACATCGTCATCGGGGAAATCTTCGATCTCGATCGTAAGGTTGGTCGTCAGCTGGCGAAATTCATCCGGCAGATGGCTATAGGCCTCCATGGCCAGCGACTCGAAGGTGCTGATCGTCGGCGCATGGCGGTCCCGCCAATCATCGCTCTGGTCTATGCGGGCCATGAATATTCCTTCCTTTGCGGGCCCATATAGAACCTTTATCGCCGATTTTCGAGTGCGGAATCAAAGGCAGGAATAAATTCATAGAAAATGGCCGTTGACTCTTCATTAGCTCTCTGGAATCTATAAGAACATAACAGGAACAAGACGGATTGGAGAACGCCATGGCGCAGCACGCCCTGGCGCGCGAGCGGCTTTTTGCGCTCCGCGAAACCATCGCCAAACTGGAGGGGAAGCCCGCGCCGGCGCTTGCGGCAGCGGAGCGGGAAGCCTTGGCAGAGGGGGGAAAGACAGCTCGGAGATGCAGTCTGCCGCCGCTGGCGTTTGGGGTGGAGTGTCTTGACGAGGCGCTGGAAGGCGGCCTGCCCCTCGATGCGATCACCGAATTCCGCTCCGCTCTGTCGCGTGATGCCGGTGCGGCAAGCGGGCTGGCGATGGCTGTCGCCGCGCGACTGCAGAAGCAGGAAGCAGATGCCGGCAGGCTTCTGCCGCTGCTCTGGATCGGCGATGCCGTCGGCACGCTGGAGGCCGGTCGTCCCTATGCTCCCGGGCTGCGGGATTTCGGGCTGAGCCCGGAGCGGTTTCTCCATGCGGCGCCGCGCAAGCTGGACGAGGCGCTCTGGCTGGTGGAAACCGCGTTGGAAAGCGCTGCCTTCTCGGCCGTCATCTTCGAAGTGCGCGGCAATCCCGCCCATTTCGGCCTGACCGAAAGCCGCAGGCTCAGTCTTCGGGCGCGTGCTGCCCGCCGTCCGCTCTTTCTTGTCCGCCAGGCCGGGGCGGAGGAGGCAAGCAGTGCGGCCTTCCGTCTGCATGTCGAACCGGGTCCATCCGCTCTGCGGCCGTTGCCGGGGGAATCGAAGCTTTCCGGCAGCATCGGCAATCCGATTTTCCGTCTCACGCTGGAGAAGGGCCGTAATCCGGCCCCGCTCTGCTTTTTTCTGGAGTGGAACCCCCATGAACGCGAATTTCTCCCTCTCGCCGAGCCAAACCACGTTCGTCCTCCAGGCGAGCCGTCAGCGTATTCTGGCGCTCAGCTTTCCGCATCTGCCAACGGACCGCATCGCCCGCAGGCGATGGGGGCTCTCCTGGCGTTCGACAGGGCGTCCTGAGGCACCGCCTATCGTCTGTTCCGGCAAGCTCAACAATGCCATGCGGCTGACGGCGCTGGACGAGTTGGCAGAGCGGCTGGGGCTGAAAAAGGATCAGGGCGTTGCCGAAGCGCGCGCCATGTACCCAACGCTCGAGGTCGCCGAAGACGATCCGGCAGCCGACCGCCGGTTGCTGGAGGCCATTGCCGACTGGTGCGACCGTTATACGCCGCTGGTGGCGTTCGACGGCAAGGACGGTCTGTTTCTCGACATTAGCGGCTGCGCCCATCTCTTCGGCGGGGAAAAGGCGCTTCTCAAGGATGTGCTGTCGCGGCTTTTTCATATGGGGATCGATGCGCGTGGCGCCATCTCATCCTCACCAGGCCTTTCCTGGGCCGCGTCGCGCTTCGGGCAAGGCAGCGTGATCGAAGACGAGGAGGCGGAGCAGGTGCTGATGTCCTTGCCGGTTGCAGCCTTGCGGCTGGAAGGACAAACCGTCGATGCGCTGAGGAAGCTTGGCCTGAAATATGTCGGCGACGTCATCGATGCACCGCGCGCGCCGCTGACCCGCCGGTTCGGCGCAGGACTGCTTCTGCGTCTCGACCAGGCGCTGGGACGCGAGGAGGAGCCGGTCTCGCCGCGGCGTCCGGTCGCCAGCCTCTCGGCCGAAAGCCGCCTGATCGAGCCGATCGGCACGGAAGAACAGATCCTTGCCGTCACCCGGCAGGTCGCCATATCGCTGCAGCCGTCGCTGGAGACGCGGGGGATTGGCGGGCGGGTGTTCGAACTGATGCTGTTCCGCGTCGACGGCAGGGTTTTTCGTATCGCCGTCGGCGCTTCGCAGCCGCTTCGCGAACCAAAATTCATTGCCGGGCTTTTTTCCGAGCGATTGCAGGCGGTTTATGACGATCTCGATGCCGGCTATGGTTTCGAAATCCTGCGGTTGAATGTGTTGCGGCATGATCCCTTCAATGAGGCGCAGGGTGATTTCGAGGGCGACCGTCAGGGAGAGATCTCGCTTTCTGTTTTCGTCGACCGGGTCTCGGCCCGGCTGGGTGCGGATTGCCTGCAAAGCTTCCAGCTCCGCGAGAGCCATGTGCCGGAACGCGCCGTCATCACCGTTCCCGTGATGGATCGTCTTCCCAAGCGGATGGCGGCGCAGGATATCCAGCTTCCTTTCCGCCAAGAGCGCCCGCTGCGGCTCTTCGCCACGCCGGAGCCGGTCGAGATCATGCTTGCCGAAGTGCCCGATGGTCCGCCGCAGATTTTCCGCTGGCGGCGCTTGCAGCATCAGGTGGCAAGAAGCGAAGGGCCGGAACGGATCGCCATGGAATGGTGGATCGATGGGGATGACGCCGAGGCGCGCGACTATTTTCGCATCGAGGACGAGACCGGACATCGCTTCTGGATCTATCGTCGCGGTTTTTATGGCCGCGAACTCGATCCTCGCTGGTTCATGCACGGTGTGTTTGCATGAAGAGCGGGTCCGCATTTTTCGAGATCGGCGTGAGAACGAATTTTTCGTTTCTCGAAGGCGCCTCCGGTCCGGAAGAGATGGTCGTGCAGGCCGCTCATCTCAGGCTCGGCGGTCTCGGCATTGCGGATCGGAATTCGGTTGCCGGCGTGGTCAGGGCGCATGCGCAGGCGCTGCAGCTCGAAGAGAGATACAGGAACAGAGAGGCGATCTTGGCCAAGGCGGAGAAGGAAGGGAAACGGGAAGAGATTCTCGAGCCCATCCGGATTCAGCCGGGCGCCCGCCTGGTCTTTTCAGATGACACGCCGGATATCCTCGCCTACCCACGCAATCGGCGGGGCTGGGCAAATCTCTGCCGTCTTCTCAGCGCCGGCAATCTGAAGGAAGAAGCGGTCAAGGGGAACTGCATCCTGACGGAAGCGGAGCTGATGGAATGGGGGGACGAGATGATGCTCGCACTGGTTCCCGATCGCACCCTTATCGATCATCAGGAGGGCCAGTCGGCGCTGGAAGATTATCTGGAACGGTTTCGCAGACGGTTCCGCAAGGATTTCTTTATGGCGCTGGCGCCAGCCTATGACGGCCGCGACAGGCAGGTCTTTGCGGTGCTTGCCATGCTTGCGGCGCGCAATCGCGTGCCGCTGATTGCGACCAATCAGCCGCTTTACCACCATCCCGAACGCCGGCCGCTTTCGGATGTGGTGATTGCGATCCGGGAGCATGTGCAGATCGCGCAAGCCGGATACCTGCTGGCGCCGAATGCCGAGCGCTACCTCAAGGATTCACGTGAAATGGTCCGGATCTTCCGGGACTATCCTGGTGCGATCGAAAATACCCAGGTCTTCTTCGGCAAACTGACCTTTTCGCTGAAGGAGTTGGAGCATAATTATCCGCCTGAAAACGATCCCGGCGAAACGCCGCAGGAGACGCTCGAGAGGCTGACGCGGGCGGGAGCCGCAAGGCGCTATCCCGAGGGTATCCCGGCCAAGGTGGCGAAGCAGATCGATTATGAGCTAAAACTCATCGGCGATAAGAACTATGCCTCCTATTTCCTGACGGTTCACAGGATCATCCATCACGCCCGTTATGACCTCAAGGTCCTGTGCCAAGGGCGCGGATCGGCGGCAAATTCGGTCATCTGCTATTGCCTCGAAATTACGGAAGTCGATCCTCAAAAGAGCACGCTGCTCTTCGACCGTTTCATTTCGATGGATCGTGACGAACCGCCGGATATCGATGTCGATTTCGAGCACGATCGGCGCGAAGAGGTCATCCAGTTCATCTACAGAACCTACAAGAGAGAACATGCCGGGCTGACGGCTGGGGTGACCACCTACCGGACCCGCTCGGCCGGCCGCGAAGTCGCCAAGGCCTTCGGCTTGTCGGAGGATGTCCAGTCGGCGATCAGCAGCCTCGTCTGGGGCTGGTCGGAGGACAATCTTTCCGAGCGGGATGCAAAGGCGGCCGGTCTCGACATCAAGGATCCGGTCACCAGGAACGTGCTGAAATATGCCTCCGAGCTTCTCGGCTTCCCCCGCCATCTCACCCAGCATGTCGGCGGTTTCGTCATCACGCGGGATCGGCTCGACGAGGTCGTGCCGATCATGAAGACGGCGATGCCGGATCGGTACATGATCGAATGGGACAAGGACGATCTCGACAACGTCAAGATCCTCAAGGTGGATGTGCTGGCGCTCGGCATGCTGACCTGCCT
This sequence comes from Rhizobium sp. BK456, assembly GCF_014194045.1. Classification (NCBI taxonomy): domain Bacteria; kingdom Pseudomonadati; phylum Pseudomonadota; class Alphaproteobacteria; order Hyphomicrobiales; family Rhizobiaceae; genus Rhizobium; species Rhizobium sp. BK456. The sequence goes on from NZ_JACIAO010000008.1 coordinate 36,128, forward strand.
GCGGAAGGGTTTTTCGCTGCTCGAACGGCATTACGGTGTGAAGAAGACGCTGGCAGATCTCGGCAACAGGGAACATGGGGACGAAGGCAGGCCGGTTTACGAGATGATGGGCCGGGCCGATACGCTTGGCGTCTTCCAGATCGAGAGCCGGGCGCAGATGAGCATGCTGCCGCGCCTCAAGCCGAAGCTGTTCTACGACCTCGTCATCGAGGTGGCCATTGTCCGGCCTGGACCGATCCAGGGCGATATGGTGCATCCCTATCTGAAGCGCCGAGAGCAGCGGGCCAAGAATATCCCGATCGAATATCCAAGCAAGGAGCTGGAAGCGGTTCTCGAAAGAACTCTCGGCGTGCCGCTGTTTCAGGAACAGGCGATGCAGATCGCGATTACTGCTGCAGGCTTCAAACCGGCAGAGGCCGACAAGCTTCGCAGAGCGATGGCGACATTCAAGAGAACCGGCACGATCGGCAATTTCAAGACGCGGTTCATCGAGGGAATGACCTCAAAGGGCTATGCTCAGGAATTCGCCCAGCAGTGTTTCAACCAGATCAAAGGCTTTGGTGAATATGGTTTTCCGGAAAGCCATGCCGCCTCCTTTGCGCTGCTCGTCTATGCCTCCTCATGGCTCAAGGCCTATTATCCCGACGTCTTCTGCGCGGCGATGCTGAATTCCCAGCCAATGGGGTTTTATGCGCCGGCGCAGCTGGTGCGGGATGCACGCGAGCACGGGGTTAAAATCCTGCCGGTCGACATCAACGAATCCGACTGGGATTGCGGTCTGGAAGAGGCCGCTTTCGATCCGAGTGCCGTCGATTTCCGCCACCGTGAGATGCGCGGGATCATCAGGGCCCGGCACGCGGTGCGGCTCGGCTTCCGGCAGATCAAGGGTGTCTCGGATAAAGAGATGGAGCTGCTCGTCAAAAATCGAGGCAAAGGCTACAGTTCCGTTCGGGATCTCTGGCTGCGGTCCGGCCTGCCGAAATCCGTCATCGAGCGACTGGCGGATGCGGATGCGTTCCAATCCCTGAGGCTATCACGACGCGACGCGCTCTGGGCGGTGCGGGCGTTGGATGTGAAGAGCGCGGCCGAGGAGCTGCCGCTTTTCGAACAGGCCCGTCATGTCGATCTCCAGGCCGAACCGGCAACGAAGCTGCCGGAAATGCTGCCGGGAGAGCAGGTCATCGAGGACTATCGTTATCTCTCGCTGTCACTGAAGGCGCACCCGGTCTCCTTCCTGCGCGAGGAATTGCGGCATGCGGATGTGACGCGCAATGTCGATCTGTTGAAGGTCCCCAACGGCAGAAGGGTGACTATCGCCGGCCTCGTGCTGGTGCGCCAGCGGCCGGGATCGGCCAAAGGCGTGATCTTCATGACGCTCGAGGATGAGACCGGCGTCGCCAATGCGATCGTCTGGCCGAAAATCTTCGACACATACCGCTCGGTCGTGATGGGCGCCCGGCTGGTGAAAATCCGCGGTAGGCTGCAAAGCCAGAGCGGCGTGATCCATACCGTCGTCGAGCATATCGAGGACATGACGCCGGCGCTCGGCATTCTGCAACGCGAGGCTCGGCGTTTCGGCGTCTGTGAGCGGGCAGACGAAGTGCTGAATCCAGGTGTCGATCAGCGGCAGAGAAAGCTTGCGCAGGCGCAGGAGAGAGCGGAGCTGGAAAAACGGATGGTGGCCACAGGCCGCAATTCCGGCGCAGCGGAAACCGCCGAGGTGATGCCGCGCGGACGCAACTTCCATTAAAATGCGTGAGCACCGATCGGGGTCGTCGGTCCCCTTCACTTGCCTCATGGCGCCATCACCCTGGAAGCACTGCATAATCTCTGGCGACATGCATTGGCTTGTCATTCCGACACCGCGTTCGATGAAGCGGGGCTCGAATTTTTTCTTGACAGCCACCATCTTCTTTAGCAGAAAACACGATAGTCAGTGTCATGTTTGGAATGAAGACGTGCTTGTCTGCAGCTGCAATTATATAACCGACAAGGAAATCCGCGAGGTTATCACCAACCTTCTCGATGAAGACTGTTGGCAGCTTATCGTGCCGGCGAAGGTATATCACGCTATGGAAAAACGCGGCCGTTGCTGCGGCTGTTTCCCCAACGTCGTCGACATCATTATCCAGACGACGGAGGAGTATCACGCCCGTCGCCACTCGACGGAGACGGAAATATTTGATTTCATGTCCCGCTTGAAACAATTCCATGAGGAAAACAGGAGAGCGGACATTGAAAGGCGACAAAAAAGTCATCGAGCGGCTTAATGAGGCGTTGTTCCTCGAGCTCGGGGCGGTTAATCAATATTGGGTTCATTATCGTCTTCTTGAGGATTGGGGTTACACCAAGCTCGCCAAGAAGGAGCGCGCCGAATCGATCGAAGAGATGCATCATGCCGACCGGCTTGTTGCGCGCATCATTTTCCTCGAAGGCCATCCTAATCTGCAGACCCTTGCACCTCTGCGCATCGGCCAGAACGTCAAGGAAGTGCTGGAGGCCGATCTTGCCGGCGAATACGACGCCCGCGCAGCCTACAAGAAGTCGCGCGATATCTGTCACGAAGCTGGCGACTACGTTTCCATGAAGCTCTTCGAAGAACTGCTGATGGATGAGGAAGGCCATATCGACTTCCTCGAAACGCAGCTCGATCTACTCGGGAAAATCGGCGAGAGCAAATACGGCCAGCTGAACGCGGATTCCGCCAACGAGGCAGAATAAGCTACCACGAGATGCCGGCCGCCTTTGGGCGGCCGGAACTCCTGCCGCTTGCCGAGCGCAAACGGAGGCGTCACTCCGGCATGATCAGTCTTCCGATTGCAGTGTCGCCAGATGCTGGAATTCGGCGATGACCTGATCGTACACGCCCCGCTTGAAAGCGACGATCAGGCTGGGCAGTTCCTGCATCGGCTTCCATTCCCAGGCATCGAATTCCGGCTCGTGGCCGCCGGGCGGCGGATTAATGGCGATCTCGCTGTCGTCGCCGTCGAAGCGGAAGGCGAACCAGCGCTGCGTCTGGCCGCGGAATTTTCCCTTCAATCCGATACCGATCAATGCCGGCGGCAGATCATAGTTGATCCAGTCGCCCGCTTCGGCAAGCAGGGTCACCGTCTTGATGCCGGTCTCTTCGTAGAGCTCGCGATAGGCGGCGTCCAACGGATCCTCGCCCTTGTCGATGCCGCCCTGGGGCATCTGCCAGAGCTGCGGCGAGCCGTCATATTCCGAATTGCCGTCGGGAATGCGCCGCCCGGCCCAGACGAGGCCGTCGCGGTTCAGGATCATCACGCCGACGCAGGGGCGGTAGGGCAGGTCCTCGGCTTTCACGGTCGCCTGGCTCATCTTCTTCTCCGTTCAGGGATTCGCTTAAGAGACTGATCTCAAGGGTTCCGGGGGTCGTTGGAAAGGGCGGCGACGCCGACGATCTCGATGCCGCGCATCGCAGCCTCCTCGCTCCATTTGGCGATGGCGTCGACGCTTTCATCGAAAGCCGAGGCGACGCCGATCGCCTGGCCATTCTTGCGCGCGATGCGCTCGAGCTCGTCAAGCTTCTTCAGGACGGCGTTGATATCGAGCTGGCCGTCGAGCTGCAGGTCGGCGAAGGCATAGGGCAGTTCCGTTCCCTTGGCGACATCAGCCGTCTTCGACTGCGCCGAGGTGCCGTCGTCGAGGAACAGCAGCCCGCGTTTGCCGATATCACGCATGACAGGTTCCATGGCGGTGGAATCGGACAGGAAACGACCGCCGAGATAATTCATGACGCCGGTGTAATTCGTGATCTCGCCCATCGCCTTGTGCAGGTTCTCGATATTGCGGGCCACGGGTTTCGTGGTCATCAGCGTTTCCGGGCCGGGATCATTCGCCGGGTAATCAAAGGGCTCGAGCGGCACCTGCAGAAGAATCTCGTGGCCGCCGCGGCGGGCTTCCTGCATCCAGCGCTGCAGGCTGTTGCCGCTTGCGGCAAAGGCGAAGGTGATTTCCTCAGGCAATTCGGCGATGGCGCGCTGCGTCCCGGTCTGGCTGAGCCCGAGGCCACTGACGACGATGGCGATGCGGACGCCACGCGCGCCGGACGAGGGACGGGCATATTGGTCCATCGGCCGTCGGCCATCGGGACCGACGATCGGCAGCCTGCCGAAAGGGGTGTCTTCGAGCAGTGCTTCATTCGGCTGGGCCGCCATGCGCGGATCCTGGCCGATCTGCATGGCATCCACCAGCACTGGCCCGCTGCCGTCGCGCGGGCGGGGGCTGTATTTGGTGACGACGGAGCCGTCGCCGGTGACCGTCTGTTCGACATTGGCGCCCGAGCGCGGTTCGGCGCGCGGCATGCCGTCCGCCGCCTGGTTGGTGGTCGTCGCCGGTGGCTGAGCGGTATTGGAGGGTGGCGTTGCGGCCTCTCCGGCCGCCGGTGGTTTGGTGCGTTCGAGCCCATCGCCGCGAAACGCCGTATAGAGGGAAAAGCCGCCTATCGCGAAAAGACAAAGACTGGCGGCGATGCGGCCGAGGCGCAGAACACCCGGGCGCCGGCGGCCGGCTTTGCGGTTGCGGCCCAAAGGCGCATGCAGGTCCGTTCCCAATTTTTCACCCGCTCCAAAACCGGGAAACAGCAGAAAGGGTCAAGGCCGGGCGGTGCCCGGCCTTGAGGTGATGATTACTTGGCGACGACCGCCTTATCAGGGTTCGGCGGGAAGGCCGGATCGGTCTTCTTGCCACGCAGCAGATCGAGCGCGTAGTTCAGCTGGACGTCGTCCTTCGGATCCGGCGGCACATAGGCAACGGAGCCCGAACCTTCGTCGGTCTCGCTCTGGCCCTTGATATGGCCGCGCAGGCTGGATTCGCCTTCGGTCACCATCTTGCCCTGCAGTTCCTCGGGCAGCGGCTCTTCGACCTTGATGTCGGGGGTGATGCCGGTGCCTTGGATCGAGCGGCCCGACGGCGTGTAGTAGAGCGCCGTGGTCAGGCGCAGCGCGCCGTTTTCGCCGAGCGGAATGATCGTCTGGACGGAGCCCTTGCCGAAGGAGCGCGTGCCGAGAACGGTGGCGCGGCGCAGATCCTGAAGGGCGCCGGCGACGATTTCCGATGCGGAAGCCGAACCGCCGTTGATCAGCACGATAACCGGCTTGCCATCGGTCAGGTCGCCAGGACCGGCATTGAAACGGCGGGTTTCATCGGGATTGCGGCCGCGGGTCGAGACGACTTCGCCGCGCTGCAAGAGGGCGTCGGAGACGTTGATCGCCTGATCGAGCAGACCGCCCGGATTGAGGCGCAGGTCGAGGACATAACCCTTCAGCTTATCGGCCGGAACCGTGTCCTTGATCTTCTTGATCGCCTTTTCCATGTCGGGATAGGTCTTCTCGGTGAAGGAGATGATGCGGAGATAGCCGACATCGTCCTCGACACGCGACTTGACGGCCTGGACGGCGACGACGTCACGGACGATCGTCAGCTCGATCGGCTTGTCGGCGCCCTTGCGGATCAGCGTCAGCTTGATCGGCGTGTTGACGGCACCGCGCATCTTCTCGACCGCGTCCTCGAGCTTCAGGCCGCGCACGGACTGGCCGTCGATCTCGGAAATGTAATCACCGGCGAGAACACCGGCCTTGGCGGCGGGCGTATCGTCGATCGGGGTGATGACCTTGACGAGTTCGTCTTCCATCGTGACTTCGATGCCAAGGCCGCCGAACTCACCCTTGGTCTGGGTGCGCATATCCTCGGCGTCCTTCGCATTCATGTAGCTCGAATGCGGATCCAAAGAGGAAAGCATGCCGTTGATGGCGTTCTCGATCAGCTTGTCTTCGGCCGGCGGCGTCACGTATTGGGCGCGCACACGCTCGAAGACATCGCCGAACACCGAGAGTTCCTTGTACGTGGACGATCCGGCCGCTTCTGCCGGCACACCCGCCGAGTAAATGACGCTCATGGCGGTCGCACCCATCAATGCGCCGACCAGAACAAGAGAAGCCCTACGAATCATTGCGTGCCTTTCCAATGTCTTTGGCGGTCCACCACGGTCGGGAATCGACCGGTTTACCGTCCTTTCGAAATTCAATGTAAAGCGTTGGCCGGTCCGTTTCCAGCGCCAATGCAGTTGCGCTTGCCACTCTTTTCGCGCCCATCACGGCGAGCGGCTCGCCGGCGAAAACGAATTTTCCCTGACGGGTATTGATCGTCTCCATTCCCGAGAGAACCAAGTGGTAGCCATCGCCGGTGTCGAGGATGATCATCTGGCCGTAACTGCGGAAGGCGCCGGCGAAAACCACCAGGCCATCGGCAGGCGCCGTCACCACCGTCTCCGGATTGGTGGCGACCGTCATTCCCATTGCCTCGTGTCCGGTGCCGTCGGCATCGCCGAACTGGCGCAGGATATCGCCGGCAACGGGCACCTCCAATTTCGCCTTCAATTCTCCGAAGGGATATGCGGGCGCAATGCGGTTTTTATCGGGCACGCCGCTGTCGGCCAATGCCTTGGCCTGGGCGCGCTGCTCGTCGGTCATCAGCTTGCGATTCTCCTCCGCCTGGCGGGCGGCCGCAGCCGCATCGCGCACCGAAGCGATCTCGGATTCCATTGAGGCGACAAGACCTTCGAGGCTGGTCGCCTTGCCCGCCAGTTCCTCGGAGCGTTTCTTCTCGGCCTCGAGTTCGGCGGCATTGCTGCGGCTGAGCTTGTCGTTTTCGGCAAGCAGCAGGTCCATGCGCCGCTCTTCCTCGATACCATCGGTCATCGTCGCGGTCAGGCCGGCCTTTTCGGCAGCGCTTGCTGTCTGCAAGGCGGCAAGGCTTGCTAGGTCTGCGGCAAGCTTGTCGGTCTCCTTGCGGATGCCGGGCACGACGGCGCCGAGCAGGATGGCGCTGCGCACCGAGGCGAGCGCGTCATCGGGGGTGACGAGCAAAGCGGGCGGCGGGTTGCGGCCCATGCGCTGGAGCGCTGCCAGCACCTCGGCCAGAAGGCCGCGGCGCTCGTGCAGGGACCGGCGGATGCCATCCTCCTTGACGCCGAGATCGGCAAGCTTCTTCTCGCTTGCAAGGATCTGCTTGTCGAGCGCCTTGCGGCGGGCGGCGGACTCGATCAGCGCTTGGCGGATGCTTTGCGTGCTCTTGTCCAGATCGGCGATACTCTGTTGAAGCGCGCTCACCTTGTCGCTGGAAAGACTGATCGTTTTCGACAGAATTTCCAGTTCGGCACGGGTCTTGTCCCGTTTGGCGGCCAGCTCGGCGGCCGGGTCGGGCGGCGGCGGCTCGGCTGCCGGCTGCGGCGCAGATTGCGCCGCTTCAGGTGCGGCATCCTGCGCCCGGACGATGAAGGGATTTGCCGACACGGCAACCACCGCCACACCGACACCGGCCGCGATAGCCGGCAGGATCATGCGGTGTCGCCTGGTTGCTTCTCTCGTCATGCGTGTTAGGGCACTTTCTCAAATCGCGCGGAGACTAAGCTGATTTGGCGCGCTTTGCCAGAAAGTTTGAGGGCCAACGGCCGGCAGGCGGAACACGGCTGCGTGACAATGCGAATTGCCGAGCGCTGGAGCATCAGACGCGGTGATAGGGGTGGCCGGACAGGATGGTCACGGCGCGATAGAGCTGTTCGGCGATCAGCGTGCGCACGAGCTGATGCGGCCATGTCATCCTGCCCAGACAAAGGGTGGCGTCGGCACGGTCGTAGAGGGAGGGATCGAGGCCGTCAGCGCCGCCGATGGCGATCGTCAGGTCGCGTTTGCCCTGGTCGCGATAGGCGCCGAGCAGGCCCGCGAAGGCTTCGCTGTCGAGCGCCTTGCCGCGTTCGTCGAGAAGAATGAGGATGCTGCCATCGGCAAGCGATTTCAGAAGCAGTGCCGCTTCCTCGCGCTTGCGGGTTTCCGCATTGGAGGCGCGGCTTTCGGCCACTTCGGCAACACGGGCAAGTTCGAGGCCGACGGCAGGGCCGGCCTTGGCGAAACGGTCGAAATAACGGGCCGCAAGATCCTTTTCGGGGCCGGATTTCAGCCGTCCCACCGCAAAAAGACCAATTCGCATTCATCCGCTCCCGCTGATGCGGCACATCGGGCGCACAAGGCGCCGCCGGCCGGTTTTCATATTGCCCGGCCAGCCAATGCTACGTTCAGGCGCCGGACAGAATGCCGGCCTGCCTGTCAGTGCCGCGTTTCTTCATCCATATCCGGAGCCGCCCACATCTTTTCGATGTTGTAGAACTCGCGGATTTCAGGACGGAACACATGCACGATAATGTCACCGGTGTCGATCAGCACCCAATCGCCGCCTTCCTGGCCTTCGACGCGGGCCGTGCCGAGGCCGTCGTCCTTCAGGTCGGTGAGCAGGTGATCCGAGATCGCCATGACGTGCCTGTTCGATCGGCCGGAGACGACGATCATGTAGTCTCCCAGCGCCGATTTTCCGGCAATGTCGATGGTGACGATATCTTCAGCTTTGGAGTCCTCGAGGCTGGCGAGGACGGTTTCTAGGGCACGGGCGGCGGCATCGGCGCCACGTTCCGCACTCTTCGGGATAACGGCGAACGTTTTTCCCTTGGCGTGTACTGTTGTCAGTGCTTTCCCTTTCCTGGAATGACAAACCATGCACAACACGAGATCCGATCGAGACCGGATCATGGTTAAGATAGGCATCAAACCATTAATGTTTCAAGACGTGCTAAGATACAGAACGGCCGAAAATCCGATCTGGCGTCCGAATTGAAGAATATTGCCGCGCGGGCTGCTGGTGCAGGCGGTGTACAGTTTCCGTACCGCCGCGTAAAGTGCGCCAAATTTCACGATTTCACGATTCGATGACCGATCCAGCCGCAAAAACACTCGTGCCCGTCCTGCGAATCAGCTTCCCGGATGAGGATCGGCTCGGCCACGGCAAGATGGAGCTCCTGGAGCATATCCGCGCGACCGGATCGATCTCGGCGGCGGGCCGGGCGATGGACATGTCCTATCGGCGCGCATGGCTGCTGGTCAGCGAGATGAACCGAATGTTCTCTGAACAGGTGGTGGAGCCGCAGCGCGGCGGTCAGAAGGGCGGCGGCGCGGCGCTGACGCCGTTCGGGGAAGAATTGCTCGAGCGTTTTCGCCGGATGGAAAAGACGATGCGCGAGAGCCTCGCCGAAGATCTCGCCTGGCTCGAAGCAAAACGCGGTCTGTAGAGAACGGATCAGGCCTCCAAAGCAACCGTCTTGATGACGGCGAAGACGGTCTTGCCGGGGCGAAGATCGAGGCGCTCGCAGGACAATGCGGTAATGCGCGAAAGAATGGCGTTGCCGCCGCAGTCGATCCGGATTTCGACGGTTCCGTCCTCGTCCGAAGATATGGCTTCGATCCTGCCTTCGAGAATGTTCAACGCGCTGAGGCCCTCGGGCCTGACGGTCGCCAGCATGACGTCGCGCGATGGAATTCGGATGCGCACCGGTCTGCCTGGCGCAAGCGCTGCGCCCGGAATATGCAGCTGCGAGGATTTCAGCGCGACGGTCGACAGGCGGTGATGGGCATCGAAGCTTTCGACGATGCCTTCGAGCAGCGCGCCCGCCTCTTTCCGGTCGGCCGCCGCAGAGGGACGGCTCAAGATGTCGACGGCCGGGCCGGTCGCTTCCACCTTGCCGTCGCTGAGGACGATTACCTGGTTTGCCAGCCGCGCCACCTCCGCGATCGAATGGCTGACATAGATGATCGGAATTTCGGTCTGATCGCGCAATCGCTCCAGATAGGGCAGGATCTCGGCCTTGCGCGCCTCGTCGAGGGCCGCCAGCGGCTCGTCCATCAGCAGCAGGCGGGGCGCAAAGAGAAGGGCGCGGCCGATGGCGACACGCTGCTTCTCGCCGCCGGAAAGTTTTGCCGGGCTGCGCTCCAGCAGCGGCTCGATGCCGAGCAGGTCGACGATGCGATCGAAGTCTTCCCCGCCTACGGTCTTCGCCGTGAACCAGCGGCCGTAGGAAAGATTGGCGCGGACGCTGAGATGCGGGAAAAGCCGCGCCTCCTGGAAGACATAACCGAAGCGGCGGCGATGTTTTGGGACGAAAGTGCCGGTTGCGGTTTCGGTCAAGGCCTCGCCGTCAAGGATAACGCGGCCTTCGTCGGGGCGGGCGAGGCCGGCGATGATGCGGATCATCGAGGTCTTGCCGGAGCCGGAGCGGCCGAATAGTGCGGTGACGCCACGCTCGGAGGTGAAGGCGGCGTCGAGCAAAAAGCCGCCGAGCCTCTGTTTTGCCGCGACGATCAGCGTCATTCGGGATCGATCCTTTGGCCGGCGAGGCGGGCGAGGAATTCGGAGGCGAGCAGCGCGGCCATGGAAATGACGATGGCGACGGCTGTCAGCCGCAGTGCGCCGGCATCGCCGCCCGGCACCTGGGTAAACGTGTAGATCGCTGCCGACAGCGTCTGGGTTTCGCCGGGAATGTTGGAGACGAAGGTGATCGTCGCGCCGAATTCACCCATCGCCTTGGCGAAGGACAGTATCATGCCGGTGATGATGCCGGGCAGCGTCAGCGGCAGGGTGATCGTCAAAAACACCCAGGCGGGACCGGCGCCAAGGGTTCCTGCCGCCTCTTCCAGCTTGCGGTCAACAGCCTCGATCGACAGGCGGATGCTGCGCACCATCAGCGGAAAGGCCATGACGGCGCAGGCGAGTGCCGCGCCCGTCCAGCGGAAGGAAAGGACAATGCCGAAATACTGGTCGAGCAGGCTGCCGACCGGACCGCGGCGACCGAACAGGATGAGAAGAAGGAAGCCGGTGACGACGGGGGGCAGGATCAACGGCAGGTGCACGATGCCGTTCAGCACCGACTTGCCCCAGAAGCGGCCGCGGGCAAGCAGCAGAGCGACGAGAATGCCGAAGGGCAGGCTCGCCAGCATGGCGACAAAAGAGACGCGCAGGCTGAGCAGGATCGCCGTCCATTCCTCGTTGCTCAGGCCGAAGATGTCCAAATGCAGCTATCTCCCCCGGAAATTCGGTATCACTCGGTGTCTGCCCGTCATCCGGCTGCCGCCACCTTCTCCCCAAACGGGGCGAAGGGGATATGCCGCGACCTCTCCGTCCCTCGCCAACCTTTCGCAGGGCACGTCCCCTCTCCCCGCGAGCGGGGAGAGGGTTAGGGTGAGGGGCAGCCATTGGCTCGAACCGGACAGGAGGCTCGCCTAAGTGAGCCTTCACGCTAAGCTGTCACTGTTGATTCCGCAATCATTTGGCCGCTTCAATCACTAAGGATGGTAAAACCCTGCGCCGTGAAGAAGGCGGCGGCTTTGTCGGATTTCAGGAAGTCGAGATAGGCTGCGGCATCCGGGTTTTTGCTCTCGGCAAGAATGGCGACCGGGTAAATGATCGGCGGATGGGAATCGGCCGGGAAGGTGCCGACGACGGCGACACCCTTATCCGCGGCGGCATCCGTTTGATAGACGATGCCGTAGGGCGCTTCGCCGCGGGAGACGAGGGCGAGGGCGGCGCGGACGCTTTCGGCGCCGGCGACCCTGCTTTCCACGGATTTCCAGACGCCGAGTTTGTCGAGGGCGGCCATGGCGTATTTGCCGGCCGGGACCGATTTCGGCTCACCCATCGCCAGTTTGCCATCACCCAGAAGCGCTGCGAGATCGAAGCCCGGCTTGATCTCGACCGGTTTTGCCTTGGCCTTCTCGGCAACGAGCACCATCCGGTTTCCAAGCAGATTCGAACGGGTATCGGCCTTGATGAGGTTCTTCTCGGCGAGGTAGTCCATCCAGGCAAGGTCGGCCGAGATGAAGACATCGGCGGGTGCCGCGTTTTCGATCTGCTTGGCCAGTGCCCCGCTTGCCGCATAGGAGGTGACGGCTTCCTTGCCGCTTTCCTTGGCCCAGGCGGCATTGGCGGCATCGAGCGCATCCTTGAGGCTCGCCGCCGCAAAGACGGTGAGCTTGTCGGCGGCTGCGGCCGGCGTCGGAAGCGCGGCTGCTCCAAGCCAGATAGCGGTGATTGCGGTGGTTGCCAGTTTCATCCATTGGCGGCGGTTCTGCATGATTTACTCCCCAGGGATCGAAATATTGCGACGAATATAACGATGCTCATGACTTGGCCAGGGATATATCCAACAAAATATAACCGTATCGGCTGGGCACCCGCCATTCACGGAATCAGGAAGCGCCGGGGTTTCGGAGAAAAACCATATGCGGGCGCGTAACTGGCACGGGGATACCAGACGAGATGCTATGGGCCCAGCCGGGCAAAGGGTGTCTGGCCTGCCGATAAAAACGGCAGCATTCCCCAGTTCGTCCTCGATAGGATTGCATCGCTCGCATTGCTGCATTGCACAAATCGATATTCACCTTCCTGCGGAATATGATAAAACATAGTCATCGAAACGGCTTTCTCCTCCTCCCATAGCCGTTCGATAGGGTCGACAACACTCCTCCTCCCAGTTGTCGATCGAGTTTATAAGCCCGACGGATCCTCCCCCGTCGGGCTTTCTCGTTTCTAGGATTTCCTTGAAAATCAGCCTATTCGGAACTGCCCGGCAGCGCGCCGTTGCGGATTGCTGTCGAACTCAGCCCGGAGCGCGGGCCGTGGATGAAGGTCCAGGCCGGCGCGGGTTTCTTCCAGAGAATACGCGCGTCGTCCTCGTCGACGCGGGCGAAATCGAAGGTCCTCGTCATTTTCGAGGAGAGATAGGAGAGCGTGGCGCCCGGCCGGTCGATCACCGCGATCGGGAAGGTTCGGACGATTTCCTGCCATTTCTGCCATTTGTGGAAGGTCTGCAGGCCGTCGGCGCCCATGATCCAGATGAAATGCGCATGCGGATTGCGAGCCTTGACGCGGGCGAGCGTATTGGCGGTGTAGCTGACGCCCAGCGCCTGTTCGAAGGCGGTAACCTTGACGCGCGGATCGGCGGCGACACGCTCGCTTTCGGCAATGCGCTCGGCAAGCGGTGCCAGGTGGTTGCGGCTCTTCAGCGGATTGCCGGGGGTGACCATCCACCAGAGCTGGTCGAGGCCGAGCCGCTTGATGGCAATCTCGGCGACCAGCGCGTGGCCCTGGTGCGGCGGGTTGAACGAACCGCCGAACAGACCGACGACCATGCCGCGCTCGCTGTGCGGCATGCGGAGATAATGCCGGTCCAGACTCTCCGTCGTCACGTCAGGTCCGCGTCTGTCCGGCGCCGTGCACCCGATATTTGAACGACGTCAGCTGCTCGACGCCGACCGGGCCGCGGGCATGCATCTTGCCGGTAGCAATGCCGATCTCCGCGCCCATGCCGAACTCGCCGCCATCGGCAAATTGCGTCGAGGCATTGTGCAGCAGGATCGCCGAATCGACTTCGGTGAAGAACCGCGCCACGACATCGTGGTCCTCGGCGATCACAGCCTCGGTATGATTCGAGGAGTAGTTCTGGATATGGGCGATCGCGCCGGATATGCCGTCGACGACGGCGACCGAGATGATCGCGTCGAGATATTCGGTCGACCAGTCCTCCTCGGTCGCAGGCTTCAGGCCGGGGGCGACCTTCAGCACCGTCGGCGAAGCGCGGACCTCGCAGCCGGCCGCGGTGAGCACCTCGAGCAGCGGCGTCAGATGCGTGCCGATCGCGGCGCCATCGACAAGCAGGGTTTCAGCCGCGCCGCAGATACCGGTGCGGCGCATTTTGGCATTGACGACGATCTGCTTGGCCATCTCGATATCGGCCGAGCCATCGACATAGATATGGCAGAGGCCCTCGAGATGGGCGAAAACCGGCACGCGGGCCTCGCTCTGCACGCGGGCGACAAGGCTCTTGCCGCCGCGCGGCACGATGACGTCGATCGCTCCGTCCAAGCCGCGCAGCATGGCGCCGACGGCCGCGCGGTCGGTGACGGGCACGAGCTGAATAGCATGCTCTGGAAGTCCCGCCGCCTTCAGACCCTTGACCAGGCAGGCATGGATCGCCTGCGATGAACGGCGCGAATCCGAACCGCAGCGCAGGATCACGGCATTGCCCGCCTTGAGGCAGAGGGCGCCGGCATCGGCGGTGACGTTCGGCCGGCTTTCGAAAATGACGCCGATGACGCCGAGCGGCGTACGGACGCGCTCGATCTTCAACCCGTTCGGCCGGTCCCAGGCGGCGATGACTTCGCCGACCGGGTCGGCAAGGGCGGCAATGGCGCGGATTCCCTCGGCCATCTCGGCAACGCGTTTGTCGTTCAGCGTCAGCCGGTCGACGAAGGAGGCGAGCATCTCGCTGCCTTCGGTGTCTTTCAAATCCTTGGCATTCTCGGCAAGGATCTCCGCCTTGTTGGCGAAGATCGCATCGGCCATGGCGTTCAGCGCCCTGTTCTTGACCTCGGTGGACGCAAAGCTCAGCGGTCGCGCGGCAGCCTTTGCCTTGCGGCCGATGTCGTTCATCAGCGCGTCAATGTCAGGGCTTAGCGCAACGGTATCAAGCATGGGCCGCGTCCTTCTTCTGCCTTTCCGATTTCTGTCTGATCTGCGCGGTCATCACCATGTCGTCGCGATGGACCATGGCGGCACGGCCAGGATAACCGAGAATGGCCTCGATCTCCGCCGACTTGCGGCCGGCAATCCGGCGGGCATCCTCGGCATCGTAGCTGACAAGCCCGCGGGCGATCTCACGACCTTCAGGGCCGACGATCGCCACCGTATCGCCGCGGCTGAACAGGCCGGAAACGCCGCGCACACCGGCCGGAAGCAGGCTCTTGCCGGCGCCGAGGGCGGTGACGGCGCCGTCATCGACACGCAGTTCGCCGGCCGGCTGCAACTGTCCGGCGATCCAGGTCTTGCGGGCGGTGACCGGCGTGCCCGACGGCGCGAACCAGGAAGAACGGGCGCCGTTTTCGATCGCCGACAGTGGGCTTTCAGTCTTGCCGGAGGCGATGATCATGGCGCAGCCCGATGTCGTGGCGATCTTGCCGGCATCGATCTTGGTGCGCATGCCGCCGCGCGAAAGCTCGGAAGCCGCGCCGCCGGCCATCGCCTCGATCTCCGGGGTGATTTCGGAAATCGTCTCCAGAAACGTCGCGTTCGGATCGAGATGCGGCGGCGCGGTGTAGAGGCCGTCGATATCGGACAAAAGGACGAGCAGGTCGGCGCCGGTCATCGTCGCGACGCGGGCAGCCAGGCGGTCGTTGTCGCCATAGCGGATTTCGCTGGTGGCGACCGTATCGTTCTCGTTGATGATCGGCACGGCGCCGATTTTCAAAAGCTGATTGATGGTGGCGCGCGCATTGAGATAACGGCGGCGCTCCTCGGTATCCCCGAGCGTCAGCAGGATTTGGCCGGCGACGATCTCGCCGTGCGACAGGCTTTCCGACCAGGCGCGGGCCAGCGCGATCTGGCCGACGGCCGCCGCCGCCTGGCTTTCCTCCAGTTTCAGCGCGCCGGACGGCAGGTCGAGCACCGAGCGGCCGAGCGCGATGGCGCCGGAGGATACGACGAGCACGTCGATGCCCTTGGCCTTCAGCCCCGCAATGTCGGCGCACATGGCGTCAAGCCAGGCCTTTTTCAGCCCGGCCTTGCGATCGACCAGCAGGGCCGAGCCGATCTTGATGACGATGCGGCGGTAGCGGCCGAGCGGCTTACGGCTGGTCATCGGCCCCATCCTCGCCAAGGTCCTCAGCCTCATCGGCGACAGCAATGTCGCGATGGCGCAGCTTCGGCACCTTGGCCGGCTTTTCCTCGGCATTTTCTTCGACGATGATGTCGCGCAGCGCACGCAGCACCTCGGTCATGCCCTTGCCGGTGACGGCCGAAATCTGGAACGGCGTCTTGCCGCAGGCCTTGGCCAATTCCTTCGTCTTTTTCTTCAGTTCGGCTTCGTCGAGCACGTCGATCTGCGACAGCGCCACGATCTCGGGCTTGTCCGTCAGATCGTTGCCATAGGCTTCGAGCTCGTGCTTCACCGTCTTATAGGCCTTGCCGACCTTTTCCTCCTGGGCGGAGACGAGATGGAGCAGCACGCGGGTGCGCTCGACATGGCCGAGGAAACGGTCGCCGATGCCGACGCCCTCATGGGCGCCTTCGATCAGGCCCGGAATGTCGGCCAGGATGAATTCCCGCTCGTCGATGGTGGCGACGCCGAGATTGGGGTGCAGCGTGGTGAAGGGATAATTGGCGATCTTCGGCCGGGCGCGGGTGACTGATGCCAGGAAGGTCGACTTACCGGCATTGGGCATGCCGACGAGGCCGGCATCGGCAATCAGCTTCAGCCGCAGCCAGATGGTCTTTTCCTCGCCGGGCAGGCCGGGATTGGCCCAATCCGGCGCTTGGTTGGTCGAGGTCTTGAAATGAGCGTTGCCGAAGCCGCCATTGCCGCCATGGGCGAGGCAGTAACGCTGACCTTCGACGGTGAGATCGCAGATCAGCGTTTCCCGGTCTTCCTCGAAGATCTGGGTTCCGACGGGAACCTTGAGCGTCACGTCGCTGCCATTGGCGCCGGTGCGGTTCCTGCCCATGCCATGGGTGCCGATCGTCGCCTTGAAATGCTGCTGAAAACGGAAATCGATCAGCGTGTTGAGGCCGTTGACGGTCTCGACCCAGACATCGCCGCCACGACCGCCATCGCCGCCGTCGGGGCCGCCGAACTCGATGAATTTCTCGCGCCGGAAGGAAACGCTGCCCCCGCCGCCGTCTCCGGATCGGATATAGACCTTTGCTTCGTCGAGAAATTTCATTTTACTTCCAGTATCCGGTGGCAGTTGGACGGCCCGTCTTGGCCCATTCGATATAGGCGGTTCCGACGGAGGTCAAAGATTATCGTGAATTTTGCGAGCTATAACATACAGTACGGCTTCGGTCTTGACGGCAGATACGATCTCGCGCGCATTGCCCGGAGCCTTGAGGGCGCCGATGTTATCGCACTGCAGGAGGTGACCCGCGGCTTCTCGCGCAACGGTTTTGCCGACATGGCGGCCGACTTTGCAGCCTGCTTTCCCGACTATTTCTGGGTGTATGGGCCGGCCTGCGACATCCATGTCGAGGCGGATAGCGGTGGTCGTCAGCCGGTGCGGGGCACCCGCTTCCAGTTCGGCAATATGGTGCTGTCGCGCTGGCCGATCCTTTCGACCCGGACGCTGCTTTTGCCGCGCAGCCGCACGATCGGCAAGATCAACCTGCAGCGCGGCGCGACCGAGGCGGTGATCGCGGTACCGGGCGGGGCGATCCGCGCCTATTCCGTTCATCTCGACCATGTCTCTCCCGACGAGCGCATTCGCCAGCTGCAATTTCTGAACGCGCATATCAACGCTTTCGTCCAGGAGGGCGGGTCGCTGACGGGGGGTAGCGAATTCGATCTGCCGGAGCCGCCGCTGCCGGAGGATTACGTCGTCATGGGCGATTTTAACATGGAGCCGGAATCGCCGGAATATTGCGCACTTGCCGGCGCCGGCGGCGGATATTACGGCCGTATCTCCAGGATCGGCACGCCGGTCGACGCCTTTGCGGCGCTCAAAGCTTACCGCCCGGAGAGCTACAGCTGGATGAATCCCGAAGATCACGGCGAACGCATGCATCTCGATTATTGCTTCGTCAGTTGCGGCCTCGAGGGCCGGTTGAAATCCGCCCGGATCGATACGCAATCCGTCGGCTCTGATCATTTTCCCCTATGGGTCGAGATCGGCAATTGACGGAGACGCCGCCGCGGGCGGCGGCATCTCCTTTGTGATTACGCCACCTTGCGCGGCTGCAGCATGCCCGGCTGCAGCACGGTTTCGATGTGCGAGACCATGGTGTTGCGGGCGAAACAATAGATTTCGCCGCAACCGGTCATGCGGAAACCGAGCTTCTCCTGCAGCCGCAGCGAAGCCGGGTTGTCGGCGAAGACGCCGGAATGGATCGGCGTCTCCGGCATGCGGCGCGAAAAGCGCTCGATAATCCCAGCCACCGCCTCGCTCATATAGCCGCGCCGCCAGTAATAGCGGTTCAGCCAATAGCCGAGGTGCCAGCGGCCGTGGCGCAGCTCGATCGAGACGTTGCCGATATGGACATCGTCCTTGCCGGTGATCGCCAACGGCCAGTCCGGCAAGGCGCCCGAGGTGACCGGAACCAGCCAGTCCAGTGCATCCTGCCGGTCGAACGGCGCGGGCACGCGGGACAGCATGCGCGTGACGGCGAAATCGGAAAGCGATTCCGCAATCGCTGGCGCATCGCTCAGCCTGTGGGGGCGGAGCGTCAGCCGGGCGGTCGAGATGACAGGCGCGGGGCCTGGCATCATCGGCTTTGTCTCCGGCCTTTGCAGCGCGGTCGTGCTCATGCGATGTTCCCCCAGCTTCGGAGCGACATCCAGGTCTTGCGGTCGAGCCTGTACCATTCCACCGGCACGTTGCTGCCGAGCGCCAGCGAAGCGGCAAGCCCCGATCCCTGGAACTGGAAGCCGCACTTCTGGATGACGCGGCGCGAGGCGACGTTCATCACCCGGCAGCGGGCGTCGATCTGGTCGATATCCTGGCGTGTTCTGAACACCATATCGACCAGGGCATGGCAGGCCTCGGTGGTATAACCCTTGTTCCAATAGGGCTCGCCCAGCCAGTAGCCGATCTCGACGGTCCTGCCGTCGGCATGCGGCTCGACACCGCAGCAGCCGATAAAGGCGCCGTTTTCGGCTTTGGTGATTGCATAGACGCACTTGCCAATCTCGCCATTTTTCGTGCGACGCACGAAGTCGGCAGCATCATCGGCGGTATAAGGGTGCGGCATACGCGATACCATGGTGGCGACTTTGGCGTTATTGGCGAGATGGGCAAGGGCGTCGATGTCTTCTTCGTGGGGCGCGCGCATGACGAGCCTTTCCGATAACAAGACAGGGCAATCGGTCCTTAACCGCTCCGGCCTCAGCCGTTCTTGGGAAGCCACCTGGCCTTCCCGGGGCGACCGAGATTGGTCAACCCTTAACAATTCGCCTTGCATGTTCAGTCCTCCTGTTTGGACAAAGAAAAAGGGGAGATGGCGCCCCATCTCCCCTGTTTTCTGGACTGAACCTGGTACGGCCAGCCGGGTCGATGAGACGCCGGCTGTTTTAGAGCGCTACCGGCTTATTCCGCTGCTTCCGCTTTCGGCATGACAGACACGTAGACGCGACCGTTGGCCTTGGTTCGGTAGTTCACATTGCCGGCGGTAAGCGCAAAAATCGTGTGATCCTTGCCGAGGCCGACGTTGGAACCCGGATGCCACTGCGTCCCGCGCTGACGCACGAGGATGTTGCCTGCGATGACGGCTTCGCCGCCGAACTTCTTCACGCCAAGGCGCTTGGATTCGGAATCGCGACCGTTGCGCGAGGAACCGCCAGCTTTTTTGTGTGCCATTGGAGTTCTCCTTTAAACCTTGTCCCGTTGATCTTACTTGGCAGCCACGATGTCCGTGATACGGACGACCGTGTGATGCTGACGATGGCCGCGCGAACGCTTCGAATTCTGACGGCGGCGCTTCTTGAAGGCAATGACCTTCTTGCCGCGGTTCTGTTCGACGACTTCTGCCTTGACAGAGGCGCCGGTGACGAAGGGCGCACCGATCGCAGCGTCGGCGCCTTCGCCGATCACGAGCACTTCGGTGAATTCAATGGAGTCGCCAGCGGTGGCTTCCAGCTTTTCGATGGTCAGCACGTCGTTGGCTGCCACACGGTACTGTTTACCGCCGGTCTTGATGACTGCGAACATTTTTTATCCTTTCATGTTCGTTCCAGCTCTCCCCGCCGATCAGCAGGGTGGCCGTCTTTTTATCAGTCGAAGTTAAGCAGGGATTTCAGAGGGCTGGCCTCGAGCTCTTCCTGCCGGTGAAACGCCCCACGCGAGCGCGGGACTGGCAAGGCACGGATTACTCCGAACCTATTGCGCAGCCGAAATACGCGAGTGACAAAAAAGTGTCAAGGCAAAAGGATGGAATGCTTCGACTTTTCGGCTTGCCAACCCGTCACAGGCTCGTTATGAGAACGCCCGCGCCGAACAAGCGCCGACCTGACCGCGGAGAGGTGGCAGAGTGGTCGAATGCACCGCACTCGAAATGCGGCATACCTGCAAGGGTATCGTGGGTTCAAATCCCACCCTCTCCGCCATGAATGTCCCGGGATTATTAACGTTTTGAGATTACCGGGAGATTGCCGTGACCGGCGCTCAGAATCGCATGCATTCCAAGGCCGCACGAGAGCCGCTCCCGAATCAAACATCGCGCTTTGCTTGCGCTGATTCTGCCCGATATGCATTGAGCGAAACAGGCAGGAGACAAATATACGGGGTGGCTCTTGGTGCGGTATCTCGTCAGGTACCCAGCACCTTCTTCACCCAGGTGCCAACCTCATCACCGCTGCTCATATCTGCCTGCACCAGCCCATCGATCATGAAGGTCGGCGAGACGTGGATGCCGTTTTGCCGGGCATATTTGCAGTGCCACTTGATCTCCCGGTCGAGATCCGGGATTGCGAAGGCTTCTTTCAGCTTGACGCCGCTGTAGCGTTCCAGGCGCTCGATGATCTGGTTCGGCGTCACATCCATATTCGGGCCGCCGGCATGGCGCTCGAATTCGAATTCCTCCCGGTGAGCCGCGATGGCGGCCATCACCTTCTTTGCTGTCTGCTTGCCACCTTCCAACGTTGAGGCTGCGATGATGCAGCGGACGAGGACACCCGAATACATATGCCAGGGCTGCGACTGCAGGCGGATCTTCACGGTGATCCTGTCTTCGCCCGCCTGGCTCAGCAGTTCTTCGAACTTGTTGAACGCTCTGACCGAGTAAGGGCAAGTCGGCTCCAGAAAGGCTTCGAAGATGCGGGATCCAGTGCCCCAAGTCAGCGGATCGGCGTGCCAGGAAGTGGTCGTCATGGAATTCCTCTCTGAGGTAAAGTATCCGGAGCAACTTAGGTCACCAGGCTCCAGAAGCCATGCGTCTTGCCGTGCCGACGTTTGAGTTCCGCGACATAGACGTCATGGGACCTGGTGTTGCCGAAATCATCGATATGAGGCGCAAAGGATGCACAGTCCGCCAGATGCCTCGCCGCATGCTTATAGCGGCCGGACCGGCCGCTATCTAGCGCGAAATCGATAATGGAGCGCAAGACAATGGTTGCCGCGAGCGGATGTTTCTCCGCCAGAGCTTCGGCCGCCAGCGTCATCAGCTCATAGAGATTGCCATCCAGTTCCGCCTTTCTGCTCACTACAAGTTTTGCCGCCTCGGCAGGCGTCGGCCAATTGAGAAAAAACGCAAGTGCCTGGTGGACGTCAGGAAAAGCCCGGGCATGGACAAATGCCTTCTCCTCGGCCTCAAGATCGTCGAAATCAGGCAGCCGCCTGAGGAAAGCCTTGAGGTGCTCGCTATGCAGCGACTGCTCGAAACATGTCCATCTATAGGTCTGTGCCTCCGCTGCACGCCCCAGGGCCTCGAGCGTCTCAACGCGCGCGCGCTGCCATTCGAATGGCATGTCGGCCCAGCCTCTCCTGTCGGCCTCATCCAACGTCTCAAGCGCTTCCTTCGCCCGACCGGCCGAGAGCAGACGATTGGCGATGTCGGCAGCTATCATCGGCGCCTTGCGCGCGTCCTCGGGGTGTTGGCCAATGTAGGCATCAACATCGCCCTGGGCGTCGGCAATTTCCTGCAAGGCTATGCGCACCGTTAGATCTCGCTGCGTGCCGCCGATCTCATCTTCGTAAAGGGGGCCTGCGCTGCCCCAGCCGATGATCTCGCGCTCGTCTTCCGCCGGCTTGTCTTTCGGCTCCTTGGACCATTGGACGAAGAGGGTCTTCAAGCAATCGAGACCATCCTTGCCGAGAGCTGGCGCCATCGCCGCAATCAGGTTGTCGTACTGGCCGTAACCATCGTCTTGCACGGCTTTGAACACCTTCTCGGCCAGGACATTGGAGTCGATCTTGGCGGACGCGGCGATTGCGGCAGCATCCTCGCAAGCCTGATGAAAACTTTGGATGACAGAACCGCTGCTCTCGTTGGATCTCTCAAAGATCGAATTCGCCAGGGCGAGGAACTGCCATATCAGTTCGAAGGCCTCCTGGGGATCATCGGCGGCAACCGTCTCTGTGATCGTCTTGCGCTGCGTTTCCAGGTCGCTCTTCAGCGCCTTCACTTTGCGCCAGTTGATGAGGGTGCGAGCGCGGGCGATGCTGGCAAGCCGCTTTCGTACCTCACGCGCGACCTCGGCGCTGCCGTGATTGCCGGCAAGCTCCATTCGAAGCCGTCGCTTGTGGGCAGCACTGCCCATGCTGATCTCGACCAGCAGCTCGGCAAGGCGATGCGCACCAAGGGATTCAAGATTCTTCGCATTGAGTGTTGTCTTGGCTGCCATCGGTCATCGCTATCGTTTCTGCGATGACCCTACCCTGCAGGCGGTGCGAGGCCAAGGTCCGGGAATGTGCACAGGGATAATCCTCTGTGCCTCGCTATTAGCTAAAAACTAACGCTGCCTCGTAACGACTCCTAAAGCCGGTTTTGGCACCTTGTTGCCTGTCGAATATTGCTTCCAATTTCTCGCTGAGGTTGATTATGAGTCATAATAGAGACGCCTGGGTCAGCCAGCGCGCTTATTCACTATGGGAATCGGAAGGCAGGCCGGATGGGCGTGGGGAAAGCCATTGGGCGCAGGCGCTGAGGGAGTTCGAGCAACTGGAGCTGACGAAGGCCTCGCCTGATGGAAACGATCTCATCGAGAAGCTGAAGGCAGCCGGGCGGCTGATGCGGATCTATGACGAGGCGGCGCCCGCCGTTGAGAACGACCGGCAGATCAAGGCGGCTCGCTAGGCCGTATTTTTCAATCCCTGGGTTGCCGAAATATTCAGCGGCATTCCAGGCGGACGATCGGCCTTGCCGGCAGGCGTCTTGCCACCTCGACGAAACCGGCATCCAGAAACATCGACAGCGTTCCCGGATAGAGCTCGGCTCCGTTCGAAGCACGGGCTGCCTGATCGACAGGGTAGGCTTCGAGACATTCGGCGCCGTTCGCGCTTGCGAATTCGACGGCGTGTTTCAATAACAATCGCGACAGACCCTGCCGCCGGAACGGCTTGCGGGCGATGAAGCAATTGATCGACCAGACCGGCTTGTCATCCACCGGCGCAAAGGGTTTTGAGCGGCGCGGCCGATCGAATACGGCGCGTGGCGCGACACCGCACCATCCGGCCGGTTCATTCTCGTGATAACCGAGAATACCGGGCGGGCGCCGTTCGGCGACGAGGCTTCGGAACCAGTTGCGATTTCCCTCGCCCCATCCTGCCTTGTAGTCGGCATTCGGACGATACCAGTAGGCGCAGCGACAATTCCGGCCGTCGGCGCAATCGTCGAAGACCGCTTCGATATCGGCCAGGCGGTCGGTGGTTGCGGGGAAGAAAGAGAAGCGATCCTGCATCCGGGCAAATTATGGCGCGGGCAGGTGATCGGCAAGCAGTCGCCCGTGCCGGCTGATCAGCCGCGGCGGCCCACCAGCTTGAAATGCTTATTCTTTAGCGGCCGACGTCGTCCGGCTGTCGCCGCCGGTCGGCGTTCGCCGGCGTGCGGCTCGCCCTGACGCTACTGGCGTGCGGCCCAGCTCAGGCCACGCCGCAGGATGAGGGGCATGTAGGGATGGTCGAATTCGGCTGCGACATGGCCGAGGGCGGAATAGAAGATGCGGCCGGCACCGAAATGGCGCTTGAAGGCGACCGGCATCACGACATTGCGGGCTGCCGGATCATAGGCGCCGGTGAAGGTGGTGGTCGCCAGGATTTCGACTGTCGGATCATAATGCAGATAATATTGCTCCGACCGGTAGTCGAAATCGGGAATGCCGTCCATGACCGGATCGTCCTGGCGGGTGACGGCGACGCGGAAGTCGATGATGTTGCCGGGATGAGCGACCCAGGTGACGCCGGAGACATAGCGGAAAGGCGCGCTTTCCTTGAAGGAGGTGGCGAGCGCGCCGTGATGGCCGGCAAGCCCCAGCCCGCCGCGAACGGCTCCGACCAAGGCGCTAGCGTGGGGTTTTTCCAGCGTTTCGCCGGTGATGATCGGCACCAGCAAATCGGCTTTGGCAAGCGTCGGCGATCCGAATATGCCGAGATCGCCGGTGACCTCGACCGTAAAATCGTCCTCGCGCAAGAGATCGGCGACGATATGAGCGCATTGCTCCGGCTCATGGCCCTGCCAGCCGCCCCAAACGACCAATGCCTTCCTCATTCGCGCGCTCCCCTGTCCGATTGCCGCGGTCCGTTGCATCATGGTGGTGAACGCCCCTTAGAGCGGGCGGCTATGCAAATCACGCGAATAATTCGCGAAGGTTGGCGGTTCGGGCCAAATCATATAGGGCCGGGGCAGTTCGGCATTTGACGTATTGTCCGTTCACGCCGATCGTAATTCCTTCTTTTTATTGACGTGTATCTCGTCTAGGTTTCTTTCATCTCTCGCTAATAATAAGGGTGGTGCATGGCAGGTGAAACGGTTCTTGTCGTCGGCGGCGCCGGTTATATCGGCTCGCATACGTGTCTCGACTTGGCGAACAAGGGCTACAAGCCTGTCGTCTTCGATAATTTTTCCAACGGCCATCGCGAGTTCGTCAAATGGGGGCCGGCCGAGGAAGGCGATATTCGCGATCGCCCCCGGCTGGACGAGGTGCTCGCCAAGCACAAGCCGGCAGCGATCCTGCATTTTGCAGCACTGATCGAGGTCGGCGAATCGGTCAAGGATCCGGTTTCCTTCTACGAGAACAATGTGATCGGCACGTTGACGCTGCTTTCGGCGGCGCAGGCGGCCGGCATCAATGCCTTCGTCTTCTCCTCCACCTGCGCCACCTACGGCCTGCCGCAGAGCGTGCCGCTCGACGAGACGCATCGGCAGGTGCCGATCAATCCCTACGGGCGGACGAAATATATCGTCGAACAGGCGCTTGCCGATTACGACCAGTACAAGAGCCTGCGCTCGGTGGTGCTGCGCTATTTCAATGCCGCCGGCGCTGATTTCGAAGGCCGGATCGGCGAATGGCACCAGCCGGAGACGCATGCGATCCCGCTGGCGATCGACGCGGCACTCGGCCGCCGCCAAGGCTTCAAGGTGTTCGGCAGCGATTATGAGACGCGCGACGGCACCTGCGTGCGCGACTATATCCATGTGCTGGATCTTGCCGATGCGCATGTGCGCGCCGTCGAATATCTGCTGAAGGGCGGAGAGTCCGTCGCGCTCAACCTCGGCACCGGCACCGGCACCACGGTCAGGGAATTGCTCGGCGCGATCGAGGATGTGTCGAACCGGCCTTTCCCGGTCGAATATATCGGCCGACGCGAAGGCGATTCGCATACGCTGGTCGCCAATAACGACAAGGCGCGCGACGTGCTCGGCTGGGTGCCGCAGTATGATCTCAATCAGATCATCCGTTCCGCCTGGAACTGGCATGCCAAAACCAACCAGCATTGAGCCCGGAATTGAGAAGGGCGCTAGGCCGAACATCCTGCTGATCACGGCGGACCAGTGGCGTGGCGATTGCCTGTCGGTCGTCGGTCATCCTTGCGTGAAAACGCCCAATGTCGATGCGCTGGCGCGCCAGGGCACGCTGTTCCGGCGGCACTATGCCGGGGCGGCGCCCTGCTCGCCGGCGCGGGCCACACTCTATTCCGGCCTCTACCAGATGAACCATCGCGTCTGCCGCAATGGTTCGCCGCTTGATGCCCGCTTCGACAATCTGGCGCTGGCCGCCCGGCGGGCGGGATACGACCCGACGCTGTTCGGCTATACGGACACGGCGCCCGATCCGCGTGGCATGGATGCCAATGATGCGCATCTGACGAGTTATGAAGGCGTGTTGCCAGGCTTTACTTCACGCCAGCTTCTGCCGGAGCATGAAAGGCAGTGGCTCTCCTGGCTCCGATCCCGCGGTCATCGGGACGCCGTCAGCCGCGACATCCATATTCCCGTCGGCGCTGCAGCCGGCGACATTTCCGATGCGGCGCCGGCCTATTCCAGCGACGAGACCCAGACGGCGTTCCTCGCCGGCGAGTTCATCCGCTGGCTGGGTGAGCAGGACAGGCCGTGGTTTGCGCATGTCTCTTTCCTGCGCCCGCATCCGCCCTTTTCGGTGCCGGAGCCATTCAACCGGATGTTCACGCCGGGCGAGGGGCCGGCTTTTGCGCGAGCGGCAAACGCCCAAGCGGAAGAGGCGCGTCATCCCTATCTCGCCTATGCGATGCCGCGCACCGGCAAGGGCAGTTTCATCCACGGCGCGACGGGGCCGCTCAGCGATTGGAACGGCGAGGATTTCGCGGCGATCCGGGCGATCTATTACGGCATGATAGCAGAGGTCGATGCGCAGCTCGGCCGGATCTGGCAGGCGCTGCAGGATGCCGGCGCTTGGGACGATACGCTTATCGTCTTCACCTCGGATCACGCCGAGATGGCGGGCGATCACTGGACGCTGGGGAAGGGCGGCTTCTTCGACGGCAGCTACCATATTCCGCTTGTCATTCGCGATCCCGCAAGCGGGGCGGCGGCCGGGGTCGTCGACGATTTCACCAGCGCTGCGGATGTTTTTCCGACCCTCTGTCAAAGGCTAGGCATCGAGGCGCAGAACGGGCTCGACGGCCGATCGCTCATGCCTTTCGTCGAGGGCGGTAGCGTGGACGGCTGGCGGGATGCGGCATTCTGGGAATTCGATTTCCGCGATATCGCCGGCGGCGAGACGGAGCGGTATTTCGGGCTCAGGTCGAACGAGTGCAATCTCGCGGTGATCCGCGACGCGCGGTTCAAATATGTGCATTTTTCCGCCTTGCCGCCGTTGCTCTTCAATCTCGGCGACGATCCGATGGAGCTTAAGAATGTCGCGGCCGATCCCGCCTATGCGGCGATCCGGCTCGAGTATGCCGAAAAGCTGCTGTCGCTGAGGGCGCGGCACCTCGATCAGACGCTCGCCTATACCGAGCTGACGGAAAAAGGGCCGGTGACGCGCCGGCCCTGATGCCTTTTACCCGAGATAATCGCGCTTGCCGATCGGCGCACCCTGGTTGCGCAGGATGGCGTGGGCGGTAGTGACGTGGAAATAGAAGTTCGGTAGGGCGAAGGCGGTGACATAGTCGACGCCCGGAAGCACGATGCCGCTCTTGCCCGGCAGGGTGATTTCCCGCGCTTCCGTGCCCTCCAGCGCTTCCTCAGAGAAGCCGGCGAGATAGGCTTCGGTCTTGGCCAGACGCTCGCGCAGTTCGTCGAACGTCCTCTCATTGTCCTCGAATTTCGGGGCGTCGGTGGCGGTCAGCCTAGAGAGGGTGAATTTGGCGCTGTCGCTGGCGCGCTGATACTGGCCGGAGAGCGGCAGCATGTCGGGCGCGAGACGCGCGGCGACCAAGACGGCGGGATCGATGTTCTTTTCCTTCGCATAGGCTTCCGCCTTGTCGAGATAGGTTTTCAGGCTGGCGAGGCCGCGCTGGAACATCGGAACGGTGAGGCGATAGATCGAAATGGACATTTGTCCTGTCTCCAAAATCATTAAATGACTGGCCGCGTCGAGAAATCGAAGACGCCTGCGGCCGCGGTCCCGCCTTCGATCTCCATAGATGGAGGCGGTCTTGGTCTTTCACAACAGAGGCAATGCAGGCGGTGATCGCGACGTGCGCGGCCTTGCGTCTTCTTCCCGATCTCGTCGCCGCGAAAGAGGCTTGACGCCGTTCCCAGAAAATGGAATGAATATTCCGAAGAGCAAATTTTACGGTTTGTTTGTTCCGTTTTGCACGGAGCGCCGCAGGAGAGGCGGCAGGAAATTGCGGCTCCAGGGCAAATGCCTGGGGCTCCGGCGTGAGGAGGGTGCAGCCGGGCACCGTTTGTGGAGGAAGTAAAATGAAAAAGTTTATCCTGGGCACTGCGATGGCGCTCGTCATGTCGACGGCCGCTCACGCAGAAACCGTCGGCGTTTCGATGGCGAAATTCGACGACAACTTTCTGACCGTGCTGCGAAACGGCATGACCGATTATGCCAAGACGCTGAGCGGCGTAACCCTGCAGGTCGAAGACGCGCAGAACGACGTTTCCAAGCAGCAGAGCCAGATCCAGAATTTCATCGCCTCCAAGGTCGATGCCATCATCGTCAACCCGGTCGATACCGACGCGACCACGGCAATGTCGAAGCTCGCCGCCGATGCCGGCATTCCGCTGGTTTACGTCAACCGCCAGCCGGTCAATGTCGACACGTTGCCGGACAAACAGGCCTTCGTCGCCTCCAACGAGCAGGAATCCGGCACGCTGGAAACCAAGGAAATCTGCCGCATTCTCGGCGGCAAGGGCAAGGCCGTCGTCATCATGGGCGAGCTTTCCAACCAGGCTGCGCGCATGCGCACCCAGGACGTCCATGACGTCATCAAGACCGATGAATGCAAGGGCCTAGAGATCGTCGAAGAGCAGACGGCCAACTGGGATCGTACCCAAGGCGCCGACCTGATGACCAACTGGCTCTCCAGCGGCATCGAATTCGACGCCGTCATCTCCAACAACGACGAAATGGCGATCGGCGCCATCCAGGCGCTGAAGGCAGCCGGCAAGGACATGACCAAGGTCGTCGTCGGTGGTGTCGACGCCACGCAGGACGCGCTTGCCGCCATGCAGGCAGGCGATCTCGACGTCACGGTGTTCCAGGATGCCGCCGGCCAGGGCAAGGGTTCGCTCGACACGGCGCTCAAGCTCGCCAAGGGCGAAAAGACCGAGAAGAAGGTTTATATTCCCTTCCAGCTCGTCACGCCTGAAAACGTCAAGGACTTCGTCACCAAGAACTGAGGCGAACGCCAAACCGGATGCGGGCTTTGCCCGCATCCTTTTCGCCTGTCCGGAGGAGATGATATGGCCGTCAGCCCGACAACCATGGCCGCCGTGCGCGCGAGCGGCGCAGTCCCGAATGCGGAATATCTGTTGAGCGCCGAGGGCGTTCGCAAGGAATTTCCCGGTGTCGTCGCCCTCGACGACGTGCAGTTCCGGCTGAAGCGCGCCTCCGTGCATGCGCTGATGGGCGAAAACGGCGCCGGCAAATCGACGCTGATGAAGATCCTCGCCGGCATCTACATACCCGATAAAGGCGATATCCGCCTGAAAGGCATAGAGATCCAGCTGAAATCTCCGCTCGACGCGCTGGAGAACGGCATTGCCATGATTCATCAGGAACTGAACTTGATGCCGTTCATGACGGTCGCCGAAAATATCTGGATCCGCCGCGAACCGAAGAACCGCTTCGGCTTCGTCGATCACGGCGTCATGCATCGCATGACCGAAGAGCTGTTTGCCCGGCTGAATATCGACATCGATCCCGATATCGAGGTCCGGTACCTGTCGGTCGCCAACCGGCAGATGGTCGAGATCGCCAAGGCGGTTTCCTATAATTCCGACGTGCTGATCATGGACGAGCCGACTTCGGCGCTGACCGAGCGCGAGGTCGAGCACCTCTTTCGCATTATCCGCGACCTCAGGGCGCAGGGCATCGGCATCGTCTACATCACCCACAAGATGAACGAGCTTTTCGAGATCGCCGACGAGTTCTCCGTCTTTCGTGACGGCCGTTATATCGGCACGCATGCCTCCACCGATGTGACCCGCGACGACATCATCCGCATGATGGTCGGGCGCGAGATCACCCAGATGTTCCCCAAGGAAGAGGTGCCGATCGGCGAGGTCATGCTCTCGGTCAAGGATCTTTGCCTCAACGGTGTCTTCAAGAACGTCTCCTTCGAGGTGCGGGCGGGCGAGATCCTCGGCGTGGCCGGCCTGGTCGGTTCTGGGCGGTCGAATGTCGCCGAAACGCTGTTTGGCGTGACGCCGGCAAGCTCCGGCTCGATCGAGCTCTACGGCAAGCCGGTGACGATTTCTTCGCCGACCGAGGCCATCCGCCACCAGATGGCGTTCCTGACCGAGGACCGCAAGGATACCGGCTGTCTGCTGATCCTCGATATTCTCGAGAACATGCAGATCGCCGTGCTGCAGGACAGATACGTCAAGGGCGGCTTCGTGCAGCAGGGTGCCATCGAGGCGACCTGCGAAGACATGGCAAAAAAGCTGCGGGTGAAAACCCCCAATCTCTACGAGCGGGTGGAGAATCTTTCGGGCGGCAATCAGCAGAAGGTGCTGATCGGGCGCTGGCTGCTCACCAATCCGCGGATCCTCATCCTCGACGAGCCGACGCGCGGCATCGATGTCGGCGCCAAGGCGGAAATCCACCGGCTGGTGACCGAAATGGCGCGAAACGGCGTGGCGGTTATCATGATCTCATCCGAGATGCCCGAGGTTCTCGGGATGAGCGACCGCATCATGGTCATGCATGAGGGACGCGTGACCGGTTTCCTCAATCGCGATGAAGCAACGCAGATCAAGGTGATGGAGCTGGCTGCGCAGTGATGCGCCGTCCGTCATCGCCCAAGGGAGGTTTGACATGAGTACCAAGGCAGCAGAGGGCGCGGCTCCGCTCGCAACCCGGCAACGGCGGCGGCGTTTGCCGACCGAGCTCAGCATTTTCCTCGTGCTTGTCGGCATCGCGCTCATCTATGAAGCGCTCGGCTGGATGTTCATCGGCCAAAGCTTCCTGATGAATTCGCAGCGCCTGACGATCATGATCCTGCAGGTCTCCGTCATCGGCATCATCGCCGTCGGCGTCACCCAGGTCATCATCACCGGCGGTATCGACCTGTCATCCGGCTCGGTCGTCGGCATGACGGCGATGATCGCCACGAGCTTCGCCCAATCGTCGACCTGGGGACGGGCGGTCTTTCCGTCACTGACCGACCTGCCGGCTTTCGTGCCGATCATGATCGGGCTGCTGATCGGGGCGGCCGCCGGTCTCGCCAACGGCGCGCTCATCGCCTACACGAAAATCCCGCCGTTCATTGCAACGCTCGGCATGTTCGTTTCGGCCCGCGGTGTCGCGAAGTGGTATACGAAGGGACAGCCGGTTTCCGGGATCACCGAGCAGTTTCACTTCATCGGCACCAAGGCGTGGCCGGTCGTCGTCTTCCTGGTCGTTGCGCTGATCTTTCACATCGCGCTGCGCTACACCCGTTACGGCAAGTTCACCTATGCCATCGGCGCCAACCCGCAGGCGGCACGCGTTTCCGGCATCAACATCGAGGCGCATCTCGTCAAGGTCTATGTGATCGCCGGATTGCTGGCCGGCTTGGCCGGCATCGTCACGGCGGCACGCGCCGAAACCGCGCAGGCCAGCATGGGCGTCGGATATGAACTCGATGCGATCGCCGCGACCGTCATCGGCGGCACTTCGCTCACCGGCGGCGTCGGGCGCATCACCGGCACCGTCATCGGCACCATCATCCTCGGGGTCATGACATCAGGTTTCACCTTCCTTAGGATCGACGCCTATTACCAGGAGATCGTCAAAGGTCTGATCATCGTCGCGGCTGTGGTCATCGACGTCTACCGCCAAAAGAAGCGCCGCAAGCACTGATCTCAGATAGTGCGATCCGAATTGTTTTCGCGGGGGCTTCGGCCCCCGTTCCGTTTTTAGAGCGCGAGAACGGATTTATAAAAAAGAGGTGGCGAATTCCGTCAGCTTTTCTATTCTGGTCTTCCCGCTCGGGCAGCGCAGGAAGACAGATGCAATTCGTATTTGACGGCCACAACGACGTTCTCCTTCGACTCTGGACACATTCAAAAGACGGCAGCGATCCGATCGCGGAATTTGCAGACGGCACGACGGTCGGGCATATCGATGCGCGCCGGGCCAGGGAGGGTGGCCTTTCAGGCGGTCTTTGCGCCATCTATATTCCCTCCGGCGATCTGGTCTTTGCCGATCCGGATGCCGAAGGCCGTTATATCACGCCGATGGCGGCCCCTCTCGATCCGCTCCCTTCCCTTGCCATTGCCACTGAAATGGCCGCGATCGCGCTGCGGCTCGACCAGGCCGGCGCCTGGCGGCTCTGCCGGACGGTAAAAGATATCTGCGGCGCCATGGCCGACAATATTTTTGCCGCCGTCCTGCATATGGAAGGCTGCGAGGCTATCGGCGCCGATCTTGCGGCGCTCGAGGTGTTCTACGCAGCCGGGCTGCGGTCGCTCGGGCCGGTCTGGAGCCGGCACAATGTCTTCGGTTACGGCGTGCCCTTCGCCTTCCCCATGTCGCCGGACACGGCGCCCGGTCTTACCGATGCCGGCTTCGCGCTGGTCAGGGAATGCAATCGTCTCGGCATCGTGGTCGACCTGGCCCATATCACCGAAAAGGGCTTTTGGGACGTGGCGAAGACGACCGACCAGCCGCTGGTCTCCAGCCATTCCAATGCCCACGCATTGACGCCGGTCGCGCGCAATCTGACCGACAGGCAGCTCGATGCGATCCGCGAAAGCCGCGGGCTCGTCGGCATCAATTATGCCACCGCCATGCTGCGTCCCGACGGCCGCTCGGATAGCGATACACCGCTTGCCGACATGATCCGCCATATCGACTATCTGGTGAACCGCATCGGCATCGATTGCGTGGGCCTCGGATCGGACTTCGACGGGGCCACAATTCCTGAGGAAATCGGCGATGCCAGCGGCAATCAGAAGCTGATTGCCGCTCTCAGGGAGGTTGGTTATGGTGAGGCCGATCTCACGAAACTTGCCCGTGAAAATTGGCTTCGCATCCTCGCACAAGCCTGGCGGGAGGACGACGCCTAAAGCGTTGCGCACCTCTGGACGTGCCAGGAATGGGCAATAGTTTTAATGAGGCAGGACCGACAAAACGCTTCGTAATCAATCAAAACAGGGGGAACTGACCATGATGATGACCAAGCTCAGCCGCAATTTCCGCATGCTTTCCACGGGGGCTGCTCTTTCGCTGCTGATGATGACAGCACCCGCCGCCTTCGCCGAGACACCCAAGGATACGCTGGTCGAGGGCTTTGCCATCGACGACATCATCACGATGGATCCGGGCGAGGCGTTCGAGCTTTCGACCGCCGAAGTCACCAGCAACAGCTACAGCCTGCTCGTCCGTCTCGACATGGAGGACACGTCCAAGGTGAAGGGTGATCTGGCCGAGAGCTGGAGCGTTTCCGATGACGGTCTGACCTATACGTTCAAGCTTAAATCCGGCATGAAATTCGCTTCCGGCAACCCGATCACCGCCGAGGACGTCGCGTGGTCGTTCGAGCGCGCCGTCAAGCTCGACAAGAGCCCGGCCTTCATCCTCACCCAGTTCGGCCTGACCGGCGACAACGTCACCGAAAAGGCCAAGGCGGCCGATGCCGGCACCTTCGTCTTCACCGTCGACAAGGCCTATGCGCCGAGCTTCGTGCTCAACTGCTTGACGGCAACGGTTGCCTCCGTCGTCGACAAGAAGCTGGTGATGGAGCATGTGAAGGCGGTGACACCCGATGCCGAGCACAAATACGACAATGATTTCGGCAATGAATGGCTGAAAACAGGCTATGCCGGCTCCGGTGCCTACAAGCTGCGCGAATGGCGCGCCAACGAAGTGGTCGTTCTGGAACGCAACGACAATTATTACGACGACAAGGCGAAGCTCAACCGCGTCATCTACCGCTATATGAAGGAAAGCGCTGCCCAGCGCTTGGCGCTCGAAGCCGGCGATATCGATATCGCCCGCAACCTCGAGCCTGGCGACATCGACGCCGTTTCCAAAAATGCCGATCTCGCGACGACGAGCGCGCCGAAGGGCACGATCTATTATGTCAGCCTCAACAACAAGAACGAGAACCTGAAGAAGCCCGAGGTCCAGGAAGCCTTCAAATACCTGGTCGACTATGATGCGATCGGCGCGACGCTGATCAAGGGGATCGGCGAAATCCACCAGACCTTCCTGCCGAAGGGCCAGCTCGGCGCGCTCGACGAAAATCCCTACAAGCTCGATGTCGCCAAGGCCAAGGAACTGCTCGCCAAGGCCGGCGTGCCCGATGGTTTCTCGATCACCATGGATGTGCGCAACACGCAGCCGGTGACCGGGATCGCCGAATCCATGCAGCAGACGCTGGCGCAGGCCGGCGTGAAGATGGAAATCATCCCGGGTGACGGCAAGCAGACGCTGACCAAGTACCGCGCCCGCACCCACGACATGTATATCGGCCAGTGGGGCTCGGATTATTTCGACCCGAATTCCAATGCCGATACCTTTACCGGCAATCCCGACAATTCCGACGCCGGCACGGTGAAGACGCTCGCATGGCGCAATGCCTGGGAAGCGCCGGAGCTCGACAAACAGGCGAAGGCCGCACTGCTGGAACGCGATGCCGCCAAGCGCGCCGCCATATATCAGGATATCCAGAAGAAATATCTGGCCAATAGCCCCTTCGTCTTCATCTTCCAGCAGACCGAAGTGGCCGGCTACCGCAAGAACCTGAAGGACTTCAAGCTGGGTCCGAGCTTCGACACCAATTTCGTCGGTCCGATCGCCAAGGAATAGTCCGGCAGGATCGATCGCTTGAGCACCGTCGAAACAACACAGGAGGCGCGGCCCCGCAAGGGCCGTGCAGGGGCCTTTACAAAGGCTGCCGGGCGGTTCCTGTTTGCCGCCGTCACCACCTATCTCGGCCTCCTGGCCGTCACCTTCTTCATCGGCCGCGTCGTGCCGATCGATCCCGTGCTCGCCATTCTCGGTGACCGCGCGCCCAGCCACGTCGTCGAGCGGGTGCGCCAGGAAATGGGCTTCAACCTGCCGCTCTATCAGCAGTTCTTCATCTATATCAAAGGTATCCTGTCCGGTGATTTCGGCAATTCGGTGCTGACGACCAATCCCGTCATGGTCGATATCCGCCGCGTCCTGCCGGCAACCATCGAGCTTGCGACGCTCGGAACGCTGATCGGCGCTTTCGTCGGCGTGCCGCTCGGCGTTCTCGCCGCCGTGCGCCGCGGCAGCATCGCCGACCAGGTGGTGCGCGTCGTCGGCCTCGTCGGTTATTCGGTGCCGATCTTCTGGCTGGCGCTGATTTCGCTCGTCATCTTCTATGCGCAGCTGCGCTGGGTGGCATTTCCCGGCCGCATCGACATCGTTTTCGAATATACGTTCACGCCGATCACGGGCCTGTATCTGCTAGATAGTGCCTGGCAGGGTCAATGGGACGTCTTCTACGACGTCTTTCGCCACATCATCCTGCCTGCATCGCTGCTCGGCTATTTCTCGCTCGCCTATATCAGCCGCATGACGCGCAGCTTCATGCTGAACGAGCTTTCCCAGGAATATATCGTCGCCGCGCGCGCCAAAGGGCTTTCGGAAACGCGGGTGATCTGGGGCCACGCGCTGCGCAATGCCGCCGTGCCGCTGGTCACCGTCATCGCGCTTTCCTATGCCGGCCTGCTCGAAGGATCGGTGCTGACCGAGACCGTCTTCTCCTGGCCCGGCATCGGGCTTTACATCACCAATTCACTGCAGAACGCCGATATGAACGCCGTGCTCGGCGGCACCATCGTCATCGGCACTGTTTTCATCGGCATCAACCTTCTGTCCGATCTTCTCTACCGGACGCTCGACCCGAGGACGCGAAACCGATGACCGCTCCCGCCAGCCCATCTCCTGCGATGAGCCGCCGCGAATGGTTGTTGTCCGACCGGCCGCAATCGCGTCTGCAGGCGCGTCTTGGCCGCGCCTACGTCACCTGGCGGCAGTTCACGGCCAACCGGCTTGCCGTCGTCGGCCTGCTGATCATCGTCGCGCTGCTTTTCGTCGCCGCCTTCGCCAATCTCATCGCCACGCATGATCCCGTCGTCGGCGATCTGCGCAATGCACGGCTGCTGCCGCCGGGAACGGCTGAATACCTGCTCGGCACCGACGACCAGGGCCGCGATATCTTTTCGAGGCTGATCTACGGATCGCGTTTGACGCTGCTCGTCATCGTGCTCGTCGCCGTTATCTCGGCGCCGATCGGCCTGATCGTCGGCACGGTTTCCGGATATGCCGGAGGCTGGGTCGATGCGACGCTGATGCGCATCACCGATATTTTTCTCGCCTTTCCGAAGCTGGTGCTGGCGCTCGCCTTCGTCGCCGCGCTCGGCCCTGGCATTCAGAACGCGATCATCGCCATCGCCATCACATCCTGGCCGCCCTATGCCCGCATTGCCCGCGCCGAGACGCTGACAGTCCGGCGCTCCGACTATATCTCGGCGGTGAAGCTGATGGGCGCCTCGCCGTTCCGCATCATCCTGCGCCATGTCATGCCGCTCTGCATTTCCTCGCTGATCGTGCGCGTGACGCTCGACATGGCGGGCATCATCCTGACGGCGGCCGGTCTCGGCTTCCTTGGCCTCGGGGCGCAGCCGCCGCTGCCGGAATGGGGGGCGATGATCGCCTCGGGACGGCGTTTCATTCTCGATCAATGGTGGGTCGCAGCCATGCCCGGCATCGCCATCCTCATCGTCAGCCTCGGTTTCAATCTGCTCGGCGACGGCCTGCGCGACGCGCTCGATCCGAAGGAGGCCGGCCAGTGACGACACTTCTGACGGTCGACAATCTCAAGGTCAGCTATCCCACGCGCACCGGGGTGATCGAGGCCGTGCGCGGCGTCTCCTTCACGCTCGGCAAGGAAAGGCTCGGCATCGTCGGCGAATCCGGCTCCGGCAAGTCGCAGACCGGCCGGGCGATCATGGGCCTGACGCCGAAACACGGCGTTGTCACCGCCGACAGGCTAGACTTCAACGGCATCGACCTCATCAAAGCCTCCACCGGCGAAAGGCGCAGGCTGCGCGGCAAGCGCATCGCCATGATCCTGCAGGATCCGAAATATTCGCTCGACCCGGTCATGTCGATCGGGCGGCAGATCTGCGAAACCTTGCGCACGCATGAAAAAGTCGGCAAGGCGGAGGCGCGCGAGCGGGCGCTCGCCATGCTGGAAGCGGTGCAGATCCGCGACCCGAAACGGGTCTTCGACCTGCATCCGCACGAGGTTTCGGGCGGCATGGGGCAGCGGGCGATGATCGCCATGATGCTGATTGCCGGGCCCGAACTGCTGATTGCCGACGAGCCGACCTCGGCGCTCGACGTGACGGTGCAGCTCGATGTGCTCAGAATCATGGACAGGCTGGTGGCGGAGCGCGGCATGGGGCTGATCTTTGTTTCCCATGATCTCAGGCTGGTTTCCTCCTTCTGCGACCGGGTGATCGTCATGTATGCCGGAAAAATCGTCGAGGAGCTCGCGGCCGCCGATCTCAAACATGCGCAGCATCCCTATACGCAAGGACTGCTGAACTGCATGCCCGAGATCGGCTCGAACCGTCATCCGCTGTCGGTGCTCGACCGCAGGCCGGAGTGGGCGGCATGATCGCAGCTCTGGAGATCGACAATCTCAGCGTCGTCTACGATGAATTTCATGCGCTGAAGGATGTCAGCCTTGCGGTCGAACGCGGCGAATCCTTTGGCCTCGTCGGTGAATCCGGTTCGGGAAAATCGACCTTGCTGCGCGCTGTCGCCGGCCTTGCACCGATCAGCAGCGGGGCGATCCGCATCGATGGCGAAGCGCTGAGGGGTTCGAAGCGCAGTAAAACCTTCTATCGCCGCGTGCAGATGGTCTTTCAGGATCCCTATGGTTCGCTGCATCCGCGCCAGACCATCGACCGGCTTCTGCTCGAGCCGCTGGCAATCCATGATATTGACGACAGCGAGAGGCGCATCGAACGCGCCCTCGACGAGGTCGGCCTCGGCAATGGTTTCCGTTTCCGCTATCCGCACCAGCTCTCGGGTGGCCAGCGGCAGCGCGTGGCGATCGCCCGGGCATTGATCGTCGAGCCGTCGATCCTGCTGCTCGACGAGCCGACCTCGGCGCTCGACGCCTCGGTGCAGGCCGAGGTGCTGAACCTGCTGGAGCAGATCCGGCGCGACCGCAAGCTCACCTTCGTGATGGTGAGCCATGATCTCGGCGTCGTCACCCATATGTGCGAAAGGCTGGCGGTGATGCGCAACGGCGCCGTCGTCGAGCGGCTGAGCTCCCGGGAACTGGCGGAGGGTGCGGTTCATGAGGACTACACGAGAAATTTGATGATCGCCAGCAAGGGGTTCGTCAAAGCCTGAAAGCCAATCTTTTCAGCGCGTTGAAAAGAAAAGACCAGCGGCGGCGTTAAGGATAAGATTTCCCTAAAAGACGACCATTCAACTAGACTATTGACAGCTGCCCCGCTTCTGTCATGATCCTGTTAACGATTGTTAGCTTTCGTGATCGATGGAGGTTGAGGCATGTTCTTTCTCGGTGGGATGACCATGGGCTACCTCGATCCTCCCGTGAAAGCCGATCGCCGGGAACAGGTTTCGGCCTCCATTCCTGCGGAAAAGGATCGTCGGCTGATCGAGATCCCCGCCAACCCGTCTCAGACCGAGGACAGCGTCGAGCGTTCGTGGATCTGGGCATGGCGCACAGTCTGCTAAAATGCGGACTGCTAAAAAGACAGGCTGCTGAAAGGGCTGGTTGAATTTTCTCTTTCGTTCGCTCTGGACGGAAATTTATCTCTACCTACTTGATAGAGAATATAAGAATATCAACGCGAGCCGCACAACCGGCCGCTTAAAAACAACGGAGGCGACATATGGCAGATCTGGGTATTTCGCATGCTCACGTGAACCAATACGGTTCCGTAGAGACCAAGAAGCCGCTGACCACACGCCACAGGCTTCAAACGATGCTCCATGGAGCCATCTTCACCGCGGCATTCCTGTTCGTCGTGGCCATGGTTTGCGGCGTCGTCGGCTGATCGGCGAATGTTAGACGCCGGCGAATGCCGGCGTTGCGGCGGTTTTCGCCTGGTTGATCGGTATCCGATCCCCTTTTTTCTTCTGTAGGTCTTCATTTCATCACGAGCGGCCGCATCGAACTTACTCGTGGGACGCATTTCTGATCTTTTGTCTGCATGTCGGCGTTTTCGAACCGATGATGCCACCCGAGATCGCGCGTCTTCTCCCAAAATCGAAGAGCTTTTGCATTGCCGGAACCGGGGCGGGCATTGTGTCGTTCATGCACGTCTCAAGCGCGCCGGGCGCGCC
The DNA here is from genome assembly GCF_014194045.1 of Rhizobium sp. BK456. Taxonomy (NCBI): domain Bacteria; kingdom Pseudomonadati; phylum Pseudomonadota; class Alphaproteobacteria; order Hyphomicrobiales; family Rhizobiaceae; genus Rhizobium; species Rhizobium sp. BK456. The sequence goes on from NZ_JACIAO010000008.1 coordinate 74,949, forward strand.
GCTCATGCCTCTTGACTTGAATTATCCCGATAGTGTCCAATTTTCGACATGGCTTTCGCGGAGAGGGTATCGATGGTCTTGATCACCCGTCGGGCCGCGCCCTGGACCGGGGCTTAACCCGTTCGCATCGCTTGGCCCAAGCGTCATTTATCCCGGCTTCATCGATCTTCGAAGAAACGGGCTCCGTTCATGTAGCAGTCATGATAAGCAGTGCAAAAGGCTGAGCAAAACAGCCATAACTTCGTTTGGATCCAGAACCGAACCCATGTCTATTTCAAATCTTTCTCCGAGCCTTCCGCGCGAACCCGAGACGAAGCAGATCGATCACAATGATTCGATCCGCTCGACCTATCTTGCCATCGAGGACATCAAGGCGATCGGCAATACGGTCGCCCGCGGCGGCGTCGACCGGCTGCCGGCTTTCGCTCCCTTCGACTTCTTCGCGCGTCACAAGGAAAACGAGAAGGAAATTCTGCGCGTCTACCGGACCACGGCGACCGACGTAGAGGCAGGAGAGACGATCACACCTGCGGCGGAATGGCTGCTGGACAATCATTATATCGTCGAAGAGGCGATCCAGGAGGTGCGGCGCGACTTCCCCCGCCGCTTCTATCGCGAATTGCCGACTATGGTGGTCGGCGGTGTCGAGGTGCCGCGCACCCTCGTGCTGGCCTGGCTCTATGTCGCTCACACCCACAGCACGATCTCGCAGGAAAGCCTGACGGCGCTGGTCGACGGTTTTCAGGCCAGCGAGACGCTGAGGATCGGCGAACTGTGGGCGTTGCCTTCGCTTGTGCGTTACGTGCTCGTGGAAAATCTTCGCCGCATTTCCAGCCGTGTCGAAGCCAGCCGCCGCCTGCGCCGCCGCGCCAACGAGGCGGCCGACGAATTGGTGCGCCTGACCGATCCGGCCGCGGCGGCCGCCTATCTGAAGACGCTGGAACCGCTTGCCGAGGACAATACCTTCTCGACGCAGTTCCTCTATCGCATGCGTGACGGCTCGCAGACGTCGAGCCTTGCGATCACCTGGCTCGACGAGCGGCTGGAAGAGCTTGGCCGCAACACCGAAGAGGCGACGACGGCCGAACACAGCCGTCTCTCTTCCGGCAACGTGACGATGGGCAACATCATCCGCAGCCTTCGCGAGATCGACGATGCCGAATGGTCGGTCTGGGTCGAGCAGGTCAGCCATGTCGACAAGTTGCTCTGGGAGCATTCTGATTACGGCATTCTCGATTCCGGCTCGCGCAATAAATACCGCAAGCAGATCGAAAAGCTGGCCAAACGCTCGCCGCTGACGGAAATGGAAATTGCCCAGCTGGCGCTCGACATGACGGATGCCGCCAAGGCCTCCGACGAGCCGCAGCCGCATGAACCGAATGTCGGCGGATTCCTGTCCGGCGCCCAGCGGCCGAAGCTCGAGGCGCGGGCGAACTATCGCCCGACAGTCACCCAACATTTCGTGCGCGCGGTGCGCCGGTTCAACTGGCTGGCAATTGCCGTGCCCGTCATGCTTTTGACGATCATCGCCATGGCGGTCGTCGGCCGATTCATGGCCAATGCCGGCATGGGGCCGATCGAAATCGCCCTGCTGCTGATCATGTTCTCACTGCCCGCGTCGGAGGGGGCGACGGGCCTCTTCAACACCGTGCTTTCCTTCTTCGTGACGCCCGCGCGCCTTGTCGGCTACGAGTTCAAGGAAGGCATTCCGGAGGATGCCCGCACACTGCTCGTCGTTCCCTGCCTGATCTCGAACCGCGACAGCGTTGACGATCACGTGCGCAATCTCGAAGTGCATTATCTCGCCAATCCGCGCGGCGAACTCTATTTCGCGCTGCTCAGCGATTGGCCGGACAGCGAGGCTGAGGAAACGCCCGCCGATCTCGAGGTTCTCGATTATGCCAGGCGCGAGATCGCCAATCTTTCCGCCCGTTATGCCTATGATGGCAAGACGCGTTTCTATCTGCTGCATCGCCGCCGCCTGTACAATCCGTCCGAAGGTGTGTGGATGGGCTGGGAACGTAAACGCGGCAAGCTGCACGAGCTGAACATGCTGCTGCGCGGCGACCGCGACACGACCTATCTGCCGGGCGCCAACACCGTGCCGGCCAATGTGCAATATGTCATGACGCTCGATGCCGATACGCGCCTGATGCGCGATGCCGTCACCAAGCTCGTCGGCAAGCTCTATCATCCGATCAACCGCCCGGTCATCAACCCGAAAACCGGCCGTGTCGAAAGCGGCTACGGCGTGCTGCAGCCGCGCGTGACCCCGTCGCTGACGACGGGCAAGGACGCGTCGGTCTTCCAGCGCGTCTTTTCGATCAATCGCGGCCTCGACCCTTACGTCTTCACCGTGTCCGACGTCTATCAGGATCTCGCCGGCGAAGGCACCTTCACCGGCAAGGGCCTCTATCATGTCGATGCCTTCGAAGCCTCGCTGAAGGGCCGGATCGACGAAAACTCCGTGCTCAGCCACGATCTTCTCGAAGGCTCGATGGCGCGCTGCGCGCTGGTCACCGATCTCGAACTGGTGGAGGATTTCCCGATCCGATACGAGGTCGAAACCTCGCGCCAGCATCGCTGGGCGCGCGGCGACTGGCAGCTGCTGCCTTATATGTTCAATCCGAAATACGGCGTCACAGCACTCGGCCGCTGGAAGATGTTCGACAATCTGCGCCGCTCGCTGACGCCGATCGCCTGGTTCTTCGCCTCCGTGCTCGGCTGGTATTTTATGGGCCCGCTCGGCGCGCTTATCTGGCAGATTCTGCTGATCTTCTGCCTCTTCGTCGCGCCGACGCTGTCGCTGATCAACGGTATCATTCCGCGCACCAGCGATATCGTCGCCCGCGCCCATCTCTATACCGTCTGGTCCGATATCACGGCCGCCAATGCCCAGGTTGCTCTGCGGATCGTCTTCATCGCCGATTCCGCCGCCATGATGGCCGATGCGATCGGCCGGTCGCTCTACCGTCTGTTCGTCAGCCGCAAGCTGATGCTGCAATGGCGGACCGCCGCCAGCGTTCAGGCCGGCGGCCAGGGGACACTGATTTCCTACTACAAGGCGATGTGGCATGCGCCGGTGCTGGCGCTGCTGGCCCTTGGTTTTGCCGCCCTGCCCGGCGACAACGCCTTCGTCGTCGGCATACCCTTCGCGCTGTTGTGGATCCTGTCGCCTGTTGTCGCCTGGTATGTCAGCCAGTCGGCGGAGACCGAGGACCGGCTCGAGGTCGCCGATTCGGTGTCGAGCGAACTGCGCAAGATCGCCCGGCGCACCTGGCGTTATTTCGAGACCTTCACCACCGCCGAGCAGAACTATCTGCCGCCTGACAATATCCAGGAAACGCCGCATGTGATCGTCGCGGCGCGCACCTCGCCAACCAATATCGGCGTCTATTTGCTCTCCGTCGTCTCCGGCCGGCAATTCGGTTGGTTCTCCTTCGAGGAGACGCTCGATCGGCTGGAGCAGACGATTTCGACGATCGACAGAATGGAGAAATTCCGCGGCCATCTGTTCAACTGGTATCACACCGATACGCTGCAGACGCTCGGGCCGCGTTATGTCTCGGCCGTCGACAGCGGCAATCTCGCCGGTCATCTGATCGCCATTTCGTCGGCCTGCCGCAACTGGGCCGAGGCGCCCTCCGCCCATATGCAGGGCAATCTCGACGGCGTCGGCGACACGGCCGGCATTCTCGGCGAAGTGCTGGCGGACCTGCCGGATGACCGCAAGACCGTGCGGCCGCTGCGCCGGCGCCTGGAAGAGCGCATCGTCGGTTTCCAGAACGCGCTTGCCGCCGTCAAGCGCGAGCATGAATTCGCCTCGATCCGCATCATCAACCTCGCCGTTCTTGCCCGCGATATCGAGAAGCTCGCCGCCAATCTCGACCATGAGGTCAAGTCGAAACAGAGCGAAGAGGTCACCCAATGGGCGGCATCCCTGGTGAAGGTCTGCGAGGCGCATATTTCAGACAGCACTTTCGACCTTTCCAAGGTCGATGCGTTGAGGCCGCGCTTGGTGGCGTTGCGCGACAAGGCCCGCGATCTGGCTTTCTCAATGGATTTCGGCTTCCTGTTCCGGCCGGAGCGGCGCCTGTTGTCGATCGGCTACCGCGTCGAAAGCGGTGAACTCGACCAGGCTTGCTACGACCTTCTCGCCTCGGAATGCCGCCTGACCAGCCTGTTCGGCATCGCCAAGGGCGATCTGCCGACGGAGCACTGGTACCGTCTCGGCCGCCAGGTCGTGCCTGTGGGGTCGCGCGGCGCGCTGGTCTCCTGGTCCGGCTCGATGTTCGAATATCTGATGCCGCCGCTCGTCATGCAGGAGCGCGGCGGAGGCATTCTCAACCAGACCAACAATCTGGTCGTCGTCGAACAGATGAATTACGCCCGCAAGCTCGGCATTCCGTGGGGCATTTCGGAAGCGGCCTTCAATGCCCGCGACCATAACCTCAACTATCAGTACACGAATTTCGGCGTCCCGACACTCGGCCTGAAGCGTGGCCTCGGCCACAATGCCGTCATAGCGCCCTACGCCTCGCTGCTCGCCAGCCAGTACGACCCGCCGGGCGCGCTCGAAAATCTGCAGAGGCTGCGCAAGGTCGGTGCGCTCGGCAAATTCGGCTTCCACGATGCCGTCGACTTTACGCCGACGCGCGTGCCGGAAGGCAAGAAATGCGCCGTGGTCTATAATTATTATGCCCACCATCACGGCATGTCGATCGCAGCCGTCGCCAACGTCGCCTTCAACGGCCATCTGCGCGAACTCTTCCACGCCGATCCGGTCATCGAGGCGGCGGAGCTTCTGCTGCAGGAAAAGGCGCCGCGCGACATTCCGGTGATGAGCGGCAAGCATGAATCCGACACACCGGCCAGCATCCAGGAGGATCTGCTGCGGCCGGAGATCAGGAAGATCAGCGATCCGGCGTCACGCGACCGCGAACTCGTATTCCTGTCGAACGGCCATTATTCGCTGATGTTGACGGCGACAGGCGCCGGTTATTCCCGCTGGAACGGCCTTTCCGTTTCCCGTTGGAAAGCCGATCCGACCGAAGACCGCTGGGGCAGCTTCATCTTCCTGCGCGATACCGCCACGAACGAATGGTGGTCGACGACATCGGAGCCGAAGGGTGTCGAAGGCGAAGCGATCAAGGTCGAATTCGCCGACGAGAAGGCGCAGTTCACCAAGACGGTCGGCGACCTGACGAGCGAGGTGGAATGCATCATCGCGACCGAGCATGATGCCGAGGCCCGCCGCGTCACCCTGCTCAACATGGGTACGGAAGACCGTTTCATCGAAGTCACCTCCTATCTCGAACCGGTGATCACCTCCGACGATACCGACAATGCGCATCCGGCGTTCGCCCGCATGTTCGTCAAGACCGAGATCGGCAAGCGCGGCGACGTCATCCGCGCCGAACGCAACAAGCGCGATCCGAACGAGCCGAACATCAGCATCGCCCATCTGATCGTCGACAATGCCGGCGACACCCGCCATACGGAATTCGAGACCGACCGCCGCAAGTTTATCGGCCGCGGCCGCAGTCTTGCCAATGCGGCGGCCTTCGATCCGGGGGCGACGCTTTCCGGCAGCGACGGCTTCATGCTCGATGCGGTGATGTCGCTGCGCCGCACCGTCCGCGTGCCGGCCGGCAAGAAAGTCAGTGTCATCTTCTGGACGATCGCAGCGCCGAGCCGCGACGAAGTGGACAAGGCGGTCAATCGCTACCGTCATCCCGACGCCTTCACCCACGAACTGGTCCAGGCCTGGACGCGCACGCAGGTGCAGATGCGTCACGTCGGCGTCACCTCGCAGCAGGCGGCGGCCTTCCAGCATCTCGGCCGCTACCTCGTCTATCCCGACATGCAGCTGCGCAAGGATGAAGCGACCGTCGAGGCCGGCCTGCAGTCGCAATCGGCGCTGTGGCCGCTGGCGATCTCCGGCGACTTCCCGATCTTCACGCTGCGCATCAACGACGACATGGATCTCGAAATCGCCCGCGAGGCGCTGCTGGCGCAGGAATATCTGCGCTCGCGCGGCGTCACCGCCGATCTCGTCATCATGAACGAACGCGCCTCTTCCTATGCGCAGGACATGCAGCATGCGCTCGACGCCATGTGCGAAAACGTGCGCCGAATGGGCCAAGCCGACGGCTTGCGCCAACATATCTTTGCGGTTCGCAAGGACCTGATGGAGGAGAGCACCTATCACGCGCTGATCGCGGCTTCCCGCGTCACGCTGCATACGAAGAACGGCAAGGTGGTCGACCAGATCAACCGCGCCGTCGCCCTGTTTGCCCCCTCCAAGGAGGAACTGCAGGAGATGGAACGGGCCGAGCGCAACAAGGTCCCGGTCAAGCGCGTCGCGCCGGTGCCGCCACCCGCCGTGCCCGCCGTCGTCATCGAGGAAGAGGGCGATCTCGACTTCTGGAACGGCATCGGCGGCTTTGCCCGTGACGGACGCGAATATATCGTTCGTCTGCCCGGAGGCCACGCGACGCCGCAGCCCTGGATCAATGTTATCTCCAATGACAGGTTCGGCTTCCACGTCTCGGCCGAGGGCGCGGGCTTCACCTGGAGCGCCAATTCGCGCGACTATCAGCTGACCTCCTGGTCGAACGATGCGGTGATCAACCGGTCGGGCGAGGCGTTCTATCTCGCCGATCTCGACAGCGGTGCGGTCATGACACCGTTCGCAGCGCTTTCCCGCCGGCCGGACATCCGTTTCGAAGCCCGCCACGGGCTCGGCTATTCCGTTTTCTCCAGCGTTCAGCACGATATCGCGCTGGAGCTGACGCAGACGATCGACCGCGAAAGGCCGGTGAAACTGCAGCGCCTGCGCCTGCGCAACACCGGTTCGACCAGCCGCAGGCTGCGTCTCTACGGTTACGTCGAGTGGATCCTCGGCAGCAATGCGGCACGCACCGCGCCCTTCATCCTGTCGAAACACGACGAGGAGACGGGGGCGCTGTTTGCCAGCAATCCCTACAGCATCGATTATTCCAACCGCACCGCCTTCTTCGCGGCGAGCGAGGCGCTTTCGAGCTTCTCGGCAAGCCGTCGCGAATTCGTCGGCAAGGCGGGAACGATCCAAGCGCCGCAGGCCGTGATCTCTGCCGCCTCGCTTTCCGGCACGGCCGACCTCGACGGCGATCCGGCCGCAGCCCTTGCGATCGACGTCCAGCTTGCCGCCGGCGAGGAGCGCGACTTTACTTTCTTCCTTGGCGATACCCCGACGGAGGACGAAGCGCGCAGCATCATCGCCGATATCCGCAAAGTTTCGTTCGACGATGCCGTCGAGACGAACCGGGCCTTCTGGCGGGATTTTACCGGCAGGCTGCAGATATCGACGCCGGATCGCGGGATGAACAATCTCGTCAACACCTGGCTGCCCTATCAGAGCCTCGGCTGCCGGATCATGGCCCGCACCGCCTTCTACCAGGCAAGCGGCGCCTTCGGCTTCCGCGATCAGCTGCAGGACACGCTGGCCTTCGTGCTGCACGAACCCTCGCTTGCCCGCGGGCAGATCCTGAATGCCGCTTCGCGCCAATTCCGCGAAGGCGACGTGCAGCATTGGTGGCTGCCGGGAACGGGTGCCGGCGTGCGCACATTGATTTCGGACGATGTCGTCTGGCTCGCTTACGCGATCCATCATTATTGCACCGTTACCGGCGATAAGAGCGTGCTCGACGAGGAGATCGCCTTCCTGGAGGGACCGGCTCTGCTCGAAGGCCAGCACGACTCCTTCTACCGGCCGGAGATTTCCGAGGATAAGGCGAGCGTCTACGAGCACGCGGCGCTGGCGCTCGATCTCGCCATCGCCCGCAAGGGAGCAAACGGCCTGCCGCTGTTCCTTGGCGGCGACTGGAACGACGGCATGAACCGCGTCGGCATCGGCGGGCGCGGCACCAGCGTCTGGCTCGGCTGGTTCCTGGCAGGCGCCTTGCGCTCCTTCATTCCCTATGCCGAAGAACGCGGCGACACGGCCCGCACAGAGCGCTGGTCGGCGCATCTGACCGAGCTGAAGAAGGCGCTCGAAACTGCGGCCTGGGACGGCGGCTACTATCGCCGCGGCACGTTCGACGACGGCGCGCTGCTCGGCTCCAGGGAAAGCCCGGAATGCCGGATCGATTCGATTGCGCAGTCATGGAGCGTGCTGTCGGGAGAGGGGGATCCGGCCCGCGCCGTAAAGGCGATGGATGCCGTGCTCGATCAGCTGGTCGACGAGGATGCCCGCATCATCCGGCTGTTCACGCCGCCTTTCGTCAACTCCGCCAGGGATCCCGGCTATATCAAGGCCTACCCGCCGGGTGTGCGCGAAAATGGCGGGCAATATACCCATGCCGCTACCTGGGTGGTGATGGCGCTGGCGGAACTGAAGCGGGGCGACGACGCGTTGCGCTGCTTCCAGATCCTCAACCCGATCACCCATGCGCTCGACAAGGCTTCGGCGGAGCAATACCGCGTCGAACCCTATGTCGTGGCGGCCGACGTTTATGGTCATGAGCCCTATACATCGCGCGGCGGCTGGACCTGGTATACCGGCTCTGCCGGCTGGCTCTACCGCGCCGCCGTCGAGGGCATCCTCGGCATCCGGCTGAAGGGCGACCGGCTCTACGTGCGGCCGTCGCTCCCGTCGGAATGGGACGGTTTTGCGGCAGAGGTGGAACAGGGCGGCGACAAATACCGCATTTCGGTCTCAAAAGCGTCCAATGACAGCGGCTACACTCTGTCTATCAACGGCTGCGAAGTCACCGATCCCGAAGAGGGATATCCGCTCGGATAACAGCGTTCTCCACGCTGAAAAACACGGCGATTCGCGACGGCCAAAACGGAACCCTTTTGGCCGTCGTCGCGTTTGCAAATCGGATAATAAGGAGAGACCCATGGCTAGCACGCCGACCGAAGCCATTGTCACCGGGCGCAGTTCCCTATCCGCAACTGCGCCGATGCGTGACACCAGGCTCGACGTCTTGCGCGGCGTGGCGCTGATCATGATCTTCATCAATCATGTTCCCGGACAGATCTTCGAATATGTGACGACGAAGAATTTCGGCTTCTCGGATGCTGCCGAGGCCTTCGTGCTGATCTCGGGCATTGCCGTCGGCCTTGCCTATGGTTCCGGGTTCCGGCCGGGCAACCGGCTGAAGATGGCGGTCAAGGCGGCAAAACGTGCCTTTACGCTCTATCTCGCGCATATGATTACCACCTTCATGACACTGGCGCTGTTCATCTGCGGCGCATGGCTGTTTCACCGGCCGGGCCTGCTGGTCGAAATCAACATTCTGGCGGTGCTGATGAACCTGAAGGAGGGTATTCCGGCGCTGCTGCTGCTCGGCCATCAGATCGGCTACAACAATATCCTGCCGATGTACGGCGCCTTGATGCTGATGGTGCCGATCATCCTGCTCTTGAATGCGCGCAGCCCGTTGCTGGCGCTCGGCGTTTCCGGCACGGTCTGGCTGCTTGCGGGCATTTATCAGGTGGCGCCGCACAACATGCTGATCGAGAGCTATTGGTTCCTCAATCCGCTTTCCTGGCAGTTCCTGTTTACGATCGGCATCGTTTCGATGCTGCATATCAAGCGGGGCGGCACGATCCCGCGGCATCCGCTGCTGTTTGCGGCCGCTGCCGGCTACGTCGCCCTATCCTTCGTCTGGGTGACCGGCCATCTCTGGGCCTTCGGCAATTCGCTGGCAGCCCTTGGCCTGCCGCCTGTCATCACCGGTTTCGACAAGACCTTCCTGTCGCTGCCGCGGCTGCTGCATGTGCTGGCGCTGACCTATCTCGTCATCAGCATTCCGGCGTTCTCACGCATTCTGCGCCGCCCTGCGGATCATCCGCTGACCATCCTCGGCCGCCATTCGCTCAACATTTTCGTCGCCGGCACGATCCTTGCCATGATCGGTCAGGTGGTGCTCTATATCACCAACAAGGACCCGCTGGTCGGCCCGCTGTTCGTGATCGCGGGCGTCGCGACGCAATTCGCCTATGCCTATTATCTCGAACGCAAGCGCCAGCAGGGCAAGGTCAAGGGGAAACTCGTCACCGAGCCCGCCAGCATCCCGGTGCCCGTCCGTATCGGCGGAACGGCCAACGCCTATCGCCGCAACGAACGGAAATAGGTCTCGGATGCGGCTGCCAGATGAAGGGGCCGGTGGCCGATGGCCGCCGGCTCAATTTTTATGGACGAGAATGTTCACCAGCTTGCCCAAGGGATCGCGTACATAAAAGCGCCTGACGCCCCAAGGTTCGTCGGCCGGCCCATACTCGATCGCAAAACCGGCAGCCGACATCGCCTCGAACACGGCATCGAGCTCATCAACTTCGATCGATAGATCGGGCACCGGCGTTCCGGAACCGCCCTCGGTAGCGATGCTCAGCTGAACGTTCATCGGTCTCGCGGCGCCGAAGGTCGTGATCCAGCCGTGATCCATGACGACGTCAAGACCGAGGATATCCTGATAGAAGCGCCGGGCCGGCGTGATGTCGGGTGTCTGGATATTAGCGACGATGCGCAAGACCTTCATGGGCTTTCCTTCCGATGCTTGCTGACAAGGCGGAAGGTAGGAAGATCGGCAGGGTGGTCAATCGGGGTTTGGCTTAGAATGGCGACGCGGCGGAGTGTAGGCCCCCTCTGCCCTGCCGGGCATCTCCCCCACAAGGAGGGAGATCGGCTGGGCGCGATGGTTTCCCCAAGCAATGACCAAGTGATGTTCCGCACCGCAGTAGAGAGGGATTGAGGGTCAACCACTGGCCAATCTCCCGCCTTGTGGGGAGATGCCCGGCAGGGCAGAGGGGTAGCCACACGGCAAACTGCCAATGCATTATCGTCCATATCAGCAGTGGGAGAAAGCAAAGTCCTAAAGCGTGGCATATGAAGGCGCGCCTAACCCAGCCCAACAAAAAAGGCCGGAAGGGAGCTACCCTTCCGGCCTTTGTCTTGAACCCCGAACCGATCAGGCGGCTTCGGTTGCGTGGGCCTTGCGGACTTCTTCGTCCGTCAGGATGCCGCTGGCGCGCAGCAGGGCGGCGAAGCGGCCGTTGCTGTGGCTTAGTTCATCGAAGCTGCCCTGTTCGACGACGCGGCCGTCATCCAGGAAGAGCACCATATCGGCTTCGCGGACCGTCGACAGGCGGTGGGCGATGATGAAGGTGGTGCGATTCTCACGCAGATTGTCGATCGCGACCTTGACGCGGTTTTCGGTCTCGACGTCGAGCGCCGAGGTCGCCTCGTCGAGCACCAGGATCGGCGCGTCCTTGAGGATGGCGCGGGCAATCGCGATGCGTTGGCGCTCGCCGCCGGAGAGCTTGTTGCCGCGTTCACCGACATGCGTATCGTAGCGATCCTCACGGGTCTCGATAAAGTCGGCGGCGGCGGCGGCTTCGGCCGCACGGCGCATTTCCTCTTCGCTCGCACCTTCGCGGCCGAGGCGGATATTCTCGCTGATCGAGCGGTTCAGCAGGCCTGCGTCCTGGAAAACGGTAGCGATGTGGCGACGCAGCGACTTGCGAGTCACCTTGGTGATATCGGTGCCGTCGACGAGGATCTGGCCGCCCTGGGCGTCGTAGACGCGCTGCAGCAGATTGACGAGCGTCGTCTTGCCGGCGCCGGTCGGGCCGACGATCGCAACCGTCTGGCCTGCCTTCACCGAGAAGGAGACATTGTGCAGGCCCTGCGAGCTATTGCCGAAGCCGAAGGAGACGTCGCGGAATTCGATCGCGCCCTTGACGTCCTTGATCTCGCCATTGCCGGCCGGTTCTTCGCGTTCACGCACCGAGTCTTCGAGCACATAGAATTCCTCGAGCTTGGAACGGGCTTCGAAAATCTGCGTGGCGAACTGGCGCATCAGGTCGAGGCGGCCGATCAGCAAGTTGGCAAAGCCGATGAAGGCAATGACGTCGCCGACGCGCAGCTGGCCGGCCTGGACGAGCATGGTGCCGATGATCAGGACCACCATCATCGCAATGGTCGAGGCCATGCGGTTCAGCGCGCTGGCGATCGCCCACCAGTCGAGCACCGGATACTGGGCTTCGAGCAGGCGGTCGGCAAAGGATTTCAGCGCCCGGGTTTCAGCCTCGATGCGGTTGTAGCTGTGCAGGACCGAAACGTTGCTGATCGAGTCGCTGACATGCGAGAAGACCGTGTGATAGTGGTTTTCGACCGAAGCCTGACCGTCCTTGGTGCGGCTCATGACGACGCGGCCGATCAGCCAGTAGGCGACGGCGAGCACCATGAGCACCGCGGAAAGGCGCAGGTCCATCGACATTGCGGTCGGGATCAGAAGGGCAAGCGCGATGACCGTCGACAGGTGGTTGCGCATGAATTCCAGCCAGAGGCCGAACAGCGTCTCGCAGGCGCGCAGCAATGTATGCAGCGCGTTGGAGGTACCGCGCTGATGGTGCCAGCCGAGCGGCATGGAAATGATCCGGCCGAAGGCTTCCGTCAGCAGCGTCGCCCGCCGGCCATGGGCCAGCCGGTCGGCCTCGCGGGCGACCAGGACAAAGGCGACGGTGTTGAAGACGGCGAAAGTCGCCCACATGAAAAGGATGGGCTTGACCTCACCCTTGCCGGAAATCGCATCGATAATGCGACCGAACAGGATCGGCTCCGCGATGGTAATCGTTGCCAGAACGATGTTTGCCACCACGACCAGGGATACGCGCAGCTTGTAGGCGCCAAGATAGCGCAGAGCTCTTGCATAGACCTTGAATAGCGTCACGTCGAACCTCTTGTGCATCTGCGAAAACGGGATGATGCCATGCTACAAAAGGCTACCTGAACCGGCGATTAACGGAGTATTCAGGGTTCAATCCAGGCGACGATTCACCCGATCGTACTATCGCAGGATGCGACGAGATAGGCTATGGCGCTGAAATTGTTACTCGGCTATATCCCTGCAACAATTTGCGCTTGCATTTTAATAAATTTTTAGCGCAGCATTAAATTAGAGACTGCATTTTTTGAGACGACCGTTTCGCGACCCATTTGAAAGCCGCCGACGGCCTCGGATGCGGGCGTCACGTCCGGGCAAGGGGCATTTTGTGAATATTAATTTGTTAATTCAATTGCTTATAGTTCTGGAAGAATCGCCGAACTCTCGGGCTGTGGTGACCGATCTCGAACGGGTGATCGACGATAGCGGCTTCGAATATTACGGCCTGCTGCGCTATTTGCCGCAAAATCCTGTGCAGCGGAATCCGGAACCTCGGGCGGCGGCGCTTGCCGATCGCTGGCCGGAACAATGGCCGCAAATCTATTCCGCGAAAAAATATGTCATGATCGATCCGATGGTGCGCTATCTCGCCCATGCCCAGCGGCCTTTCCGCTGGCGGGAAAGTTTGGCAGCCTTCGGCAAGGATGCGCAGCGGCGCCGCATGGAGCAGATGATGGTCGATGCTTTCGGTCACGGACTGGAAGACGGTTATATCTTTCCGGTCCACGGACGGAACGGCATTCTCGGCAGCCTCAGTCTCGCCGGCAAACCTGTCGAGCTGTCGCCGGTGGAGATCGCCTTGTTTGAAGCGGTGGCGCGCAAGAGCTTCTGGCGATTGCTCGAACTGAAGGACGAGGCGCAGGCGCTGGAATCCGTGCTGCCGGCCGACACGCCGCTGACGCGACGTGAAATGGAGATCCTGCATTATCTCGCCGAAGGCATGACCTCGATGGAAATCGGCAAGGTGCTGAAGATCTCAAACCACACCGTGGACTGGTATATGAACGGCTTGCAGAACAAGCTGAAGGCGAAAAACCGGCAACAGGCGGTGGCGCTTGCCTTTCGTCACCGGCTGATAAGCTAAAGCAGCCTGCTGACAATATAAGCGATTTTCATACTACCTCTTTGATTTCGATCAGGATTCGGATCTGGGCCGATCCGGCGAGGCTGCATCCGCATCCAGAATGGCGAGAAATTGCATTTCGCAGTCGCAAGAGAAATTGAACTTCCTGTGACAAGAAGTTAAGAATTTCCTTCGCGGGTGCAGCATGCCCGCGTCTGAACGTCTGAGGAGACCGTTTTGCCCATTTCCAAGATTCTCGTTGCCAATCGCTCCGAAATTGCCATTCGCGTGTTCCGCGCGGCCAACGAGCTTGGAATAAAAACCGTGGCGATCTGGGCTGAGGAGGACAAGCTGGCGCTTCATCGCTTCAAAGCGGACGAAAGCTATCAGGTCGGCCGCGGCCCGCATCTGGCGCGTGATCTAGGACCGATCGAGAGCTATCTGTCGATCGACGAGGTGATCCGCGTCGCCAAGCTCTCGGGCGCCGACGCCATTCACCCGGGTTACGGCCTGCTGTCGGAAAGCCCCGAATTCGTCGATGCCTGCAACAAGGCCGGTATCATCTTCATCGGCCCGAGGGCCGATACGATGCGCCAGCTCGGCAACAAGGTTGCCGCCCGCAATCTGGCGATCTCGGTCGGTGTGCCTGTCGTGCCGGCGACCGAGCCGTTGCCCGACGATATGGCCGTGGTGGCGAAGATGGCGAAAGAGATCGGTTATCCCGTGATGCTGAAGGCCTCTTGGGGCGGCGGCGGGCGTGGCATGCGCGCCATCCGCGACCCGAAGGATCTTGCCCGCGAGGTGACCGAGGCCAAGCGCGAGGCGATGGCCGCCTTCGGCAAGGACGAGGTCTATCTGGAAAAGCTCGTCGAGCGCGCCCGCCATGTCGAAAGCCAGGTTCTCGGCGATACGCACGGCAATGTCGTGCATCTGTTCGAGCGCGACTGCTCCATCCAGCGCCGCAACCAGAAGGTCGTCGAGCGGGCGCCGGCCCCTTATCTATCCGAGGCGCAGCGCCAGGAACTTGCCGCCTATTCGCTGAAGATCGCCGCGGCGACCAATTATGTCGGTGCCGGTACCGTCGAATATCTGATGGATGCCGATACCGGCAAATTCTACTTCATCGAGGTCAATCCGCGCATCCAGGTCGAACATACGGTGACCGAAGTCGTCACCGGCATCGACATCGTCAAGGCGCAGATCCACATCCTTGACGGCGCCGCGATCGGTACGCCGGAATCCGGCGTTCCCGCTCAGGCCGACATCCGTCTCAACGGCCATGCGCTGCAGTGCCGTATCACCACCGAAGATCCGGAGCACAACTTCATTCCGGATTATGGCCGCATCACCGCCTATCGCTCGGCCTCCGGCTTCGGTATCCGCCTTGATGGCGGCACCTCCTATTCGGGCGCCATCATCACCCGCTATTACGATCCGCTGCTCGTCAAGGTCACGGCCTGGGCGCCGAACCCCTCCGAAGCGATTTCCCGCATGGACCGGGCGCTGCGCGAATTCCGTATTCGCGGCGTGGCCACCAACCTGACCTTCCTCGAAGCGATCATCGGCCATCCGAAATTCCGCGACAACAGCTACACCACCCGCTTCATCGACACGACGCCGGAGCTCTTCCAGCAGGTCAAGCGCCAGGACCGCGCAACGAAGCTTCTCACCTATCTCGCCGACGTCACCGTCAACGGACATCCCGAAGCCAAGGACCGACCGCGGCCGCTGGAAAATGCTGCCCAGCCGGTCGTTCCCTATGCCAACGGCAATGGCGTCAAGGACGGCACCAAGCAGCTGCTCGACACGCTCGGCCCGAAGAAGTTCGGCGAATGGATGCGCAATGAGAAGCGCGTGCTCCTGACCGACACGACGATGCGCGACGGCCACCAGTCGCTGCTCGCCACCCGCATGCGCACCTATGACATCGCCCGCATCGCCGGCACCTATGCGCATGCGCTGCCGAACCTACTCTCGCTTGAATGCTGGGGCGGCGCCACCTTCGACGTCTCGATGCGCTTCCTGACCGAAGATCCGTGGGAACGGCTGGCGCTGATCCGCGAGGGCGCGCCGAACCTGCTCTTGCAGATGCTGCTGCGCGGCGCCAACGGCGTCGGCTACACCAATTATCCAGACAATGTCGTCAAATACTTCGTCCGCCAGGCGGCCCGCGGCGGCATCGATCTCTTCCGCGTCTTCGACTGCCTGAACTGGGTCGAGAACATGCGGGTGTCGATGGATGCCATCGCCGAGGAGAACAAGCTCTGCGAGGCGGCGATCTGCTATACCGGCGATATTCTCAATTCCGCGCGCCCGAAATACGATCTGAAATATTATACCGACCTTGCCGTCGAGCTGGAAAAGGCCGGCGCCCATATCATCGCGCTCAAGGACATGGCCGGCCTGCTCAAGCCCGCGGCGGCGAAGGTGCTGTTCAAGGCGCTGCGCGAGGCGACCGGCTTGCCGATCCATTTCCATACGCATGATACGTCGGGCATTGCGGCGGCAACCGTGCTTGCCGCGATCGAAGCCGGCGTCGATGCCGTCGATGCGGCGATGGATGCGCTCTCCGGCAATACCTCGCAGCCCTGTCTCGGTTCGATCGTCGAGGCGCTGCGCGGGTCGGAGCGCGATCCGGGCCTCGATCCGGAATGGATCCGCCGCATCTCCTTCTATTGGGAGGCCGTTCGCAACCAGTATGCCGCCTTCGAAAGCGATCTGAAGGGGCCGGCCTCGGAAGTCTATCTGCATGAAATGCCGGGCGGCCAGTTCACCAACCTCAAGGAGCAGGCCCGCTCGCTCGGTCTGGAGACCCGCTGGCACCGGGTGGCGCAGGCCTATGCCGACGCCAACCAGATGTTCGGCGATATCGTCAAGGTGACGCCGTCTTCCAAGGTGGTCGGCGACATGGCGCTGATGATGGTGTCCCAGGACCTGACGGTTGCCGACGTCGTCAGCCCCGAACGCGAGGTCTCCTTCCCGGAATCGGTCGTCTCGATGCTGAAAGGCGATCTCGGCCAGCCGCCGTCGGGATGGCCGGAGGCGCTGCAGAAGAAGGCGCTGAAGGGCGACAAACCCTATACAGTGCGTCCCGGCTCGTTGCTGAAGGAGGCCGATCTCGATGCCGAGCGTAAGGTCATCGAGACGAAGCTGGAGCGGGAGGTCAGCGACTTCGAATTCGCTTCCTATCTGATGTATCCGAAGGTCTTCACCGATTTCGCGCTCGCTTCCGATACCTACGGCCCGGTCTCGGTGCTGCCGACGCCTGCCTACTTCTACGGCCTCGGTGATGGCGAGGAGCTGTTTGCCGATATCGAACGCGGCAAAACTCTTGTCATCGTCAACCAGGCGATGAGCGCCACCGACAGCCAGGGCATGGTCACCATCTTCTTCGAGCTCAACGGCCAGCCGCGCCGCATCAAGGTGCCGGACCGCGCCCATGGGGCGACGGGAGCAGCGGTCCGCCGCAAGGCCGAACCCGGCAATGCCGTCCATGTCGGTGCGCCGATGCCGGGCGTCATCTCGCGCGTCTTCGTCTCCTCAGGCCAGGCCGTCAGCGCCGGTGACGTGCTCGTCTCGATCGAGGCGATGAAGATGGAAACGGCGCTGCATGCCGAGAAGGACGGCACGATCGCCGAGGTGCTGGTCAAGGCGGGCGATCAGATCGACGCCAAGGACCTGCTCGTCGTCTACGGCGGCTAAGCAATTCGGCCTGCCGGAGCGCTCGACGTCGCTCCGGCAGCGCATCATTCGTGATCAATCACCCGATTGTGTGCGTTCGGCCGACGGGAATGCGGAACTTTTGACCGTTTCCTGCAGCCCCCGGCTTGCCGGGCATGGGGCTTATTTCCTAGAAATGGCGGGCGCATAACCCTAAAGGATTATACGCCATTGAAAGCGAGGAGCGTTCGTAGCGCGTCCTATCGGCCGTAACGTTCCAGCAAACCCGTCATTCAACAGGAAAGATCCCCATGAGCAAGCTGAAGATTGCCGTCATTGTCGGCAGCACGCGTATCGGCCGTTTCGCCCAGCACCCGGCCAAGTGGATCGCTGACCTCACCGGCCAGCGTTCCGATCTGGACGTCGAGGTTCTTGATCTTCTCGACTATCCGATGCATTTCTTCGGCGAAGAGCGCGCCACCACGGCGGAAAGCGAATCCGCCGAGCGCTGGAAAAAGAAGCTGCGCGAATTCGACGGCTTCATCTTCACCGTCGCCGAGTACAACCATGCTCCGACGGCGGTTCTGAAAAACGCGATCGATCTCGGCGAATTCATCCAGAAGCCGGTCGGTTTCGTTGGTTACGGCGGCGTCGGCGGCGCACGGGCGGTCGAGCAGCTGCGGCTGATCTTCGTGGAAATGAGCGCTGCTTCCGTCAAGACCGGGGTCCACATCGCATTCAGCGAATACCTTGCCGTTCTCAAGGAGGGCAAGGGCCTTGGCGACTACCCGCATCTCAACGAAGCCGCCAAGAACCTGCTTGACCAGATCACCTGGTGGGGCAATGCGCTGAAGGCCGCGCGCGCCGTCGTCACGGCCTCCTGACCGGTATTCCGGCAATGCCGGGATGGCAGCATCCCGGCATTGCCTCAGATATCGTAGGTATGGGCGGCGGCGTTGATCGTCGAGATGAAGCGCTTGGTGCGTTCGCGTTCCGGCGCAGTAAAGATCGCCCTGGCGCTGCCCGTCTCGACGACGCTGCCCGCTTCCAAGAAGACGACGTCATTGGCGATCTTCGAGGCGAGCCGGAGATCGTGGGTCGCCATCACCATCGTCGTGCCCTCGCGGGCAAGCTGACCCAGTACGTCGACCACTTCGGCCGAGAGTTCCGGATCGAGCGCCGAGGTCGGCTCGTCGCAGAGAAGTACGCGCGGCGACGGCGCCAAGGCGCGTGCGATCGCCACACGCTGCTGCTGACCGCCTGAGAGCGTCGACGGCCAGGCGTCGGCCTTGTGGGTCATGCCGACCTTGGTCAACAGCTCCATAGCGCGTTCACGCGCCTTTTCCCGCGGCCATTTCAGCACTGTCACCAAGCCCTCCATGACATTCTCGATCGCGGTCTGATGCGGGAAAAGCTGAAAATTCTGGAAGACCATGCCGGTCTGGCGGCGGATCTTCTGGATCGCCTGCCAGCTCGTTCGTTTGCCCGGGGCAAAGGACAGCGTTTCTACGCCGAGTCGGATCGCGCCTGATGTCGGGATTTCGAGCAGGTTGATGCAGCGCAGCAGCGTGCTTTTGCCGCCGCCTGAGGGGCCGACCAGCGCGGTGACGCTGCCTTCGGGAATACGGATGCTGATATCCTTGAGGATGACGGCGTCGCCGAAGCGCTTTTCGATGTTGGAAAGCTCGATCATGCATTGGCCTCCAGCATGCCGCCATACCGTGCGAAGCGGCGTTCCAGCCGTACCTGCAGCTGCGAAAGGACGGAGCTCAGCACGAGATAGAGCAGCGCCGCCTCGATATAGAGGATCAGCGGCTCATAAGTGGTGGCAACGATGCGCTGCGCCGCCTGGAAAAGCTCCGGCACGGTGATGGCGGCGGCCAGCGAAGTATCCTTGACCAGCGAGATGAAGGTGTTCGACAGCGGCGGCACGGCGACGCGGGCGGCCTGCGGCAGGATGGTGCGGCTCATTGCCTGCCGCCAGCTCATGCCGATCGAATAGGCGGCCTCCCACTGGCCCTTGGGCACCGAGGAGATGACGGCGCGAATGATCTCGGAGCTGTAGGCGCCGATATTCAGGGTAAAGCCGATCAGGGCGGCGGGAAAGGCATCGAGCAGAATGCCGATGCTCGGCAGGCCGTAGAAAATCACGAAGAGCTGCACGAGCAGCGGCGTGCCGCGGATGACCCAGACATAAAAACGGGCGATGGCCGCGACAGGTCCCGGGCCGAAAAGCCGGGCAATCGCGGTGATCAGGCCGAGGATCAGGCCGAAGACGAAGGACAGCAGCGTGAGGGGAATGGTAAAGATCAATCCCGCCCAGAGGAGCGAGGGGAGCGATTCCGCCATCAGTTGAAGCCAGTGGGGCAAAGGGGTGCTCCCTCTCGTGGATTGGTGCGTTCGAGCTGTACCCCTCCCCAACCCCTCCCCACAAGGGGGAGGGACTTACCAAGTCTCTCGCCGCGCGAAATAGCAGCCGAACTGCGGGCCGAAACGGTTATTTTGAGATGAGGCGGTCCGCCTTCGAAATCCCTCCCTTTTGGGGAGGGGTTGGGGAGGGGACTTTCTTGAATGGACTTACTTCGAAACGTCCTGGCCGAAATACTTGTCGGCGATCTTCTTATAAGTGCCGTCGGCCTTGATGTCGGCGAGCGCCTTGTTGATTTCGGCCAGAAGCTCCGGCTCATTCTTGCGGATGATGACGCCGGAATAATCGGCATTTTCCTGCTCGGCGGCGATCTTCACCGGCGCGTCCGGCTTGTGCTTCTTGAAATCGAGGAAGGAGAGGCTGTCGTTGATCGTCGCGTCGGCGCGCTTGGTCAGCACGAGCTGGATCGACTGGTCGAAACCATCGGTGCCGACGAGTTCGGCGCCGGCTTCGGTTGCGATCTTGCCGAAGTTGCTGGTCAGCGACTGGGCGGATTTCTTGCCCTTCAGGTCGGCGAAGGTCTTGATGCTGTCGTCGCCGTCGCGGACGATCAGCACGGCCTTGGAGGCGATATAGGGCTCGGAGAAATCATATTTCTGCTTGCGGGCTTCGGTGATGCCGACTTGGTTGATGACGGTGTCGTAGCGCTTGGCATCGAGGCCGGCGATCAGGCCATCCCACTTGCCTTCGACGAACTCGGCCTTGACGCCGAGCTTGGCAGCGATCGCTTCGCCGATCTCGACGTCGAAGCCGACGAGCTTGCCGCTTTCGTCATGATAGGTGAAGGGCGCATAGGTGCCCTCGGTACCGATCTTGAAGACGCCGGCCGATTTGATGGCGGCGAGGTTTTCGCCGGCATGGGCGGGCAGGAGGGCGGCGGCCTGAATGAGGGCGGCTACGGCGACGGTTTTCAACCAGTTCATTGTTTTATCCATCCTTGGGAGGTTGTCATCGGATGAGGGATAGTTCGCAGAAATTTAGGGCGCCGGAAGCGTAAAAAACTGCGAATAAAAGCAGCAACTGCAAATATTTTTCTCAAGCGGCCGTCTGAGCTGTGAATCCTGCAGAAACGGGCATCACGCCGCGATGCGGCGGCGCAGCTTTTCGCTGACGATGATAATCAGTCCGGCGGCGAGGATCATGGCCGCGCCGAATACGACATTGGGCGTGGGGATATCGGCCCATATCAGATGACCCAATAGAAAGGCACAGACGAGGGAAGTATATTCGAACGGCGCGAGCACGGAGACCGGCGCCTGCCGCATGCCCTCGAAGAGAGCGAACTGCGCGGATCCGGCGACGACGCCGGTGGCAATGAGAAGCGGCAGCTGTGCCATGTCGGGGGTCTTCCATGTGCAGAGAACGGCAACACCGGTCATCACAAGGAAAAAGACGTTGGAAACGATAAGCTGGACGATGGTTTTCTCGTGCAGCGAAGTCTTGCGCAGCAGCACCATGGCCGAGGCCCAGAGAACGGCTGCCTGCAGTGCCAGGTAAACCGGCCAGGAAATGGTGAGACCGATGGGGTTGCAGGCAATTAGCACGCCGACGAAACCGACGCCGACGGCAAGCCAGCGCGCAGGCGTGACCTCTTCTTTCAAGATGAGCCATACAAGCACGGTGCCGACGATGGGTGCTGCGTAATAGAGCGTCGTCACTTCGGCCAGCTGCAGGCGGCTTGCCGCGGAATAATAGGAAAGCCAGGCACAGAGAAGAAGGATGCTGCGGGCGATCATCGGCTTGATGATCGGCGATCGCATCGTCTGGCGGACGAGCTTGCCGCGGCCAAAGGCGAGACAGCCGGTAAGGATGGTGAGACTGCGGAAAAACAGGATCTGCCAGACCGGAATGCTTGAGGTCAGGATCTTGATAATCGCATCATGGAATGTGAACGCCATATAGGCGAGGCTCGTGAGCAGGATGCCCAGGCTGACGGAGTTTTTCACGGGAGCGCACCAGATGGCAGAATGCCGGCGGGGAAGTGGGGAACGGTCGATCGATATTCCCGGCCTCTTGACCGGTCAATAGGCGATCTTTCGCATGGTGGAGCTTTGTTTCACAACGTCAGGAAATGTGTGTTTGTGCATATTGTGTGCCGGATCATAAGCGTTTATGCACGTTTCTAGTTTCACAGATTTCAATCCGGTAAAAACATGCAGGATTTTTTGTTGCGCGAGCGCCAGGGCGTGATTTCCGAGAGGCTGCGGCTGAACGGCCGCGTGCTGGCGACGGAACTTGCGCTCGAATTCGGCGTCTCCGAAGATACGGTGCGGCGCGATCTGCGCGAAATGGCCGCGGCAGGGCTTTGCGAGCGGGTCTATGGCGGCGCATTGCCGATCTCGCCGGCGCATGGAAGTCTGACACAGCGGATCGGTTTTGCCGTTGACCGGAAACGGGCGCTGGCGCGCGCTGCGACACAGCAGATTGCCGCCGGTTCGACGGTATTCTTCGATGCCGGCAGCACCAATCTGGCGATTGCCAACGCACTGCCGGCTGAACTTGCGCTGACGGCTGCAACGAATGCGCCGGCGATCGCCGCGGCGCTGATCGACAAGCCTGCCGTCAACGTCATTCTGATCGGCGGAATGGTGGACCGGCAGACGGGCGGTTCGCTCGGTGCCAAAGCCTTGCGGGATATGGAGCAGATTTCGCCCGATCTCTGCATTCTCGGCGCCTGCGGCGTCGATCTTGAGGCCGGCATCACCGTGTTCGGTTTCGAAGATGCCGAGTTCAAGCGCTATGCGGCGTCGCGAAGCAGAAAGGTATTGGTGGCGGCAACCTCGGAGAAATTCGGCACTGCCGCCCCCCATAGCATTCTGCCAGTTGCCCATTGCGAATGCCTGGTGGTCGAGCACGATGCCGATCCGGCCATTCTCGCCGATTACCGCGCGCGCGGATGCAGGACCGTCGTCGCCGAGAAAACGAACTGAGACCCTCGTCATCGAGTTTAGGGAAACCGGGCGTGCAAGCCCGGCAATGAGGAAAGACCGAGAAATGGACAGTCATGTGAATGCGCCGCCGGCAGCTCGAAGCGGCTTCATCACCAGAAGCAGGGCGGCGGTTTCCCTGCTCTTTCTCATGAACGGCTTCGTCGTCGGCTGCTGGGCGCCGAAGATCCCGGATTTTGCCGAGCGGTTGGCGCTCTCCAAGTTCGAACTCGGGCTGATGATCCTTGTCTTCGGCGTCGGCTCGCTGGTGATGATGCCGATCGCCGGGGCGCAGATTGCCAAACACGGCTCGCGTATCGTCGTTCAGCTGCTGGCTGTCTGCGTGCTGCCGCTGCTCCTGGCATTGACGCTCGCGCCGAATGTGATCACCGGGGCAATCTCGCTCTTCCTGTTCGGCGGTTTTATCGGCGCCATGGATGTGGCGATGAATGCCAATGCCGTGTCGGTCGAAAAATCCATGCGTCGCTCCATCATGTCGTCCTGCCACGCTTTCTGGAGCCTCGGCGGGCTGATCGGCTCGGGTCTCGGCGGCATCGTGATCTCCAAGATGGGCATTCTCGGCCATGCCGAACTGGCGACGGTGCTGGCGGCGATCTTTCTCGCGATCGCCTGGCCAATGATCCTGGCCGATCCGCCGCATCCCGATGCCAAGAAGGAAAAGACCAGGCTGCCGATGGTGCCGCTGCCGTGGCTGCTCGGATTGATGGCCTTGTTCTCCATGGTGCCGGAAGGCGCGGTTCTGGACTGGGGCGCGCTCTATCTCCGCCAGGAAATGGATGCCTCCGTGGCGCTCTCCGGCCTTGGTTTTGCAGCCTTTTCGGCGACGATGGCAATCATGCGCTTTGCCGGCGACCTGGTGCGCGACCGTCTGGGCGGCGTCAAAACGCTGCGGATCTGCACCGTGTTTGCCATCGTCGGCATGCTGCTTGCAGGTCTGGCGCCGAATGCGGAGATTGCCATTCTGGGCTTTGCCTTTTGCGGCATCGGCATCTCCAACATGGTGCCGATCGCCTTCTCGGCGGCGGGCAACATTCCCGGCCTCAAGCCCGGCATCGGCATCTCGGTCGTCACGACCATGGGCTATTCCGGCATGCTGGTTGCGCCGTCCTTGATCGGCTTCGTCGCCGAGCATGTCGGCTTTGCGGCGGTCTTCATGGCGCTGCCGGTACTCCTGCTCGTCGTTCTGCTGTTCTCCAAACTAGCCCGTTATGCCGACGGAGTCTCCGGCGGCGGCCATTAAGCCGCCTCCCAACAAAAGTGATATCAGGAGCGGTTGACAAGAAAGCAGTCATGATCCACCTGAAAGGCACTGTTTTCAGGGGTCCAGGAACTCTTAATGTCTCCAATTGCCGATTTTGATCCGAAACCGCGCCGCGCATCCGTTGCCGTCGATGTCGGCGGCGTCATCGTTGGCGGCGGGGCGCCGGTCGTCGTGCAATCGATGACGAACACCGATACGGCCGATATCGATTCGACCGTCGCGCAGGTCGCCGCACTCCACCGGGCTGGCTCGGAGCTGGTGCGCATCACCGTCGACCGAGACGAAAGTGCGGCCGCCGTGCCGAAGATCCGCGAGCGGCTGTTGCGGCTCGGCATGGACGTGCCATTGATCGGCGACTTCCACTATATCGGCCATAAACTGCTTGCCGATCATCCTGATTGTGCCGCAGCGCTGGCGAAATACCGCATCAACCCCGGCAATGTCGGCTTCAAGGACAAGAAGGACAAGCAGTTCGCCGAGATCATCGAGATGGCGATCCGCTATGACAAGCCGGTGCGCATCGGCGTCAACTGGGGTTCGCTCGATCAGGATCTCCTGACGGCGCTGATGGATGAGAATGCCGCAGCCGGCTCGCCGTTTTCGGCCCGGCAGGTGACGCGCGAGGCGATCGTGCAATCGGCGCTGCTTTCGGCGGCCCTTGCCGAAGAGATCGGCTTGCCGCGCAACCGCATCATCCTGTCGGCCAAGGTCAGCCAGGTCCAGGACCTGATCGCCGTCAATTCCATGCTCGCCGAGCGTTCCAATCACGCGCTGCATCTCGGCCTGACCGAAGCCGGCATGGGCACCAAGGGCATCGTCGCTTCGTCGGCGGCGATGGGCTTCGTGCTGCAGCAGGGCACCGGCGATACGATCCGCGTGTCGCTGACACCGGAGCCGAACGGCGACCGCACGCGCGAAGTTCAGGTGGCGCAGGAAATCCTGCAGGTCATGGGCTTCCGCCAGTTCGTGCCCGTCGTTGCCGCCTGTCCCGGCTGCGGACGCACGACGTCGACGGTGTTCCAGGAGCTTGCTCAGAACATCCAGAACGACATCCGCAAGAACATGCCGGTCTGGCGCGAGAAATATCCGGGCGTCGAGGCGCTGAACGTTGCCGTCATGGGCTGCATCGTCAACGGACCGGGCGAAAGCAAACATGCCGATATCGGCATTTCGCTTCCCGGCACCGGCGAGACTCCGGCAGCCCCCGTCTTTATCGACGGCCGGAAGGCGCTGACGTTGCGCGGTCCCAATATCGCCGCCGACTTCGAGGCGCTCGTCGTCGACTATATCGAGAAGCGTTTCGGCCAGCGGACGGCGGCGGAATGAAGGTCGGCGAATTCGCATGAGCCGCTACTGGTCGCCCATCGTCAGCACGCTCCGACCCTACGTCGCCGGGGAGCAGCCCCGCATTCCCGGTCTGGTCAAGCTCAACACCAACGAGAACCCCTACGGGCCGTCCCCGAAGGCGATCGAAGCGATCGGCCAAGCGGCGGATGATCGTTTGCGGCTCTATCCCGATCCGGCGGCGACGGAATTGCGCGAGACGATCGCTGCCCGTCACGGCCTGACGGCGGATGAGGTCTTCGTCGGCAACGGCTCCGACGAGGTCCTTGCGCATACGTTTCAGGCGCTGCTGAAACATGAGCTGCCGCTTCTCTATCCCGATGTGAGCTACAGCTTCTATCCGACTTATAGCCTGCTATACGACATCGAAGCGATCGAAGTGCCGGTCGATGACAAGTTCCAGGTCCGGCTTGCGGATTACGACAGGCCGTGCGGTGCGATCATCATACCCAATCCGAATGCGCCGACCGGCATCGGCCTGCCGCTTGCCGACATAGAGGCGCTTGTCGCCGCCCATCCGGATGCGGTCGTGGTGATCGACGAGGCTTATGTCGATTTCGGCGGTGACAGCGCCATTCCGCTCATTTCCAAATATCCCAACCTGCTTGTCGTTCAGACCCTGTCGAAATCCCGCTCGTTTGCGGGCCTGCGAGTCGGCTTCGCGCTCGGACAGCGGGACCTGATCGAGGCGCTGGTGCGCGTCAAGGACAGCTTCAATTCCTATCCGCTCGATCGCCTGGCGCAGGTTGCCGCAACGGCAGCGATCAAGGACGAGGCGTGGTTCGAGACATGTCGGAGGAAGCTGATCGCCAGCCGGAACGGTCTCGTCCGGGACCTCGAAGCGTTGGAATTCGAAGTGCTGCCGTCTCAGGCGAATTTCGTTTTCGCAAGGCATGAAAGCCGGTCGGGTGCTGCGCTTCAAGCGGCTCTGCGGGAGCGTGGCGTTCTCGTCCGGCATTTCGCCAAGCCGCGCATTTCGGATTTCCTGCGCATCAGCATCGGCACGGACGAGGAATGCGCGCGTCTGGTTTCCGCCCTCAAGGAAATACTGGCAGCCTGAGTGACGCTTCAGCTCTTCCGGTCGGCGATGAAATGTGCCGCGGCGATCAGCGTCGAGGCGCGGGCGCCGTAGGGGGCAAGCAGCGCCTCGGCATCGCGGACATGCTGGCGGAGCTGCTCCTCGGCCCATTCGATGCCATGCAGCGCCACGAGCGTTCCCTTGCCGCGGGCCGCATCCTTGCCGGTCGCCTTGCCCATGGTCGCGGCATCAGAGGTCAGGTCGAGAATGTCGTCGGCGAGCTGAAAGGCAAGGCCGATCTTTTCGCCGAAAGCACGCAGGCGGCGACGATCTTCCGGCGGACTCGCCGCGATGAGGGCGCCGGCTTCGCAGGCGAAGCGGATCAGCGCGCCGGTTTTCATCGCCTGCAGGCGGATGATGCCGGCCTCGTCAGGGGCTTGTTTTTCCGCCGCGAGATCGAGCGCCTGGCCGCCGGCCATGCCGCCGAGACCGGCGGCGCGGGCAAGCGCCAGCACCAGCGAGGCCTTGCTCGTATCGGCAAGCGTAGTTTCCGGCGCGGCGATGATATCGAAGGCGTAGGTCAGCAGGCTGTCGCCTGCGAGGATCGCGGTGGCTTCATCGAACTTAATATGAACAGTCGGTTTGCCGCGGCGGAGATCATCATCGTCCATGGCGGGCAGATCGTCATGCACCAGCGAATAACAGTGGACGCATTCGAGTGCGGCGCCGACGCGGCGTGCGGCCTCGGCATCACCGCCAAGAAGGGCGGCGCTTTCGACCACCAGGAACGGGCGCAGCCGCTTGCCGCCGTTCAGCACGGCATAGTGCATGGCGCTGCGCAGCGTCTCGGGCCTGGCGATTTCGTCGGAAAGGGCGTTCGGTAAAAGCAATGCATCGAGCAGCGCCTCGATCTCGCGGGCGTTGTTCTTCAGCCTCGTCTCGAAAGTGTCCCGGTTCGCATCCATGGGCGCTGTTTGGCATGAGCGCCCCCGGGCTTGCAACGGAATTGTCGATGGCGCGGCAAGATTCGCCACGCACTCTGGCATAAGCGGCCTACAGGCGTTATGAGAACGACAGGAGCGAAATCGGGTTGGGGACATTGGATATAGCGCCGGAGAGAGAGGACATCGCCGACATGCCGGCTCGCCGGCAATGGTTCGGAGACCGGCGCGTGTTGAAACGCATCGTGCTTGCCGTACTGGCGCTGGTGATCCTTCCTTACGCGCTGATCTTTTTCTACGTGCTGCCGTTCATTCACCCCGTCTCGACGCTGATGCTGCGCGATCTCGTACTGCTGCGCGGCTATGACCGCAGATGGGTGTCGCTTGATGAGATCGCCCCGGTTGTGGTGCAGTCGGTGATGATGTCCGAAGACGGGCAATATTGCTTTCACGGCGGTGTCGACTGGGCGGAAATGCGCATGCTGGTCGAAGATACGCTGAAGGGCCAGGCAACGCGCGGCGGCAGCACCATCCCGATGCAGACGGCGAAGAACCTCTTTCTCTGGAACAGCCGCTCCTTCGTGCGCAAGGCGATGGAGCTTCCGCTGGCCGTCTCCACGGATTTCGTCCTGTCGAAACGGCGGCTGATGGAAATCTATCTCAACATCGCCGAATGGGGTCCGGGCATTTACGGCATCGAGGCGGCGGCTCAGCATCATTTCAAGGTGCCGGCCTCGAAGCTGACACGGCGCCAGGCATCGCTGCTTGCGGTCTCGCTGCCGAACCCGATCGACCGCAATGCCGGCAAACCAGGCCGCGGCCTTCGCCGGCTTGCCGGCGTGATCGAGAGACGCGCACAGGGTTCCGGCGATTACATCAAATGCATCTATGAGTGAGAGCAGAACTTGTCATTGGTAGCCTCGAGCGTCATCTGACATTCTTGGTTCTGCCATATGGGCGGTGCAGTCCAAACAGAACCTTCGAGTCGCCCATGACCGCTACGATGTTTTCTCCCGAGCTTCTCCTCTATTCGAAGACGCACAATCCGAACCCGCCCGCCCATCTCGGCAGCCGTTATCGCAAGGTCGGCGGCTTTTTGCCTGAAGCCGGGAACACCATCGTCTGCCATGCCGAGAAAGGCTCGCGGACGCAGACGGTGCTAATCGAGGCGCGGGAGAAATATCTGGCGATGCCGGAGGCCCAGCAGTTCCTCTTCACGCCGATATCGAGCCTTCACATGACGCTTTTCGAAGGCGTCATCGAGACCAGGCGCCGGCAGGATTTCTGGCCGGGCGATCTTCCGCTCGAGACGCCGATCGACAACATGACCGAACTGATGGCGGCGCGGCTCGAAGGTTTTTCGATGGCCGACCCCTTCAATGTCGCCGTGGTCGAAGCGCGCCCGTCGGGCCTGCTCCTCGACGGAGCGACGGAGAACGACCGCAAGGTCATGCGCGCCTGGCGCCACGCGTTTGCCGATCTCCTCGGCTATCGCCAGCCGAACCATGAAGACTACAAGTTTCACATGACCTTCGCCTATGCGATCGAACGGCTGGAGGACGAAGCCTTGCCGCGCTGGCAGGCGATGCTCGATGACGTTGCCGAGGACATCCGCCGCAAGGCCCCTGTTTTCGAGCTGACGCTACCGGCATTCTGCGTTTTCGAGGACATGAACCATTTCCACGAATTGCTGATTTTCGATTTCGACGCCTGAACGGGAGAAGCCCATGGATAGACCGACGCTCTATATCGCCAACAAGAACTATTCCTCCTGGTCTTTCCGGCCGTGGATGGCACTGACGGGCCTCGGTATCGACTTCGAGGAGGTCCTGATCCCCTTCGACGACGCAGCCGGCAATCCCAATATCAAGGCCGTGTCTCCGACCGGGCGGGTGCCGCTTCTGCAGCATGGCGCGTTGAAGATCTGGGAATCGCTGGCGATCATCGAATATGCCGCCGAGCTGTATCCGGACGCCGGTCTTCTGCCTGCCGATCGCGCCCAGCGGGCGCTCGCCCGGTCGGTTTCGATGGAGATGCTCTCGAGCTTCCGGGCTCTGCGCAGCGCCTGCCCGATGAATATCCGCCGGCCGAAGGCGAGGATCGCGCTGCCGGATGGTGTCGATACCGATATCAGCCGAATCGAGACGATCTGGCGGGATCTCTTGCAGCAATCCGGCGGGCCGTTTCTCTTCGGCGCGTTCGGGGGCGTAGATGCGATGTTTGCGCCCGTCGTCAACCGGTTCGAGATCTATGATCTGGTCGACCGAAGCGATACACTTGCCTACATGCAGACCATGAAGGCGCATCCGGCTTGGCGCAAATGGGAAGAGGCGGCGCGCGCCGAGCCTTGGGTTGTGCCGGAAGACGAGGTCTGAGGTAGGAATCATCGGCGTGTCAAAAAATATGCATGGGGACTGGTCAAGGCCGCGCCTTGCATGTATAAGCGCGCAAAATTCCGAAATCGCGACATGTCCGTTTCGGCCGCCAGTCTGGCCGTGGGAATGTTTTGCCCGCAAGTGGAGTAAGAGAAATGGCTGTACCGAAGAGAAAAACAAGCCCGTCCAAGCGCGGTATGCGCCGTTCGGCTGATGCGCTGAAGGCTCCGACCTATGTCGAAGACAAGAACTCCGGCGAACTTCGCCGTCCGCATCACATCGACCTGAAGACCGGCATGTATCGCGGCCGCCAGGTTCTGACGCCGAAGGAAAGCGCATAATTTCCGATTCGGCTCGTCCAATCGAACGCTTAAAGGCCGGCGTCACGCCGGCCTTTTCATATTCGGCGATATAATATTTGCAATGACTTGCGGTGGGGCAATGCTTTGCGGCAGTATTCTTCCAGCCGCCAAGGAGATTGCCGATGATAGCTGCAATGCCGCTGATGATTATCCCGTTCGTTCTCTACAACCTGGCGATGCTCGGCCTGATGGGCGAGGGCGGTATTCCGGCGCTGCAGCATGACGTCATCGTGTTGTCGATGATATCAGGCGCGATCTGGAGCATGGCGCTCGGCGATCTTTTCATCGTCATCGCGCTCGTCGTGCTGTTCTTCGAAATCCTGAAAGCGACCAGAACGGGTCCCGGCAACCTCATCAACCACATATTGTCGATGCTGGTTTTCATCGCCTTCCTGGTCGAGTTTCTGCTCGTCCGAGATGCTGCAACGCAGGTCTTCTTCATTTTGATGACGATCGCTCTGATCGATGTGATTGGCGGGTTTGCCGTGTCGATCCGGAGCGCCGGACGGGATGTCTCGATCGGATTATAGGTTGTCGAGTTTGTTCTGAAGGGCGCGGAGCTGTTCCTTCAGCTCATCGATATCCTTGGCCTCGGCCTTGCGGCTTTCCTTGGCCGGCGGCGTCATGAAGGGCGAGAACATCTGCATCGCCTGCTGAAACAGCTCGGTGTTGCGGCGAACCTGGTCCTCGACCATCTGCATCGGCAGTTGCAGGTTCTTGCCGAGCGGCGTTTCACCGAAGGCCCGGTTTACCTGCTCGCGCATCTGGGATTGCTGTTCGCTGAAGGCGCGCATCGAATGTTCGAGAAAGCTCGGCACGACCATCTGCATCTGGTCTCCGTAATAGGTGATGAGCTGGCGCAGGAAGGAGATCGGGAGAAGCGTGTTGCCGGTCTTCGATTCCTGCTCGAAGATGATCTGGGTCAGCACCGAATGAGTGATGTCATCTCCGCTTTTTGCATCCTGGACGGTAAATTCTTCGCCCTTCTTCACCATCTCCGCCAGGTCTTCCAGCGTGACGTAGGTGCTGGTGCCTGTATTGTATAGGCGGCGATTGGCGTATTTCTTGATGACTATCTGACCCTCATGCTTCGCCATATCAGTCTCCTGGACCCCCGTCTGAATTATGGATATTCCTCCACTTCAGACTGTAAACGCAAAAGAAGGCCGGTGACAATCTCTTTGTGCGATGCGGCAAACCTTTCACAGAGCAGATGAATTCGGGCTTTCGCGTTCGTGCCGAAAAATGACCCCGGCCGGTCTTCGCGTTTGACTTGCGCTCCAAGCTTTGCCAGTTTCCTCTTATGTAAGTGAGACGAAAACGAGGAGCGTCCCCATGAGCAATTCATCCATCGTCATCGCCAGTGCAGGTCGAACGGCCGTCGGCTCGTTCAACGGCGCTTTCGCAACGGTTCCGGCGCATGAGCTCGGCGCGGCCGTCATCAAGGGTGCGCTCGCGCGCGCCGGCGTCGATGCCGGCGAAGTGGATGAGGTGATCCTCGGTCAGGTGCTCGCTGCAGGCGAGGGCCAGAACCCGGCGCGCCAGGCGGCGATCAAAGCCGGCATTCCGAAGGAGGCGACAGCCTGGGGCGTCAACCAGCTCTGCGGTTCGGGTCTGCGCGCCGTCGCGCTCGGCATGCAGCAGATCGCCACCGGCGACGCCAAGATCATCGTTGCCGGCGGCCAGGAATCCATGTCGATGGCACCGCATGCCATGCACTTGCGCGGCGGCGTCAAGATGGGCGACGCCAAGATGGTCGACACCATGATCAAGGACGGCCTGACCGATGCGTTCCACGGCTACCACATGGGCATCACCGCCGAGAATATCGCGCGTCAGTGGCAGCTTTCGCGTGACGAGCAGGATCAGTTCGCCGTCGCCTCGCAGAACAAGGCGGAGGCGGCGCAGAAGGCCGGCCGCTTTGCCGACGAGATCATCCCCTACATCATTCAGACGCGTAAGGGCGACGTTACGGTCGATGCCGACGAATATATCCGCCATGGCGCCACGCTGGAGGCGATGGGTAAGCTGCGCCCGGCCTTCGACAAGGAGGGCACGGTGACGGCAGCGAATGCTTCCGGCCTCAACGACGGCGCCGCTGCCGCGGTGCTGATGAGCGAAGCGGAGGCGGTCCGTCGCGGTATCCAGCCGCTCGCCCGCATCGTCTCTTGGGCGACCGCCGGCGTCGATCCTTCGATCATGGGCACCGGCCCGATCCCGGCGTCGCGCAAGGCGCTCGAAAAGGCCGGCTGGTCGGTCGGCGATCTCGATCTCGTCGAAGCCAACGAGGCTTTCGCGGCGCAGGCCTGCGCCGTCACCAAGGATCTCGGATGGGATCCTGCGATCGTCAACGTCAACGGCGGGGCGATCGCGATCGGCCATCCGATCGGCGCTTCCGGCGCGCGCGTTCTCAATACGCTGTTGTTCGAAATGAAGCGCCGCGGCGCCAAGAAGGGGCTGGCCACGCTTTGCATCGGTGGCGGCATGGGTGTCGCCATGTGCTTCGAAGCACTTTAAACAGCATACGATCCGTCATTGATTGAAAAATCCCGCCAGAGCGGGGCGAAAACAAAAGGGGAGCGGAACATGAGCAGAGTGGCTGTGGTCACCGGGGGTACGCGCGGCATTGGTGCGGCCATATCCGTGGCGCTGAAAAACGCCGGATACAGGGTTGCCGCCAATTATGCCGGCAACGACGAGAAGGCCAAAGCCTTCCACGACGCCACCGGCGTGCCGGTGTTCAAATGGGATGTTTCGGATTACGCCGCCTGCGGCGAGGGGATCGCCCGGATCGAAAGCGAGATCGGGCCGGTGGAAGTGCTCGTCAACAATGCCGGCATCACCCGCGACGCGATGTTCCACAAGATGACGCCGCAGCAGTGGCACGAGGTGATCAATACCAACCTCACCGGCCTGTTCAACATGACGCATCAGGTCTGGACCGGCATGCGTGACCGCAGCTTCGGCCGCATCGTCAATATTTCGTCGATCAACGGCCAGAAGGGGCAGATGGGTCAGGCGAACTATTCGGCGGCCAAAGCCGGCGATCTCGGCTTCACCAAGGCGCTGGCCCAGGAAGGGGCGGCCAAGAACATCACCGTCAATGCCATCTGCCCCGGTTACATCGGAACCGAGATGGTGCTCGCCGTGCCGGAGAAGGTGCTGAACGAACGTATCATTCCGCAGATTCCCGTCGGGCGTCTCGGCGAGCCTGAGGAAATTGCGCGCTGCGTTACCTTCCTCGCCTCCGACGATGCCGGCTTCATCACCGGCTCGACGCTGACCGCCAATGGCGGGCAGTTCTTCGTCTAACCGGCCCCGGAAATCGGAATCGACTTGAAAGCGATAGCGCGTCTTGCCGGACGCGCTATCGCTCTTTGTATGGATGCCCGCCGTGCGGACATCAGGAACGGCCGCCGGTGTTTTGGTGACGCCGTGGCGGAATCTTGACCGGCACGCGCTGCGGCGAGCGATCCTGGCCGCGAAGAGCTGAAATCGCGCTTGTGAGGAAAGCCAAGGCGATGAGAATGGCGACAGCGGAATTCAGGAAAATCTGACCCATGGAAGCGTTCCTTTCAGATGCGCCGGGCGGATTCGCCTGCCCACTGCGCTCATGAAGGAAATGTGCGCCTGCCTGATGGAGGTCGGTAGGTTTGGCTTTGGCGACCGATCGTCAACGCCGCGTTGACGGAGGCGGCCATCAAAGAAAAACGGGCGCCGAAGCGCCCGTTGGGAAGTCCGATATGCTTTTGCCGATCAGTAGCGGCAACGGGCCTCGTAGCGGCGGCCGTAGCGGTCGCGATAGACGCAGTAGCCGCGGCGTTCGACCGACTGGCCGATGAGAGCGCCGGTCAGACCGCCGGCAACGGCGCCGACGGCGGCACCACCCCAGCTGTTGGTCACGGCACCGCCGATGACCGCGCCGGTGCCGGCGCCGATCGCCGTTCCCTGCTCGGTCGCTGTGCAGGATGCCAGGGCGCCGACGAGCGCACCAATAAGAACAATCTTCTTCATCATGTCGTAACTCCCCAGGTTTGTTGGCCTTTAGATGCGGCCCATGAGTACAAGGATAATGATAATCACGAGAACTAGCCCCAAACCGCCAGAAGGTCCATAGCCCCAGCCACGGCTATAACCCCAATTCGGCAAGGCTCCGATCAAGAGCAGAATGAGGATAACAAGAAGTATTGTGCCAAGCATGGTGTGTTTCCTTCATTTCATCCGCAATTTGAATGGACCAGAAACACGCATTGGCGATTTTTGTTCCCGGTTAAGCCAGGAAATGTGACGCGCTCGGACCCCCGCCCTATCGAAAACCTGCCAGCATGGTTAAAAAGGCGTTTAAATACAACATGTTGCGGTGAACAAAGCGAGAAGGTCCCGATGTCGCCGATTCGTCAGCGATTCGTTCCGTATTTGATCGGCGCGCCGCCGGCGACCATCGCGGCTTAACGGGATATGAATCCGGCTTCCGAAAGATTAATGCCGATGGACAAGGCGGAACGGGGACGCCGATCGGCGATACGCATATAGCGCATGGACCGAGTTTCGCCACCAGATGTGGCCGTGAACGAAAGGCGAAAACGATGCGGTCAGCGATTCGTCGCCGATTCGTTCCGGCTTTGGTCGAGAGGTTAATTTCAGGCGCAATTTTTGATTGTTCGCCACTGGCCGGATTCGCCGATTGCGGCGACGAAAATGCCAAGCGGAGGGAGTCAGACGATTCAGCATCTAGTGGGAAAAAGTGATTCAAAATCAATACTTAGCCGTGAACAAAAGCTGAATCATCGGGAGTCAGCGATTCGTCGCTGATTCGTTCTCACGCTGTTCCGAATCGCAAATACCGGCGGTCCGCGTGACTCGCGTAGGTCGTAATCCCGGCAGCATTTTAAAATCTGCCCTTGCGTTTGCGGCGGCGGCTGTCCATGTGTTCTCTGGCTTCCGTCGCGGAAGCACTGTTTTCCTGGGGGCTGCCCGCCTCATTTGCATGGACCATGACTCTGACTTCGCAGCCGATGATTCTGAGCGGGCGCGGTGTGACCGCGGTGCTTGGGCCGACCAATACCGGTAAGACCCATTATGCCATCGAGCGCATGGTCGCTCACGGGACCGGCGTGATCGGCCTGCCGCTCAGGCTGCTGGCGCGTGAGGTCTATACGCGGGTGGTTGAGAAGGTCGGCGCGCAGAATGTGGCGCTGGTCACCGGCGAGGAAAAGATTTCGCCGCCCAATGCGCGCTTTTCGGTCTGCACCGTCGAGGCGATGCCGCGTGAGACCAAGGCCGCCTTCGTCGCAATCGACGAGGTGCAGCTCGCCGGCGATCTCGAGCGCGGCCATATCTTCACCGACCGCATCCTGCATCTTCGCGGCCGCGAGGAAACGCTGCTGCTCGGCGCGGCAACGATGCAGCCGATCCTGCAGCAGCTCCTGCCCGGCATCACGATCGTCGAGCGGCCGCGGCTTTCGCATCTTTTCTATGCCGGGCAGAAGAAGATCACCCGGCTGCCGCAGCGCTCGGCCATCGTCGCCTTCTCGGCCGACGAGGTCTATGCGATCGCCGAACTCATCCGCCGGCAGCGCGGCGGCGCGGCTGTCGTGCTCGGCGCGCTCAGCCCGCGCACCCGCAATGCGCAGGTGGCGCTTTATCAGGCGGGCGATGTCGAATATCTGGTGGCGACCGATGCGATCGGCATGGGCCTCAACCTCGATGTCGATCACGTCGCCTTCGCCCAGGACCGGAAGTTCGACGGCTACCAGTTTCGCAATCTCAATCCGGGCGAACTCGGCCAGATCGCCGGACGCGCCGGGCGGCACGTTCGCGACGGTACCTTCGGCGTCACCGGACAGGTTTCGCCCCTGGACGAGGAGCTGGTACAGCGCATCGAAGGGCATGAATTCGACAATGTCAAGGTTTTGCAGTGGCGCACCACCGAGATGGACTTCTCCTCGATCCAAGCGCTGCGCGCCAGCCTCGAGGCGGGACCGCGCGTAGCGGGGTTGACGCGGGCGCTGCCTGCGGTCGACCAGCAGGCGCTGGAACAGCTTTCACGTTATCCCGAGGTGATCAACCTTGCCGACAGGCCGGCCCGGGTCGAAAAACTCTGGGAGGCTTGCGCGCTTCCCGACTATCGGCGTATCACCCCGGCACAACATGCCGATCTTATCTCGACCCTCTTTTCCGATCTCGTGCGCTATGGCACGGTGAACGAGCAGTTTCTCGCGGAACAGGTTCATCGTTCCGATCGGACAGATGGGGAAATTGACACGCTTTCGGCGCGAATCGCGCAGATAAGAACCTGGACCTATGTTTCGAATCGGCCTGGTTGGCTTGCCGATCCGACACACTGGCAGGAAAAGACGCGGGAAATCGAAGATCGATTGTCCGACGCGTTACATGAAAGGTTGACGAAACGCTTTGTTGATCGCAGGACATCTGTGCTCATGAAGCGCCTGAGAGAGAATGCGATGCTGGAAGCTGAAATCAGTGTGAATGGCGATGTCTTCGTTGAAGGACATCATGTAGGGCAATTGAGCGGATTCCGCTTCACGCCGGTGGCGGGAACGGACGGACCGGATGCCAAGGCGGTTCAGGCTGCGTCGCAGAAAGCGCTCGCGCTCGAATTCGAGGCCCGTGCGGCTCGAATCCATGCCGCTGGCAACAGTGACCTGGCGATCGGTTCGGATGGCCTGATCCGTTGGATCGGCGACCCGGTGGCGCGGCTTTCGGGCAGCGATCACATCATGCGTCCGCGGGTGCTTCTGCTGGCCGACGAGCAGTTGACGGGCAATGCCCGCGATCATGTCGCCGCCCGTGTCGAACGCTTCGTCAATCATCATATCAGCACGGTGCTGAAGCCGCTCGATGATCTGTCGCGCGCCGAGGACCTGCAGGGTCTGGCAAAGGGGCTCGCGTTCCAGCTCGTCGAAAACCTCGGCGTGCTGTTCCGCCGTGACGTGACCGAGGAGGTCAAGTCGCTCGATCAGGAGGCCCGCGCCTCGATGCGCCGCTACGGCGTGCGTTTCGGCGCTTACCATATTTTCGTTCCGGCACTTCTGAAGCCGGCGCCGGCCGAGCTCATCACGCTGCTCTGGGCGCTGAAGAACGACGGTTTGGACAAGCCGGGCTACGGCGATCTCATTCCGGTGCTTGCCGCCGGCCGCACCTCGGTCGTCACCGACCCAAGTTTCGAGCGGATGTTCTATAAGCTCGCCGGCTTCCGCTTCCTCGGCAAGCGTGCCGTGCGCATCGACATCCTCGAGCGGCTTGCCGATATCATCCGGCCGCTGCTGCAGTGGAAGCCCGGTCAGAGCAACCGGCCGGAGGGCGCCTATGACGGCCGCCGCTTCACGACGACGACGGCGATGCTGTCGATCCTCGGGGCGACGCTCGAGGACATGGAAGAAATCCTCAAGGGTCTCGGCTATCGCGCCGATGCGGTGAAGGCGGAAGAGGCATCGGCACATCTTGCGACGCAGGATGCGGCCTCAGTGCCGGCAACGGCCGCGGAAACGCCTGCCGACGATACAGCTGAAAAGGCCGATCACGACGATGCCGACGGCGCGACGGAAGAAACTGCCGCCGAGCCATCTGTGGCCGAGGCAGCTTCTGCTGATGTCGACACGCCGGTGGCGGAAACGGTGAAAACCGCGGCTCCTGATGAAGCGGTCGAGACATCTGCTCCTGATGAAGCTTCCGCGCCTGAGGAAGCGGTGTCCGCTTCCGAGGAAACCGGCGAGCCGGTGGAACCGAAGCCGGTTCTTCTGTGGCGTCTCGGCGGCCGCAACGACAATCAGCGCCAGGCGCGCGGCGGGCATGGCGAACGCCGTGGCGGCCAGGGCCAGGAGCGGGGCCAGAACCAGGAACGCGGCGACCGCAATCGCCGGCCGGGTGGTGGTGAAGGCGGCGATGGCAATCGCGGCGGCGAAGGCCGCGACAATAATCGTCACAACCGCGGCAAGGACGGCGGCAACCGCGATGGCGGCCGGCCGCAGCAGCCTAGAGGCGACCGCAACAACCAGCCACGGGGCGACCAGCCACGCGGTGACCGGCAGGACCGCAAGGATCGCGGCGAGCGAAATGACCGCAACGATCGCAACAACAACCGCGGCGGTTCGCAGCCGCTGCGCTTCGAAGCCAAGCCGCCGCGCAAGGAGAAGCCGATCGATCCGGATTCGCCTTTCGCCAAGCTCGCGGCTCTCAAGGAGCAGATGAAGAAGTAATCATGAGCGGGGAGACACAGCCGACAAGCGGTTCGCGCCAGCGCATCGACAAGTGGCTGTTCTTCGCGCGTATGGTGAAGTCGCGCTCGCTGGCGCAGAGCCATATCCAGTCGGGCCATGTGCGTATCAACGGCGAGCGCTGCAATCATCCGAGCCAGATGGTCAAGCCGGGCGACCGTATCGAGCTGACGCTGGAGCGGCGCGACGTCGTTCTCGTCATGCGACTCGCCGGCGAGCGGCGGGGGCCTTACGAGGAGGCCCGCCTGCTCTACGAGGACCTGTCGCCGCCGCCGGATGAGGCAAAACGCCTCAGCCCCTACGAGCAGGCGATCCGGGCGACCGGCACCGGCCGGCCGACCAAAAAGGAACGACGCGCAATCGACAGGCTGATGTCGGACGAGGATTAGAAAACTCTGCCCGCGGTGGCGGCTTTTGCAGATCGTTTATCCTTGAAATCCGGCGTTAAAGCCGATACGTCACTGACAACCTGCCGGAAGCGTGCTTGCCTCCCAAGCCTGCCCACGCTTTTCCTCCGGCACGGGGATAGGCGCGACGTTCCAGGTTGCCCGGCCCCATCAGCATGGAATCCTGGAGTTCTTCATGACCTACGTCGTGACCGACAATTGCATCAAGTGCAAATACACCGATTGCGTGGAAGTCTGCCCCGTCGACTGCTTCTACGAGGGCGAGAATTTCCTCGTCATCCACCCCGACGAATGCATCGATTGCGGCGTCTGCGAACCTGAATGTCCCGCCGAGGCGATCAAGCCGGATACCGAGCCGGGCCTCGACAAATGGCTGAAGATCAACACCGAATATGCCACCATCTGGCCGAATATCACGGTCAAGAAGGAGCCGTTGCCGGAGGCCAAGGAGATGGATGGCGAGACCGGAAAGTTCGAGAAGTATTTCTCGGAAAAACCCGGTTCCGGCGATTGAGACGGCGGCCATAATAGGCCGCCGGATTGAGGCGGCTGTGGGGTAAAACGTTTTAAAAGCTGCGTGAGGAATATGGGTGACATGTGTTGCCCGCATGACTCAAGCGAAGCAAATTATTGATTTCCTCATATTTTTATGATAGGTTTCGTCTACTGTTCCATTTGTGGCATGACGCATGCCCAAAACCATCACGAAAGCAAAACCAAATCCGTACGCGGTTTCCGTGACATATCAACGCTTTGAGCGCCGGGTCCCAAGATCGTGCGCAAGAAGTTCTTTGCTTTTGCCCGATGGGACCAGAGTGAAGTCACCCGACGGATTCTACCGTCTCACCCGGGCCTGACTGACCCGGCTCCGGCCGCCGCCGGAAGCGTAACAGGGAGTTTTTGAATAGAATGACGACTCAGCAGAAAAAGCCTTCCACAGCACGCCATGGCTTCAAGACCGGTGAATCGATCGTCTACCCCGCTCACGGCGTCGGTACCATCACCGCTATTGAAGAGCAAGAAGTTGCCGGCATGAAGCTCGAACTTTTCGTTATCGATTTCGAAAAGGACAAGATGCGCCTGAAGGTTCCGGTCGCGAAGGCGATGAGCATCGGCATGCGCAAGCTTTCGGAAACGGATTTCGTCGAGCGTGCATTGAAGGTCGTGCAGGGCAAGGCCCGCGTCAAGCGCACTATGTGGTCCCGCCGCGCCCAGGAATATGATGCCAAGATCAATTCCGGCGACCTGATTTCCATCGCTGAAGTCGTGCGCGATCTCTATCGTGCCGAAAACCAACCTGAACAGTCCTATTCCGAGCGCCAGCTTTATGAGGCTGCACTCGACCGCATGGCACGCGAAATCGCCGCCGTCAACAAGATGTCGGAAACCGAAGCCGTCCGCCTCGTCGAGACCAATCTCAACAAGGGTCCGAAGCGCGGCAAGGCGATCGAAGAAGACGATTCGCAGGACGAAGCCGCTTAAGGCGACCCTGTTTTTCTTTGTCAAAAAACCCGGCGCAAGCCGGGTTTTTTATTGGAACTTTTTCACGGCTGCCGCGTTTAACACACGTAATTGCGGACTGCTCGCCGGGCAATGTGCCTCGACGGGCGAACTGCTATTCCGTCAATGTTCGATGAGGAGCGGATCATGCCTTTTCAATATTGCCCATCCGGCAAGGTGAAGAAACAGGTCCAGCCCGGCCGTCTTAACGGCCCATGATGAGAAATAGGGCCTCCCCCTGAAAAGTCCAGGGGCGAGGCCTTTATGCATTCAGATCCCCCATTCAGTCCGGACCGCGATGTTCCGGAAGGTGCGTTTTATTGTTCATTTAGGGCGAGAGGCCTGTTTCAGGAGATCGAAATGAAGAACATGTCTGCAGACCGGCGCATGATCAAGATCGCGATGGCCGCCCCCTACCTCGCCCGTCAGGAAGAGCACGATCTTGCCATCCGCTGGAAGGATCACGACGACCGCGGCGCGCGCAACCAGATCGCCATGGCCCATATGCGGCTCGTCATATCGATGGCGGGCAAGTTCCGCAATTTCGGCCTGCCAATGAGCGATCTTGTGCAGGAGGGCTATGTCGGCCTGCTCGAGGCGGCCGCCCGCTTCGAGCCGGAACGCGATGTGCGTTTTTCGACCTATGCAAGCTGGTGGATCAGGGCTTCGATTCAGGATTATATCCTGCGCAACTGGTCGATCGTGCGCGGCGGCACGAGCTCGGCCCAGAAGGCGCTGTTCTTCAATCTGCGTCGTCTGCGCGCCAAGCTCGCCAAGGGCGACACCCAGCTGACGCTGCAATCCATTCACCAGGAAATCGCCGCGGCGCTTGGCGTCAGCCTCGCCGATGTGCAGACGATGGATGCCAGGCTTTCCGGCAACGACGCCTCGCTGCAGGCGCCTTCGGTCTCCGGCGATGCCGAGAGTGCAGAGAAGATGGACTTCCTCGTCAGCGACGATCCCCTGCCGGATGAGCAGGTTTCCAACATGATCGACGGCGAGCGCCGCCGCGTCTGGCTCGCCTCGGCGCTGAAACATCTCAACGAACGCGAGATGAAAATCATCAGCGCCCGGCGTCTGGCGGAAGACGGCGCCACGCTCGAAGAACTCGGCGCCGATCTCGGTATTTCCAAGGAACGTGTGCGGCAGATCGAAAGCCGGGCGATGGAGAAGCTCCGCAGCGCGCTGGTCAACGCCGATCCGCACATGGCGGCCTATGCTTAGATTTAAAGTTCTGCTGCGTCCCGAGGGCGTCGAAAGACGCCCGGCGCCGTAACTTCGTTCCCCTCCAGCAGCACTGACTCGCCCGGCGTAAGCCGGGTTTTTTTATTCGGCGATGATCTTGACGCGATCGCCGGGTGAAACGGCTGCACCCGTGGGCAGGGCATTGATGAGTTTGAAGAGATCGAGTTTGCGATCGGTGCCCATCATGCGGGCGGCGAGCGTCGAGATGTTTTCACCCGGTCGGACGGTGACGACACGGATGCGCAGCGGCTTCAGCGAGGCTGCCTCCGCCGGCGTCATGCGCCGGAAACTTGCGCGCAGGACATTGGCGGTCGGCTCAAGGGCGTCGCTGCCTTTCGGCACGGCGGTCAGGAAACGGAAGATCTGCGAATTGTTGCGGATCACGGTAACGTCGAAATCCCAGCGATCCGCGCTTGCACGCGCTGTGGCTGCTTCCATGCCGTTGATGGTGACTGGCTGGATGGTCGACGGGTCGAGGCCGGTCACCCAGCCGCTGGAGATATAGTTGGTGAGGCTCTGGTTCTGATTGTCGGCGACGCCGTCGAAGCGGACAGCGATGTCGTTCGGGCCGGTGGCCATCACGGCTTCGACCTTGTTGTCAATGTGAAAATCCGGTGGCACGTCAAAGCGGATGCCGAGGCCTCCATGCAGGAAGGTCTGGCCGCGCACATAGCCTTCCTCCGGGCTGTCGCCGTAGAGCAGGCCGTCTATGCCGTCGAGATAATAGTCGCGGCCCTTGTCGCCGACCGACCCTTCCTGGCCGAAGGCCCGCGCATGGGTGCGGGCAAGCTCGATGCGCTGGGCGGAATTCGGATGGCTCGACAGGAAGTCGAGGCTTTGATCGGCTTCGGGATCGACCGACATGAAGCGGCTGTACGCCGCCATGGAATCGAGGAAGCGGGCAGCGGAATAGGGGTCGTAGCCGGCTTCGCCGAGCATGCGCACGCCGATGACATCGGCCTGCAATTCCTGCTGGCGGGAGAAGGCGGCGAGCCGCAGTTTGCCGCGGGCTAGCGCCTGCTTGCCGGCGATATCGCTGGAAAGGACCTCGGCGACGACGCGGCTGGCGATGACCTCAGCCTCTTCGCGCTTCTGCCGCTCGATGCCGTGGTTCGCCGTCACATGGCCCATCTCGTGCGACAGCACGGCGGCGACCTCGGAGGCGTCGTTGGCAAGGGCGAGCAGGCCGCGGGTGACGTAGAGATAGCCGCCCGGCAGCGCAAAGGCGTTGATCGCCGGTGAATTCAGGATGGTGATGCGGTAGGACTGGCTCGGATTTTCCGACACCGCCGTCAGCGCGCCGGCGATGCGGGCGACGAGGCGCTCGGTCTTGGCGTCCTTGTATTCGCCGCCGTAGCTTGCGACGATGCGCGGATGTTCGCGGGCGCCCATTGCCGCGCGCGGGTCGTTCTTCTGCACCTCGTCGACGATCTGCGGATTGGAAGAAGGCGACACGCTCGGCTGATAGGATTGCTCGATCAGCGTTTGACAGCCATTCAGCGCCATTGCGATGGTCGAAAGCAGCATCAGGCGACGCGCGAAGCGCCGGGGCGCGAAGATGATGGCATCACTGGAAAGCGCGGGCGATTTCCACGTCGTCAAGCTTTCCAGTCTGGTTCTCCGCATCATGTCGCTATTTTGCCGGTTCGCCGCAGATTGGCACCGACCGTGGCAAGGGGAATTCAACAGGTGCCCACCCCTGATCTCGCGCTGCACAATCGGCCGATACAAGTCCTTGCTGTAGCTGATTTACGCATCGGTTGCATAGCGAGACTCTGCTTAAATGTGGCGGCGTTGCATTTTGGCAAGCCTCGGGCGTTGAGGCCTCCCTTCGCTCGGATGAAATTATGGCGAAAGTTCCGTCAGAAAGCGGAGATTCGTCGACTGCGCGGAAAAAGAACGGCCCGATTGAAGCAATCGAGTTGATGGGGGCAGTCAGCCGGGAAAATTACAATCCTTGATGGTCCTGTCCCAGAAGAACGCCTTCCGATGAGGTATCCGCCCCGATTCGTTATTCCGCGGCTTCGGCCGTCGTCGGTTGTGGTCTTATCGTCTCGCCGGCGCGGGGCAGTTGCACAGGCTTCAGCATGAGAGCGGCCACAAGGCCGATCACCGCAAAGGCGCAGGCCGTCAGGAAGAGCGGCGAGAAGGCGGCGGCATAGAGGTCGGCGACAGACTGGCGGCTTGCTTCGGGAAGGGAAGCCATCATCTTCGGCGTCAGCTGCTCGATATCAGCGACACCGGGAATGGAC
This sequence comes from Rhizobium sp. BK456, assembly GCF_014194045.1. NCBI lineage: Bacteria > Pseudomonadati > Pseudomonadota > Alphaproteobacteria > Hyphomicrobiales > Rhizobiaceae > Rhizobium > Rhizobium sp. BK456. The sequence goes on from NZ_JACIAO010000008.1 coordinate 118,706, forward strand.
ACGCCGACCTTGTTAAGCTGAGAGGCGATGATGGCGCCATAGATGGAGATAGCGATCGACGCACCTCCCATGCGCGACAGCGTCACCGAACCGGTGGCGGCGCCGACGTCGCGGGCGGGCGCTGCATTCTGCACGCCGATGACGGGAACCTGCTGGGCAAGGCCGATGCCGATACCATGCAGCATCATGATCGCGCCGATGAAAGCGATCGGCGTTCCCGCATGGATCTGCGACATCAGTGCGAAGGCGATGGCGCTGCAGGTCAGGCTTGCAATGGCGAAGGGCTTGTAGCGCCCCGTCTTTGAGATGATGCGGCCTGCGGACAGCGATCCGCAGACGAGGCCGCCCGTCAGAAGGATGAAGAGAAGGCCGGCGGCAGAGGGCGAAAGGCCGGTGGTGGTCTGGAGAAAGAGCGCGAGGTAATTGACCATGCCGATGGCGATGGCGCCGCCCATAATCGAGATCACCAGGAGCAGGTTGAAGGTCGAATTACGAAAGAGCTCCAGCGGCACGATCGGCTCCGGCGCGCGGCGTTCGACGAATACCCAAGTGACGGCGCAGACGACGCCGAAGGCGACGATGGCGATACTCTGCGGCGAGACCAATGCGCCGAACAGTTCGCTGCTGTCAGTGGCAAGCACGATACTGGTTGTCGTCAGGGCGAGCAGCAGCGCACCGGCATAATCGATCCTCGGGCGGCGATGCGGCTTGCGATAGGGTAACATCATGGCAAGTCCGGCGAGCGCGATCAGGCCGATCGGCACGTTGACGAGGAAAATCGAACGCCAGCCGAAAAGGTCGCTCATCGTGCCGCCGAGCACCGGACCGATCGCGCCGGACGCCATCAGCACGAGGCTGGAATAGCTCTGGTAACGCGCCCGCTCGCGCGGCTCGAACAAATCGGCATTGACCGCGAAGATCGACACCATGATGCCGCCGCCGCCGAGACCCTGCAGCACGCGGGCGGCGATTAGCGTGTTCATCGAGACCGCGAGGCCGCAGACCGCCGAGCCGACGGTGAAAATCATGATCGCCGTCATCATCACATATTTGCGGCCGAAGAGATCGCCGAGCTTGCCATAGAGCGGCATGACGGCGCTGAGCGCCAGGAGATAGGCCGAGCCGATCCAGCCGAAACGCTCGAGATGGCCGAATTCGCCGACGATCGTCGGCAGCGCCGTCGAAACGATCTGATTGTCGAGCGTCGCCATGAACATGGCCGTCATCAGGAAGAAGAAGAGGATAAGCCGGCGACGAGGATCCGTCACGAGCGGCTGAGGCGCGAGTTGCATGTCCATGGGAGCGTCGTTCCGGGTTGGCCGCCTTTTATGTGCTGACAGCATATATTTGTCAATAGCACATTAATGACATCGGCATATTCAAAATCTGAAACGGCTCTGATATGGTCCGATTATGAATGACGTGCTGACCAAAACCAATTCCCCGGAACCGGCTGCGCCGGATGAGAAAAACGTCCCACGCATCGGCCGGAGCATGGGGCGCATGCGGTTGATGACCGGGCGGCGGTTGATCGGCCGGTTGGCGATCCAGAGTGCCGCGCCGGGCCTCGAACTTTCGCATCTCGATGTGCTCGATGCTGTGCGCAGGGCGCAGCCTGCCGGCGAAGTCACGGTCGGCATGATCGCGGAGATGCTGCGCATCGATCCGTCACGGGCAAGCCGGGTGGTGGCCGACATGGTCGGGCGTAACGTGCTGCGCCGCGAGGCTTCACAGGCCGATGCCCGGCGGATTGTCGTCGTCATGACCGAGGTCGGCCAGAAACTGCTTGCCGAGATCGTCGCGCAGAAACTAGCGATCATCTCCGAGATCGTCTCCGACTGGTCCGAGGAGGATGTCGATCGCTTCGCCATATTGTTCGAACGTTTCATCGGCGGCTACGAGGCGGTCTTCCAGTCGCGCGACAAGGACACGCCGGGCTAGCGTCATTTTCACATGAGCGCGGGCGCGTCCTGTTGGATGCGCGGCGCTAGACGGCAAATGGGGCCGATCCAGCCGCGCCCCTTCCCCTCGACCCCTCGTTTGCGCTAAGGGCAATGCCCATGAGCCAATCCACCTTTACCATTCTCCTTGGCGGCGAACTCAGCCTGACGGAGCGTCTGCGCCATGCCGTCGGCGGCAGCCGTTTCATCGCAGCCGATGGCGGTATGCGGCATGCGGCGGCACTTGGCATTACGCCGGAGATCTGGGTCGGCGATTTCGATTCGACCCCGGCCGATCTCGAAGGCGCCTTTCCCGATGTGCCGAAACAGCCCTATCCCGCGGCAAAGGCGGCGACGGACGGCGAAATCGCCGTGTCGGAAGCAATCGCGCGGGGTGCGCGGCGGCTGATCCTGGCCGGTGCGCTTGGCGGCGAACGCTCGGACCACGCGCTTCAGCATCTGCTGTCGGCCGTCAGTCTGGCGGAACAAGGTTTCGACCTGCTGCTGACCTCGGGCAAGGAGGAGGCGGTGCCGCTGCTTGCCGGAACGATCGAGCTGCATCTTCCCAAGGCCAGCCTGTTTTCCGTGCTCGGGTTCAGCGAGCTGACCGGGCTTTGCATCGACAATGCGCGTTATCCGCTGGCCGATTTCCATCTGCCTTTCGGCTCGTCGCGCACCATTTCCAATGTCGCGGAAGGCAAGGTTTGCTTTTCGCTCCGCAGCGGCCGGGCGATTGTGCTCGCCAGGCCCTATGATCTTTCCGGAGTCTGATTTTTGGCCCCTCCCATTCTGAAACTCGACGATATCTTTCTGAGCTTCGGCGGCGCGCCGCTTCTGGCCGGTGCCAGCCTGCAGATCGAGCCCGGCGACAAAATCTGTCTCGTCGGGCGCAACGGCTCGGGAAAATCGACGCTTCTGAAGATCGCCGCCGGCCTGGTCGAGGCGCAATCCGGCGAGGTCTTCCGTCATCCGTCTTCGACGGTGCGTTATCTCGAACAGGCGCCCGATTTTGCTGGTTTCAACACTGTCCAGGCCTATGCCGAGGCCGGCCTCGGGCCGGGCGACGACCCATATCGCGTCACCTATCTGCTGTCCCATCTCGGGCTGACCGGCGAGGAAGATCCGAGCACCCTTTCCGGCGGCGAATCGCGCCGCGCAGCACTTGCCCGCGTGCTGGCGCCGGAGCCCGACATTCTCCTGCTCGACGAGCCGACCAACCATCTCGACCTTCCCACAATCGAATGGCTGGAGGGCGAGCTGCAGAAGACGCGCAGCGCCCTGGTGCTGATCTCGCACGACCGGCGCTTCCTCGAAAAGGTCTCGACGGCAACCGTCTGGCTCGACCGCGGCACCTCGCGCCGGCTCGACAGGGGATTTTCGCATTTCGAGGCCTGGCGCGACCAGGTGCTCGAAGCCGAAGAGCTGGAGCAGCATAAACTCGGCAAGGCGATCGAGCGCGAGGAGCACTGGCTGCGTTACGGCGTCACGGCGCGGCGCAAGCGCAACATGCGCCGCCTCGGCGAGTTGCAGACGATGCGCTCGCAATATCGCGGCCACAAGGGGCCGCAGGGAACGGTGCAGGCGACGGCTTCGGACGCGCAGGAATCCGGCAAGCTGGTGATCGAGGCCGACAAGATCACCAAGAGCTTCGGCGACCGGCCGATCGTCACGCCCTTCTCGATCCGCGTGCATCGCGGCGATTGCATCGGTCTGGTCGGGCCGAACGGCGCCGGCAAGACGACGCTGTTGAAGATGCTGACCGGGCAGCTTTCGCCGGATAGCGGCACGATAAAGCTCGGCACCAATCTGGAGATCGCGACACTCGACCAGAAGCGCGAGGATCTCGATCCCGAGGATACTCTCGCCAATTACCTGACGGATGGGCGCGGCGAAAACCTGCTCGTCAACGGCGAACAGCGCCATGTCACCGGCTATATGAAGGAGTTCCTGTTCCAGCCGGAGCAGGCGCGAACGCCGATCAGAAGCCTCTCCGGCGGCGAGCGCGCCCGGCTGATGCTGGCGCGTATTCTCTCGCGCCCTGCAAATCTGTTGATCCTCGACGAACCGACCAACGATCTCGATATCGAAACGCTCGATCTGCTGCAGGAGATCGTCGCCGGTTTTCCCGGCACCGTCATTCTCGTCAGCCACGACCGCGATTTTCTCGACCGCACCGTGACCTCGACGATTGCACCCGCCGTGCCGGATGCGCCTGATGGCCGCTGGATCGAATATGCCGGCGGCTATTCCGACATGCTTGCGCAGCGCAAGGGCGCGATCGACGAGCGCAAGCGGGCCGAGAAGGCGACGGAGAAGCCGAAGCCCCAGGAGGCGGCACCTTCCGGCGGAAGCTCGAAGAGCAAGCTCTCCTTCAAGCAGAAATTCGCGCTGGACAATTTGCCGAAGGAGATGGCGAAAGCCGAAGCCGAGATCGCCAAACGCGAACAGGCGATGGCCGATCCCAACCTCTTTACGCGCGATGCCGCTGCCTTCAACCGGCTTGCCAGCGAGATGGAGAAACTGCGGGCCAGCCTCACCAAGATGGAAGAGGAGTGGCTGGAGCTCGAAATGCTGCGGGAAGAGCTGGAAGGCTGAGGCTTCCCAACTCCACCCGCCTCACCTTTCCTTGATTGGCCAGTCTGCCGTTGCGCGGCATAAGGTGCCGTCCGGCAGAAAATCCAAGTGTTGCAGCGTCTGCTGTGCGGTTGAAAAGACGCGCGGCGCTGCTGGGCTATGCCGATCGCAATGGCGATAAGGAAAACTCATATGTCCCTCAAGCCTAATTCCAGAATTTTCACGATACTTGCGGCCGGCGGCCTCGCTGCGCTTGCCGCTTTGCAGGCCGCACAGGCACAGGATGGCAACCGCATTCGCGTTCGCGGTGCCATTGAAAGCTTCAGCGGCGATAGTCTCGTCGTCAAGACGCGCGAAGGCGGCGATGAGACGATCACGCTGAAAGCCGGTTGGAAAGTCGGTGGCATCAAAAAAGCGTCGGTCGAGGATATCAAGCCCGGCGATTTCGTCGGTGTTGCCTCGCTCCCGAAAGGCAGCGGCCCGGATGGGGCGATCGAGGTGCTGATCTTTCCGGCGTCGATGAAGGGAACCGGCGAGGGCAACCGCCCCTGGGATGCGCAGCCGAACAGCCAGATGACCAACGCGACCGTCAGCAATGCCGTCAAATCCGTCGACGGCCATACGATCACGCTGACCTATCAGGGCAAAGAAAAGACGATCACCATCGCCGATGCGACACCGATCGTGACCTTGGCGCCGGCGAACAAGGACGATCTGAAGGCCGGCGCCGGCGTCATCGTCACCGGCGAGAAAGCGGCGGACGGCAGCATTTCGGCCAGCCAGGTGGCCGTCGGCCTGAACGGTATCACGCCGCCGATGTGACCATTCGTGAAATTCAAAGGTATGTAGCGGCTGTCGGCGCGGCGCTCTACAGCGCCGGCGCGGGCATGGCGGCAGCACCGGTGGCGGCGCTGGCGCCGGTACGGGTGACTTGCTGCTGTTGCTGCTGCTGTTCCTCGGATTTTGCCGGCAGCGCCTGCAGATGCAGCACGCGCGGCTTCAATGCCTCGAGATAGGCTTCGGAACGGCCGATATAGATCATGCCGCTCTCTGGCATGGAAGTGAGCAGCCCGGCCATCGTTTCCTGCCATTCCGGCTCCATGCCCTCCAGCACTTCGTCGAAAATGATCCAGCGCGGACGGGCGAGAAGCAGACGGGCGAAGCCGATTGCCTTCTGTTCGTCGCTATCGAGCAGTTTGTCCCAGCGGGCGCGGGTATCGAGCCTTGATATCAGCGAATGCAGGCCGGCCTTGTCGAGGGCTGCCTCGACGGCGGCTTTGTCATAGGCATCGGGGCTTTCGGGGAAGGCCAGCGCCTCACGCAGCGTGCCGCCGGGAATATAGGCGATCTGCGGGACGAACAGCATGTCGTCGACCGGCGGCAGGCCCATCGTGCCGCTGCCGCACGGCCAGAGGCCGGCCATCGCCTGGAACAGCAGCTTGCGGTTGACGCTGTGATCGCCGTTGATCATGATCTTTTCGCCTACCTTGATCACGACATCGGTTTCGCGCAGGCGGAAGCCGCCGCATTCGTCGATGTCTTCACCGATCTTGGCGACGATCACCACGTCCTTCAATGTCAGCGTGTCGGGCGCGGTGTTTTCATAGGCGATGCCGTCTTTCAGGGCGAATTCCTCTTCCATGTCGAGCAGCGCCTGGCGGAAATCGGTGACGCGCATCAGTGTGGCGCGCCATTCGGCGATCGGACCGAAATTCGCGACATACCAGCGCAGCGCCGTGTTGACTTGGTTGAAGGCGCCGACCGACATCATCAGCTGACCGAGGGTGAGGCCGCCGGAGAAATAGGCCGGTGCGGCGACGATGATCGGAATGACGATGACCAGCCAGCCGTAGCCGGCCGAAACCCAGGTGAGGTTGGTATTGGCCATGGCGAGCCGCTTGACCACCCTTAGCACCGAGCTGATGTCGGTGTTGATGCGCCGGCGTTCGTTCTCCTCGCCGCGGGCAACCGTGATCGCCGGCATGTTCTCGTTGGCATGCATCAGCGTGAAGCGAAGCTCGGCCTCCTTCGAGAAGCGGTCGGCATTGAGCTTTACCAGCTTGCGGCCGACGACCTGGCTCAGCACCGAGGCGGAAGCGGCGTAGAAAATCGCCGCCCAGACCATATAGCCGGGAATGGAGAAGCTGTGGCCGCTGATGTGGAAGATGAAGCCGCTGGAAAGCTCCCAGAGTACGCCGATGAAGCTTACGAGAAGAATGGTCGACTGCAGCAGGCCGAGAACGAGCCCTGTCGTGCTCTCGGCGAGGTTGCGGGAATCCTCGTGCAGCCGCTGGTCCGGATTGACGCCGATCAGGCCGCTGGAGGCGAGCCGCAACGCCCGCTTGCGCTTCAACCACTGGTCGACGAGGTCGCGCGACAGGCCCTCGCGCATATAGAGCGCGGTCATCTGATTCAGCCATGCCTGCAGCACGTTGAGCAGGAGCAGCGTGCCGGCGATCATCGCGAAGATTTCGAGCTGGTGGAAGAATTCACCGAGGTCGCGGCGCTCCAGCGAATCGTAGAAGGGTGCATTCCACTTGTTGAGGATGACCTGGCCGTAGGACGTCGCCAGGATGACGAGGATCAGCACGGTCGCCAGAAACAGCACCTTGCCACGCACTTGCGAATTCCAGAATGCTGAGAACATCACCCCGAGGCGGTCAGTCAGGCTGAGATCATAGCCTACCCTATCCTGCCTTCGGATGCCCGGCCTCCCCTCGGTCTTATCTGCCATCACGCTTTTCCAACATCGCCCATGCTTACCATTATTAACATGGTGGCGTTACCGGTCTATCAACAGATTCTATCAGTCATTAAACTGTGATGATGCTTGCATGAGTCGCTCCCGCATGCATTCGACAGTTGATTCGTGGCTCGACTGGGTCTATTTAAGCGTTCCGTGGTGATTTGGCCGGCCGGCTTGCAGCCACGTTAAAAAATTCGCTAAAGGGCCGCGTGCGGACCGGTAGCGATTTTTTTCGCCGCCGGTTTTTTGTTTTTTGATCGAGTGACCGCAATGCCCATCAAGATCCCCGACACGCTGCCCGCCTTTGAAACCCTCGTTCAAGAGGGTGTACGGGTGATGACCGAGACGCTGGCGATCCGTCAGGATATTCGTCCGCTGCAGATCGGGCTGCTCAACTTGATGCCGAACAAGATCAAGACCGAATTGCAGATGGCCCGCCTTGTCGGCGCCTCGCCGCTGCAGGTCGAGCTGTCGCTGATCCGCATCGGCGGCCACAAGGCGAAGAACACCTCCGAAGATCACCTGCTTGCCTTCTACCAGACCTGGGAGGAGGTGAAGCACCGCAAATTCGACGGCTTCATCATCACCGGGGCGCCGATCGAGCTTTTGCCCTATGAGGACGTTACCTATTGGCCGGAGATGCAGGAGATTCTCGACTGGACGGAAACGAATGTGCATTCGACGATGAACGTCTGCTGGGGCGCGATGGCGGCGATCTATCATTTCCACGGCGTTCCGAAATACGAGCTGAAGGAGAAGGCCTTCGGCGTCTACCGTCACCGCAACCTGAAGCCTGCGTCGATCTATCTCAACGGCTTTTCCGACAATTTCGAGGTGCCGGTGTCGCGCTGGACCGAAGTGCGCCGCGACGATATCGAGAAATCGGACAAGCTGGAGATCCTGATGGAATCCAGCGAGATGGGCGTCTGCCTCGTGCACGAGAGGCGAGGCCGGCGGCTCTATATGTTCAACCACGTCGAATATGATTCCACCTCGCTGTCCGACGAATATTTCCGCGACGTCAATGCTGGCGTGCCGATCAAGATGCCGCACAACTATTTCCCGCATAATGATCCGGCGCTTGCGCCGCAGAACCGCTGGCGCAGCCATGCGCATCTTTTGTTCGGCAACTGGATCAACGAGATCTACCAGACGACGCCGTTCGATGTGGAGGAGATCGGCACGGATCTGTGAGCCGTACCCCTTTCTCATCGTGGCCGGTTGCGGTTTGGAACAAATGCGGGCAGGTTCCGGTCGGAATGCTAGATATCAAATGGACGGTCGATCATGTCGGATAAGTTGGAGCGGGAAGTTTTCGGGCAGACGAAGGCGGGCGAGACCGTCTATCGCGTCGTCATCAGCGGCGGCGGGCTGACCGCCAAGATCATCAGCTGGGGCGCGGTCATCCAGGATCTGCGCCTGGAAGGGCATGACGCGCCGCTGCAGCTCGGCTTTGAGGAATTCGACAGCTACCCGCTCCATTCAGCCTATTTCGGCGCGACGCCCGGCCGCTGCGCCAACCGTGTCGGCGGCGGTGCCTTCATGCTCGACGGCAAGGATCACCAGCTCGAGCTGAACGAAAACGGCGTGACGCATCTGCATGGCGGCAGCGACAATATTGCCAAACGCAACTGGACGGTCGTCGAGCATGATGTCGACCGCGTGGTGCTGAAGATCGTCGATCCCGATGGCCGCGCCGGCTATCCCGGCAATTGCACCATCCAGGCAACCTTCTGGGTGCACGGCAACGGCGAACTGTCGGTGACCTACGAATCCACAAGCGACCAGCCGACGCTCGCCAATGTCTGCCAGCATGCCTATTTCAATCTCGACGGTCGCGAGGACGCGCTTGGCCACGACATCATGATCGCTGCCGACCACTACCTGCCGACCGACGAGAAACAGGTGCCGACCGGCGAGATCCGTTCCGTCGCCGGCACGGAATTCGATTTCCGCGAGATGGCGCCGATGAAGCGTTTCGCCGGCAGCGAGCAGGTGCTGTACGACCATAATTTCTGCCTGTCCGGCGAACGCACCGCCAAGCGCAGCGTCGCGCTCGCCCGCAGTCTCTATTCCGGCGTGTCGCTTGAAGTGCGCAGCACCGAGCCGGGCGTGCAGTTCTATGCCGGTTTCAAGCTCAATACCGGTGCTCCCGGCCTCGGCGGACGCAAATACGGCCCCTTCGCTGGCTTCTGCCTGGAGACGCAGGTCTGGCCGGATGCCATCAATCACCAGGGTTTCCCGAATGCGGTGCTGCGCCCCGGCGAAGTGCTGCGCCAGGAGACGGATTACATCTTCACCAAGAACTGAGCGTCTTTTTGAGACGCGGCGCCGGGACGTACGGCTGTCAAATTTTATCGCTATGAAAACCTCTCCGGCCCGCGCCGGGGAGGTTTTTTCTCGCTTGCCGGTAATTATATCTTGCCGATTGGTTCTAAATAGGTTCTATTGCTTGCCCATGGATAGGACCAGTCTGATAGCGGAGCTAAAGAGTCGCGGCCTGCGTGACGCGGCGCTGACCGGGCCGCTCTACAAGCGGCTGGCGCAGACGCTGACCGGCCTTATTCAGGAAGGATTGCTGAAACCCGGCACGGCGCTGCCGGGGGAGCGCGATCTTGCCGAGGCCTTGAAGCTCGGCCGCGTCACCGTGCGCACCGCCTATCGCGATCTGATGGCATCCGGCGCATTGGAATCGCGCCACGGAAGCGGTACTTTCGTATCGAGCAAGGTCGAGCGCATGGAGCAGTCGCTCTGGCGGCTGTCCTCCTTCTCCGCCGACATGCGCTCGCGCGGGCGTCAACCGGCCGCAAAGATATTGTCACGGACGGTCAATACGCCGTCGCCGGACGAATCCTTCCTGCTCGGGCTTGGCGGTGACGAGCCGGTGCTCAGGCTCGACCGATTGCGTCTCGCCGACGGCCTGCCGCTGGCGATCGAACGTGCCGTGGTGCCGATCAAATTTTTAGGCGACGATGCCGGCGGCGAGGGATCGCTCTATGATGCGCTGACCGCCAACGGCCACAGGCCGGTGCGGGCGCTGCAGCGGCTGACCGCGGTGACGCTTGACCCGTCCTCTGCGGCGATCCTGAATGTCGATGCCGGCGCGCCAGCGCTGCTGATCGAACGCGTCTCGCGCCTGGAAGACCAGCGCGTCGTTGAATACACCCGCTCGCATTATCGCGGCGATGCCTATGATTTCGTTGCCGAATTGAGAATCGGAGATGACCTATGAGTGAGAACCAGTCGCTGATGCTTCAAGAAGCGGGCCAATCGCCGGAGGTGGTGGCCACGCTTCTCGAAAAGGAAAAACCGGTCTTTGCCGAGATCGCCCGGCTGTTTTCCTCAGCCCGCCCGAGCGTGGTGACGACGGCGGCGCGCGGCTCCTCGGACCATGCCGCCACCTTCTTCAAATATCTTTTCGAGATCACCTGCGGCGTCCCGGTCGCATCGGTCGGCCCGTCGATCGCTTCGGTCTACGGCGCTGCCCTCCATCTGAAGGGTGGCGTTCATTTCACCGTCTCGCAGTCGGGCGCCAGCCCCGATATCGTCGCGCTGCAGGAGGCGGCCAAGAAGGGCGGGGCGACGACGATCGCCGTCGTCAACGTCATCGACAGCCCGCTGGCGAAACAGGCCGATATCGTTCTCGGCCTCAATGCCGGAGCGGAAAAGAGCGTCGCGGCGACGAAATCCTTCATCGCCTCGGTCGCTGCCCTTTCCGGGGTGACGGCTGCGATCGGCGGCGCGTCCGAGCTGCAGGCTGCACTCGGCAAACTGCCGGAGGCGCTTTCGGCCACCGCCGGGATCGACACGGCGGCAGCCGAAGAGGTGCTCTTCAACGCGACCTCGCTCTATACGGCCGGCCGCGGCCCGGCCTTCGCGATCGCGCTCGAAGCGGCGCTGAAGGCCAAGGAAACGTCCGGCCTGCATGCCGAAGCCTTCTCGCTGGCGGAACTGATGCACGGTCCGATGCGCCTGGTGCAGCCGGGCTTTCCGATCGTCGCCTTTGCGCCCGACGATGCGGCCTTCGCCAATAACGGCCTAGCGCTGGAGCGTCTGCAGAAGCTCGGCGCCACCACTGTCGGTTTTTCCACCCAGCCGCTTTCCGGCATCAATCTGCGCGTGCCGACGACGGGCAACGGCCTGGTCGATCCGCTGGTGTCGCTGCTCGTCTATTATCGGCTGATCGAGTCGGTGACGCGGCGCAAGGGCTTCGATCCCGACAGGCCGGCAAACCTGCTCAAGGTGACGGAGACGGTCTGATGGCCCGCAAGATCTTTGTCGGCGCGCGCATCTTCGATGGCGAGCGCTTCCATGACGACAAGGCGCTCATCGTTGCCGATGGCCGGGTCGAAGCGATTGCTGCTGGAAACGATCTGCCGGATGGCGAGACGGTGACGCTTTCCGGCGGCGTGCTATCGGCCGGCTTCATCGATGCGCAAGTCAATGGCGGCGCCGGACGGATGCTGAACGACGAACCTTCGGTTGCCTCGATGGAGATCATCGCCGGCGGGCACCGCCCCTATGGCACGACATCGCTGCTGCCGACGCTGATCACCGATACGGCTGAAGCGTCCATTGCCGCGATCGAGGCGGCGACAGAAGCGGTCAAGGCGAACCGCGGCGTCGCCGGTCTGCATCTCGAAGGCCCGCATCTGGCACCGGCACGCAAGGGCGCGCATCTGGCCGAACTGATGCGGCCGGTCGAGGGCCGCGACGTCAAGGCGTTCATCCAGGCGCGCGAGGCGATCGGCACGCTGCTCGTCACCATGGCCGCCGAGCAGGTGACGGTTGCCCAGGTGCGCGAACTTGCGGAAGCCGGCGTGACCGTCAGCATCGGCCACTCCGATTGTTCGAGCGAGGCAGCGGCGGAACGTTTCGACGCGGGGGCGCGCGGCGTCACGCATCTCTTCAACGCCATGAGCCAGCTGGGGCACCGAGCGCCCGGCCTCGTCGGCGCGGCGATCGATCATCCCTCGACCTGGTGCGGCATCATCGCCGACGGTCATCACGTCGATCCGAAGGCCTTGCGCACGGCGCTGCGCGCCAAGCGCGGTGAAGGCAAGCTGTTCTTCGTCACCGACGCGATGTCGCTCGTCGGGTCTGAGAAGGACTCGTTCACGTTGAACGGGCGCACCGTCCGGCGCGAAAGGGGAGGCTTCTGCTCGAAGCTTGTGCTGTCCGACGGCACGCTGGCCGGTTCCGACGTCGACATGATCTCAACGATCCGCTACGGCGTCACCTATCTCGACCTGACGCTCGCCGAAGCCTTGCGCATGGCGACGCTTTACCCCGCCCGTTTCCTCAGGCTTGCCGATCGCGGCCATCTCTCGCCGGGCGCGCGCGCCGACCTCGTGCATCTCACCGATGCGCTTACCGTCATCGCCACCTGGCTTGCCGGCGAAACGGCGTGACCTCAAGGAGACGTGGGATGACCGATATCACCGATGCCTATTTCTCCAACCTGATCGGCCGGCTGGAAGAATTGAAGCAGACGCTTGCCGAGCCGATGGCGCAGGCGGCGGCCGTCATTCTCGATGCTGCCCGCGGCGACAAGCGCGTCTATGTCTTCGGCACCGGCCATTCGCATATGCTGGCCGAAGAGGTGCATTATCGGGCCGGCGGGCTCGCCTTCACCGTGCCGGTGCTCGTCGGCTCGGCCATGCTGCATGAGGGTGCGGTCATCAGTTCGGTCTATGAGCGCACGCAGGGCCTGGTGCGGCCGATGTTGGAGCGATACGGCATGCAGCCGGGCGATGTCATCATCATCGCCTCCAATTCGGGCGTGAACGCCGCGCCGATCGAGGCTGCCGACTATGCGCGCGAAATCGGCGCAAAGGTGATCGCCATCACGTCGATCGCCTATTCCTCAGCGATCGCCAATGGCCGCCGGCGGCTTGCCGACGCGGCCGATGTGGTGCTCGACAACGGGCTGCCGCCGGGTGACGCCGTTCTCGATCTGGAAGGCACGGGCCTTCGGGTTGGGCCGGTCTCGACGGCGGTCGGAGTGACGGTCATCAATGCGATCTTCGCCGAAGTCGCCTCGGAGCTTTCGAAATCCGGCGATGCGCCGGTTTATCTCAGCGCCAATATGCCGGGTGCCGCCGAGATCAATCAGAAGCTCGTGCGGAAATACCGGCCGCGCAACCCGCATCTCTAAAGCGCATCGCATCGAATTTGATTCATGCAATTTATGCATGTCGTTATCCCGGAACCGCTGCACACTTCCTGATGACATGCATTGACCGGAAATTCCCTGTTGGCGGCGGACACAAAAAAGCCGGTCGAAACCGGCCTTTTGCATGCGATGATGACCAGGATCAGTCCTTGGCGCGTTCGACGTAGGAATTGTCTTCCGTTGCGATGACGACGCGGGTGCCGGCATTGATGTGCGGCGGCACCATGGTGCGCACGCCGTTCGACAGCATCGCCGGCTTGTAGGAAGACGATGCCGTCTGACCCTTGACGACCGGCTCGGTCTCGGTGATTTCGAGCGTCACGTGGCGCGGCAGTTCGAGCGCCAGCGGAATGCCTTCATGGATCGACAGGACGCAGGACATGCCTTCCTGCAGATAGGCCTTCTGATCGCCCATGGTTTCGACATCGACCACGACCTGATCGTAGTTGCCGGGGTTCATGAAGTGGAAGCCTTCGCCGTCTTCATAGAGATACTGGAAGGAGACGTCCTCGACGAAGGCGCGCTCGACCTGCTCGGTGGTGCGCCAGCGCTCGGAGACCTTCACGCCGTCGACGATGCGGCGCATGTCGACCTGGGTGACCGGCGTGCCCTTGCCCGGGTGAAAGTTCTGAGCGGTGAGAACGACGTAGAGCTTGCCGTCGACATCGAGAACGTTGCCCTTGCGGACCGAAGAGGCGATGACCTTGACCATAAGACTTCCTTGTAACTCGGCTTTCGGCGTCGTAGATGACTGTCGAGACGCCTCGGAGACGCAAATATTTTTCTTTGGGGCGCAACTAACCTAAAATCCGGGAAATAGCCATCCCCATACCGGCTTCTCCGGCGAAGAAAGCTTGGAATGAACTCTTCGGCGAAAGCGTCCCCCTGGTGGACCCCGTCCGTGCATGCCGATCGCCGTCCGTTCCTGATCGGGCGCAATGCGATCCAGGCGGCGCTGCGCGGCTTTTTTGCGCGCGAGGATTTCATCGAGGTGGATACGGCGGTGCTGCAAATCTCGCCGGGCAACGAGGCGCATCTGCATGCCTTCGCCACGGAAGCGCTGACGACGGACGGGCAAAAGGCGCCATTCTATCTGCACACCTCGCCGGAATTCGCTTGCAAGAAGCTGCTTGCGGCGGGTGAGGAACGTATCTCGTGTTTTGCCCATGTCTATCGCAACCGCGAGCGCGGGCCGCTGCACCATCCCGAATTCACCATGCTCGAATGGTACCGGGCCGGCGAAAGCTATGAGAGCCTGATGATGGATTGCGTGCGGATTCTGGCGCTTGCGACCGAGACGGCAAACACCGAAAAGCTTGCCTATCGCGGCGGCGAGAGCGATCCTTTCGCCGGTCCGGAGCGGATCAGCGTTGCCGAAGCCTTCGAGCGCCATGCCGGCATCGATCTTCTCGCCTCGGTCGCCGCCGACGGTTCGACCGATCGCGATCATCTGGCCGCCGAGATGAAGCGTGTCGGCATGCGTGTTGCCGATGACGACGGCTGGGCCGATCTGTTCAGCCGGGTGCTTGTGGAAAAAATCGAGCCGCATCTCGGCTTCGGCCGCATCACCATCCTCGACGAATATCCGGTCTCGGAAGCAGCGCTCGCGCGCCCTTCGGCCCGCGATCCACGCGTTGCCGAGCGTTTCGAGCTCTATGCCTGCGGAGTCGAACTTGCCAACGGCTTCGGCGAACTCACTAGTGCTGCCGAGCAGCGGCGGCGGTTCGAGATCGAGATGGCCGAGAAGGCGCGTGTTTATGGCGAGACCTATCCGCTCGACGAGGATTTCCTCGCCGCACTGTCGCTGATGCCCGAGGCAAGCGGCATCGCGCTCGGCTTTGACCGGCTGGTGATGCTGGCGACGGGAGCGTCGCGCATTGATCAGGTGCTTTGGGCGCCGGTCGCGGAGTATGGACGATGAATGCCGTCAAACCGGTCAAGAGCGTCGACGATCTGGTGATGGCGGGGCTGGTCTCTTCCGCCGATCGCAGAGCGCTCGAGGAGGTTGCCGTGCGTTACGCAATTGCCTTGACGCCTGTTATGACCAGGCTGATCGATCGCGCCGATCCCGCTGATCCGATCGCGCGGCAGTTCGTGCCCGATGCCGCCGAACTCACGGTCTTGCCCGAAGAACGCGCCGATCCGATCGGCGATCACGCCCATAGCCCGGTCGAAGGCATCGTCCACCGCTATCCCGATCGCGTGCTGCTGAAGGCCGTGCATGTCTGCCCGGTCTATTGCCGCTTCTGCTTCCGGCGCGAAATGGTCGGGCCGCAGGGTCTCGGCACGCTCGATGCGGCGGCGATGCAGGCAGCCTTTGACTATATCAGAGGTCACGAGGAGATCTGGGAGGTCATCCTCACAGGTGGCGATCCGCTGGTGCTGTCCCCGCGCCGCCTTCGCGAGATCATGGAGGCGCTGGCGGACATTGCGCATGTGAAGATCGTGCGTTTCCACACGCGTGTTCCTGTCGTCGATCCCGACAAGATCGACGACGCACTGATCGCCGCGCTGAGGGCGAGCGGCAAGACGGTCTATGTGGCGCTGCACGCCAATCACGTCAGGGAACTGACGGCGGAAGCGCGTGCCGCCTGCGCCCGTCTGGTCGATGCCGGCATTGCCATGGTCAGCCAGTCGGTGCTGCTCAAAGGCGTCAACGACGATCCCGACGTGCTTGCGGCGCTGATGAAGGCCTTCGTCGAAATCCGCGTCAAACCTTATTACCTGCATCACCCGGATCTGGCGCCCGGCACCGGCCACTTCAGATTGACGATCGAGGAGGGACAAAGGATCGTCTCGGCGTTGCGCGGACGGGTTTCCGGGCTCTGCCAGCCGACCTACATCCTCGATATCCCGGGCGGTTACGGCAAAACCGTCGTCAGCGGCAGCACCGTGCAGGCCAGGGGCGATGGATGTTATTCCGTCTCGGATTATCGCGGTGACGAGCATTCCTACCCACCCGCTGAATGACGTGAAACGGCTTTTCCGTGTCATTTCTGTACTCGCCGCGGCGAAAATTGCGTCGAGCGCCGTCGACGAAATAGACGTAATGCGTTGATTTTAAATCGATATTGGAACTCCCGCCACGGCGACCGCTAAAATTCTAACTGTGAGCCTTAGTCATATTTAACGCTATAAATTAGCGGAATTTTCTGTTTTCCGCACTAAAAGAACGCTCATGACAAGGCGATGAACGCCGGTTCGGGATCATGAGAATCTTGGAGTGATGGGATGAATAAGACAATCCGCGACCTTGTAGCCAAATTCGGCAAACTTCCGGCGTCGATCGACCAGGTCGCCGACGATGCCGATCTTTATGCGGCAGGTCTGACGTCCTTTGCTTCGGTGCAGCTGATGCTTGGCATCGAAGAAGCCTTCGACATCGAATTTCCCGACAATCTCCTGAACCGTAAATCCTTCGCGAGCATCTCGGCGATCGCCAGGACGGTCGATCTCATTCGGGACAGCCGGAAGGTCGCCTGATGAATTTCCCCGTCAAGATCATACAGGACGGTCTTGTCGCGCGGGTCGCCCGAGTCGCCGAAATCGCGGCGAAACACGCCGATGCCGTCGATGTCGAAGCCCGCTTCCCGAGGGAAGCCGTGGATGCAATGAAGGCCGAAAGACTGCTCGGCATCCAGGTGCCGCGCCAATTCGGCGGCGAATCCGCCTCAATCACTGAGATCGCCGAATTGTGCTCGATGCTCGGTCAGGCCTGCGCTGCAAGCGCCATGGTCTTCGCCATGCATCACATCAAGCTGTCGAGCCTTGTCGAACATGGCGCCGACAGCGAATGGCATGGCGACTTCATGCGCCGCATTGCCGCCGAGCAGCTGCTGATCGCATCGGCCACCACCGAGGGCGGTATCGGCGGAAACCTGCGCAACAGTATCTGCGCTGTCGAAGTCGACGGCGATACCTGCCGTCTCGAAAAGGATGCGACCGTCATTTCCTACGGTTCGCATGCCGACGCCATCCTCATCACCTCGCGTGCCCATGCGCAGGCGGCTTCCTCAGACCAGGTGCTGACGGCCTTTCTCAGGGACCAGTACACGCTCGAGAAGACGCACGCCTGGAATACGCTCGGCATGCGTGGCACCTGCTCCGATGGCTTCCTCTTCAAAGGCGAAGCGCCGGCGCATCAGATCCTGCCGAAGCCTTTCGCCGAGATCGCGGCGCAATCCATGCTCGCTTCGTCGCACCTGTTATGGAGCGGCGTCTGGTACGGCATCGCGGTCGACGCCGTCGCACGCGCCCAGGCCTTCGTGCGCGCTGCCGCGCGCAAGGCGCCGGATACTCAGCCGCCGGGCGCCTTGCGCCTCGCCGAAGTTTCGAACCTGCTGCAGATGGTCAAATCCAACGTGGTTGCCGGACTCAAGGCCTATGAGGATGCAAAGGCCGATGTCGACAGGCTGTCCTCGATGGGCTTTGCCGTGGCGATGAACAACGTCAAGATCGCCTCTTCCGAGACGATCCTGGAGATCGTCAACCATGCCATGCTGATCTGCGGCATCATGGGCTACAAGAACGGCACGCCCTTCAGTCTCGGACGCCATCTGCGCGACGCGCATTCGGCTCAGCTCATGATTTCGAACGACCGCATCCTCGGCAATACGTCGAGCATGCTTCTTGTCCATAAGCAGGACACTAGCCTACTGGGGTGACAGTCATGGATATGCAGACCTCGTTTCTCGACCGGCTTTTCGAAGCCGGCCTGCTGATCGATACGGGCATCGATGGGCTCTATGGCCGCAGCGGCCAATTCGAGGAGGTGATCGCTGCCTTCGAGCGTCTCATCGACAAGGTTGGCGGCGGCGACGGTGCGGAGGCCATGCGCTTTCCGCCCGGCATGAATCGCGCCTTCTTCGAAAAGAGCGGCTATATGAAGAGCTTCCCGCAGCTTGCCGGAACGGTGCATAGTTTCTGCGGCAGCGAACTCGATCATGTCAGCCTGCTGCAATGCATGGAAGTCGGCGAGGACTGGACCAAGGGTCAGGAGGCGACCGATATCGTGCTGACCCCGGCTGCCTGCTATCCGCTCTATCCGACGGTTGCCAAGCGCGGCAATCTGCCGAAGACGGGCGGCCTGTTCGATCTGCAATCCTATTGCTTCCGCCACGAGCCGTCGAAAGATCCGGCCCGCCAGCAGTTGTTCCGCATGCGCGAATATGTCTGCATGGGCACCGAAGAGCATGTCACCGATTTCCGCCAACGCTGGATGGATCGCGGCGTCGAGATGATGAACGCCGTCGGCCTCGATGTAACGATCGATATCGCCAACGATCCGTTCTTCGGCCGCGCCGGCAAGATGCTCGCCAACAATCAGCGCGACCAGAACCTGAAGTTCGAACTGCTGATCCCGATCACCTCGGCCGCCAATCCGACCGCCTGCATGAGCTTCAACTATCATCAGGATGCCTTCGGCTCGAAGTGGGGCCTGAACCTCGAAGACGGCAGTGTCGCGCATACGGCCTGCGTCGGCTTCGGGCTGGAGCGCATCGCGCTTGCCCTCTTCCACCATCACGGGCTCGAGGTGAAGGAATGGCCGGCCAATGTACGGAAAGCGCTGTGGGGCTGAGCCGGTCGATGACATCGGTATTTTCGGGAATCGACCCGGAAACCTACCGTCAGCACGCGCTGCATTCCAGCGAACGCGCTTGGCCGGAAACCAATTGCTACGTCGATCTCTGGATCGAAGTGCTGGCGACCTCGGGGGTGGCGCCCGAGGCGATGCTCGGTTTCACCCTGACGCAGGATTTCGAGGGCGATCAGTTCACCTTCTTTAAGGTGCCGCTCGAGGATCTCGACGCGCTCTATGGCATTCGCGCAACCGAGCTTGCCATCTACGACCGTGTCGAACGCCATGTCGAAGTCCAGATCGCGCGGGGCCGTCTCTGCCTGATCGAGATGGATTCCTTCTACATGCCGGATACGCGCGGCACCGCCTACCGGCAGGAGCACGGCAAGACGACGGTTGCGATCAACCGGCTGGACGTTGCGGCCAAGCGCGTCGATTATTTCCACAATGCCGGCTATTTCCGCCTCGAAGGCGAGGATTTCGATGGGCTGTTCCAGCTGCAGCTGACGGAGAACGAGCCGCCGTTCCTGCCCTATACGGAATTTGCACGGTTCCCGGAAAAGCCCGCTGACGAAGCGCATCTCAGCGCCACTGCCCGGCGGCTTGCCGGCGTTCATTTCAGCAGGCGCCCGAGCGAAAATCCGATCCGCGCCTTTGCAGCCGTCTTTCCGCAGCAGGTCGAAGCGGTTGCCGAGCGGCCGTTCGGATTCTTCCACAAATATGCCTTCAACACGCTTCGCCAGGTCGGCGCCAATTTCGAGCTGGCGGCCGATTATCTGGCCTGGCTTTCCGCAGATGAATTCGCCGCCGCCGCCGAGCATGCCCGGCGCATTTCGGACGTGGCGAAATCGGTGCAGTTCCAGCTTGCGCGCGCCATTGCCCGCCGGAAGTTCGAGCCGCTGCAGGCAGCCCTTGATCCGGCCGCCGATGCATGGGATTCCATGATGACATCGCTTGCGGAGCGAATCTGAGGCCGGAGATCTGACCATGCGCGGGCGTTTGGCAAGCATCGGTGCCGAGGAAAGCCTGCTTTCCGAAGGCTGGAACCTGATCCTGACGGAGCCGGGCGCCTGCGCCGTGCCGCATGATATTCCGCTCTCCGCGCAGTTCACTCCCGCCCCCGTTCCCGGGACCGTTGCCGCAGCACTCGAAAAGGCCGGACTGTTCGACCGGGAAAATCCAGAGCCGTTGAACACGCGGGATGCCTGGTATCTCTGCCGGCTGTTCGATGCCGAGCCGGGTGAAGCGATCCTGCGTTTCGCGGGACTTGCCACGCTTTGCCATGTCTTCCTCAACGGCCAGGAAATCCTTTTTTCCGAGAGCATGTTCACGGCCCATGAAATCCCGGTGACGCTGGTGGGTGGCGACGAGCTGGCGCTGTGTTTCCGGGCGCTCGGCCCCCGCCTGTCGGAGCCCGGCCCGCGTGCGCGCTGGCGGCCGCAGATGATCACGCCGGCGGGTCTCAAAAATTTCCGCACGACGCTGCTCGGCCATATGCCGGGCTGGTGCCCCGATATCCATGCGGTCGGGCCATGGCGGCCGATCTCGCTGGTGCGGCGCAACCCCGTCTCGATCGACAATGTCTCCGTCCGCGCCGTGTTAGACGAGAACGGCGTCGGCCGTCTCAGCGTTTCCCTGCACAGCAATGCCGAGAATCCGGCAATGCTGCTGCGCTGCGGCGGCATGGAGCAGCCTTTCGAGAAGATCGGCGACAGTCATTACTCTTCTATCCTCAAGCTTGCCGACATCGAGCCCTGGTGGCCGCATACGCACGGCGCTCCGCGTCTCTATGAGCTGACGCTCGTTTCCGACGGCGTGGATTATCCGCTCGGCACGACCGGCTTCCGGCGGATCGACGTCGAGCGCGGCGCCGATGGCGACGACTTCGCGCTCCTTATTAACGGCGAACGCATCTTCTGCCGCGGCGCGGTGTGGACGACAGCCGATATCGCGCGTCTGCCGGGCACGCGGGCGGATTATGAGCCGTTCCTGCGGCTTGCCGCGCAAGCCGGCATGAACATGATCCGCATCGGCGGCACCATGGCCTACGAGACACCGGATTTCTTCGGGCTTTGCGACGAACTCGGCCTGCTGGTCTGGCAGGATTTCATGTTCGCCAACTTCGATTATCCGCGCAACGACAAGGCTTTTCTCGGCCACGTGCATGCGGAGGTCGAGGAATTCCTGCACGGCGTCCAGGCGTCGCCATCGTTGGCGGTGCTCTGCGGCGGCAGCGAAATCCATCAGCAGGCGGCGATGCTCGGTCTGCCCGTGGAATTCTGGAGCGGACCGGTTACCGATGAAATCATCCCGGCCATCGTTACGCGCATGCGTCCCGACGTGCCCTACGTTCCGAATTCGCCTTATGGCGGGGCGATGCCGTTTTCGCCGAATGCCGGTATCGCCCATTATTACGGCGTCGGCGCCTATATGCGGCCGATTGCCGATGCGCGCCGCGCCGATGTGCGTTTTGCCTCAGAAAGCCTTGCGTTTGCGCATGTGCCGCAGCTAAGGACGCTGCATCGTCATCTCGACGTGCCGGCCGTCCACAGCCCGCTCTGGAAGGCCCGCGTGCCGCGCGACCGCAGCGCATCCTGGGATTTCGAGGACGTTCGCGATTTCTATCTGGAGCTTCTCTATGGTTTCGATCCGGCCCGCCTGCGGCGCGAGGATCCGGAACTTTATCTCGATTTCTCCCGCGCCGTCACTGGCGAGGTGATTGAGGAGACGTTTGCCGAATGGCGGCGCAAGGGTTCGGCTTGCAACGGCGCGCTCGTCTGGACGCTGCAGGACCTGTTGCCCGGTCCCGGCTGGGGGGTGATCGATTCCACCGGCGAGCCGAAGCCGGTCTGGTATGCGATGCGCCGCGCCTTTCGGCCGGTGCAGACGGTGTTCACCGACGAGGGAACCAACGGCCTCGACGTGCATGTCGTCAACGAGACGGACGCAGACCTCGACGTCGAGCTCGAAGTCGTCTGCCTGCGCGATGGAAAGCAGCAGGTCGTCAGCGGCAGCCGGGCCTTCAAACTGGCGGCAAGGGACACGGAACGTCTTGCCGCGACCGCGCTGTTCGGTGCCTTTTTCGATACGACCTATGCCTTCCGCTTCGGACCGCCGGCGCATGATGCCAGTGTGGCGCGCCTGCGCTCGCTGGCGGACGGCGCCATTCTCGCCGAGAGCTTCCACTTCCCGTGCGGACGGGGGAAGGCGTTGCATGAAGCAGCTATCGAAGCATCATTCACCAGAGACGGCGACGACTGGTTCGTTGACCTCAAGACCGACCGGCTGGCGCAATCGGTGCATATCGACGTCGAAGGCTATCGGGCCGACGACGACTGGTTCCACCTTGCCCCCGGCGCGATGCGGCGCGTGAAGCTCAACGCGCTGTCCGGCGTGGAAAGCGATACTCCGCCTGCGGGTGAAATCAGAAGTCTAGGCAGTTCGCATCGTGTCGCAATCGAGGGCTGACGCCCCTGCGAAGGATGACGCCGATCCATTGGGAAAGACCTTGATTTGAGAACGACATACCGCTTTTTGCGTGCCCATGTCCTGCAGCGGCTGATCCCGCGGTCGCGCCTTGCCTTCAATCCGCGCCGGCCGGTGGAAATCGTCGGCTATCTCTCGATGGCTGTCGGCGTCGGCGAATCGGCAAGGCTCTGCGCCGGTGCGCTCTCCGAAGCCGGAAGGGCAATTTCGCTCTCCGACGTCAGCACGCATCCCGACGAGAAGTCCTTCCCCGGATGGACGTCGTCGCGTCTTTCCACCGAGCCGCCAGGAAGCCGTATCTGGCACCTCAATCCGCCGATGCTGCCGCGCGCCATCCTGATGAAGGGTGTCGGCAATTTCACCCGCACCTTCAATATCGGCTACTTCGCCTGGGAGCTCGAAGTGGTGCCGGCGGAATGGCGCAATGCCATGCACTACATGAACGCGGTCTTCGTGCCGTCGGAATTCACCCGGCGGGCGATTGCGCCGCTCACCAAGGCACCGGTCCTCGTCGTTCCCCATCCGGTGATCGAGGCGCCGGCGACCGAAGGCATGCGGGAGAGGTTCGGCATCGAGAAGGACGCCTTTCTCGTCAGCTTCATCTTCAGCGCCGGCTCGTCGATCAACCGGAAAAATCCGCAGGCCGTCATCGAGGCTTTCAGGATATTTGCCGCCGAAGCCCCAAGCGCCTTCCTGTTGATGAAGGCCAGCGGCGATGTGAACAAGGATGAAGCCCTCAGCGCGCTGGTCGCTTCGGTCGCGGGCGACGCCCGGATCAGGATCGTCACCGACAGGCTGTCGAACGCCGATATCAACGGCCTCATCCGCTCTTCCGACGCCTATCTTTCGCTGCATCGTTCAGAGGGTTTCGGGCTGACGGTCGCCGAGGCGATCATGCAGGGCACGCCCGTCGTCTCCACGGCCTGGTCCGGCACAGCGGATTTCTGCGACCCCCGCAATAGCTGGCTGGTCCCCTCTCCTCTGATCCCCGTCGTCGATACCCATCCCGAATTTGCCGGGCTTGAGGGTGCGGTCTGGGCGGATCCCTCTCCCGAAGCCGCCGCCGCCCATTTGAGCGACATCTTCCGCGCGCCCGAGCTCGCGCGAGGAAAGGCCGAGAAAGCGCGGGAGTTCCTACGGCACCATCTCGCAGACAACAGCTATGAGAGGGCGCTCCAGACGCTGGCGGCGATGCAATCCAGCTAAGGTGAGGTCGTCACTCCGCTTTATTTTAACATTTTCGCATTAGAGATGACGGGTATGCGGCTTTAGAGCATGGCGCGCAAAAGTGTGCGGCGGTTTTGCGATAACGGCATGCTTAAAAACGAGAGCTAAAGCGCGAGGAGCGAATCTGAAAGATCGCAGCGCGCTTTAGGCCGATGCCGGCGGATGGACAGATGTCGAAGGGTATTATCGCAAATTCGGTGATGAATGCGGCGGCAGGCATGCTGCTGCTGCTGACGGGTTTCGTTTCGTCGATCATAACCGCGCGGCTGCTCGGGCCGGAGGCCAACGGCATCGTCGCCTTCTCGCTGTGGCTGGTGGTCACGGGCGCCTCGATCGCCGAACTCGGTTCCAGCATCACGCTGTTGAAGACCCTGCCGCAGCTTTCGGCGGAAGGTTACGATATGCGCCGTCGGCGGGGTTTTGCCGCCATCCTCGTCAGCTTCATGATGTTTTCGACCGTCGTGCTGCTGGCGCTCTACGCGCTGTTCTTCCTGACGTCGGAGGAGATGCACTGGGCCGATACCGCGCTGTCCGTCGCGCTTGTCACCGGCGTGCTGTTCTTCGTCCAGGCAATTGGATCCTTCGTCAAATTCTACCTGATCGGCGAAAAGAAACTGGGCGCCTTCTTCCGGCTGACGGTTGCCGTCTCGATCGTACAGCTTGCCGGCGTTGCCGTCGGCGCTGTGCTCTATGGGGTGGAAGGCGTGCTCGTCGGTTATGCGCTCGGCCAGCTCGTGCTTTTCTTCGCCACACTGCCGATCCTTCTTGCGCGGCGCGACTGGTGCGGGGTCTCTCTCAAAGCGCTCGCCTCCTCCTCGGTCATCCTGTCGATCCAGTTTATTATCGATTCGATCTTCCTTAATCGGCTCGAGCTGCTCTTCCTGCAGCAGTTCTGGTCGGTGGAGATGGTCGGCTACTACGCCGTCGGCCTGTCGATCGCCAATATCGCGCTGCAGCTGCCGATCCAGATGACCGGCAGCCTGCTGCCCTATTATTCCGAGCGGCGGCACAACAGCGACGATTCGACCTTGCCGGTCGAGGTCTTCGCCGCCGTCACCCGCAGCATGGCCTATATCGTATTGCCGATGAGCCTCGGGCTGGCGGCGATCTCCAGTGAATTGGTGCTCGTGGTGTTCGGCGAAGCGTTCCGCCGCAGCGGAACGGTGGTAGCGCTGCTTGCGCTGGTCGCGCCCGCCTATACCTTCATGCAGATCCTCAGTCTCTACCTCTTGTCGATGGACAGGGTTCGCTCTCGCCTGAACATCAGTGTGATAGGTGGCCTTCTGATGGTAGTCGGTTGTTTACTGATCATACCTAGGCTTGCAGCCGAGGGTGCCGCACTCGTGCGCATCCTCGTCTTCGTTGCGATGTCGGTGATGATGATCAGACAGACAGGATTCGGATCCCAGCTTTCAGGCCTCTACACAAGCCTGACGAAGGTGACCCTTGCCGCCGTGCTTTGTGCTTGCGGGGCGCTCTCGGTGCTGGAATTCATCCAGGGGCCGGTCGGTCTCGTCGCCGCGATCCTTGCCGGCACATTCTGCTATCTCGTGGCACTCCGCCTGCTGCGCGTCATGCCGGCCGAAGATGTCGAGGTCATGCGCTCCATTCTCGCCAAGATGCCGCAGGTGCTGCAGCGCCCTGTAGGCTACGCGATCAATTTCATTGCGCCGCGGCTTCCGGGCGACCCCGACCGCGCCAAGGTCGCGCCCGGGGAATTTTCGCTCGAACCGGCCGAGGGTGCCGGGCGCAACGCCGCCCTGCCTGTCG
The DNA here is from genome assembly GCF_014194045.1 of Rhizobium sp. BK456. Lineage (NCBI taxonomy): Bacteria > Pseudomonadati > Pseudomonadota > Alphaproteobacteria > Hyphomicrobiales > Rhizobiaceae > Rhizobium > Rhizobium sp. BK456. The sequence continues at coordinate 144,202 of NZ_JACIAO010000008.1, forward strand.
TCTTCGACGGCACGATCGGGCTGTTCATGCCTGAAAACCCTCTGGCGAAGAAGCGTTCAGCCGCCGTGCTCTTCGTCAGCCCCTGGGGTTTCGAGGAGATGTGCAGCCGCAAATTCTTCCGTGTGGCCGCCGAGCATTTCTCGGATATCGGCGTGGCGAGCCTGCGTTTCGACTATCGCGGCACTGGCGACGCGCTCGATTTCGGCGCGCTGCCGGCAAGGCTGGAAACCTGGGAAAATTCGATCCGCGCGGCGGCCGCCAAGCTCAAATCGCTGAGCGGCTGCGACCGTATCATCCTCATCGGACAGGGGCTCGGCGCAACGCTTGCTCATCGCATCGGCGCCTCGATCGACGGCGTCGACAGCCTCGTCATGCTGGCGCCGGTGCTGAGCGGCCGGGCCTATCTGCGCGAACTCAACATGTGGTCCAAGATCATCGATGCCGATCTCGGCCTCGGCAAGGAACATGTCCAGACCGCGAAGGTGCAGATCGCCGGGCTCGTCATGCCCGAAGAGATCGCCGCCGAGCTCGGCAAGCTCAACATCGCCGCGCCGCAGGGGCTTGCTGCGTCGCGTTATCTGATCCTCGAGCGTCCCGCCAAGGTCGACGATACCGGCTTTGCCGATGCGCTGAAGGCGCTCGGCGCCGACGTCGAACAGACGGTTTTCGAAGGCTATGACGAGCTCGCCACCAATCCGCTGTTTGCCAAGACGCCGGCTGAGGTCGTCGAGTTGCTGAAGACGTGGCTGGAGAGGATGACGACGGAGACGTCCGGCGCGCATTCGCCGGCGACGATCGAAAATGCGCCGCTTGCCGGCGAGGGTTTTGTCGAAACACCGGTGCGTTTCGGCAGCCACGACCATCTGGTCGGCGTCGTCAGCCGGCCGCTCGGCGAGATCAAGGGCAATGCGGTTCTCTTCCTGTCGACGGCCTATGACCGGCATGCCGGCTGGGGACGGACGACGGTGGATATGGCGCGTGAGCTCGCACGTCAGGGCGTCGTTTCGCTGCGCTTCGATTCCGCCAATGTCGGAGACAGCCCGCCGCGGCCGGATGCGCCGGAACAGGTGCTTTATTCCAGCACGCAGACCGAGGATGCGGTTGCCGCGCTCGATCTGCTCGAACGCGTCGTTGCAGGTCCGGTCATGGTGGCCGGCCGGTGCAGCGGCGGCTACGTCGCCTTCCGTGCCGGCGTCGCCGACGAGCGGTTGAAGGCGGTCGTCTCGATCAATCCCTTCGTCTATTACTGGGATCCCGAGGTGCCGGTGCGCCGGGAGCATGTCGTTTCCGTCCCGCGCAGCCTCGATGACTATGGTCAGCGCCTAGCGCGGGTAGATACGCTGAAGCGGCTGCTCAGCGGTCAGGTGGACGTGGTTTCGGCGCTGCAGAATATCGTCATCGCCGGCGGCCGGCGTCTGTCACCCTTTATCGCGCCGCTGCTGGAACTGCTTCCCGACCGGCGCCATATTGCTCGCGAGGTTCGGCATTCCTTCGCGCTGTTCGGCAAGCGCAAGGTGCCGCTGACGCTGATTTACAGCGAGGGCGATGTCGGGCTCGACCATGTCTATTTCCATTTCGGACCGCGCGGCGCCAAGCTTTCCCGCTATCCGAATGTGCGGCTGCTGATGCTGCCGGATGCCGACCATAATCTGACGCCGCCGCAATCGCGCAAATTCGTGCTCGACGAGATCATCCGCCTGGCGAGGGCGTGAGGAATTTCAGGCCGGTAGTTCAGATGCTGTCTGCAGTGGCGACGTTCAGCGACCGATAGAGATCGATATAACGCCCGGCAACAATGTCCCAGGAGTAACCGCGCGCGGCGTCGAGAAGCCCGGCGCGAACGGCGTCCGGTTGGCGTGCGAGCGTTTCATAGGCCGCTTCGATCCCGGTCGCGGCGGTCTCCGGATTGGTGAAATCGGCAAGCGTGATGACGGGATGCCGGCGGGCAAGGGTCGTAAAGGCGTCGTTGGCGTTCAGCACCGGCAGCAGGCCGGCGCTCATCGCCTCCAGCGCCACCAGGCCGAAACCTTCATATTCCGAGGCGGAGGCGAAGAGCGAGGCGTCGGCGATGATGCGCCGGATGGCGGCGTTGTCGGGTGAGACGTGCAGGGTGACGCGGCCGGACAGGTCGCGGCCTTCGATCGCGGCTTCGACGTCGGCCCGGTTCTGATCGGATTCGGCCCCGACGATGTCGAGATGCCATTCCGCATTGCGCGTCTTCAGTTCGGCCATCGCATCGAGCAAATGGTCCAGCCGCTTGTTGACCGAGAACCGGCCGATGGTGACGATGCGGCGCCGCGCCCGGCGCGAAGCAGTGTCGGCAAATTTGCCGATATCGGCGCCGTTTTCGATCAGCAGGCTGTCGGACACGATTTCGGAAAACTGCTTGAGGTCGGAGGCGCTGCAGCAGACGACGCGCCTATAGGCCAGTGCCGAAGCGCGGGTCAGTGTCCGGAACCAGATCTTCTTGATCGCCGCGTATTTCCTGGTGTGGAAGAAGCCTCCATGGGTGGTGACGATCATCGGCTTGCGGTGGAGCAGCCGGCCCCAGGCGAGCGCGTCGAAGAAGAAATCGATGGCATGGACGTGGACGAGATCGGCATCGGCGAGATGGCCGAAAACTTTGGGCGCCAGTGGATAACGGCTGCTGCCGGACCAGGGAATGCGCACCACCTCGATGCCGTCGATATCTTCGCGCGGCGGCAGCTTGTCATCAGGTGCGGTGAACAGCGAATCGAGGGTGACGACGCGGACGCGATAACCGCGGCGAACGGTCTGGCGGGCGAGATTGGCGACAACGTCTTCCAGGCCGCCCCGGTTGGGCAGGAACTGGCGCACGACATGGACGATCAGCGGCGCCGTTTCCGGCTGCGGCCTCTCGCGCATCCTGTCTGCCTCGACGATCACCATTTTCCACCTATCGCTGCACGCGCCGCCTCATGCCGAGACGGGACTCTTATAGCAACGACCAGATATCTCAGGCGTTAAGCCGTGGTTTAAGCGGCATCCCGAGAGGCGATTCTTCGTAAAAAGGTTAACCGCGTCTGACGGAGTTCAGAGCATTTCCGTTTTTCTTCGCATCACGGAAATGCTCTGTCTTTTGTTTTTACGCAATTCCCGGCAAAAGCGCTTCGCGCTTTGCCTGGCAAAACCGCTGCACACTTTTGCTGGAATTGCTTTAGAAGGCCTTGAAAGTCAGGGTCGTCAGCGAGCGGACGATGCCGGGAATGTTGGCGATGTTGTCGTTGATGAACTTGCCGATATCCTGGCCTTCCTCAATGTAGACCTTCAGCAGCAGGTCGTAGTCGCCGCTTGTGGAATAGAGCTCCGAGACCAGTTCGGTCTGGTAGATGGCGTCGGCGACCTCATAGGTCTTGCCGGGGGCGCATTGGAGCTGGACGAAGATCGGCTTCATGGGGATTTCCTGCAAAAGGGTTGTTTGGCTGATATAATGGTCGAAAGCGCCATGCCGATGCAAGCCGTTCGTCACGCTGCCGGCTCGGCGGCCGCTTCCGCGACGATCCAGTCGCGGAAGGCGGCAAGCGGCGCATAGTGGGCACGCTCGGGCGGAAAGGCGAGATAATAGCGCTCGCGGCTTTCCATTTCGCCGTCGATGGCGGCGACGAGATCGCCGCGCCGCAGCTCTTCCTGCATCAGAAATTTCGGCAAAAGAGCGATGCCGAGACCGGCGATCGCCGCTTGCGCGGCGGTGGCGAACTGGTCGAAGAGCATGCCGTGCACGCTTTCGAAAGACACGCCGTTGCCGGCGAACCATTGCTCCCAGGCGTCGGGCCGGGTCGTCAGATGCAGCAGCGGAACGGACAGCAGATCCTGCGGCCCGGAGATCGTGTATCGCTTCAGAAAATCGGGGCTGCAGGCCGGCACCGTGCGCTCCGACATCAGAAAGGCGAGTTCGGCGCCCGGCCAGTGCGGATGGCCGAAATGGATGGCGGCGTCGATCGAATCGAGGCGGAAATCGAAAGGCGAAAGCCGGGTCACCAGATTGATCGTCACGCCGGGATTGGCAACGAGGAAGCGCCCGAGGCGCGGCGCCAGCCAGCGCGTGCCGAAGGTCGGAAGGATGGCGAGGTTGAGCGTGCCGCCATGCGGATTGGCGCGCAGGTTCAGCGAGGCGCTCGATATGCGCCGCAGCGCCTCGCGGATCTCGCGGGCATAACTGTCGCCGGCTGGCGTCAGCCGCATGGTCTGACGTTCGCGCAGGAAGAGTTCGACACCAAGCTGCTCCTCCAGCGCGCTCACCTGGCGGCTGACGGCGCTCTGCGTCAGATCGAGTTCACGGGCGGCGGCCGTGACGCTGCCGGTGCGGGCAACGGCTTCGAAAGCGGCGAGATGCGAAATCGACGGCAGAAAACGTCTTGAAGCGAACATGTTCATTCCATTTCAGAATGAGCTATTTCCAAAATGTCGATATTTCCGCCTTTATGGCCGTTGTAAAGAGGCTCATCCTGCAAAAACGGAATGAGCCGGAGTTTCCGAGATGCCGCAAGCCTTCGTTTCCACAGACCGTATCCGCTCGCTGTTCACCGAAGCGATGTCGCAGATGTATCGGGCCGAGGTGCCGCAATATGGCACGCTGATCGAACTGGTGGCGGATGTGAATGCCGGCTGCCTCAAAAACAATCCCGATCTGCGCGAAAGGCTGGCCGGCGCCGGCGAACTGGAGCGCATTGATGTCGAGCGCCACGGCGCCATCCGGCTCGGCACGGCGGAAGAGCTTTTCACCATCCGCCGGCTGTTTGCGGTCATGGGCATGCAGTCGGTCGGCTATTACGATCTCTCGGTCGCCGGCGTGCCTGTTCACTCTACCTGCTTCCGGCCGATCGACGAGGCCGCACTCAACATCAATCCGTTCCGCGTCTTCACCTCGCTGTTGCGCTTGGAGCTGATCGAGGACGAAGGGCTGCGCAGCGAAGCCGAAGCCATTCTGGCAAAGCGGTGCATCTATACGCCGCGCGCCGTCGCGCTGATCGAGCGTCACGAGCAGAATGGCGGCCTGACGGAGGCGGAGGCGACGGAGTTCGTCGCCGAGGCGCTTGAAACCTTCCGTTGGCACGGCGAGGCGACGGTTAGCGCCGAAACCTATAAGCGCCTGCATGATGCGCACCGGTTGATCGCCGACGTTGTCAGCTTCAAGGGCCCGCATATCAACCACCTGACGCCGCGCACGCTCGATATCGATGCCGTCCAGGCCCGCATGCCGGAACGCGGCATCACCCCGAAGGCCGTCATCGAAGGACCGCCGCGCCGCCATTGCGATATTCTGCTGCGGCAGACGAGCTTCAAGGCGCTTGAAGAAACGATCGTCTTTGCCGGTGACGTGGAAGCGGTTCAAGGGACGCATACCGCCCGTTTCGGCGAGATCGAACAGCGCGGCGTGGCACTGACGGCCAAGGGCCGGGCGCTCTACGACCGGCTGCTCGCCTCGGTCCGCGGCGAAGTGCAGGTCGGCGCCGGCGGCGCCAAGGCCGGCGCCTACGATCAGGAACTTGCCGAGCGTTTCAAGGCGCTGCCGGACAGCTGGGAAGAGCTGCGCAGGCAAGGTCTCGCCTTCTTCCGTTACTGCGCGACGCCTGCGGGCATTGCTGCGGCCGTAGGCGCCCCGCTCCCCGGCGATCCGGAAGCGCTGATCGCCAAGGGTTACCTTGCCTTCTCGCCGATCGTCTACGAAGATTTCCTGCCCGTCAGCGCGGCCGGCATCTTCCAGTCGAATCTCGGCACCGATCAGCAGCAGAATTATGGGACACGTTCGAACCGCGACGCCTTCGAGGCGGCGCTCGGCGCCACCGTTCAGGACGAGTTGGCGCTTTATGCCGAGCGCCAGGCCGCCTCGCTGGATGCGGCACTGGAAGCGCTGGGGCTCGCGCCGCTGCAGTTGAAGACGGTCGCGTAAAATGGCCTTCAACACTTCATCATATGCGTTAGAGTACCGCGATTTCGTTCCGATCGGACTAGACCATGCTGAATGATCCGCGCTCCCACGGCCTCTGGGAAAAGACCGCAGCCGAGCCGCCGGCGACCTTGCCTCTCGAAGGCGCGGTGTCTGCCGATGTCGTCGTGGTCGGTGGTGGCTACACCGGTCTGTCCTCCGCCCTGCATCTTGCCGAAGCTGGGTCGAAGGTGGTGCTCTTGGAGGCGAAGGAAATCGGTTTCGGCGGCGCGGGGCGCAATGTCGGCCTGATCAATGCCGGCATGTGGGTGATGCCCGACGATCTGCCCGGTGTGCTCGGCCCGGTGCATGGCGAGCGCCTGCTCGAGCTGCTCGGCAATGCGCCGAAGCTCGTCATGGAGCTGATCGACAGGCACCGGATCGCCTGCGAACTCGAACGCAACGGCACGCTGCACTGCGCCGTCGGCGCCGACGGGCTGAAGGAGATCGAGGCGCGCGCGGCGCAATGGTCCGCGCGCGGCGCGCCCGTGACGCTGCTCGATGCGGCGGAGACAGCCAGACGCATCGGTAGCGACGCCTATACCGGTTCGCTGCTCGACATGCGCGCCGGCACGCTGCAGCCGCTGGCCTATGCGCGCGGCCTTGCCCATGCCGCCGTCAAGGCGGGCGTTGCCATCCACACGTCGAGTCCCGTCATCGCAACGGAGCGCAACGGCAGCCGCTGGACCGTGAAGACGGCAAACGGCGCGGTCAGCGCCGACTGGATCATCGTCGCGACCGATGCCTACAGCACCGGCCCCTTCGAGCAGGTCCGCAACGAGCAGGTCTATCTGCCCTATTTCAACTTCGCCACCGTGCCGCTCGGCCATAATCTGCGCCAGTCGATCCTGCCGGGGCGGGAAGGCGCATGGGACACCAAGGACATCCTCTCCTCCTTCCGCATGGACCAGGCCGGGCGTCTCGTTTTCGGCAGTGTCGGGGCGCTGCGCAATACCGGGCTAGCCGTGCACAAGGGCTGGGCTAAGCGCGCCTTGAAGCGGCTGTTCCCGATTATCGGCGATGTCGAATTCGAATGCGAATGGTACGGCCAGATCGGCATGACCGACAATGCGCTGCCGCGCTTTCATAAATTCGCGCCCGGTGTCATCGGCTTTTCGGGTTACAATGGCCGCGGCATTGCCCCCGGAACGGTGTTCGGCCGGACACTGGCCGAGCATATTCTCGGCCGGCTGACCGAAGACGCTCTGCCGCTGCCTTTGACATCACCCACCGAGCCGAGCTTCCGTGCGCTCAAGGAACTATGGTACGAAGCCGGCGCTCAGGTCGCCCATTTCGCCGATGCTCGCTTCTGAGAAGCGATGAACGCTTCTGAGAATAATAAGATTGGAACCACGACAATGACTATCGCCGTCCTCGATCTCGCCACCGAAACCGCCAAGCTGCTTGCCGAACTCGGCGTTGACGCCGGCCGCTATCACGGCGGCACGCTTTCCGTCGCCTCGCCGGTGACGGGCAAGGAAATCGGCAAACTCAGGGAGCACACCGTCTCCGAGACGAAGGCGGCGATCGAAGAGGCGCACAAGGCCTTCCTCGAATGGCGTGACGTCCCGGCGCCGAAGCGCGGCGAGCTGGTCCGCCTGCTCGGTGAGGAGCTGCGTGCGGCAAAGACGGCGCTCGGCCGTCTCGTCTCGATCGAGGTCGGCAAGATCACCTCGGAAGGTCTCGGCGAAGTGCAGGAGATGATCGATATCTGCGATTTCGCCGTCGGCTTGTCCCGCCAGCTCTACGGCCTGACGATCGCCACCGAACGCTCCGAGCACCGGATGATGGAAAGCTGGCATCCGCTCGGCGTGGTCGGCATCATCTCCGCCTTCAACTTCCCCGTCGCCGTCTGGTCGTGGAATGCAGCCCTTGCAATGGTCTGCGGCAATTCCACCGTCTGGAAGCCCTCGGAAAAGACGCCGTTGACCGCACTTGCCGTGCAGGCGCTGTTCGAAAAGGCGCTGAAGCGTTTCATCGTCGAGGGCGGCACGGCGCCGGCCAATCTGTCGACCTTGATCATCGGCGGCCGTGAGGTCGGCGAGGTCCTCGTCGACCATCCGAAAATCCCGCTCGTCTCCGCCACCGGTTCAACGGCCATGGGCCGCGCCGTCGGTCCGCGCCTGTCGCAGCGTTTTGCCCGCGGCATTCTCGAACTCGGCGGCAACAATGCGGCGATCGTCTGCCCGAGCGCCGATCTCGACCTGACGCTGCGCGGCGTCGCCTTCTCCGCCATGGGCACGGCCGGCCAGCGCTGCACGACGCTGCGCCGTCTCTTCGTGCATGAGAGCGTCTACGACCAGCTGGTGCCGCGGCTCCAGAAGGCCTATGGCTCCGTCACCATCGGCAATCCGCTCGAAACAGGCACGCTGGTCGGACCGCTGATCGACGGCCAGGCTTTCGAGAAGATGCAGGCAGCACTCAGCCAGGCGACATCGGCCGGCGGCAAGGTGACCGGCGGTGATCGCGTCGGCAACGGTTTGACCGATGCCTTCTACGTTCGCCCGGCGCTCGTCGAAATGCCGGCGCAAACCGGCCCGGTCGAGCACGAGACCTTCGCGCCGATCCTCTACGTGATGAAATACAGCGATTTCGATACGGTACTGGCCCTGCACAATGCGGTGCCGCAGGGGCTGTCGTCGTCGATCTTCACCAACGACATGCGCGAGGCCGAAACCTTCGTCTCCGCCCGCGGCTCGGATTGCGGCATCGCCAACGTCAATCTCGGCCCGTCGGGCGCCGAAATCGGTGGCGCCTTCGGTGGCGAGAAGGAAACCGGCGGCGGCCGCGAATCCGGCTCGGATGCCTGGAAGGCCTATATGCGCCGCTCCACGAATACGATTAATTACGGCAGAACGCTGCCGCTCGCCCAAGGCGTCAAGTTCGACGTCGAATAAGCCGGCTTGCAGAAAGGCTCGAAAAAGGAGGGCTGCACCCCCTAAACCGCGTCGCACGCAATTCGATTCATGCGACGCGCTTTAGCTCTTCTTTTGACGCATGTCGTTGTCCCGGAACCGCTGCACACTTCCGGGCGACATGCGCGGAATGCCGCTTTTTCGACCGATCGAGATTTATTCCCTTTTAATATGAAATATTTAGTCAAGATATTGTGATGGCTTTTCCTTGCAGGCCAAACTTGAAATAGGCAGTCAGGAAAAATATACGCCTCTCATCGCCCTTGTGGAGCTCGGGCGGCATTGCCACGGAGGCCATCATGAACTTTGCTCTCAACCGTTTTTCCCAAGCGCTTGCGCTTGCCGCTTCGTTTCTCTCCGCCACTGCGCTCGCCGGCAGGGCCAATGCGCAGGACGAAGGTCTCGTCGTCTACAATGCCCAGCATGAAAGCCTGGGCCGCGAATGGATCGACGCCTTCACCAAGGAGACCGGCATCAAGGTCACCATGCGCCAGGGCAGCGACATGCAATTCGCCAACCAGATCATCCAGGAAGGCGATGCCTCACCGGCTGACGTATTCCTCACCGAGAATTCGCCGGCGATGACGCTGGTCGACGGCGCAGGCCTCTTCGCCCCCATCGAAAAGGACACGTTGGACCAGGTGCCGGATCAGTACCGCCCGGCCGACGGCATGTGGACCGGTATTGCCGCCCGCACCACCGTTTTTGCCTATGACAAGACCAAGCTCACCGAAGACAAGCTGCCGAAGTCGATGCTCGACCTCGCCGATCCGGCCTGGAAGGGCCGCTGGGGTGCAGCGCCTGCCGGTGCAGACTTCCAGGCCATCGTCGCCTCGCTGCTGCAGCTCAAGGGTGAAGACGCCACCAAGGCATGGCTGAAAGGCCTCAAGGACAACGCGACACCCTACAAAGGCAACAGCGTCGCCATGAAGGCCGTCAATGCAGGCGAAGTCGAAGGCGCGATCATCTATCACTATTACTGGTTCGGCGATCAGGCCAAAACCGGTGAAAACAGCAAGAATGTCGGCCTGCATTACTTCAAGAACCAGGATCCGGGCGCTTTCGTCAGTGTTTCGGGCGGCGGCATCCTGAAGTCGACCCAGCATATGAAGGACGCCCAGGCTTTCTTGAAGTTCATCACCAGCAAGGCCGGCCAGGCGGTTCTGAAGGACGGCACGTCCTACGAATATGCCATCGGCAAGGATGCCGCTTCCAATGACAAGCTGACGCCGCTCGCCGATCTCAATGCGCCGAAAGTCGAAGCTTCGACGCTGGACAGCAAGAAGGTCGTGGAGCTGATGACGGTTGCCGGGCTGATCTGACGCTTCTGCCGCAGGCTTGCCATGGCCAAAACTATTGCTTTTGGCTCAAGAAAACCTTAGGGCATGACGATATCCGGCAACCGCTCCTCAAAAGCGGTTGCCTTCCTTTTTCGGCGTATGAAGGCATCGGCCTTGCTGCAGGACAACAGATTGCTCGCATCCGGCAACAAGGCGCCGGTCGCGTCGAAGGCCACGCGTATGGGTTTGCCGCGCGCGCGCGCGCCGCACGCCTCCGTGCTCCTGCTTGCCACCATCGTCGCGATCTTCAGTCTGGTGCCGCTCGGCTTCATCGGCTGGGTCACCTACGACGTCGGCTGGGAAACGGTGAAGGCCCTGGTTTTCCGGCCGCGCGTCGGCGAACTGCTCGTCAACACGGTCCTGCTGGAATCGATCACCATTCCGCTGTCGATCGCGCTTGCCGTGACGCTTGCCTGGCTGACCGAGCGGACCGACATTCCTTTCGCCAGGCTCTGGGCCTGGCTTGCCATCGCCCCGCTCGCCGTGCCCGCCTTTGTGCACAGCTATGCCTGGGTCAGCCTCCTCCCCGGCATGCGCGGCCTGCAGAGCGGCGTCTTCATCTCGGTGATCGCCTATTATCCCTTCCTCTACCTGCCGGTCGCCGCAGCCCTGCGCCGCCTCGATCCGGCGATCGAGGATGCCGCGGCCTCGCTTGGCCTTAATCCCTGGCGGGTCTTCTTCCGGGCGGTTCTGCCGCAGCTCCGGCTCGCCATTTGCGGCGGCTCGCTGCTGATCGGGCTGCATCTGCTGTCGGAATACGGCCTGTTCGTGATGATCCGCTTCGACACGTTCGCGACGGCGATCGTCGACCAGTTCCAGTCTTCCTACAACAGCCCTGCCTCCAACATGCTTGGCGGCGTGCTCGTCGCCTGCTGTCTTTTTCTGCTCGGCTTCGAGGTGCTGGTGCGCGGTAACGAACGTTATGCCCGCGTCGGCACCGGCTCGCCGCGTCCCACGGACCGCCGGCGGCTCGGCTGGTTCATGCTGCCAGCCATCTTGCTGCCCATCGCCCTGGCGGTGCTGACGCTCGGCGTGCCGCTGGTGACGCTTGGCCGCTGGCTCTATCTCGGCGGTACCGAGATCTGGCGCATCGAGGTCGGCAGCGCCTTTCTGCAGACGATCGTGCTTGCCATTGTCGGCGGCGTGCTGGCGACGATTGCCGCAGCCCCGATGGCCTGGCTTTCCGTGCGTGCGACCGGCCGCTTCCAGCGCCTGCTCGAAGCCTGCCACTATTACGTCGGCTCGCTGCCGGGTGTCGTGGTGGCGCTGGCGCTGGTGACGATCACCGTGCGTCTCGTGCTGCCACTCTATCAGACCTTCGCAACGCTGCTCGTCGCTTATGTGATGCTTTTCCTGCCGCGCGCCATGGTCGGGCTGCGCGCCAGCATCGCCCAGGCGCCGGTGGAGCTGGAGCGCGCCGCGATGGGGCTGGGCCGCACGCCGGGCCAAGCGGTGCGGCAGATCACCATGCGGCTTGCCGCACCAGGCGCGGCCGCCAGCGTGGCGCTAGCCGCGCTCGGCATCACCAACGAACTGACGGCGACACTGATGCTGTCGCCCAACGGCGTCGATACGCTGGCGACCAAATTCTGGTCGCTGACCAGCGAGATCGACTATGTCTCGGCCGCACCCTATGCCTTCATGATGGTCGTGCTGTCGCTGCCGCTCACCCTCATGCTCTATACGCAATCGAAACGGACCGCCGGCCAATGACGCTGCTTACGATCGAAAACATCAGCAAGCGCTACGGGCCTGTGCAGGCGCTGAAGGATATTTCGCTCGATGTCCAGGCGGGCAGCCGCACGGCCGTCGTCGGCCCGTCCGGTTCGGGCAAGACGACGCTGCTGCGCATTATTGCCGGCTTCGAGCAACCCGATGTCGGCAGGGTAACGCTCGACGGCGAAGTCCTTGCCGATGGGCCTGCGACGGTGCCGGCCCATAAGCGTGGCATCGGCATCGTTTCGCAAGACGGCGCGCTGTTTCCGCACTTGAGCGTCGCCGAAAATATCGGCTTCGGCTTCGAGCGGGGGGCAGCGGATCGCGAGAAGCGCATCGTCGAGCTGCTCGATATGGTCGAGCTCGACCGTGGCATGCTGGTGCGGCGTCCGCACCAGCTTTCCGGCGGACAGCAGCAGCGCGTGGCGCTTGCGCGTGCCCTCGGCCGCAAGCCGCGGCTGATGCTGCTCGACGAACCGTTCTCGGCACTCGATACCGGCCTGCGTGAGAACATGCGCAAGGCAGTGGCGCGCGTGCTGCAGGCGGCCGGCATCACCGCCGTGCTCGTCACGCATGATCAGGAAGAGGCGCTGACTTTTGCCGATCAGGTTGCGGTTCTGAGAGAGGGGCGGCTGATCCAGGCCGGGTCGCCGCAATCATTGTATCTGCATCCGCGGGATCGCGAGACGGCGCTGTTTCTCGGCGATGCCGTGCTGCTTCCGGCCATCATCCGCAACGGCCTCGCCGACTGTGCGCTCGGCCGCGTCGCCGTCGAAGGCAATCGTCAGGGCAAGGCGGAGATCATGCTGCGGCCCGAGCAGATCCGCGTCGTTGCCGATGAAGGCGATCGCCGCTATGGCGGGCGTGTCGTTGAGGTGGAGTTCGGCGGCGCGGTCTGCACCGTTGCGGTTTCGCTCGACGGTGTCGCCCTGCCGCCGATCCTGATCAAGACCTCAAGCGTCGCGCTTCCCTCACGAGGCGATCTCGTTCGCTTGGATATCGCGGGCAAGGCGCATATCTTCGAAAACTAAATTCAGCCGAACTTGCGCACCACTTCTTCCGGTTCGATGCCTTCGAGCCAGCCGCCGGTAAAGCCGGCGCGCTCGAGCCCGAGGCGGATGGCCGGCGATTGCCGCATCAGTTTCCAGATGAAGTCGGAGCGCTCGTTCTCGATGGTCATGACGACGAGACCCTGGTCGATGCCGACGGTGCGGTCATCGACCCAGCCTTCCGGCCGCTTGGTCTTGACGGTCGGGTTGAAGCCACCAGGAAAGCCGCCTTCCAGAAGCAGGTTCGGATAGCTGGTCAGCAGCGCCTTGGTGCCGTCGAGAGCCGCCTGCCGGTCGTAGGGCAGGCAGGCAAGCGCGGCCCAGGGCGCGATCGTGCCGTCGTCCGGGCCGAGTGGCGCGCCACGGGCGGCGTAACCCAGAACCTTCGGCTGGCGGCCGCCGCGCATGCGCCGTGTCGGCGGCGGACCGTCGCAGGCGGAGAAACCCCAGATATTCCTGTTGTAGCCGACGAACTGGCCGGGATTGCGTTCGGCATAGTCACGCTGGACGTTGATCATCACCTGCGTGTTGCGGAAATAGTCCCAGTTCCGCTCCGCCATCGGCTTGTCCTGAATGGTGCGGAAATCGATCCAGGCATGCGAGAATAGGTGGATGAAGAGTGGCCCGGCATAGAGGTAGGACTGCTCGCCATGCAGCATCCAGGAATAGCTTGACGTGAAGGCGTCGTAGCTCGATTGCGGGATCGGGTGCGTCGGCGAAGCGAGCGCCAGCGCATAGAGGATGATCGCCTCGTCGAAGCCGTGATAGCGCCAGCGCAGGAAGCCGGAAGAGGGCTTCCAGCCCATGGCAATCGTATCGCCCTTGTTCAGGGCCCAGCGCCAGTCGACGCGCTCGTAGATGAAGGTCGCGAGCGCGCGGATTTCCGTTTCCGTCTCGTCGTCTTCGCGATCGAAATACTGCGCTGCCGTTAGGATGCCGGCGATAAGCAGTGCCGTGTCGATGGTCGAGAGTTCACTGTTCCAGGCGCGATTGCCGGTATCCATGTGCAGGAAATGGTAGAAGAAGCCGCGGTGGCCCGTTGCGTGACGTTCCTCGCCCTGACGCGCCTCGGCAAAGAAACGCAGCGTATTGACCGTCCGTTCGGCAGCTTCCCTGCGGGTGATCCAGCAACGTTCGACACCGACAGGATAGGAGGAAAGGGCAAAGCCGACGGCTGCGATGCTCGCCGGCACGCCGCCGATCGAAGTATCGGCCACCAGGCCGTTTTCGGGATTGGTATATTTCAGGAAGTACTTGAACGCCGAATGCTGCAGCCTGTCGACGAGCGCTGAATCAATGTCTTCAATCCGTTGCAGCATAGGCTCCTACCCAACTGTTGCATCGCCCCATGCTTGAACATGGCGACCGTCCCCGGGCAAATCAAACCTTTTTGATTCGCAGGGATAAGAGAACACAAATAGGCGGAAGTGGTCGTTAATAATTATTGGTGAAATAATATCTAGCAGAAGTCATATAAGCAGCGCAGCAAAAAGGGTGGGCCGTGCGCCACCGGCCCGGGTTATTTTCCCGTAATACTTGTTGCCTCCACCCTCCGGGGAAGCGGCCGACGACGCGCGCTCAGGCTATCGTCCGACCGCATAGGCTTGCATGAGACGCGGGGTGGCCGCCGCGCGCAGCAGCCCGTCGGCATCGCGCCGCGCTGCGGTCAGCCGGCCGATGGTCCACGGATCGGTAACCGTCAGCCTATGGCCCTTGCGGGCGAGCGCATCAAGCACATCGGGGCCGAAATTCGCCATCAGGCTGCCCGGCTCGCGGGTGCGCGGATAGAAGGAACTCGGAAAATGGGCTGTGTGAAACAGCGGCCGGTCGATCGCCGCCTGCAGGTTCAGCTTGTGATTGACATGGCGCAGGAAGAAGGAGAGCTGCCATTGTTCCTGCTGGTCGCCGCCCGGCGTGCCGAAGGCCAGTGTCGGGCGGCCCTCGTAAAGGCCGAGCGAGGGCGTCAGTGTCGTGCGCGGACGCTTTCCCGGCGCCAGCGAGGTCGGCAGTTCCGGCTTCAGCCAGAACATCTGGGCGCGGGAATTGAGGCAGAAGCCGAGGCCGGGAACGGTTGGTGAAGACTGCAGCCAACCGCCGGATGGCGTGACGGAGACCATGTTGCCGTCGCGGTCGATCACGTCGATATGCACGGTGTCGCCGCGTTTTTCCAGATGCGCCATGGTCGGTTCGTAGACGGCGCCCGTCTTGGACGCAGCGCCGAGCATCGTCATCGTCAGATCATGCTGCGTTTCGAAACCCGGAACGATGCCGGGGCGAAGATCAAGGGAGGCGTCCGCGCCGATCAGCTTGCGGCGCTCGCTCGCATAGGCATCCGACAGCAGATGGGTGACGGGAACCTCGGAAAAATCGGGATCGCCATAATAGACCTCGCGATCGGCGAAGGCGAGTTTCATCGCTTCGGTAACGGTATGGACGAAATCGGCGCCATCAGGGTCCATCGCGGTGAGATCGAAACCTTTGAGGATCGACAGGGCCTGCAGGAAGACCGGACCCTGGCCCCAGGGACCGGTCTTGGCGATCGTCCAGCCGTAATAGTCATATGTCAGCGGCTCCTCGATCGTTGCCGACCAGGTCGCCATGTCGTTGGCGGTCAGCACGCCTTTGTGGCGGCTGCCGCTCGCATCCATCACTTCGGCGGTCTTCAGATAGGTATCGATCTTTTCGGCGATGAAGCCGCGGTAGAAGGCGTCGCGTGCCGCCTCCACCTGTGCCTCCCGGCCGCTCTTTGCCTCGGCTTCGGCAATGACGCGCTTCCAGGTTTCGGCAAGCACCGGATTCCTGAAATTCGCCTGTGCTGCGGGGACGCTGCCGCCGGGCAGCCAGATCGCGTAGGAGGTCGGCCATTCCTTTTCGAAGAAGGCCGCAAGCCCCTTGATGGTCGCGGAGACGCGCGACAGCAGGGGATGGCCGTGCTCGGCGTAATAGATCGCCGGTTCCAGAACGTCGCGCACGCTCATCGTGCCGTAGTCACGCAGCATCAGCATCCAGCCGTCGAAGGCGCCGGGGATGACTGTCGCAAGCAGGCCGTCGCCGGGGATCAGCGTCAGGCCTTCGCTGGTATAATGCTCGATCGTCGCGCCGGCGGGTGCCGGCCCCTGGGCCGAGATGACCTCGACCTTGTCCTTCTTCTTGGAATAAATCACCGCGGGCAGGTCGCCGCCCGGGCCGCAGAGATGCGGCTCGACGATCTGCAGCACGAATCCGGTCGCCACCGCGGCATCGAAGGCATTGCCGCCCTTTTCGAGAATGCTCATGCCGACCGCCGAGCCGATCCAGTGGGTCGAGGTAACGACACCGAAGGTGCCGAGGATTTCGGGACGGGTCGTGAATTCGGTCATTTGGGACGCCCTTCTGGCCGGATGTCTTTTCTGGCCGAATGTCTTTCCTGGGAAGTCGGATGGTTCGAAGCTCAGGCGCGCGCCGAGCGCGCGGAGAGAAAGACCTGCGGCTCGAAGACAAAATCCTTATCGAAGGGGTAGGTCGGATGCTGTTTGCGCAGCCGTGGCAGGCGCTCGACGAACTGGTCGACGACACCTGTCGACAGCGCCATCAGGTTCGGATTGGCGATCGGCGCCAGCTCGGGCGAGAGATATCCCGATTTGACGACGATTATCCTGGCGCCGTGCGGATCAAGTCCGAGCCGGGTGAAATCGACGATATTGTGATAGGGCCGGCGTTTTGCGGAGAGCACAAGATCGACGCCATCGATCGAAACCACTGCCTGGCGGTCGGCCGGGTCCGATGTTTCGTGCAGGAATTTCACGGTGAAGCGGGCCGTGACCGGCTGGCTGCCCTTGGTGTCGAGCGAGGCGCCGACGCTGAGATCGAGCGCCGCGCCGATGCCGCCGGCATAACAGTCCTCGGTCGCCGCCCTGTCGGCAATGCCGGCGAAAACAACGCCCGTCGCACCCTTGGCGATCAGCTCGGCCAGCACGTCGGCCCGGTCACCGACGCCACCGCCTGTGGGGTTGTCGCCGGATTCGGCGAGCACGACAGGAGCGGTCGGGCTTGCGATGGCTTTCGCAACACATTCCTCGACCGAGCCGGTCTCGCAGCCGAAGACGAAATCTCCTCGTGCCTCCCAATAAGCCTTCGCGAGGCGTCTGGCTTCACGCTCCAGCACGGCCCGATCGGTGCCGGTCATGATGGCGGCGGCCGTGGCGCGCGGTTCGTCGGCCCAGACATAGCCGACCATCAAGGATGCGTCCCAGACGCCGTCGATCGCGTCGATCCCGGGCAGCATGTCGTAGAGGCTTTTAGCCGGCTCATCGACTGTGCTGGTGCGCTCGCCGGGCAGCACGACCGGGATCGGCGCCCAGAGAACGACCGGCCTCACGCCTGTTTTCAGGCTCTTCACCAGCATGGCGACCGAACGGCGCATCGTCTCCTCGACATCGATATGCGGCGCGGTGCGGTAGGTGGAATAGATGTCGAGCGCATCGATGATGCGCTGGGTGACGTTGCCGTGCAGGTCGTAGCTTGTCGCAACGGTGCAATCTTCGCCGACCAGCGCGCGGGCAGCACCGATCCAGTCGCCTTCGGCATCCTCCATGCCCTCGACATACATGGCGCCGTGCATGGCGAGGTAGAGACCGTCGAGCGGCAGCAGCGGTTTGAGTCGCTCGAGGAATTCGCTCTTGAAGGCCTCGTAGGCGGCGCGCGATACCGGACCGCCGGCAATGGCGCGGGCATGGATCGTCGGCAGGAATTCAGCGTCGTAATCCTTAAGTAAGCCGAAGTAAGAGGATTCCAGCAGTCCTGCCCCGCGCAAAACGCGAAAATCCTTCTCTTCGTTCAGGACGGGATTGTATGTGCTGCACTCGATATGAATGCCACCGACGGCGATTCGCATGAAGAACCTCAGATAATGTTGGGAGCGGATTTTATAGGTGATGTCGGCGCCGATGCGTCAGGTTGGGGGGCGGCGGCGGCAGAAGGGGCTGAACTGAACATGAGGGTCTCGATCCGAAGACGTGTTCACTTTGCCTCGACAATAAGTTTACAGACGAAGCAATCAACCAAAATAAATTACAATCGATGCAGCGCATATCCGACCGGTCGAGGCGAGCGGTCCCGATATCGTCAGCAACGGAATTGCCCTATCCGGCACGGCCCATTGGATGTTCGATCGAGGATTGATCGGTCTGGCTGATGATATGGAGATTCTCATCTCACGAGACGTTAATGATCCCGACGCGCTACGGGGCCTGAGCAATAACACCGGCCGCGCGATAATGCCCCGGCGCGCATTCGAACGACCGCATGTGCATTTTCTGCAATGGCATCGCGAACATTGCTTCAACCGGTAAATCCGTCGGCTATTTTATTTGCTCGGGGATTGCAAAACGATAGCTAAGCCCGCGGCAGCGCACACGACGCCGTCACCCTGTCTCGGCTGCTTCCCGTACCCATGGCATCGGTATGAACAAGAGAGAATACTGGAGCGGGCGAAGGGATTCGAACCCTCGACCCCAACCTTGGCAAGGTTGTGCTCTACCCCTGAGCTACACCCGCTCAATCCGCATCGGTCCGGGGTAGTTGTTGGACCGTGGGCGCCGCCTCGTGGCGACGGGCGCTATATGGCCTAACGGCTTTTCAAATGCAACAGGGAAATGACGAAGGGGCGAAGAAAAATTCGCAAGGTCGCATCAGGCCGGCGGAAAGGCCGCAAATGCGGGGGGTGAGCGTCGGTGGCGAAGATTGCCAAATGCTGGGGACGGACTTAATCAAGATGCCTCGACTTTGTCCCTCCTGCGCAATGGATTGCCCGATGCCCGAAAATACCCCCAGGACCAGAGAAGAATTGTTCGCTTTCCTCGACGGGCTCGGCATTGCTCATAAGACGGTCGATCACGCGCCGGTTTTCACCGTGGCCGAATCGGTTGCGCTGCGCGACGAGATCCCCGGCGGCCACACCAAGAATCTTTTCATCAAAGACAAGAAGGACAGGTATTTTCTGCTGACCGTGGAGGAAAATGCCGAGGTCGACCTGAAGCAGGTTCACACTCTTATCGGCGGGTCCGGCCGGGTTTCCTTCGGCAGGGCGGAGAAGCTGATGGACTATCTCGGCGTCATCCCCGGCGCGGTCACGGCATTCGGGGCGATCAACGATACCGCGGGCAATGTCACTTTCGTGCTCGATGCGGATCTGATGCGCGAGGAAATCGTCAACTGCCATCCGCTCTCCAACGATGCGACGACATCGATTGCGAGCGGCGATCTTATCCGATTCATGGAAGCGACCGGGCATAAGCCGCTTGTCTTGAAAGTGACGTCCTGACATACGATTTTAGCGCTACAATGATGCCGGCTGGATCGGCGCGGCGGGAGATACCTATGAGCGGCAGTGACAACCCCTATAACGGTTCCTTCGGAAATCAGATGACGGCGACGACAAGCTTCGGCGCTCAGCCGGCAACCGCGGCTGCGGCAGGCGGCTACATCACCGACACGACGACCGCGAATTTCGGTAAGGACGTCATCGAGGAATCGCGCAATCAGCCGGTGCTGGTCGATTTCTGGGCGCCCTGGTGCGGGCCGTGCAAACAGCTGACGCCTGTTTTGGAGAAGGTGGTCAACGAAGCCAAGGGCCGCGTCCGGCTGGTCAAGATGAACATCGACGACCATCCCTCGATCGCCGGACAGCTCGGCATCCAGTCTATCCCCGCCGTCATCGCCTTCGTCAACGGCCGCCCCGCCGACGGCTTCATGGGCGCGGTGCCGGAAAGCCAGATTCAGCAGTTCATCGACCGTATCGCCGGTCCGGCCGGCGCCGACGAGGCGGCCGAGATCGAGGCCGTGCTCACCGAAGCCGCAGAATTGCTGGCCGCCGGCAATATCAATGAGGCAGCCCAGCTCTACGCCGCGGTGATGCAGGCCGATCCGGAAAATGCCAAGGCGGTTGCCGGAATGGCCGAATGCATGATCGCCGCAAACCAGCATGAGCGGGCGCGCCAAACTCTGACGGATCTGCCGGAAGAGCTGGCGAAAGACCCCGGCATCCAGGCGGTGCTGAAAAAGCTCGAACAGATCGAGGAAGCCCGCAAGCTCGGCGATCCCGTTGCGCTCGAACGTGATCTTGCCGTCAATCCCGACGACCACGAGGCGCGGCTGAAGCTTGCCAAGATCCTCAATGTCGAAGGCCGGCGCGACGAAGCGGCCGAGCACCTGCTGCTGATCATGCGCAAGGATCGCGCCTTTGACGATGACGGCGCCCGCCGCCAGCTGCTTCAGTTCTTCGAGGTCTGGGGTTTCAAGGATCCGGCGACGGTTTCGGCTCGGCGCAAGCTTTCGGCGATGCTGTTCTCCTAGGGCAACTGCGGCGTCCATAGGGCGCGGCAAGGCGCTGTACCGCTTTGAAGCCGCGTCCGATCCTGTTGAAAGTCGATTCCGATTTTCGGGGTTATGCGCTAAGTTTCGCGCATCTGCCCTTGCGTTTTTGGGCGCGGGCACCACATTCTCGTCAGGACGGGCATGCCCGTTAAAAGAATGCGGGACGGTTTCATGCAAGTCGGGAATGCCAGATACCTGAAGCCGGGCGATCTGCCTGATACGATCGCCGTCTTCCCCCTGACCGGTGCCCTTCTTCTGCCGGCCGGGCAGCTTCCGCTCAACATTTTCGAGCCGCGTTATCTGGCGATGCTGGATGCCGCACTGACGGGAAACCGGCTGATCGGCATGGTCCAGCCGGCGCTCGGCGAACACGAGGACAAGGGCGGCGATCCCAACCTTGCCGCTGTGGGTTGCCTCGGCCGCATCACCTCCTTCGCCGAGACCGGCGATGGGCGCTATATCGTCTCGCTGACCGGCGTCTGCCGTTTCCGGCTGCTGGAGGAGAAAACCACCAGCGATCCCTTCCGCACCTTCCGTATCGCTCCGTTCATCGCCGATCTCTCGGCCGCGAACGAGGAGGAGGCGGTCGACCGCGCGGCGCTTCTGACCGCCTTCAAGGCCTATCTCGATGCCAACAAGCTGGAAGCCGACTGGGAGAGCGTCGAGCGGGCGAGCAATCTGACGCTCGTCAATTCGCTGGCGATGATGTCGCCGTTCGGGCCGGCGGAAAAGCAGGCGCTCCTGGAGGCGCCCGATCTCAAGACGCGGGCCGAAACGCTGATCGCCATTACCGAAATCGTGCTGGCGCGCGTCTTCGGTGACTCCGACACGGTTCTGCAGTAGACTTCAGCCATGGACGAAAAACTCAGCCGCGTCGATCCAAAGCTGCTCGATCTCCTGGTCTGCCCGCTCTCCAAGGGCCGGCTTTCCTATGATCGCGAGCACCATGAGCTTGTCTCGGAAAAGGCACGACTTGCCTATCCGATCCGCGACGGCATCCCGATCATGCTGGTCTCCGAAGCTCGCCGCCTTGACGAATAACGTCCCGGGAAATCGGCTTTAAATTGCTTGGCCGGCCAGCAGCCGCGGATTGTCCTTTGCCGTCGTTCCAGCCGCCTGACCGATGAAGAAGGATTTGAGGCGCGGCAGCCGGTCGACGAGGCCGAGGCCGATGTCGCGGGCGATGCGGATCGGTGTTGCATCGTTGGAGAACAGCCGATTCAGCACGTCTGTCGTCATGCCCATGCGGAAGGTGTCGAAGCGCCGCCAGGTCTGGTAGCGTTCGAGAATGTTGATCGAGCCGATATCGAGGCCGAGGCGATCGGCCTCGACGATCGTTTCGGCAAGGGCCGCCACATCCTTGAAGCCGAGGTTCAGGCCCTGTCCCGAAATCGGGTGAATGCCGTGGGCGGCGTCGCCGGCCAGCGCAAAACGCGGCGCGACGAAGGCGCGTGCGAGCGTCAGGCCAAGCGGAAAGGCGCGTTTGTCGCCGATGACCTTCAGCGCTCCGAGCTTGTGGCCGAAGCGGCGTTCGAGCTCCTCCTCGAAGACGAGATCGTCGGCGGCAACCAATCGGTCGGCGTCATGCGTCCGCTCAGTCCAGACCAGCGAGGAGCGGTTGTTGCGGAGCGGCAGGATGGCGAAGGGGCCGGCCGGCAGGAAATGCTCCTCGGCGCAGCCTTCATGCGGCCGCTCATGTTCGACCGTCGCAACGATGCCGGACTGGCCGTAGTCCCAGGTGACGGTCTTGATGCCGGCGAGGTCGCGCAGTTTCGAGCGCACGCCGTCGCAGGCCACCAGCAGCCGGCTCTCCAACGTGCTGCCGTCCGCAAGCGTGACGGTGACATGACTGTCTTCGGTCTTCAGCTCGGTGGCGCCGAGCCCATGGCGGATGTCGATACCGAGGCGCTCGCAGAGGCCGCGCAGGGCTGCGACCATCGTCACATTCGGGATCATGTGGGCGAAAGGCCGGCCCTCGGCCACTTCGCCGTCGAAGGTGAGAAAAACCGGGCGGACCGGATCTGAGGTTTTGGAATCGGTGACGATCATCTTGGTGATCGGCTGCGCTGCCGGCTCGATCTCGTTCCAGATACCGAAGATTTCCAGCATCTTCGCTGCCGCCGCAATGACGGCCGAAGCGCGCGTGTCGTTTTTCCAGACATGCTCGGGGGCCGCCTCGACGACCGCGACGTTCAGATGAGGTGCCGCCTGCTTGACCGCGACGGCCGCGGAAAGGCCGACATAACCCCCGCCCACAACCAGCATATCAAGCATCGCGCCGCTCCCGTACCTTGTGCCCCAGATGTGACCTATATAGATCATCGCAACTTCACTTCCTACCGCCGGGAGGCATACAAAATGATGCGCGAAACATCAGGGCCTTCGGCGATGGAGACGCTGCTTTCGACGCTCGACTTGGAGCCGATCGAGGTCGATATCTTCCGCGGGCTCAGCCCGCAGGCCGGTTGGCAGCGGGTCTTCGGCGGCCAGGTCATCGGCCAGGCGTTGATGGCGGCGCAACGCACCATCGAGGGCGAGCGTTTCGTCCATTCGCTGCATGCTTATTTCATGCGTCCCGGCGATCCCTCGGTGCCGATCATCTACCAGGCGGAGCGGATCCGCGACGGATCAAGTTTCAATACCCGGCGCGTCGTCGCCATCCAGCACGGCAAGGCGATCTTCACGCTGTCAGCTTCCTTCCAGGTGGAGGAGCCGGGCTTCGACCACCAGATCGCCATGCCCGAGGTCGAAATGCCGGAAGCGCTGCTCGGCGAACAGCAGATCAAGGACCAGTACCTGACGCATGCGCCGGAGGCGATCCGAAAATACTGGCAGCGCGAGCGGCCGATCGAGATCCGCCCCGTCTCGCTGACACATTATTTTTCCGACAAGAAGCTCGCCCCCAAACAGGATGTCTGGGTGCGCGCCACCGGCCCGGTTCCCGACGACCGGCTCTATCAGGCGGCGGTTCTTGCCTATCTTTCGGACATGACGCTGCTAGATACCTCGCTCTATGCCCACGGCACGTCCATCTTCGACCAGAGCCTGCAGGTGGCGAGCCTCGATCATTCCATGTGGTTCCACAGACCGTGCAAGCTCGACGACTGGCTGCTCTATACGCAGGACAGCCCGTCGGCTTCGGGCGCCAGAGGGCTGACCCGGGGCAGCCTCTTTACCCGATCGGGTGAGTTGATCGCTTCCGTTGCACAGGAAGGTCTGATTCGGAAAAAGGCAAATGAATAAATAATATGCATCTTTGAAAAATTGCGCATTATTTGTGCGCTTGTTGGGCGGTCATTTGCCGGTCATTTGCCTGTTTATTGGCGCCATATATTATAGTTGTTGTTTTTCAATAAGTTATATCTCGCTTCGAATCTGGCACGTCCTTTGAATGTATATCGCCGGTCGCTGTTCAGGAACGTCAGCGGCAAGGAGAGTCGGCTCCGTGCCGAGGATAACGAAGGATGGGAAACCAGATGAAAATTGTGATGGCTATTATCAAGCCGTTCAAGCTCGATGAGGTCCGCGAAGCTCTTACGGCGATCGGCATTCAGGGGCTGACCGTGACCGAGGTGAAGGGCTACGGGCGCCAGAAGGGGCACACCGAAATCTATCGCGGCACCGAATATGCAGTCAGCTTCCTGCCGAAGCTCAAGATCGAAATCGCCGTTGCATCCGAACTCGTCGACAGGGCGGTAGAAGCCATCGCGGCGTCGGCCAAGACCGGTCAGATCGGCGACGGCAAGATTTTCGTCTATTCGATCGACCATGCCGTGCGCATCCGTACGGGCGAAACCGATTCAGAAGCGCTGTAAGCGGCAGATCAAGGAGCTTTTTTCAATGTCGATTTCGAAGTTTTCTTCCCCCTTTGCGCTGATCTGCGCAACGTCGGCCGCGCTTCTGGCGCCGGTTGTCGCTTTCGCGCAGGAAGCTGCGCCCGCCGCTGCCACCACCGCTGCTGCCGCTCCTGCCTTCACCATGGACAAGGGTGACAATGCCTGGATGCTCATCTCCTCGGCACTCGTCCTGCTGATGACCATCCCCGGCCTTGCGCTGTTCTACGGCGGTCTCGTGCGCGCCAAGAACATGCTCTCCGTACTGATGCAGGTGTTCATGATCACCGCCGTCGTGGCGCTGCTCTGGGTCACCTATGGCTATTCGCTCGCCTTCACCGACGGCGGCTCGCTGAACAGCTTCGTCGGCGGCTTCTCCAAGGCGTTCCTCGCCGGCGTCAACACCTCGTCACTCGCCGAAACCTTCTCGAAGGGCGTCGCCATTCCGGAATACACCTTCATCGTCTTCCAGATGACCTTCGCCTGCATCACGCCCGGCCTGATCGTCGGCGCATTCGCCGAGCGCATCAAGTTCTCGGCCGTGATGCTCTTCGTCGTGCTCTGGGTCACCTTCATCTACTTCCCGATGGCGCACATGGTCTGGTTCTGGGGCGGTCCGAGCTCCTACACCTCGCCGGCCGGCCTGATCTTCTCCTACGGCGCAATCGACTTTGCCGGCGGCACGGTCGTCCACATCAATGCCGGTATCGCCGGCCTCGTCGGCGCCATCATGCTCGGCAAGCGCACCGGCTATAAGAAGGAAATCATGGCTCCGCATTCGATGACCCTGACCATGGTCGGCGCATCGCTGCTCTGGGTTGGCTGGTTCGGCTTCAATGCCGGCTCCAATCTCGAAGCCAATGGCTACGCCTCGCTTGCCTTTATCAACACCTTCGTCGCGACGGCTGCTGCCGCCGTCTCCTGGTGCATCATCGAAAGCCTGACCCGCGGCAAGGCTTCAATGCTCGGCGGCGCCTCCGGTGCGGTTGCCGGTCTCGTCGCCATCACCCCGGCTGCCGGTTTTGCCGGCCCGATGGGCTCGATCGTTCTCGGCCTGATCGTCTCACCGGTCTGCTACTTCTTCGTCGACGTCGTGAAGAACAAGTTCAATTACGATGACAGCCTTGACGTCTTCGGCGTGCATTGCGTCGGCGGCATCATCGGCGCACTCGGCACCGGTATCCTCGTCAATCCGGCGCTCGGCGGTGCAGGCATCGTCGATTATTCCACCGCCGATTTTGCTGCCTCCTACGCCGGCACGGCAACCCAGGTCTTGGCCCAGGCCAAGGGCGTTCTGACGACGCTTCTGTGGTCGGGCATCGGTTCGGCGATCCTCTACAAGATCGTCGACGTCGTCATCGGCCTGCGCGTGAGCGTCGAAGCCGAGCGCGAAGGCCTCGACCTTTCGACCCACGGCGAAGCCGCCTACCACGCCTCTTGATCGCAGCGTTTGCGGCGCCCGGCACAAGGGCGCCGCTTCACGGCCCGTCGCGGCCTATCTAGAGCTTTTCCGGTTTAGACCCGGAAAAGCTGTCATAGACCGCATTTGGCCCGAACCTTTCCAGGTTCGGGCTTTTTTTGATTTCCATGCCCGGAATGCCCGTCCAGGCATGCATGGTTAACATCGCTTTAACCCGGCTCTGATTAGGTGGAGCGGACGCATTTTGGCATGGCGAAGCTTCGGTGATTCGCATGCCCTCAGGCATTGGACGGGTTAGACACATGGCAAGAAGCACGTCGCCGGCGATGGATGGCCGTCCGGATCGGTTCTCCTTCTCGGCATTCATGCTGCGGCAGATCCAGGCGCTCATCGGCTTTGCGATCTTTCTACTGCTGGCGCTCTGCGTCGCGGCGCTGGCGACATGGAACGTCGCGGATCCGAGCTATTCCTATGCCACGGCCAATCTGCCGACGAATATCCTCGGTTACAGCGGCGCCGCCTTCGCTGATATCGTCATGCAGTTCCTCGGCCTTGCCAGCGTCGTTTCGATGCTGCCGATCGTCGCCTGGGCGCTGACGCTGATCTCGGGCCGCCGCTTCAGCCGCATTCCTGCCCGTGCCGGCGCCTGGCTTGCCGGTACCGTGCTGTCCTGCGCCGTGATCGGCTGCTTTCCGCCGCCGCTCACCTGGCCGATCCCGAACGGCATCGGTGGCGTCGTCGGTGATATGATCCTGCGTTTTCCCGCGCTCTTCGTCGGCGCCTATCCGACCGGCACCTTCGCCATGGTTGTCGGCTGCATCTTTGCGGTGCCGACCGCCTGGATGATGCTGTTTGCCTCGGGCCTCGTCGGCCGCAGCGACGCGGACGACGAAATAGAGGACGATTACGTCGAGACGACTAGCAAGGCGCGGGTCGTCGGCGACGAGGACGAGGAGGACGAGTCGCGCTGGGTCGCTTTCAGCGGCGCGATGACCCATGCCTGGTACATGAGCCAGGGACGGCTGCGCCGCCTCCTCGGCATGGGACCGCGCAAGCGCCGCCAGGGCGATTTCGAATCGCCCTATGATTTCAACGATGATGAGTTTGGCACGCTGAACGAACCGGTTCGCGCCAAGGCGCCGGCTGCGCGCGGCGAGCGGATGGAACCGTCGATGGAGCCATCGATGGGAGCAAGGGCGGCTTCGCCGCGCCGCATTGTCGCGGCACCGTCGCTTTCCATCGATGACGAGGATGACGACGACGACCTGCCTTTCGACCCCGACATGCCGCCGCGCCCGGCCGATATCCTGCCTGACGACGATGATGACGACTGGATGATCCGCGCGCCGGCGAAAGCCGTCGGCAAGCCGGAGCCGCGCGTCGTTCCCGCCGTTACGCGTCCGAAGCCCGGCGCCCGCGTCGAGCGGGAGGCGCAGGGCTCGTTCATTCGTCCTGAAGGTTTCCAGCTTCCTTCGATGCATCTGCTTGCCGAACCGAAGAATGTCGTGCGCGATTCGACGCTTTCTGCCGATGCGCTGGAGCAGAATGCCCGCATGCTCGAAGGCGTGCTCGAAGATTTCGGCGTCAAGGGCGAGATCATTCATGTCCGCCCCGGTCCGGTCGTCACGCTCTATGAACTGGAGCCGGCGCCCGGCATCAAGTCGTCGCGGGTCATCGGTCTTGCCGACGATATCGCCCGCTCGATGAGCGCCATCGCCGCCCGCGTCGCCGTCGTGCCCGGCCGCAACGCGATCGGCATCGAATTGCCGAACCAGACGCGCGAGACCGTTTATCTGCGCGAACTTATCGCTTCCCGCGATTTCGACGGCAGCAAGGCCAAGCTCGCCATGGCGCTCGGCAAGACGATCGGCGGCGAGGCCGTCATAGCCGACCTCGCCAAGATGCCGCATCTGCTCGTCGCCGGCACCACCGGCTCGGGCAAGTCGGTCGCCATCAACACGATGATCCTGTCGCTGCTCTACCGCATGACGCCGGAACAGTGCCGGCTGATCATGATCGACCCGAAAATGCTCGAACTTTCCGTCTATGACGGCATCCCGCATCTGCTTTCGCCCGTGGTCACCGATCCGAAGAAGGCCGTCGTCGCGCTCAAATGGACCGTGCGCGAGATGGAAGAGCGCTACAAGAAGATGTCGAAGATCGGTGTCCGCAACATCGACGGCTTCAACACCCGCGTCGAGCAGGCCTTGTCGAAGGGCGAGGCGATCTCGCGCACGGTGCAGACCGGCTTCGACCGCCACACCGGCGAGGCAATGTACGAGACCGAAGAATTCGACCTCAAGCCGATGCCCTATATCGTCGTCATCATCGACGAAATGGCCGACCTGATGATGGTCGCCGGTAAGGATATCGAAGGCGCTGTCCAGCGCCTGGCGCAGATGGCGCGCGCGGCCGGCATCCACGTGATCATGGCGACGCAGCGCCCGTCGGTCGACGTCATCACCGGTACGATCAAGGCGAACTTCCCGACCCGCATCTCCTTCCAG
Source organism: Rhizobium sp. BK456 (assembly GCF_014194045.1). Classification (NCBI taxonomy): domain Bacteria; kingdom Pseudomonadati; phylum Pseudomonadota; class Alphaproteobacteria; order Hyphomicrobiales; family Rhizobiaceae; genus Rhizobium; species Rhizobium sp. BK456. The sequence goes on from NZ_JACIAO010000008.1 coordinate 172,282, forward strand.
GTCACCTCGAAGATCGACAGCCGCACCATTCTCGGCGAACAGGGCGCCGAGCAGCTGCTCGGCATGGGCGACATGCTCTACATGGCGGGCGGCGGACGCATTCAGCGTGTGCATGGCCCGTTCGTCTCCGATGTCGAGGTGGAAGAGATCGTCTCCTACCTGAAGACCCAAGGCTCGCCGCAATATCTCGACGCGATCACCGCCGATGACGACGAGGATGGCGATTACGGCGGCGGTGGCGGCGGCCCTGCCGGTACGTCGAACCTTTCGGATTCGGAAGATCCTTACGATCAGGCCGTCGCCATCGTGCTGCGGGATGGCAAGGCCTCGACCTCCTACGTCCAGCGCCGGCTGGGCATCGGCTACAACCGGGCCGCCTCTCTCATCGAGCGGATGGAGAAGGAAGGCATCATCGGTCCAGCCAACCATGCGGGCAAACGCGAAATTCTCGTTCCCACAGAAGGCGACATCCTCGACCGCTGAAATAATCGGCATATATTTCCGATGGGGGCCGCTTTTGCGGAAACCTGACGGCAGCCAAGCCGTTACCTCACGCGGGCCCGATCGCAACGCCTTGAAGACGCCGCCTTTCGGCAGCATGCAGATCGCATAAAGGAGATTTAGATGAGTAACTCCGACACCTTCCTCTCCGGCCTGACGGTAACGCGCCGCGATCTTCTCGGCGCCTTTGCCGTCGCTGCGATGGCAAGCGCCATTCCCTTCGGCGCGCATGCGCAGGCGGCGGCTCCCGCCTCCGGCACGGCGCAGGCGATCGCCGACCATTTCTCCGGCGTCACCACGATGCAGGGCGAATTCGTGCAGTTCGGCCCGCGCGGCGAGCAGACCGGCGGCAAGTTCTTCATTCAGCGCCCCGGCAAACTGCGCTTCAATTATGACGACCCGTCGCCGATGCGGGTGATCGCCGACGGCAAGAACGTCGCCATCGGCAATACCAAGCTGAAAACCTGGGATCTCTATCCGCTCTCCAAGACGCCGCTCAGCCTGCTGCTGGCGCAGCATATCGACCTGTCGGCCGGCATGGTGAAGCGCGTGAAGGAAGAGTCTGATCTGACGACGATCGCGCTCGGCAACAATACCGTGTTCGGCAATTCGACGATCACCATGATGTTCGACCCGAAGACCTACGACCTGCGCCAGTGGACGATCACCGACAACCAGGGCAAGGACACGTCGGTGATGATCTTCAATGTCAAAACAGGCGTGCAGTTCGACGATCGGGTGTTCCGCGTGCCTTACGAGAGCATTCCGGGCACGGCAGCCTCACGCGACTAAGGGTTTTCGGTTGATCGCCCGAGCCTTTTGCACGCGGCCGGTTCCCTCCTGTGCGCCTTTGTTCTAAAGCCCTTTCATGAAAGCACGCCGTCTCAACGCCCGGCGTGCGGGAAAGGGCGTGGGCATGGGCTTTTCGATCACCACCTGGAACATCAACTCGGTGCGGCTGCGCATGCCAATCGTCGAGCAACTGGTTCTCAAACATCGGCCGGATATTCTCTGCCTTCAGGAAACCAAGGTGACGAACGAGCTCTTTCCGGCGGCACCGCTGCGGGCGATGGGCTACGACCACATCATCATCCACGGCCAGAAAGGCTATCACGGCGTGGCGATCGCCTCGCGCATTCCGCTGACGGAGGATCACCGGCAGGATTATTGCGGAGTCGGCGATGCCCGCCACATCTCGGCGATCTTCGAGCACGGCAACCGCCGTATCCGGCTGCACAATTTCTACGTCCCGGCTGGCGGCGACGAGCCGGATCGCACGATCAATCCGAAATTCGGTCACAAGCTCGATTTCATCGAAGAGATGAAGCTCCTGAAAGCCAACGGCGAAGCCAACACCTCGGCCATTCTGGTCGGCGACCTCAACATCGCGCCGCTGGAGCACGATGTCTGGTCGCACAAGCAGCTGCTGAAGATCGTCAGCCATACGCCCGTCGAAACCGACGGGCTGCTCGAGGTGATGAAGCGCGGCAACTGGCTCGACCTCATGCGCCAGCATGTGCCGGAAAGCGAGAAGCTCTATACCTGGTGGAGCTACCGCGCCAAGGACTGGGAGGCGGCCGACCGCGGCCGCCGTCTCGACCATATCTGGTCGTCATCGGATCTCGGACCGCATCTCAAGCGCATCGAGATCCTGAAAGAGGCGCGCGGCTGGGACCGGCCCTCGGACCATGTGCCGGTCACGGCGCATTTCGATTTCTAGTATTTTGCGGATGCGCAGAACCGCTCCAACGGCGGTCAGCTGAAGCGGTAGAACTGGCTTGCGGCCTTTGCCGCAAGTTCGGCGAGATTGTCGCGGATGCGGTTCTCGATCAGCCGGGCTGCGTCCGGATATTCTTCGATCAGCCGGTGGAAAAGGGCGCGGGTGATGCGAATGATGCTGGTGTCCTCGCGCGCGACCGCGGTGAATTTGCGCTCCACCAGCGTGACCAGCGCCAGCTCGGAAACCAGCGTTCCCGGGCCGACGACCCCCTCCGTCCTCTGTATGCCGTCACTGCTCGTCGCGCTCAGCTCCAGGCTGCCGCTGAGGACGACATAGGCGCTCTCGGCGGGCGAGCCCTGGCGAAACAGCATCTGGCCGGCGGCGATCATGCGCCGGTCGGCGCCGAAGGCAATCAGCCGGAGCTGATCCTCGTTCATGTCCTTGAACAGAGGAAGCTGCGCGAGCATGCGGATGTCGTCGGTCAGCGCCATGCGGGCTTTTCGCCTTAGAGCAATCCCGGCAAAACTGCGTCGCGGTCTTGCATCCGGAATTGCGTGAAAACAGAGAGATAGAGCATTTTCGTACTCTGAGAAAACGGAAATGCTCTAGGGTATGATCTTATAGCCGCCGTTTTCCGTAACCAGGATTTCGGCATTGGAGGGATCGCGTTCGATCTTCTGGCGCAGACGGTAGACATGGGTTTCCAGCGTATGCGTCGTCACGCCTGAGTTATAGCCCCAGACCTCTTCGAGGAGCACGTCGCGAGTGACGACCTTCTGTTCGGCGCGGTAAAGGTAGCGGATGATCGCCGCTTCCTTTTCCGTCAGGCGGATCTTCTGGCCGTTGTCGGTGGTCAGCAGCTTCTGGCTCGGCTTGAAGAGGTAAGGGCCGACGGTGAAGGTGGCGTCCTCGCTCTGCTCGTGCTGGCGCAGCTGCACGCGAATGCGCGCGAGCAGCACGGCGAAGCGGAAAGGCTTGGTGACATAGTCGTTGGCGCCGGCTTCGAGGCCGAGGATCGTATCCGAATCTGTATCGTGGCCGGTCAGCATAATGATCGGCGCCTTGAAGCCGCCCTTGCGCAGCAGCTTCACCGCTTCGCGGCCGTCCATATCGGGCAGGCCGACATCCATGATCAACAGATCGACCGGTGTCGAGCGGGCGGTTGCGACACCCTTGCCGGCGTTGGCTTCCTGCAGAACCGAAAATTCCTCATACAGCGACAATTGCTCCGTCAGCGTCTGACGAAGGTCATCGTCGTCATCCACCAGAAGAATGGTGCGTGCGGTCATGCCCTTGCTTTCCTCATGTTAAGTCCCCTAGTCCTACGCCAAATTCCTCATTTGGCAAGGATCGCGCGGCGGGCCGTTGCAGCGCAGGTTTTGATATGATTTCAATCGGAGCCCCAGACAATGCAAGACATGCGAGAAAAATGGAAAAAACAAGGCGGGAGCCATGGGTGAAGCCGTCGACGATCGTGGTGCGGCCGGCGCCGGGGCGCAAAAGCCGGGCGATCATCCGGCTCGGTGCGATCACCGTCCCCGCCGCGATCGGCCGCTCCGGCCGCACCGTGATCAAGCGCGAGGGCGACGGCGCCACACCGATCGCCTCGATGCGGCTGATATCAGGCTTCCGGCGCGGTGAGCGGAACGGCCGGCTTGCCACTCCGCTTCCCATCCGCCGGATCCGCGCTGACATGCTCTGGTGCGATCAGCCCGGCAACGCCAGCTACAACCGCCTCGTCCGGGCGCCGTTCGGCGCAAGCCATGAGGAGATGCGGCGTAGCGACGGGCTCTACGATGTCTGCCTGGTCATGGATTGGAACATCTCCTCGCGGGCGCGCAATCGCGGCTCGGCGATCTTCTTCCATCTCATTCGACCGGGCTACGAGCCGACGGCCGGTTGCGTGGCGGTGAGCCTGGCCGACATGCGCCGGCTTCTGCCGCATCTTCGGAAGGGCACGATTGTTCGGGTCCTCTGATTGTCTTCCGGATCCGGCCGCCTATATGTTTCCGGTGACCGAGCGCTCAGGCTGAAATGCGCTCCGGGACGCCCCAGAGTGTGGGCGCAATTCATGCCTCGTCCCATTCTTTCAAACTCCCGGAGATATAGTGTGATCGCTCAACCCATCATCACTTTCCATGACGGACATTCCATTCCCCAGGTCGGGCTCGGCGTCTGGCAGACGCCGCAGGAAATTGCCGCTCCGACGGTGCGCGCGGCGATTGCCGCCGGCTATCGCCATATCGATACGGCGTCCGGCTACGACAATGAAGAGGGTGTCGGCGAAGGCATCCGCTCCTCCGGTCTGGACCGCAAGGACATCTTCGTCACCACCAAGCTCAGAAACACCGATCAGGGATACGACAATACGCTCAGCGCCTTCGACGGCAGCCTGAAGAAGCTCGGTTCCGATTATGTCGACCTCTATCTCGTTCACTGGCCGTCGCCGCATCGCGGCCTCTATACCGAGACCTGGAAGGCTTTCGTGCGCATCCGCGAAGAGGGCCGCGCCCGCTCGATCGGCGTGTCGAATTTCTGCCCCGAACATCTGGAGCGCATCATCGGCGAGACCGGTGTCGTTCCCGTCATCAACCAGATCGAGCTGCATCCCGACTTTCAGCAGAAAGCGGCGCAGGAGGCGCACAGGAAACTTGGTATCGTTACCGAATCCTGGAGCCCGCTCGGCCAGGGCAAATTCGTCTCGAACCCTGTTATCGGTGAGATCGCTGGGAAATATCGGAAGACGCCGGCCCAGGTCATCATCCGCTGGCACCTGGATACCGGCCTCGTCGTCATCCCGAAGTCGGTGACGCCGTCGCGCATCGAGGAAAATTTCCAGGTGTTCGACTTCAAGCTCGATGCCGACGATATGGCGGCGATCGCCAGGCTCGACAGCGCCGGCGGCCGCATGGGACCGGATCCGATGACGGCAACTTTCTGATCGCCGTTGCGATCAGGCTAAAGCGCGTCGCGTCAAACTTGATTCATGCGACGCGCTTTAGCTCTTTGTTTTCACGCATGTCGTTGCCGCAAAACCGCGGCACACTTTTGCGCGACATGCCTTAAAGCAATCGCAGCGGCGGTCTTCCGGGTAAATTACCCGGGGCGACCGCCGCATGACGGTGAATGCAGCCTCGATCAGTAATTGCAGTTCGACGATCCGTTCGTCGGGGCAAAGCCGAAGTCGCAGCTATTGCGCATGCGCTGCGGCCGTCCGATCGAGCCGGTATATTCGTCCGAAGCGTTGAAAGCCCGCGCGGGATACCAATAGCCGTTCGAGCTCTTGCTATAGCCGGGCCGGGCGCTGCCATAGCCGCGATAGCCGTTGAGCGATGGGATCTTGTTTTGCGCGACCTGCTGCAGCAGGCCGGACGCGGTCATGGCCGGCATCCCCGGATGGATCGTCCCGGCGCCGGCGGCGTCGACCGAAGTCAGAGATGCAAAGACGATCAGGCTGGCTTGCAGTAAACTCCGTACGATTTTCTGCCTCATGGCCATTCCCTCGATGGCGCGTGTTTGCCGAAGCCGGAACGGTATCTGTCGCGTATCGCGCCCCATATCGATGAGGCCACAGGCGCTCCTGGATGTCGATTGCCCGAACGGATGAAATTGGGAAGACGGCCGATGCGCAATCGGGCTTACCCGAATTACAGCGTGATAGGGAAGCACAGCCGCCATGAAAAGCAAAACCGCCCGATGCGATGAGAGCGCATCGGGCGGTTTTCATTCTCTGCCGTGGGACGACGGATCAGTTCCACTCGCGGATGTCGACGAAATGACCGGCGATCGCTGCGGCCGCGGCCATTGCCGGCGAGACGAGGTGCGTGCGACCCTTGAAGCCCTGACGGCCCTCGAAGTTGCGGTTCGAGGTGGACGCGCAGCGCTCGCCCGGCTTCAGGCGGTCGTCGTTCATGGCAAGGCACATGGAGCAGCCCGGCTCGCGCCAATCGAAACCGGCGGCCTTGAAGATCTTGTCGAGGCCTTCGGCTTCCGCCTGTTCCTTGACGAGGCCGGAGCCCGGGACGATCATCGCATCGACGGTTGAAGCAACCGTCTTGCCTTCGACCACCTTGGCGACTTCGCGCAGGTCCTCGATGCGGCCGTTGGTGCAGGAGCCGATGAAGACGCGGTCGAGCGTAATGTCGGTCATCTTGGTGCCGGGCTTCAGGCCCATATAGTCGAGGGCGCGCCATTTGGAGGTGCGCTTGGTCTCGTCCTGGATATCGTCGGGGTTGGGGACGATGCCCTGGACGGAGATGACGTCCTCGGGCGAGGAGCCCCAGGAGACGATCGGCGGCAGGCTGGCGGCATCGAGCACGACGACGCGGTCGTAATGCGCGCCCTCGTCGGTCTGCAGCGTCTTCCAGTAGGCGATCGCCTGCTCCAGCGCCTCGCCCTTCGGCGCGCGCGGCTTGCCCTTTATGTATTCGAAGGTCTTTTCGTCAGGGGCGATCAGGCCGGCGCGGGCGCCGCCTTCGATGGTCATGTTGCAGATGGTCATGCGGCCTTCCATCGATAGCGAGCGGATCGCTTCGCCGGCAAATTCGATGACATGGCCGGTGCCGCCGGCAGTGCCGATTTCGCCGATGATGGCGAGGATGATGTCCTTGGCGGTGACGTGCGGCGGCAGCAGGCCGTCGACCCGCACCAGCATGTTCTTCGCCTTCTTCTGGATCAGCGTCTGGGTCGCCAGCACATGCTCGACCTCAGAGGTGCCGATGCCGTGCGCCAGCGCGCCGAAGGCGCCGTGCGTCGAGGTGTGGCTGTCGCCGCAGACGATGGTCATGCCAGGAAGGGTGAAGCCCTGTTCAGGACCGACGATGTGAACGATGCCCTGGCGCTTGTCGCTTGCGGAATAATATTCGACGCCGAATTCGGCGGCGTTGGTCGCCAGCGCTTCCACCTGAATGCGGCTTTCCTCGTTCTTGATGCCGAGATGGCGATCAGGCGAGGTCGGAACGTTATGGTCGACGACGGCGAGCGTCTTTTCCGGGGCGCGAACTTTGCGGCCGGTCATCCGCAGGCCTTCGAACGCCTGCGGCGAGGTGACTTCATGGACCAGGTGCCGGTCGATGTAGAGAAGACAGGTGCCGTCTGCCTGTTCGTCGACCAGATGATCGTCCCAGATCTTGTCGTAGAGGGTACGCGGTGCGCTCATGGCGTTAAGTCCGTTTTTGGATGCTTTTGGGAAATCGAGTAAAAAGCGGATCAAGCTCCGCCGGCCGTCATTCGATCAACGAAGTCGGCTGTTGAGCGCACCGGATACGCATGCAAAGAACCGCGCCGGCAGGCGATAATGGTCCTGCAGCACGAAAATATGCGCGCCTGTGCATCTGAACTTGGATTCCATCGCCTGCATATAACGATTTTTCGCGGCGGCTTCAATTTGAATCATCAACAGCCCGTCTGGGGCCTCCTCATTGTGACGGCTTTAGCGTGATTTCATCCATTTCTCCGTCCGCCGCAGCGCCAGCGACAGGCCGATCGTCAGGATCAGGTAGATGTAGGTGACGATCGAGTAGGTCTCGAAGAAGCGAAAGGAGCCGGCGGCATAGACCTTGCCCATCTGGGTGATGTCGGCGACGCCGAGCACGGAGACGAGCGATGAATCCTTTACCATCGAAACGAAATCGTTGGAAAGCGGCGGGAAGATCACCCGGATCGCCTGCGGGAAGACGACGGAGCGGAAGCGCCGGTAGCGGGAAAGGCCGAGCGCCTTGGCAGCCTCGATCTGGCCGAGATCGACCGACTGGAAGCCGGCCCGGAAGATTTCGGCGATGAAGGAGGAGTAACCGATCGTCAGCGCGATGATCGCCCGCCACATCAGCGAGAGATCGCGCACCAGGATGGGTTCGGCCATGCCTGCGTTTACCAGCGGCGAAATCAGAAAATTATAACCGGCAACCAGGGCCGGGGCGCCGACGAAGGCGACGTAGAACAGGAGCACGAGGATCGGGATGCCGCGGATAATCTCGATGTAGAAACGCGCGATCTGCCGCGCGATCTGGCTGTCGGCCATGCCGAGCAGGCAAATGCCGAGGCCGAGCACGGTGGCGAGCACGAAGGCGACCAGCGTGACGAAGACGGTGATGCCGACACCGTTGACGACGGTGCGGAAAACCTGGGCGTAGATATCGTTGGTGACGATGACGGCGGCAAGGATGACGCCGATCGCGACGAGCGCGACCAGCCACCAGGGATAGTCGTCCTTGACGTGTCTGTCGGGAGAGGGTCGTAAAGCCATCAGCAATGGCTCGGCGTCATTCGCCCATCTTGTAGTCGAGGAACCACTTCTTGTTCAGCGCATCCAGCGTGCCGTCGGCCTTGAGGGCTGAAATGGCAGCGTTGACGGGCGCGACGAGATCGGAGCTCTTCGGGAAGATGAAGCCGAAATCCTCGGTGCCGAGCGGCTCGCCGATCAGCTTCAGCGCGCCATTCGAGGCGTCGACATAACCCTTGCCGGCGGTGCCGTCGGTCAGGACGACGTCGACGTCGCCTGCCTTCAAAGCCTGGACGGTGGCGCCGAAGGTTTCGAAGAGCTTGATGCGCGGGTTCTGCTCGTTGCCGTCGAGCACTTCATAGACAGCGGTATAGAAGGGCGTGGTGCCGGGCTGGGCGCCGACCAGACCATCCTTGAACGCGCCGAAGGACTTGGCGTCGGTGAAACGCTTCTCGTCGCCGCGCACCAGCATGAACTGCTGTGAGCGCATGTAAGGGTCGGAGAAATCCACCTTCTGCTTGCGGTCTTCCTTGATGGTGATGCCGGTCATGCCGATGTTGTACTGGCCGTCGGAAACCGCCTGGATCATCGCATCCCAGCTGGTGTTTTGATATTCGACCTTGAAGTTCAGCCGTTTGGCGATCTCGTTCATCGCATCATATTCCCAGCCGATCGCCTTGCCGGATTTCGGGTCGACGAACTGCAGCGGCGGATAGGCATTCTCGGTGACGACGACGACGCTCTTGCCGCCGAGATCGGGCAGCTCGGCTGCCGATGCGGCCAGGGGTGCGAGAGCAAGGGCAGCGAAGCTCGCAAGGACAGTACGACGGAACAACATTGAACGGCTCTCCGGGAGTGAACGGCGAAAATTGTCACGGAAAACGTACCGAAGGCAAGGCCACCGGCTGCGTGCCCAAGCAAAAAATAGAAAAGGCGACCCGAAGGCCGCCTTTTCAAGCGAAGAATTTTGCCTGACGCAGATCTTATTCTGCAGCCGGTTCCGCTGCTGCGGCTGCTGCTTCCGCGGCGGCCTTTTCGGCCGCTGCCTTGGCTTCGGCAGCTTCGGCTGCTGCCTTCTCGGCGGCGAGCGCCTGAGCGGCTGCAACCTTTTCAGCTTCGATGCGTGCCTTTTCCTCGGCAATGGCGGCGCGCTCGGCGTCGTTGAGCTTGCGGGCGCGGACGCCGGTGTCTTCAACGATACGGGCAGACTTGCCGCGACGATCACGGAGGTAATAGAGCTTGGCGCGACGGACCTTACCGCGGCGCACGACGTCGACGCTTTCGATCATCGGCGAGTAGACCGGGAATACGCGCTCGACGCCTTCGCCGTAGGAGATCTTGCGGACCGTGAAGTTTTCCTGCAGGCCGCCGCCGGAGCGGGCGATGCAGACGCCTTCATAGGCCTGAACGCGGGTACGGTTGCCTTCCGTGACCTTCACGTTGACGCGGACAGTGTCGCCCGGGGAAAATTCGGGAAGCGTGCGCTTGGCTTCGATCTTGGCGGCCTGTTCGGCCTCAAGCTGCTGAATGATGTTCATCGTCTTAACCTTTGGTTCTTCTGAAACAGCCAGAGCGCTCGACACTGATCCTTTGGAACTGGCCTCAGGACTTTGCCCTTCAGGACGGGAGCGGGTTCGCCATTCTTTGTTTGCTGGCAGACGGGGATAACCCCATTTCCGCGTGCGCCAATACACGAAAGGCCGGGGCTTGTCATCCCTCGCACGACATTTTTGTGAAGGGGAGGCTGGAATCAGCCGTTTTTCTTAGGTTCAGCCTTTTCCAAGAGATCTGGCCGCCGCTCCCGCGTCAGCCGCACCGCCTCCTGGTGCCGCCATTTCTCGATGGCACCGTGATTGCCAGACGTCAGGATCGCGGGAATGTCCCGGCCTTCCCACGCCTGCGGCCTGGTATAATGGGGATGTTCCAGCAAGCCGCCTTCGAAGCTTTCGTGCAGACCGGAAAGATCGTTGCCCATGACACCGGGCAGGATGCGGATGATCGCGTCGAGCACGATCAGCGCCGCCGGCTCGCCGCCCGACAGCACGTAGTCGCCGATCGAAACCTCTTCCAGGCCGCGCGCCTCGATCACTCGCTGATCGACGCCCTCGAAGCGGCCGCAGACGATGATGACGCCGTCGCCAGCCGCAAGCTCGCGTACGCGCTTCTGTGTCAGCGGCTGGCCGCGCGGGCTCATCAGCAGGCGCGGGCGGGTGTCGTTTTCCGCGGTGCTGTCGATCGCGCGGGCGAGAACGTCGGGTTTCAGCACCATGCCGGCGCCGCCGCCGGCCGGGGTGTCGTCGACGGTGCGGTGCTTGTCGGTGGCGAAATCGCGGATCTGCACCGCATCCAGCGACCATTGCCCGCGCTCCATCGCCTTGCCGGCGAGCGAGAAGCCCAGATGCCCCGGAAACATTTCCGGATAGAGTGTCAGCACGCTCACTCGGAAAGCCATCACTTCTTCTTTTTCGGCTTGTCCGCGGTGAATTTCGAAAGCTCTTGGGGGTCGTCGACCAAGCCTGCCGCCAGCGGGTCGATCAGCAATGTGCCGGCCTCGAGGTCGATCTCCAGCACCGAGGCTTCGGAGAAGGGGATCAGCACCGGGCGCTTGCCCGGACCTTTGAGCTCCAGCAAATCGCCGGCGCCGAAATCGAAGACGCCGGTGACGGTGCCATAGCTGGCACCCTTGTCGTCGCGTGCTTCGAGACCTTCGAGATCAGCATAGTAGAACTCGTCATCTTCAAGCTCCTCGTCCGGCAGGTTGTCGCGCTCGATATAGAGCTCGAGGCCGTTCAGCGCCTCGGCGGCATTGCGGTCGTTGACGCCGCGGAAACGGACGACGACGACATTCTTCGTCTCGCGGATTTCGAGGACTTCGAAGCTGCGGCCGTCCATGCTGTGCAGGTGGCCGTAGTCGCCAAGGGCGCTCGGATCGGCCGTGTAGGCCTTGGCGCGTACCTCTCCCCGGAGGCCTTGCGCGCCGCCGATCGTCGCCATCAGAACGGGGTTTTCAAGCTTTGTCATGGGTTCCTTCATGTGAAGCCGAAAGACAGGTTTCTCATAAACGAAGTGCGGGTAATTGGAAACGAAAACGGGCGGCATGTCGCCATGCCGCCCGTTAGACAAGGGATTGTCCCGATTATTCTGCGGCGTCGGCAGCAGCAGCGGCGGCGTCAGCCACCTTCTGAGCCTTTTCGGCGGCGCGTTCCTGGGCGCGCTTGCCCGGCTTTGCCTTGACCGGGTTGTTCTTGGCTTCGCGCTTGGCAACGCCGGCCTCATTGAGGAAGCGCAGAACGCGGTCGGTCGGCTGGGCGCCGTTTTCGATCCAGTGCTTGATGCGCTCGGCGTTCAGCTGAACGCGCTTCTCGTCGTCCTTGGCGAGCATCGGGTTCCAGGAACCGAGGTTTTCCAGGAAGCGGCCGTCACGCGGGCTGCGCGCGTCGGCGAGAACGACGTGGTAATACGGGCGCTTCTTGGAGCCACCGCGGGCGAGACGAATTTTCAGTGCCATGTTCTTTACTCCTTAGGCTTTTCTTGATCGCCTGATCAGGCGGGTTATCGGGCTGCGGCGCTTTGTTCAGCGTGATCCGCAGCGATCTGCTCATGATGCCGGATGACTTCCTTGATGACGAAGTTCAGGAACTTCTCGGCGAAATCCGGGTCCAGATTGGCGGCTTTCGCCAGCTGGCGAAGGCGTTCGATCTGGTATTCCTCGCGCGCCGGATCGGCCGGCGGCAGATTGTATTTGGCCTTCAGCACGCCGACCTCTTTGGTGCAGCGGAAGCGTTCGGCCAGCATATGCACGAGAGCGGCATCGATATTGTCGATCGACTGACGATAGCTCGCGAGCTGGGCTTTGACGTCTGGATCAATCATGGGGCAAGCGATCCTTTCACTTCTTCTTCGGCAATCCGGGCAATCCCGGGAAACCACCGCCAAGGCCCGGCAGCTTGGCGCCGAGGCCAGGCAAACCACCCGGCAGACCGCCGAGACCGGGCATACCCCCACCCGGCTTTCCAAGTCCCGCTGCTTCGGCCTGCTTCTGCAGGGCCTCGAGCTGCCGAGGATCGATATTCGAGAGATCGGGCATGCCACCGCCCATACCGCCCAGGCCGCCGCCAAGCCCCATCTTGCCGGCAAGGCCGCCCATCATCTGCTTCATCATGCCGCCTTTGCCCTTGCCGCCCATCATCTTCATCATGTCGGCCATCTGGCGGTGCATCTTCAGAAGCTTGTTGATGGCGGCGGCATCGGTGCCGGAGCCGGCGGCGATGCGCTTCTTGCGCGAATGCTTGAGCAGATCGGGATTGGCGCGCTCGGCCTTGGTCATCGACTGGATGATGGCGATCTGGCGACCGAAAAGTCTGTCGTCGAGGCCGGCTGCGGCCATCTTGTCCTTCATACCGGCCATGCCGGGCATCATCCCCATGATGCCGCCCATGCCGCCCATCTTCTGCATCTGGCGCAGCTGGTCGGCGAGATCGTCGAGGTCGAACTTGCCCTTGGCCATCTTGGCGGCCATGGCGGCCGCCTTCTCGGCGTCGATGTTCTCCGCCGCGCGCTCCACGAGCGAGACGATGTCGCCCATGCCGAGGATGCGGTCGGCGATACGGCGGGGATGGAACTCCTCGAGCTCGCTCATCTTCTCGCCGACGCCGATCAGCTTGATCGGCTTGCCGGTGACGGCGCGCATGGAAAGGGCGGCACCGCCGCGGCCATCGCCGTCCATGCGGGTCAGCACCAGACCGGTGATGCCGACGCGTTCGTCGAAACTGCGGGCGAGGTTGACGGCGTCCTGACCGGTGAGTGAGTCGGCGACCAGCAGGATTTCATGCGGGTTCGAGCGCTTCTTGATGTCGGCCATCTCGACCATCAAGGGCTCGTCGACATGGGTGCGGCCGGCGGTGTCGAGGATGACGACGTCGTGGCCGCCGAGCCTTGCCGCCTGCACGGCGCGGGCGGCGATATCCGTCGGCGACTGGCCTGATATGATGGGCAGCGTGTCGATATTGGCCTGCGCGCCAAGCTGGCGAAGCTGCTCCTGGGCTGCCGGACGGCGCGTGTCGAGCGACGCCATCAGCACCTTCTTCTTCTCGCGTGTCGACAGGCGATGGGCAATTTTCGCCGACGTCGTCGTCTTGCCGGAACCCTGCAGGCCGACCATCATGACGACGACGGGGGCGGGCGCATGCAGGTCGATGCCGACCCCTTCGCCGCCCAGCATCTCGATCAGCTCGTCATGCACGATCTTGACGACCATCTGGCCGGGTTTGATCGACTTCAGAATCTCGGCGCCGACGGCCTTTTCACGCACGCGGTCGGTGAAGGAACGCACGACGTCGAGCGCGACGTCGGCCTCGAGCAGCGCACGGCGAACCTCTCGCAGCGCTGCGGAAACATCGGCTTCCGAAAGCGCGCCACGGCCTGTCAGTCCATTCAGAATGGATCCAAGACGGTCCTGGAGGTTTTCAAACATCGGCTCTTCCTTGATACGTTTCGGGCGGGTTCGATCTGCCCGGAAACGTCGTGCTTTTCCTTGACGAAAACAAGACGCAAAGCCAAAAAGCACCCGAGGGCGCATCGCGCTGTCGGGTGTTGACCTCCGGGATCTCAGGTCCCGGTCGGCGGCTCGGAGTCATGCGGCTCGTCGCGGATTGGGCGCGATAAACAGGAAAGCGGCGGGAAAGTCAAGCGAATGCGGACCGAAGACCGCATAACGGGCGTTCCCAGAGCCTCCGTGGTCCGGGCACGACCGGTTTAATTTCCCGCGGACAGTCCAAACGCCATAGAGGCCAGTTGCAAAATATTCTGCTTATGATTCTACTTTCTACTTAAGTGCATCCTGTAAAAATGATTCGTGAATATCCTTGATGCCGGATGATCCGGCGGAGATACGAATGATCAATCCTGATATTGAAAGCTGGGCACTGGCACGGGCCCATCATATTGTTCTGAACGAAGGCCTTAGTCTTGCCAAAGCGGCACAGGATCTGGATCGCAAACGGTCCCGCTCGCTGGTCTACGAGCTGAGAAAGGTCATTACCGCCGCCATCGTCGAAGCGCATGCGGCGTCTTTTGCTTCCGACGGTGTTGAGCCGTAAAACCGGACGGCCTCGAAAGGGCGACCGGCGGCAATAGCTGCGCCGCACTCGCCCACTGGTAATTCCTTCGCATTTCCGCCATATACAGCGGAAACACGGACGGAAGATATCATGAGCGCAACGGTCGAATTCGCGAGGATGAACGGGCTTGGCAACAAGATCCTGGTCGTCGACATGCGCGGCCGGCCGGACAAGGTGACGCCTGCGGCGGCGGTCGCGCTCAATGCCGATCCGCAGACTGAGTTCGATCAGATCATGGCGATCCATGATCCGAAGGCCGAAGGCACCGATGCCTTCATCGATATCCTGAATTCCGATGGCTCGAAGGCGCAGGCCTGCGGCAACGGCACACGCTGCGTCGTGCAGGCACTTGCCGCCGAGACCGGCAGGAAGGTCTTTACCTTCCAGACGGTCGCCGGCATCCTCAACGCCGTCGAGCACGAGGACGGGACGATTTCGGTCGATATGGGCCGGCCGGTCTTCGATTGGGACAGGATCCCGCTGGCGGAAGAATTCCACGACACCAGCCGCATCGAACTGCAGATCGGTCCGATCGACAAGCCGGTGCTGCATTCGCCGTCCGTCATGTCGATGGGCAATCCGCATGCGATCTTCTGGGTGGACAGGGACGTGATGTCCTATGATCTCGCGCGCTTCGGACCGCTGCTCGAAAACCATCCGATGTTTCCCGAGCGCGCCAATATCACGCTGGCGCAAGTGACGTCGCCGACATCGATGACGACGCGCACCTGGGAGCGCGGCGCGGGGCTGACGCTTGCCTGCGGCTCGGCTGCCTGTTCTGCTGCCGTCAGTGCTGCGCGCACCGGCCGTACCGGCCGCAAGGTGACGATCAATGTGGCCAGCGCCAAGCCGCCGGCCACGCTTTGTATCGAATGGCGCGAGCGCGACGATCATGTGATCATGACCGGCCCGGCCGAATGGGAATGGTCGGGCAGGGTCGATCCTTCGACCGGTCTCTGGTCGCGCGATGGTACCCGAGAGGCGGAGGCGCAGTGAGCGGCATCGAGGTCATTACCTTCGGCTGCCGCCTCAACACATATGAATCCGAAGTGATGAAGGCGCAGGCTGAAAAGGCCGGGCTCAACAATGCTGTCCTGGTCAATACCTGCGCCGTAACCGGCGAAGCGGTGCGCCAGGCCCGCCAGGCGATCCGCCGGGCCCGGCGTGACAATCCGCATGCCCGCATCATCGTCACCGGCTGTGCCGCGCAGACGGAAAAGCAGACCTTCGCCGCGATGGCGGAGGTCGATGCCGTGCTCGGCAACGAGGAGAAGCTGACGAGCGCCTCCTATCGCAGCCTGCCGGATTTCGGCGTTTCGGCCGAAGAGAAACTTCGCGTCAACGACATCATGAGCGTCAAGGCGACGGCTCCGCAGATGGTCAGGCATATCGACGGCCATGTGCGCGCCTTCATCCAGGTGCAGAATGGCTGCGACCATCGCTGCACCTTCTGCATCATTCCCTATGGCCGCGGCAATTCCCGCTCCGTGCCGATGGGAGCTGTCGTCGACCAGGCCCGCAATCTCGTCGACGGCGGTTACCGCGAAATCGTACTGACCGGCGTCGATGCCACCAGTTACGGCGGCGATCTGCCGGGCGCCCCGACGCTCGGGCTTTTGGCGAAGACCCTTCTGAAGCAGATCCCCGATATCCGCCGCCTGCGGCTTTCCTCGATCGACAGCATCGAAGCCGATGCCCACCTGATGGATCTCATCGCCGACGAGCCACGCTTCATGCCGCATCTGCATCTCTCGCTGCAGCACGGCGACGACATGATGCTGAAGCGCATGAAGCGCCGGCATTTGCGCGCCGATGCGCTGCGTTTCATCGAGGATGCGCGTCGCCTTCGCCCCGAGATGAGCTTCGGCGCCGATATGATCGCCGGCTTTCCCACAGAAACCGAAGACATGTTCGACAATGCCGTGCGGCTGGCCGAAGAGGTTGGTATCGCCCATCTGCATGTCTTCCCCTACAGTCCGCGTCCCGGCACGCCGGCAGCGCGCATGCCGCAACTCGACCGGTCGCTGGTCAAGGATCGCGCCGCAAGGCTGCGCGCCACTGGACATAGGCTGCATCAATCCCATCTCGATGGGATGATCGGAACCCGGCAATGGCTGCTTGTTGAAAACAACGGCCTGGCGCATACGGAGAATTTCACGCTGGTTGCCGCGCCCGGCCTTCGTCCCGGCGAACTTGTGCCGGTCACGATCACCGGCCACAATGGCAAGCATCTCGACATGCAATTGACGGCCGCAGCCGCGGCCTGACTTTCACGGAATCCCCATGGCGCTCAGTTTCATCAAAAAGGTCTTCACCTTCGGCAAGCCGGCTGAAGAACCTGTGCCTGCGGCCGTGGAAAAGGAGTTGGAGCCGCGTTCGCGCGTCGAAGATCTGCCGGTTGCTGACGATCCAGTGCTGGCCGAGGAAATGGATACCGCCGGCGGGCCCGCTTCAGATATTGACGAGGGCGGGGTCGAGACGTCGGTTGCTGAAGATGATGTCGAATCCGCAATCCTGCCCGCCGCCGACCAATTGCGCGACATGGGTGTCGTGCCGCTTTCATTGCTGGAAGCCGAGGCAGCAGCGGAGGCGGAGACTGAAATCCAGGCGGTCGCCGAAACCCTTGCGGAAATACCCGTTTCCGTCCCTCTGGGACATCTCGCCCACCAGGCGGGAGATCATGTGGAGACCGGAGCACTAGAACAGCCGGCCGACCTCGAAGAGATCGTCGAAAAGCTTCCGGAAGAGATTCCAACTGAACCGGAAGACATTCCGACTCAGGATGATGCAGGACTGGATTCGCCCTCCCAGCCAATCTCCCCACCTGTGGAGGAGATGCCCGGCAGGGTAGAGGGGGGCAGCCCCCCGGCAGAACCGGAGATTGGCTCTCCCATCCTCCCCAAAGGCTTCGCCACCGGCCCGAAGGTCGTCGAGCCGGAGCCGGTTATGTTGCAGCCGAAGCTCAGCTGGTTCCAGCGTCTGCGCAACGGTCTTGCGCGCACCTCCTCGCAGCTGACCGGCCAGATCACCGCGCTCTTCACGAAGCGCAAGCTCGATGACGAGACGCTGCAGGATCTCGAAGACCTGCTGATCCAGGCCGATCTCGGCGTCGAGACGGCGCTGCGCGTCACCGACACGCTGGCGTCCGAGCGCTACGGCAAGGATGTCACCGGCGAGGATGTCAGCCGGATCATGGCGTCTGAAATCGCCAAGGTCCTGAAGCCGGTCGCCAAGCCGCTGCAGCTCGACCTCTCGCACAAGCCGCATGTCATCCTCGTCGTCGGCGTCAACGGCACCGGCAAAACGACGACGATCGGCAAGCTTGCAGCAAAACTTTCCGGCGCCGGGCTGAAGGTGATGCTGGCGGCCGGCGATACGTTCCGTGCGGCCGCGATCGAGCAGTTGAAGATCTGGGCCGAGCGGACGAACTCCGAATTCATCGGCACCAAGCTTGGCGCAGATGCCGCCGGCCTTGCCTATGATGCCTTCGAACAGGCGAAGGCGAAAAAATGCGATGTGCTGATCGTCGATACCGCCGGCCGCCTGCAGAACAAGGCCGAGCTGATGGCCGAACTCGAGAAGGTCGTGCGCGTGCTCGGCAAACTC
This sequence comes from Rhizobium sp. BK456, assembly GCF_014194045.1. Classification (NCBI taxonomy): domain Bacteria; kingdom Pseudomonadati; phylum Pseudomonadota; class Alphaproteobacteria; order Hyphomicrobiales; family Rhizobiaceae; genus Rhizobium; species Rhizobium sp. BK456. The sequence continues at coordinate 190,448 of NZ_JACIAO010000008.1, forward strand.
GATCCCGATGCGCCGCACACCGTGCTGCAGACGCTCGATGCCACGACGGGGCAGAACGCGCTCAGCCAGGTCGAGATCTTCCGCAACGTCGCCGGCGTCAACGGGCTGATCATGACCAAGCTCGACGGCACGGCGCGCGGCGGCATCCTCGTCGCCATTTCGGCCAAGCACAAGCTGCCGGTCTACTTCATCGGTATCGGCGAGGGCGTCGACGATCTGGAACCGTTCGAGGCCGAGGATTTCGCCCATGCCATTGCCGGACTTCCGCAATGATGCCACAGATATGCCGCCGAGAGCCTGCAAGGCACGGCCGGCAACCAGATTGTCAGGAATAGCAGGTTTGACGAACGCATGAGCACCGAAAGCGATATCACCCCGACCGCGGCCGACCGGCATCACCCGCTGCTGAAGCTGGCGCTCGAACTCGGGCCGCTGTTGATCTTCTTCTTTGCCAATCTGCGCGGTCCGTGGCTGGTGGAGAAATTTCCTGCTCTTTCCGAGCTTGGTGGACCGCTGTTCGTCGCAACCGGGCTTTTCATGGCGGCGACGATCCTTTCACTTGTCGTCTCGAAGATCGTGCTCGGCCATCTGCCGATCATGCCCTTCGTCTCCGGCATCGTCGTCGTCATCTTCGGCTCGTTGTCGATCTGGCTGCAGAACGAGACCTTCATCAAGATGAAGCCGACCATCGTCAACGCGCTCTTCGGGGTGGCGCTGCTCGGCGGGCTTGCTTTCGGCCGATCGCTGCTCGGCTATGTCTTCAACGCCGCCTTCCAGCTCGATGCCGAAGGCTGGCGCAAGCTCACCATCCGCTGGGGCATCTTCTTTCTGTTCCTTGCCGTGCTGAACGAAGTCGTCTGGCGCAATTTTTCGGACGATACCTGGGTGGCCTTCAAGGTCTGGGGCACGATGCCGATCACCATCATCTTCACCCTGGCGCAGATGCCGCTGGTGCTCAAGCATAGCCTCAACCCGGAAACGGACGGCGAAAAATGAGCGCTACAGAGGCCGAATATCGTGTGAGATACCAGAGTTTCTGGTTCGTCGCCTGCCTTGCGGTGCTGGTCGCTCAGATCGTCGCCGAATATCTGATGGGCCGCGTGCCGATCTGCTCCTGCGGTTATGTCAAGCTGTGGGAGGGCGGGGTCAATACCAGCGGCAATTCGCAGCATCTGTCGGATTGGTACACGCCGTCGCATATCATCCACGGCTTCCTGTTCTACGGGCTCGGCCATCTCGTCCTGCGCCGCAAGCCGCTGGCGGCAAAGCTGTTGCTGGCGCTCGTCATCGAATCCGGCTGGGAACTGCTCGAAAATTCGCCGCTGATCATCGACCGCTATCGCACGGCGACGATCGCACTCGACTATTACGGCGACAGCATCCTGAATTCGGCAATGGACACCGTCTTCATGTGCATCGGCTTCTTCTTCGCATCGCGGGCGCCGGTGGCGCTGACGGTGGCGATCGCGATCTTCTTCGAAGTTTTCACCGGCTATGTAATCCGCGATAATCTGACGTTGAACGTGGTGATGCTGATCTGGCCGGTGGAGGCGATCAAGGTCTGGCAGGGCGGGTAATAAACCGCGTTTGATTATGACCCCTCCGCAACCCTCTTCATAAGGGGGAGGGGCCTGAGTGCCGCGCCCGACGTTTTCCACTTCACCGTTTCATCCGCAGAGGTTACTTTGGCACCATAAGTGCGCCAAGGTAGTCCCTCCCCCTTGTGAGGAGGGGTTGGGTAGGGGTTTTCTTGGGAGAAGCTCTTACGAACCTGGCTTCCCCAACGCTTTTTCCATCGCCGGAAACAGCCCTTCCTTCAGGCTGATATCGTCGAAGGGGCCGACGCGTTTGTAGAGGATCGTGCCGTCCGGGGCGACCAGATAGCTTTCCGGGATACCGTAGACGCCCCAGTCGATCGCCGCCTTGCCGTTCGAGTCGATGCCGATCGCCTGATAGGGATTGCCGAGTTCGCCGAGGAAACGCAGGGCGTTGTCGTTCTGGTCCTTGTAGTTGATGGCGACGATGTTCAGCCGGCCGTCTTTCGCCAGTTCTTTCAACACGGGATGTTCGTCGCGGCAGGGGACGCACCAGGAGGCGAAGACGTTGACGAGGGTCAGCTTGCCCTTGATGGCCGTATCGGTCAGCGCCGGCAGATTGGTGCCCTCGAGCGGCGGCAGGTCCAGTGTCGGTGCCTTGGTGCCGATCAGGGCGGAGGGGATTTCGGCGATGTTCTTGCCGTGGAAATCCTGGTCGTAGAGCATCTTTGCGGCCGTTGCCGCAATGCCGCCGAAAACGATCAGCGGCAGAAGCGCCAGCGCATAACGGCCAAGGCCGTGCGGCTTGGTGATTCCGGTTTCGGGCGTCTCGCTCATTCGCTGTCCCTTTTGTGGGCCGAGCGGCGGCGGATGCCGGCGGCTTCAAGCGCTGCGAGTTCCCGGCGGCGCGCCCGACCGTCGGCCCAGGTCCAGAGCGTGACGGCGGCCGTCATGAATGCTGCAAAGCCGTAGGAGGCGTAGACGTAGAAGGCATGCGTCACCAGCTACTCCTCCCGGCTCGCCATGCGGGCGGCAAGACGGCGCTGGGCGGCGATGCGGCGGCGCCAGATCTCGTTGCGCATCGCCATGATATGCAGCGTGAAGAAGAGCAGGGTGAAGGCAATCGCCATGACGAAGAGCGGCCGCAGGAATTCCGGATCGATCGCCGGGCCGTCGAGGCGCATCACGCTTGCCGACTGATGCAGCGTGTTCCACCACTCGACCGAGAATTTGATGATCGGGATGTTGATGAAACCGACGAGGATGAGGACGGCGGAAACGCGCGCGGCCCTCGACGGATCGTCGATGGCGCGGCCGAGCGCAATCAGGCCGAGATACATCAGGAAGAGAACGAAAACGGAGGTCAGCCGCGCATCCCAGACCCACCAGGTACCCCACATCGGCTTGCCCCAGAGCGAGCCGGTGACGAGGGCGAGCAGGGTGAAGGCGGCGCCGAGCGGGGCTGCGGCCCTGGCGGATACGTCGGCGAGCGGATGGCGCCAGACCAGCGTGCCGATCGCCGAGACGCTCATGATCGTGTAGCACATCATCGACAGCCAGGCCGCGGGTACGTGGACATACATGATGCGCACGGTCTCGCCCTGCTGGTAATCGCCCTCTGTGGAGAAGCTGAGATAGAGGCCGATCAGAAAACAGAGGGCGGTGATTCCGGCCAGCCACGGAATGACGCGTGCTGCCAGCGCCAGAAACCGCGTCGGGTTGGCGAGATCGCTGAATTTGCTGATGGCAAGGCTCGTTTGGCTCATGTCCGCTTCCTTACCTTGATCCGGCTTTTCCCGCAATCGAATGGCTGGTCAATCCGCCGTGTTTCGCAGCGCCAGCGCGGCGGCAGCCGGGCCGATGACGGCAAAGAACAGCGTCAGCGCGATGAGGATGAGGAAAGGCGGCAGGAACGGGGCGGGATCCTCGACCGCGGCATAGGCGGCGCTGACGCCGAAGATCAGCACCGGGATGGTCAGCGGCAACACAAGGATCGAGACCAGCAGGCCGCCGCGCGGCAGCGCCACGGCGACGGCGGCGCCGACGGCGCCGATGAAGGTGATGGCGGGCGAGCCGACAAGAAGCGTCAGCGCGGTCGCGCCGATCGCCGCCTCGTCCATGTTCATGAACAGGCCGAGCAGCGGCGAGGCGATGACCAGCGGCAGGCTGGTCGCCGTCCAGTGGGCGAAGCATTTGACGAGTACGGTGAGAACGAGCGGCGTATCCTGCATCAGCATCAGGTCGAGCGAGCCGTCGTCGCGCTCGGCCTGGAACAGCCGGTCGAGGCCGAGAAGTGCGGCCAGCAGCGCGCCGATCCAGACGATGGCGGGGCCGATGCGCGACAGCAGCTTGAGATCGGGACCGACGCCGAAGGGGATGACGGCGACGACCGTCAGAAAGAACAGCACCCCGACCAGCGCGCCGCCGCCGGCGCGGATCGAGAGTTTGAGATCGCGGAGGAAGAGGGCGGTCATGCGGGGCGGCTCTGTGCGGTTGATGGGGCGGCACCCCCCTCTGCCCTGCCGGGCATCTCCCCCACAAGGGGGGAGATTGGCAAGATGCACCGGCTTCGCGAAACCTTAATCGTGCGCCGAGCGGCCGCGGCTATCTGCGGCGTTTCATTGGGGCAAGAGGGTGCCCCTGGCCGATCTCCCCCCTTGTGGGGGAGATGCCCGGCAGGGCAGAGGGGGGTAGCGACACGGCAAACCATCATCCCCATACCCCCGCATCCACACCTGAAAAACCCGTCATCTTTAATTCCTGCGTATTCTTCAATCCCAGCGGCTGATGTGTCGCTGCCAGCACGATGCCGCCTTCTGCCAGATGCGCTTCGATCAACCCGGCCAACAGCCGGTCGGCGCTGGCATCGAGGGCCGCCGTGGGTTCGTCGAGGATCCAGACGGGGCGGTGGGCGACGAGCAGTTTGGCGAAAGCTATCCGGCGCTGCTGGCCGGCGGAGAGGTAACCGAAGGGAAGATGGGTTATCCCCGACAGGCCGACGGCGCTAGCCGCATCCTCGACGGAGGAGCCGGTACTTCCGAGAAAGCTGCGCCAGAAGTCGAGATTTTCTGCAACCGTAAGTTCATTCTTCATTGCATTCCGATGGCCGAGGTAGTGGCTGGCCTCGCCCGGATGCCTGTCTTCCCGGACCTCTCCGTCGCGGAAGATGACAGTGCCCTTGTCCGGCCTCAGGAGGCCGGCGACGACGCGCAGTAAAGTGGACTTTCCCGATCCATTTCTGCCCGACAGGACGAGCGCCCCGCCGGCGGCCAAGTGAAAGGAAATGTTAACGAAAATCAGGTCCTCACCGCGCTTTGCAGCCAGATTTTCGGCAGTGAGATGCATGCGTCGGCTCTTTCTTGGTTTCGGCTTCCGGAGTGGTCAAAAAATCTCCGATTTTGACCTTGCTCGGGTATGGCAAGTTTTTAGGAAATTATCTATAAGACCGGCAACCACGCCAGCGGTCGGCGTGAATTTCATCCTTGCGCCGAACTTGGAGCATCCGTTCCACGTGCGGACAGCGGAAATGGCCGTACCCGCATCCTGATGTGCATTAAGTGCATAGGCGTTCGCACGACTGTGTTGGCTATCAGAAACGGGGTCTCTCGTGTCTAAATCTCTTGACAGTTTCAATTGTCGTTCCACGCTTTCCGTTGGTGGAAAGGACTATGTCTATTACAGCCTGCCCAAGGCTGAGGCAAACGGTCTGCCCGGCGTCTCGAAGCTTCCCTATTCGATGAAGGTGTTGCTGGAAAACCTGCTGCGTTTCGAAGACGGCCAGTCGGTCACCAAGGAGCACATCCTGGCCGTTGCCGAATGGCTGAACAATAAGGGTGCAGTCGAAAACGAGATCGCCTATCGCCCGGCGCGCGTGCTGATGCAGGACTTTACCGGCGTTCCGGCCGTTGTCGATCTTGCCGCGATGCGCGACGCGATGGTGTCCCTCGGCGGCGATCCCGAGAAGATCAACCCGCTGGTTCCCGTCGATCTCGTCATTGACCACTCGGTCATCGTCGACGAGTTCGGTACGCCGCAGGCCTTCGCCCGTAACGTCGAGCTGGAATACCAGCGCAACGGCGAGCGCTACCGCTTCCTGAAGTGGGGGCAGCAGGCCTTCAAGAATTTCCGCGTTGTTCCCCCCGGTACCGGCATCTGTCACCAGGTCAATCTCGAATATCTCGGCCAGACCGTCTGGACCAAGGAAGAAGACGGCGAGACGGTCGCCTATCCCGATACCTGCGTCGGCACCGACAGCCATACGACGATGATCAATGGTCTCGGCGTGCTCGGCTGGGGCGTCGGCGGTATCGAAGCTGAAGCGGCGATGCTCGGCCAGCCGGTCTCGATGCTGCTTCCCGAAGTCATCGGCTTCAAGCTGACCGGCAAGCTCAAGGAAGGCGTGACCGCGACCGACCTCGTTCTGACCGTCGTGCAGATGCTGCGCAAGAAGGGCGTCGTTTCGAAGTTCGTCGAATTTTTCGGTCCCGGCATGGACAATATGCCGCTCGCCGACCGCGCAACGATCGGCAACATGGGGCCGGAATACGGCGCCACCTGCGGCTTCTTCCCGGTCGACGGCGAAACGATCAACTACCTCACCATGTCCGGCCGCACGCATGACCGGATCGCGCTTGTCGAAGCCTATTCGAAGGCCCAGGGCATGTGGCGTGACGGCGACGGTTCGGATCTCGTCTTCACCGACACGCTGGAACTCGACCTCGGCGACGTCGTGCCGTCGATGGCCGGCCCGAAGCGTCCGGAAGGCCGCATCGCGCTCGAAAACATTGCCTCCGGTTTTGCCGGCTCGATGGATGCCGACTACAAGAAGCCCGGCCAGCTCGACAACCGCTACGCGGTCGAAGGCACGGATTTCGATCTCGGTCATGGCGACGTGGCGATTGCCGCCATCACCTCCTGCACCAACACCTCCAACCCGTCGGTGCTGATCGCCGCCGGCCTTCTCGCCCGCAACGCCGTTGCCAAGGGATTGAAGACCAAGCCGTGGGTCAAGACCTCGCTGGCGCCGGGATCGCAGGTCGTCGGTGAATATCTCGCCAAGTCGGGCCTGCAGGCCGATCTCGATAAGCTCGGCTTCAACCTCGTCGGCTTCGGCTGCACCACCTGCATCGGCAATTCCGGCCCGCTGCCGGCGCCGATCTCGAAGACGATCAACGACAAGGGCCTGATCGTATCGGGCGTTCTCTCCGGCAACCGTAACTTCGAAGGACGCATTTCGCCCGATGTGCAGGCGAATTATCTGGCTTCGCCGCCGCTCGTCGTCGCCTATGCGCTCGCCGGCACGGTGCAGAAGGACCTGACCAAGGAGCCGATCGGCGAAGACCAGAACGGCAACCCGGTCTATCTCAAGGACATCTGGCCGACCTCGAAGGAAGTCCAGGAATTCATCCTGAAATACGTGACCCGCGAGCTCTACGAAAGCAAGTATGCCGACGTCTTCAAGGGCGACGTCAACTGGCAGGCCGTTCAGGTTCCGCCGGGCCAGACCTATGCCTGGGATGACAATTCGACCTATGTCCAGAACCCGCCTTACTTCGTCGGCATGGGCAAGAAGGGCACCGGCGTCTCCGACATCAAGGGCGCACGCGTCCTCGGCCTGTTCGGCGACAAGATCACCACCGACCACATTTCGCCGGCCGGTTCGATCAAGGCGGCGTCGCCGGCCGGCGCTTACCTCATCGACCACGAGGTCGCCGTTGCCGACTTCAACCAATACGGCACGCGCCGCGGCAACCATGAAGTGATGATGCGCGGCACGTTTGCCAATATCCGCATCCGCAACCACATGCTCGGCCCGAACGGCAAGGAAGGTGGTTACACCATCCACTATCCGTCGAAGGAGGAGACATCGATCTACGACGCCGCCATGCAGTACAAGGCCGAAGGCGTGCCGCTCGTCATCTTCGCCGGTGTCGAATACGGCAACGGCTCTTCGCGCGACTGGGCTGCCAAGGGCACCAACCTCCTCGGCGTCAAGGCTGTCGTCGCTCAGTCCTTCGAGCGTATCCATCGCTCGAACCTGGTCGGCATGGGCGTCATCCCCTTCGTCTTCGAAGAGGGCACGACCTGGCAGAGCCTCGGCCTGAAGGGCGACGAGCTGGTCACCATCGAAGGCCTCGACAAGATTAAGCCGCGTGAGAAGAAGATCGCCAAGATCACCTATGGCGACGGCACCGTGAAGGAAGTTCCGCTGCTGTCGCGCGTCGATACGCTCGATGAGGTGGTCTACCTCAACAATGGCGGCATCCTGCAGACGGTTCTGCGCGACCTCGCTGCCTGATTGTTAATAGCCTCGCATGATAATGGCCGCCGGAGAGCAGTTTCCGGCGGCCTTTCTTTGCGGCCACGGGATTTGCGGGGGCTCACGATGATTTGTTTTATGCGGGTTCCGGTCGCGCTGCGTCTCACCCGTTCGTGACTTTTCGTTTGGACCCGGAAGGATTATTCGTACGTTCATATGTCAGTGCTTCCGGTTCAATCACGCCGTCGGCGCTGAAAAAGAGGTGCAGGTGAATGTCCCCCCGTTTTTTGATTCCGCTGATCGCCGGTGTTGTTCTCTCAGGCCCGCTGCAGGCCGAAGACGGCACGCCGAAAGGTGTCGTCGAACTTTTCACGGCGCAGGGCTGCTCTTCCTGTCCTCCTGCTGACGCCGCTTTCCGCAAGCTGGTGAGCCAGGGCGATGTCATCGCGCTCGCCTATCATGTCGATTACTGGAATTATCTCGGCTGGGCCGATACGCTGAGCTCCAAGGAAAACACCGAGCGGCAGTATGGCTATGCGAGGACAATGGGCCGCAGCAACGTCTATACGCCGCAGGCGATCGTCAACGGGCGCGGCCACCTGGCCGGCGCCGATCTCAACGGCATCAACAGCAAGATCGACACCTATAGCGGCGAAGGCAACGGGCTGACCGTTCCCATCAGCGCGGCAATGCGCGGCGACGAGCTGGAAATCAAGATCGGCGCGGGGCAGGGCAAAGCCAATGTGGTGATGGTCTATTTCGACAAGGAAAAGACGATCGAGGTCGAAAAAGGCGAGAACAGCGGAAAGAAGCTGTCCTATCTGCACAGCGTCACCAATGTCGAAACGGTCGGCATGTGGGACGGCAACGCGACCAGTCTGACGCTGCCGGCCAGCGTCCTGCAGCGGCCGCAGCTCGAGGGCTGCGCGATCCTGCTGCAATCGGCGGACGACAACGGCGATCCGGCGGCGATCCTTGGCGCGACCGTGGTAATGGCTGGCAAAAATATCTGAGATTTCATCCGCTTGCGGGTGAAGTACCGGGCGGCCCGGCTGAGCGTATTCGGGGCTGGGGTTAAGGTCGATACGCTCCGCCGGGCCCTTTGGCGCGCTGGCGCCAAACCGGGATTCATAAATCTCCTGCAAATGAGGCGCTGTTTTGACTGAAATGCGGCGCTGCCGAGAAAGCGACAGCGCTGTCACGCGCATCGGACGATGCGCCGATTCAAAGTGCTACAGCGTTCATGCGGGCTGCGCGCGGCGCTGTAGTGCGGCCGAATGTGACGGCCGGCGCTCTTGCAATTTGCGGCGGCTCGGGCACACTGTCACCCTCCTGTCACATGCAGAGGCCTTGGAGACTGAATGACAGATCAGCCGGATTTGCGACACGGCGAAAGCCGTTCCGTCGACAATAGTTCCTCAGTCGTCGTCGATCTCAGGGAATACAAGCAGAGCAAGGACCCGCTTCCGGTGACCTTTCATCGGCGCGAACTGGACGCGATCCTCTGGATCTACGGTCGTATGGTCGGTGACGGCGAATGGCGCGATTACGCCATCGATCACCTGAAGGACAAAGCGGTGTTCTCCGTCTTCAAGCGCTCCGGCGAAATGCCGCTCTTCCGCATCGAGAAAAATCCCAAGCTCGCCGCCAAACAGGGCGCCTATTCCGTGATCAACGTCCACGGCACCATCCTGAAGCGCGGTCACGAGTTGAACCAGGTGCTGAAGGTGTTCGACAAGGCGCTGAAGCTCGTCGACAAGTAGGACGCTTTTTTCTGCATGTCGTTATCCCGGAACCGCTTCACGCTTCCGGGCACATGCATCAGCCGGCAAACAGCGTGCCGGGATAGGCGGAGGGATCCGGATCGGTCGTCATGCCCTCGCCGAGGACGCGCTGCATGAGCATCGTATCCAGCCAGCGGCCGTGTTTGTAGCCGGCGCCCCGCATCAGGCCGACCTCCACGAAGCCCGTCTTGAGATGAAGCGCGATCGAGGCGGGGCTGGCGCCGCCGATGACGGCGATCATCTGACGAAAACCGAGATTGGTGCAGCGGTCGATCAGTTCGGCCATCAATGCTTTGCCGATGCCGAGGCCGCGGGCTTCGGGCGCCAGATAGATCGAATCCTCGACCATCCAGCGATAGGCCGGGCGGACGCGAAAGGCCGAGGCATAGGCATAACCGAGCATGCCGCCATCCGCACCGGCTGCGGCGATATAGGGATATTGCTGGCCGACGATCGCCGCAAAACGCTGCGCCATCTCCGCCTCGGATGGCGGGGTGATCTCGTAGCTCGACGTGCCGTTCAGAACGGATTCCCGGTAGATACCGGTGATGGCGGGAATATCGGCTTGCGACGCGTCGCGCAGGAGGAATGACATTGGCGGCTGGTCCATCAGGAAGGCAGGCCTTCCTAAAGCGCGTCGCGATCTTTCAGATTCGCTCCTAGCGCTTTAGGTCTTTGTTTTTGCGCGTGTCGTTGCCGCAAAACCGCAGCACACTTTTGCGCGACACGCTTTAAAACCATCCCAGGAAAATCAGCGCAACAAAAAAGCGGCCGAAGCCGCCTTTTCGATCTCTGTCCGCTTGCTTATTTGCGGTTGCCCATGAACTGCAGCAGGAACATGAAGAGGTTGATGAAGTCGAGATAGAGCGTCAGCGCGCCCATGATCGCCTTGCGGCCGGCCACGGCGACGTCATCGGCTTCTAGGTACAGTTCCTTGATCCGCTGCGTGTCGTAGGCGGTGAGGCCGGCGAAGATCAGAACGCCGATCACCGAGATCGCAAACTGCATGGCCGACGAGGCCAAGAAGACGTTGACGATCGAAGCGATGATCAGGCCGAAAAGACCCATGACCAGGAACGAACCCATCGCTGACAGATCACGCTTCGTCGTGTAGCCGTAAAGCGACAGCGCGCCGAAGGAGGCGGCGGTGACGAAGAAGGTCTGAACGACGCTCTGGCCCGTGTAGACCAGGAAGATCGACGAGAGCGACAGGCCGACCAGGCCGGCATAGACCCAGAAGGTCGTCTGTGCGGCGGCCACGCTCATGCTATTGATGCGGAAGCTCAGGAAGAAGACAGCCGCGAGAGGCGCGAGGATCACGACCCAGCGCAAGGGCGACTGGAACAGCAGCACGCCGAACTGGGTGAGTTGTCCGTCCTGAACAGCGAAGTTGAATCCGAGATATGCCGCCACGCCGGTGATCGCCAGACCCAGCGCCATCAGGTTGTAAACCTTGAGCATATAAGCGCGCAGGCCTTGATCAATCATCTCGCCGGTCTGAGCGCGGCTTTGATAGTTACGAAGGTCAGCCATAGTTTCCTCTTAAAAGCTCCGATGGAGATACGGTGTCGGGTTTTCGACCCGGGCGCCGCTGCGGAGCTCCAGCATGCCTGCCGACAATATGAGGCTTTCGTTCATCGCAAACAAGAGGGTTGCAACAGCCCGGCCGGTTAAATCGCCGTAAGGTGAAGGGTTTGGCTGCCGCTGCCCGGTCAAAGCTCGCGCAGGACGGGTGCGGCCTTCTGGCCGAGGATGCGCCAGGTGCCGATCAGGCCGATGCCGACCGTCAGGACGAGGGCGGTGACGAGTGTCAGCCCCGCCACATCGGGCAGGAAGGTCGAGGGCAGGTGCATGATGCGGGCGACGATGAACCAGGCGGCAACGCTGCCGGCCATCAGCGCGAAGATCGCGGTTGCCAGCCCCAGGATCAGATATTCGTAGCTGAAGGCGCGAATGAGCATGGCGCGGGTGGCGCCGAGCGTCTTCAGCACCACCGCGTCGTGCGTGCGCGCCCGGTTTCCGGCGGCAAGGGCCCCGGCAAGGACGAGGATCGAGGCGATGAGGGCGACCGAGGCTGCGGCGCGGATTGCGGTTGCAAGCTGCGCCACCAGCTGGTTGACGATATCGATCGCGTCCTTGACGCGCACACTGGTGATCGTCGGATAGGTGTTGGTGACGGATTTCAGGATCGCCGCATCTTCTGCCGGCGTCGAGGCGGGATCGGTCAGCGTCGCCAGCCACGCATGCGGGGCGCCGCGAAAGGTATTCGGCGAGAAGACCATGACGAAATTGATCGATAGCGATTCCCATTGGACGCGGCGCAGATTGGCGATCTTCGCGGTGATGTTGCGGCCGAGCACGTTGACAGTGACCTTGTCGCCGATCTTCAGGCCGAGTTCATGGGCTTCTTCCGAGGAGAAGGAGACGAGCGGCTCGCCGCTGTAATCCTTGTCCCACCAGCTGCCTTCGGTCAGCGCGGCATTTTCCGGCAGGGTGTCGGCGTAGGTGATGCCGCGATCGCCGTTCAGCACCCAGCGGCCGGCGGCCGGGACGTTCATCTTGCTGACGTCCTCGCCGTTGAAGGCGATGATCCGGCCGCGCAGCATCGGCACTTCCATCAGCTTGCCCTTCGGCGCCTGTGCCTGGACGAGAGCACGGAAAGCATCGACCTCGGCGCTCTGGATATCGACGAAGAAGAAGTTCGGCGCGCCCTCATTCATGCGGCCGGTCAGCTGCTGGCGCAGGTTTCCGTCGATAAGGGTCAGCGTCACCAGCAATGCCAGGCCGAGGCCGAGCGAGAGCACGACCGAGGGCGTCAATGCGCCGGGGCGGTGGATGTTGCCGATCGCAAGCCGCAATGCCGGCGAGTTGACCCGCGGGCTGCGACGCGCAAGCCAGGCGATCGCTGCTGCGACCAGGCGCAGCACGACGAAGGCGAAGACGATCGCGCCGACGAAGACGACGGCAATGAAGCGGTCATAGGCGGTGAGGATGGCAAGGCCGGCAAGGGCGACCATGAACAGCGCGGCCAGCAGGATGTAGGGCCAGGAGGGAAGGCGGCGGGCCTCGAAGCCCTGCTCGCGGAAGAGCGCGGTCGCCGGCACTTCGCGGGCATGGCCGAGCGGCAGGATGGCGAAGGCGAGCGTCGTCAGGATGCCGAAGAGCGTCGCCAGCAGCAAGGCGCCGGGATAAAGCGTCGGCGCCGTCGAGACCGGCAGGAACTGCGCCAGAAACTGGGCGGCGAAGATCGGCGACAGGGCGCCGATGAGAAGGCCGATCGTGATGCCGCCAAGGGCGATGATGGCGATCTGGAAAAGATAGATCAGAACGACGACCTGCGCCGGCGCACCGAGGCATTTGAAGGTTGCGATGGTGGTGCGCTTGGAATCGAGGAAGGCGCGGACGGCATTGGCGACGCCGACGCCCCCGACGATCAGCGCGGTGAGGCCGACCAGCGTCAGGAACTGCGAGAAGCGGTTGATGTTTTCGGTGAGCGAGGGCGCGGCGCGGTCGCTGGTCCGAACGGCCCAGCCGGCAGAAGGGAATTCCTTGGCGGCGCGCGCCTGGATGCCCGACATTGCGCCCTTGTCTTCCAGCCGGATCTTATAGGCATGTTCGACCAGGCTTCCCGTCTGGATCAGCCCGGAGGCTTCGAGCGCCCGGCGGCTGACCAGCAGACGCGGCGCAAAACCGAAACCTTCCGACAGCGCATCCGGCTCGGTTTTGACGGTGCCGGTGATGCTGAGCTTGACGTTGCCAAGCAGCAATTCATCCCCGACCGGAAGCCCCAGCCGATCGAGAAGGAGGGGCGCTGCCACGGCGCCATAGGTGCCGCCCTGGCCCGAAAGCAGAGCTGCGAGCGGATAGTCCGGCTCGGCTTTGAAGCTGCCGTAGAGCGGGTAGGCGTCGTCGACCGCCTTGACCTCCACCAGCGCCTGATCGGAACCGTCAGGCTTGCGGGCCATCGAGCGCAGGCCGGTCGACACCGAAACGGTACCGAGGCCGTCGAGGAAAGCCATTTCCTCAGGCGTGGCTTCGCGGTTGTTGAGTTCGAAACGGACGTCGCCGGCCAAGAGCTCCTGTCCCTGCGAGGCGATCGTATCGGTGATCGACTGTGAGACCGAATTGACGGCGGCAATCGCCCCGGTGCCGAGCGCGATGCAGGCGAGGAAGATGTAAAAGCCGCGAATGCCGCCGCGCAGCTCGCGGAGCGCCAGGCGAAAAGCGAGCGAAACGCGCGGCGTGATGATGCTCATGCGATTGCCGCCTCGCTACGGCGGGTGGCGCTGTCGCCTTCGATCCGGCCGGATCGGACGCGGATCTGGCGCGAGCAGCGGTTCGCAAGCGAGACGTCGTGGGTGACGAGAAGCAAAGTCATGCCGCGTTCGGCCTGTTTGGAAAACAGCAAGTCGGCGATCTGACGGCCGGTCTCGGTGTCGAGATTGCCTGTGGGCTCATCGGCGATCAGCAGGGCGGGCGAGGGGGCGAGCGCCCTGGCGATCGCCACGCGCTGCTGTTCGCCGCCGGAAAGCTGGCCGGGATAGTGGTTCAGCCGTTCACCGAGGCCGACCGACTTCAGCTCGCGATGGGCGATCTCGAAGGCGTTGCCGACATTGGCAAGTTCGAGCGGCACGGCGACGTTTTCCAGCGCCGTCATGTTGGCGATCAAGTGGAAGGACTGGAAGACGATGCCGATGTTGCGGCCGCGGAAATCGGCGACCTGATCCTCGCTCAGCGCGTGGATCGGCGTATTGTTGATATTGATTTCGCCGCTGTCGAGCTTCTCCAGCCCGGCAAGCACCATCAGCAGGGTCGACTTGCCGGATCCGGACGGGCCGACGATGCCGACGGATTCGCCTGATGCGATATCGAGGTCGATGCCCTTCAGCACATGCACCGAAGCGGCCGCACTGCCAAGCGTCAGATCGGCGCCCTTCAACTCGATGATGGTTTTTGCCAACAGAAATCGCCCTATATAAATCTATAACGAAACAGCCGCATGACGGCACTTCGCCAATCTAGGGAAGCCAGAATGAGATTTAAAGTTGCCGCGCTTCAATTCACCGTCATTGCCGTCTCACTGATCTTTGCCGCCGCAGCCAATGCCCGGACGATCAATCTCGTCGGTTTTGGGGACAGTTTGATGGCGGGCTACCAATTGCCGCCCGGCGACGGCTTTCCGGAAAAGCTGCAGGCGGCCCTGAAGGCGAAGGGGCTAGACGTCACTATTGCCAATGCCGGGGTCTCCGGCGACACGACGACAGGGGGGCTTGCGCGGATCGACTGGTCGATACCCGACGGCACCGACGGCGTCATCCTCGAACTCGGCGCCAACGATGCGCTGCGCGGCATCCCGCCAGAAGAAAGCGAGAAAAATCTCGACCAGATGATAACGCGGCTGAAGGAGCGCGGCATTGCCGTGCTGCTGGTCGGCATGATGGCGCCGCCCAATATGGGGGCGGATTATGCTGCACGCTTCAATCCGATTTATCGGAAACTTTCGGAGAAACACGGAGTTAAGCTCTATGCCTTCTTTCTCGACGGCGTGGCGCTCGATGCGGGGCTTAAACTCGACGACGGCATGCATCCGAATGCGAAGGGCGTCGATGTCATGGTTCAGAAGATGGAAGCCGATGTCACAAATTTCGTCGGGACGATTTCTTCTGTGAAGAAATAGGGGCTTGCGCGGTCATTGATTGCATGATTCCGTGTAAGCACTGCAAAAGATTCGGGGAGTGCTCGTTATGCCGAGACTGTTTACCGCCCTCGAAATTCCGCGCAATGCGGCGATGAGCCTTTCATTGCTGCGCG
Source organism: Rhizobium sp. BK456 (assembly GCF_014194045.1). NCBI lineage: Bacteria > Pseudomonadati > Pseudomonadota > Alphaproteobacteria > Hyphomicrobiales > Rhizobiaceae > Rhizobium > Rhizobium sp. BK456. The sequence continues at coordinate 205,837 of NZ_JACIAO010000008.1, forward strand.
GTGGCCTCCCCGGAGCACGATGGATCGATGTGGAAAATTACCACATCACCCTGCGCTTTATCGGTGATGTCGACGGCCGCACGGCCGATGAAATCGTAGAACGCCTCGACCGGATCGATCGGCCGGAATTCCAGTTCCGGCTCGAAGGCATTGGTTCCTTCGGCTCGAAGAAACCGCATTCGGTCTGGGCCGGCGTTTCTCAATCGCCGGAGATGTATGCCCTGCAGGGCGAGATCGAGCGGATCTGCCAGCGCATCGGGCTGCCGCCAGATCCCCGCAAATTCACTCCGCATGTGACGCTGGCACGGCTCAAATCCTCGCGGCTCGACGATGTCGTGCAATATCTGGCCGGACGCGGCAATTTCCACACGTCAACCTTCACGGCGCCGCGTTTCGTGCTGCTGTCGTCGCGCGAATCGGTCGGCGGCGGGCCCTACCTCACCGAGGAAGTGTTCCCGCTACACGAGGCGCGCTCGGTGCCCAGCGCTTCGAGCAGGCTGCTGCAGCCGGTCAAGAGTCTGGTATAGACCAGCTCGAAACCTGCCGGGCCGCCATAATAGGGATCGGGAATATCCTCTCCCGTTCCAAGCGCGATATCGCCGAAGAGGCCGATGATCGCCTCAGGCGGCGCGATCGTTTCGAGCGCCGCCACATTGTCGCGGTCCATCGCCAGGATCAGATCGAAATCCCTGAAATCGCTGGAGCGGATTCGGCGGGCGCGTTGCCTCAAGATATCGATGCCGTGGCTTTTGGCGGTGGCAATCGACCGCTGGTCGGGCGGTGCGCCTTCATGCCAGCCGCCGGTGCCGGCGGAATCGACCGTGAAACGGCCGGTCAGGCCCGCCTCGGCGACCAGATGGCTGAAAATTCCTTCCGCGAGCGGAGAACGGCATATATTGCCCATGCAAACGAAGAGGATGCTGATGCGTTTCATCGGTAAACCTGTCGGCAGATGAGAGGACCATGGCATGAAAATGGAAAGACTGGAACGGACCGCGGTCGAGGCGCAACTGGCCGGGCTTGCGGGCTGGGTACTCAATGAGGCGGCTTCATCAATATCGAAGACCTTCAAGTTTTCGAATTTCATCGAGGCATTCGGCTTTATGACCGAGGCGGCGATCACCGCCGAAAAACTCAACCACCATCCCGAATGGTTCAACGTCTATTCCAGGGTGGATGTCACGCTGAATACGCATGATGCCGGCGGACTGACGGAGCTGGATTTCAAGCTCGCCAAGGCGATGGACAAGGCCGCGACCCGACGCGGCGTCTAAAAGCGGGGCCGATTGAAAGAGTTCGCGCCATCACCATATGTTCGCAGGGACGAAAGGATGGAAGGGATGGACGAGGTCAAGTTCGGGGAAATTCTGTTGCCAGGCGACGAGGACACCCAGAGCCGGCGGGAGAAGACGGTCAGGCAAAAATTCTGGCCGACCTTCCGCCGCGCCGTGCGGCAGATTCCGTTCTCACGCGATGTCATTGCCGGGTTTTACTGCGCGCTCGATCCGCAGACGCCGACGAAAGTGCGCGGCGTGCTGCTCGCAGCACTCGCCTATTTCGTCATGCCCGTCGACATGATCCCGGATGTTTTCGCCGTCATCGGCTTCTCCGACGACATCGCCGTGCTCTCGGCCGCCTTCGCCATGGTGCGCGGCCATATCCGCCCAGGTCACTACGAGGCAGCCGACCGCGTTCTGGCCGACCGGACTGAGGAAACGATGAAAACTATTTAAGCGTTTTCGCGCTCCAGCACCTTGCGGAGCTTGCCGAAGGCGAGCCGGATACGCGATTTCACCGTGCCGAGCGGCAGCCCGGTCGCTTCGGCGATCTCCGAATGCGATTGACCAAGGAAGAAGGCGGCACGCAGCATGTCGCGCTGCTCCTCCGGCAATTGGCCGACGGCGGCGCGGATCCTGGCGTCGCGATCATCATTGTCGATGATTTCATCTGCGCCGATCTCGGCCGACGGCTGCAGGGCCGGATCGGTCTCGTCGAAGATGCGGGTATTGGTGCGGCGCTGCACGTCGATGCGGCGGTTCCGAGCAATGCGGAAAAGCCAGGTCGAAAGGGAAGATCGCGTGGCATCGTAGAGATCCGCCTTATGCCAAAGCACGATCATGATCTCCTGGACCAGTTCCTCGGCCTCGGCTGATGTCATCTTCTGGCGCATCAGCCAGGCTTTCAGCCGCGGTGCGAAATAGTCGAACAGGATGGAAAAGGCCTGCTGGTCGCGATCCCTGGCGACGGCCTTCGCGAGGGCAGCGAAACGCTGTCTTTGCTCGGCATCCATGTCCCCTCACGAGCCCCCTGCGGCAATAATTTCGTATCGGATTTCCAAGTCTTACTGAGGTACAACGGATTTGGGAAAGGTCAAACTCTTGCCTGAATCTTTGTGTCTTAAATTCAGCCGAACGGACGGCCAGTGCCATCGGGGCACCGTGTCGCGGCCGATACCGTCAAAGGGGCGAAAATTGGTACCCGAGCTGAAATGACACAGGCAGATACAAATCGCAGCTATTGTTGACCATTTGGTAACCTGAATTAAGTCAAAATAAAGCAGATCGTGATTATGCGGCGCCCGCTATGATCGCTTCGGGCCTTGAATCGCAAGAACCGGCAGGAATCCATGTTTGTAAAAAGTATCGTATCCGCTCTCGCACTCACCCTTGCCATGGCCGGAGTTGCGGCAGCGCAGCAGGCCGCGCCGAACCGCATCCAGCAGTTCCAGGCATGGGGCGCCTACTCCTACAAGTCGGGCGCCAGCACCGTCTGCTACGTGTTGTCGGTTCCGACGGCAAAGCAGCCGGCAAGCGTCGACCACGGCGACAACTTCTTCATCGTCTCGCAGCGTCCGGGCCAGAACATCTCCTACGAACCGCAGGCGATGATGGGTTACACGGTGAAGGAAAATTCGAAGATCAATGTCGTCATCGACAATAAGACCTTCGTGATGTTCACCAAGGACAAGGCCGGCTGGGTCGAGAATGCGGCGCAGGAGCCCGCCCTGGTCGCCGCGATGAAGACCGGTCATTCGATGACGGTGAATGCCGTGTCGCGCAAAGGCACCGGCACCTCCTACAGCTATTCGCTTTCTGGCATCTCGGCTGCGCTGAAGCAGATTGAAAGCTGCAAGTAAGCGGTCTCCAGCCGCAGAGTTTCAAGAGGCCGGCCTTGCGCCGGCCTTTGCTGTTTTCCATCTATAGTGACGCGCGGACAAAATGATGCTAAAGGGCGCGCCAACAGCGGACAGATCGCGATATCAGTCGCCGTTCCGCCATTCATTTTCTGCCAATGTGCCGTCATGCGCCTCACCTCTTCCGGTTTGCTCCTGAAGTCCGCGGGCTTGCGGGGCGGTTACGTGTTTGAATTCGGGATCTAAAGACTATGTCCGTCACGGATGCGATCGTTGTCACCAAGCCGCAGGCGTACACGTCTGCCAGCGTCGAAAAGCCGTCCCTGATCGGGCTGTCGCGCGAGGAGATGGGGGCGGCACTCCGGGAAAGGGGCGTGGCCGAGAAGCAGATCAAGATGCGCGTCGCGCAGCTGTGGAACTGGATCTATGTGCGCGGGGTTTCCGATTTCGACCATATGACGAATGTCGCCAAGGACATGCGTGAAATGCTGAAGCAGCATTTCACCATCGCGCGTCCCGAAATCGTCGAAGAGCAAGTCTCGAACGACGGCACGCGCAAATGGCTGCTGCGTTTTCCCCCGCGCGGCGCCGGCCGCCCGGTCGAAATCGAAGCCGTCTATATCCCGGAAGAGGGCCGCGGCACGCTCTGCATCTCCAGCCAGGTCGGCTGCACGCTCACCTGCTCCTTCTGTCACACCGGGACGCAACGCCTGGTGCGCAACCTGACGGCGGAGGAAATTCTGTCGCAGCTGCTGCTTGCCCGCGACCGGCTTGGCGACTTCCCCGATCGCGAAGCGCCGCAAGGCACGATCATGCCTGCCGAGGGCCGCAAGGTCAGCAATATCGTGATGATGGGCATGGGCGAGCCGCTCTATAATTTTGACGCCGTCAAGCAGGCATTGCTGATCGCCACGGATGGCGACGGCCTGTCGCTCTCCAGGCGTCGCGTGACGCTTTCAACCTCCGGCGTCGTGCCGGAAATCTTCCGCACCGGCGAGGAGATCGGCGTCATGCTGGCGATCTCGCTGCATGCGGTGCGCGACGACCTGCGCGACATTCTCGTGCCGATCAACAAGAAGTATCCGCTGAAGGAGCTGATCGAGGCGTGCAAAGCCTATCCCGGCCTTTCCAATGCGCGGCGCATCACCTTCGAATATGTGATGCTGAAGGATGTCAACGACAGCCTCGAAGACGCCAAGGGGCTGATCAAGCTGCTGAAAGGCGTGCCGGCGAAGATCAATCTCATTCCGTTCAATCCCTGGCCCGGCACCAATTATCAGTGTTCCGACTGGGAGCAGATCGAGAAGTTCGCCGATTTCATCAATTCGGCCGGTTACGCCTCGCCGATCCGCACGCCGCGCGGGCGCGACATTCTTGCCGCCTGCGGCCAGCTGAAATCGGAGTCCGAACGCATGCGCAAGACCGAGCGCCTGGCCTTCGAGGCGATGATGATCGCCAATCACGGCGCCGACGACTGATCAGCAAGTTTGATCCTCGCTACAATTCTCCTGCATTGATTTAAGCATGCGCTTTTCCTAATAGTGCCGCCAAAATCAATCAGGAGGATACAAATGCGCCCGATTCTGCTCGCTCTTGCCGCCAGTTTGGCCCTTTCCCTGCCCGCAAAGGCTGACAACGTCACGGTCGCCGTGACGGCAATCGTCGAGCATCCGGCGCTGGATGCGGCCCGCAAGGGCGTTCTCGATGCGCTGACGGCCGCCGGCTATAAGGAGGGCGAGAACCTGAAATTCGTGTTCGAGTCGGCGCAGGGCAATCCGGCGACGGCAGCTCAGATCGCCCGCCAGTTCGCCGGCGACGAGCCGAATGTCATCGTGCCGATCTCCACGCCCTCTGCTCAGGCGGTCGTCTCCTCGACGCGCGACATTCCGGTCGTCTTCACCGCGGTCTCCGACCCGCTCGGCGCTCAGCTCGTCAAGAACATGGACAAACCAGGCGGCAACGTCACCGGCCTTTCCGACATGTCGCCGGTCGCCGAGCATCTGGCGCTGATCAAGGAAATCCTGCCCGATGTGAAAACCATCGGCTACCTCTACAATTCCGGTGAGGCCAATTCCGTTTCGCTGCTTGCCGTGCTGAAGGCCGAAGCCGAAAAGGCGGGCCTGAAGGTTGTGGAATCAGCCGCCACCAAGTCGGCCGAGGTCCAGGGCGCGGCCCGCGCCCTCGTCGGCCGCGCCGATGCGATCTACATCCCGACCGACAACACGATCATCTCCGCACTCGAAGGCGCCGTCGCGGTTGCCGAAGAAAGCAAGCTGCCGCTCTTCACCGCCGATACGGATTCGGTTTCGCGCGGTTCGGTCGCCGCCCTCGGCTTCAACTATTACGATGTCGGGAAGCAGACGGGCGAGATCGTCGTGCGGGTGCTGAAAGGCGAAAACCCGGGCGATATCGCGGTCAAGACCGCTGCCGGCAGCGACCTCGTCGTCAACAAGGCGGCGGCGGCCAAGATGGGCGTCACTCTGCCCGAGAGCGTGCTTTCCCGCGCCAACAAGGTCATCGAATAATCGGCCGTCGTTCGATCGACCATTCACATTCAGCCGCTCCCGTTTGCGCGGGGGCGGCTGAAGTATTAAAAAGCTGCGGTTTCGCGACGGGCGGAACGGTAACAAAAGGGGCTGAAAGCCTTGAGCCAAATCGCATTTTGGGGGGCCGTCGAGCTCGGTCTGGTCTATTCCTTCGTCGCTCTCGGCGTCTATCTCGCCTTCCGCATTCTCGACTTTCCCGATCTGACTGTCGACGGCTCGTTTCCGCTTGGTGCAGCGGTGACCGCGGTGCTGATCATTGCCGGCGTCAATGCCTGGCTTGCGGCTGTGGTCGCGATGGCGGCGGGTGCGGCCGCGGGCATGGTGACGGCGCTGCTCAACGTGCGCTTCAAGATCCTCAATCTGCTCGCCTCGATCCTGACGATGATCGCGCTGTTTTCCGTCAATCTGCGCGTGATGGGCAAACCCAACGTCGCCCTCATCAACGCCGATACGATGATCAGCCCGTTCTTCGGCCATGGCCTGCGCGATTTCTACGTGCGGCCGCTCTTCGTCGGCGTTCTCGTGATCGTCGCCCTCGTCCTGGTCTGGCGCTTCCTGGAAAGCGATGCCGGACTTGCCATGCGGGCGACCGGCGCCAATGCGCGGATGGCCCGGGCGCAGGGTGTCGATACCAGCCGGCAGATCTATCTCGGCATGGCGATCTCGAATGCGCTGGTGGCGTTCGGCGGTGCGCTGTTTGCCCAGACCAACGGCTTTGCCGACGTCACCTCGGGTGTCGGCACGATCGTCGTCGGTCTGGCCGCCGTCATCATCGGCGAGACGCTGCTTGGTCGCCGCGGCCTGTTGATCGCGTTGATCGGCTGCGTGCTCGGCTCGATCCTCTATCGCATTGCGATCCAGCTGGCGCTGTCCAGCGACGTCATCGGCCTGCAGGCCTCCGATCTCAATTTCGTGACGGCAGTGCTGGTCACCGTGGCGCTCATCCTTCCCCGTCTTCGCGGAGGTGCTCCATCATGATCAGCGTCAAGGACATCAAGGTCGTTTTCGGGCGCGGTACGCCGCTGCAGAAGCAGGCGCTGAACGGTGTCAGCCTGACCATCGAGCAGGGCTCCTTCGTTACCGTCATCGGCTCCAACGGCGCCGGCAAATCGACGCTGCTCGGCGTGCTCGCCGGCGATGTCCTGCCGAGCGAGGGGCAGGTGCTGATCGGTAAGAACGAGGTGACGCGCAAGTCGACGGCATCACGCGCCGGTCTCGTCGCGCGGGTCTTCCAAGATCCGCTGACGGGAAGCTGCGGTTCGCTGTCGATCGAGGAAAATCTTGCTCTGGCCGCCCGCCGCGGCGAGAAGCGCGGACTTGCGCCGGCGCTCGGGGGCAGCAGGCGCGACTATTTCCGCGAGCGGATCGCCGAACTCAATCTCGGGCTGGAAAACCGGCTGAAGGACCGCATGGATCTGCTATCCGGCGGGCAGCGTCAGGCGGTTTCGCTCGTCATGGCCACACTTGCCGGCTCGGAAGTGCTGCTGCTCGACGAACATACGGCCGCACTCGACCCTGGGATGGCGGAATTCGTGATGAACCTGACGCAGAAGATCGTGGCCGAGCGCAAGCTGACGACGATGATGGTGACGCATTCGATGCGCCAGGCGCTGGACTATGGCCACCGCACGATCATGCTGCATGGCGGCGAGATCGTTCTCGATGTCGCGGGCGACAACAGAAAGAACCTGCAGGTCGAGGATCTGATCGCGATGTTCCGCAAGATGCGCGGCCAGACGCTCGACGACGATGCTTTGCTGATCGGCTAGCGCTGACAGCGTGCTGATCGGCTAATTGGCCTGACATGGTGCTGATCATCTGGCCTGCGTGAGCAGGATTTTCGCGGCGAAGATCGAGAAGACGCCGGCGAAAGTATAGTCCATGCCGCGCAGCACCTTTCTGTTGTTCTGCAGCCAGGAAGCCAGCCAGTCGGCGGCGAAGATCACGCTGGCATTGACGGGCATGCCGATCAGAATGAAGCAAAGCCCGAGGAACAGCAGCTTCTGCGTGACGGCGGGATCGCCGGCGCTGACGAATTGCGGCAGGAAGGTCATGAAGAAAATAATGACCTTGGGGTTCAGAAGATTGACCCAGAAGCCAGACGAGATGTTCGAAAGCACTGTGCCCTTCTGTTCCTCGACCTTGGCGACGGTGAGCTTCGAGCCGAAGCGGATCGCCTGCACCGCCAGCCAGAGCAGATAGCCGGCGCCGCCGGTTTTCAGGATCAGGAAGGCGCTCGGCGAGGCAGTGATCAGCGCCGAAATGCCGAAGGCGACCAGCATGGTGTGAACGACGATGCCGAGACTGGTGCCGACGACGACGAAGAGTGCTGCATACTTGCCCTGGGCGAGCGCGCGACTGATCGACAGCGTCATGTCGGGGCCGGGGGTCGCCGCGAGCAGCAGCGTCGCGGCGGCAAAGCCGAGCAGCGTCGGCAGGCTGGGCAGGAAATCCATGGCACACTCCGAAAGCCGGAAAGACCTGACGATCTCTTATCCGGCTTTCGGAAAATTACCAATCAAACCTTCTCATGCGCGTCGCACGAAACTTGATTCATGCGACGCGCATTCGCTGTTTGTTTTGTGCATATCGTTCTCCCGGAACCGCTGCACACGTCCTGATGATATGCAGTGCCGCCGATCACTTCTGTTCGAGGAAGGCCTTGAACTTATCGGCATAGTCCTTGTGCCAGCGCGACAGCGGCGGGCGATTCTCGATGATGTCACCGGCCGCCCAGGCCATTCGGCGTTCGTCGACCGGCCGGGCCACATCGTTGTCGGGGCAGAGGATATAGAAATCGCCGCGCTCGAGGCTTTCGACCATGAAGTCGACGGTCTGCTCCGGTGTCCAGGCGCCGGCCGGTTTTTCCGCGCGGTCGCCCTTGGTGAGGCCGGTGAAGACGAAGCCGGGGATCAGAAGATGGGCGGAGATCTTGCCGCCGTCGATGTTGCGAAGCTCATGCTCCAGCGCTTCGGTAAAGACCTTCACGCCCGATTTGGAGATATTGTAGGCGGGATTGCCGGGCGGCGTGGTGATGCCCTGTTTCGAACCGGTGTTGATGATCAGGCCGGGCTCGCCGTGCGACAGCATCTTCGGGCCGAAGGTGCGCGTGCCGTTGATGACGCCCATCAGGTTGACGGCGAAGATATGGTCCCAGTTGGCCTGTGGGCTGAAGATCGAGGTTTCCGGGCCGATGCCGGCATTGTTCATCAGCACGTGTACACGGCCGAAACGCTGGAGCACGGCACGTTCGAGCGCCTCCAGCGACTCCCTGGATGCGACGTCGGTTTCGACCGCCATCACATTTTCCTCGCCGGCAATGGCCTTGAGTTGGTCGGCGGCCTCGGCCAGCCGATCGCCGCCGAGATCGGCGATGGCGACGCTCATGCCGCGCCCGGCGAAATATTTCGCCGCCGCCAGGCCGATGCCGGACGCGCCTCCGGTGACGACGGCAACATTGGATTTCTTGAAAATGTCTTGAATATTGGTCACGGGGAGCCCCTCCTCGATCATTGCTCGGACGTTGGCGAATATGGGCTCCGCTTTGGCGCTGTCAACGCTATCGCGCCGGCGGCTTGGCACTTGCCCTTGCGTCACGCGCCAATCTCGCTAAAAGTGCCGCGACACCGGGTTTTCGCCGGCCTTTTATGCAACGGACCTCATCATCATGGCATCATACAAAGACGTGAAGAAAGTCGTTCTCGCCTATTCCGGCGGCCTCGACACCTCGATCATCCTGAAGTGGCTGCAGACGGAACTCGGCGCCGAAGTCGTCACCTTCACCGCCGATCTCGGCCAGGGCGAAGAGCTGGAGCCGGCGCGCAAGAAAGCCGAGATGCTCGGCATCAAGGAGATCTACATCGAGGATGTGCGCGAGGAATTCGTGCGCGATTTCGTCTTCCCGATGTTCCGCGCCAATGCCGTTTACGAAGGCGTCTACCTGCTCGGCACCTCGATCGCCCGGCCGCTGATTTCCAAACATCTGATCGATATCGCCCGCAAGACGGGTGCGGATGCGATCGCCCACGGCGCCACCGGCAAGGGCAACGACCAGGTTCGTTTCGAACTCTCAGCCTATGCCCTGAACCCCGACATCAAGATCATCGCGCCGTGGCGCGATTGGTCCTTCAAGAGCCGCACCGACCTGCTCGCCTTCGCCGAACAGCATCAGATCCCCGTCGCCAAGGACAAGAAGGGCGAGGCGCCATTCTCCGTCGACGCCAACCTTCTGCATTCCTCTTCCGAGGGCAAGGTTCTCGAGGACCCCGCCCAGGAGGCGCCGGAATATGTGCATATGCGCACGATCTCGCCTGAGGCCGCGCCCGACAAGGCGACGGTGATAAAGGTCGGCTTCCGCAAGGGCGATGCCGTCTCGATCAACGGCGTCGAGATGTCGCCGGCGACGCTGCTGGCAACGCTCAACAATTACGGCCGCGACAACGGCATCGGCCGTCTCGACCTCGTCGAGAACCGTTTCGTCGGCATGAAGTCGCGCGGCGTTTACGAAACGCCCGGCGGCACGATCCTGCTCTCGGCGCATCGCGCCATCGAATCGATCACGCTCGATCGCGGGGCTGCGCATCTCAAGGACGAGATCATGCCGCGTTACGCCGAGCTGATCTATTACGGCTTCTGGTTCTCGCCGGAGCGCGAGATGCTGCAGGCACTGATCGACAAGAGCCAGGAGCATGTCGAAGGCGAAGTGACGCTGAAGCTCTACAAAGGCAATGTCATGGTCATTGGCCGCGAAAGCGAAAAGTCGCTCTATTCCGACAAGCTCGTCACCTTCGAGGACGATCAGGGCGCCTACGACCAGAAGGACGCAGCCGGCTTCATCAAGCTCAACGCGTTGCGCCTGCGCACGCTCGGGAAGCGCAACCTCGCGAAGTAAATCCCGGGTTCGCTTTCGAACGGGTTGGAGCCCGCCGGCATTGCCGCGCGGGCTCTATTTATTGCCGGTGATTCACGCGGCAGCCGCATCCACGCACGGCCTGACGTCACCGCGACTCGGTCCCCAGCTTTCGGCCCAGAGCGGCAGGCCGACAAGACCGGCTATCTCAGACGCGGCTTTCGCAGGATCAAGCCGTATCAGCTCTTCGCAATCCGTCACGGCAAACCCGTCCTCCGCCTGATCGAGGCAGGTCACCGCCAGTCCGGCTCTAACCGTGGTACCGTTGCGGTCCACCGTTAGATCGCGGGTTATGGCCTCACGCAACAGGCCGAGATCAAGCGGGGCGAGCCTCAGGCACCCTTGCCACTCGTTCGGCGCGTTGGTGGGGTCGACGACATTGACGCCAGGAAGTGTCGGAGTTTCCCCCTTGAGGGGGCCTGCGCCGTGCCGGGTGGTGTAGCAGCGTGTCGCATATGTTGCTTCGAGTTCGGTGATGCCGGCTTCGGCTGCAATAGCGAGCATATTGGCGAGCCCGGTATTCGAGCGGGTGACGTGGGGGAAGGCGCCACAATCCTGATCGAGCCCGAGGCCCTGCGCCGCCTCGAAAATGACGGCACCGCGTTCGCACAGCCGTCGGTCGGGCCAGAGCGTGACGCAGTCGAGATAGGCGGCGCAATCGGCCTCGAAGCGGGCGATGGTGGTGTCGTCGGCCAGCGCGGCGGCCAGTTCTGCGGGCAGGGCGGTGATGCCGAGCGCGGCCAGCCGGATAGGCACCCAGGCATCGCGGATCGAAACAAGGCGGGCGTGCAGATCGGGGCGGAACAGATCCTTGGTCGAGAGGGCGAAATCCGGGTGCAGATTGCGCTCGATGGTCTCGCCGAAGCCGAGGCCGCAGCTGCCGTGACGGGCAGTGCCGCGCGCCAGCTCCAAGGCCTGGTTGATGATGACGTCGAAGGGCGTGGTGATCGGTGCCCGCGGGTCGCTGCTGATCTCAGGCCTCGCCCCGAGCTGGCTGAGATCCGCCAGCTCGCCGAGCAGCAGCATCGGATGGGCGACGAAAAAGCGGCTGAAATGCGTGGCGGCCCCGGCAAAGCTGCCCGAGCCGATGTGATGGAAGACATGGCGGCGGCCAGCGGGATCGACCACGGTGTGGCCGGCCTGAGCGCCGCCATTGCTGCGAACTACCACGGCCCTCGGCGTGGCCGCGGCAAGGCGATCGACCATCAGCCCCTTGCCTTCGTCGCCATAAAGCGCGCCGATCACGGCCTGTGCTCGAGTGCTCATCTTCTGCTCCTCAAAATGGTTCCCGGAGCGCGCCGGGCTTTTTTTCTCTACGATTTGGGGCCAGAGCGGTTCAGCTTTTTATGGGTGCTCAGAACCGCTCCAACCTTTTGTTTTTAAATCCCCCGGAAAGCGTCTCGCACTTTCCCGGCTTAGAAGAACGGCAATAGGCGCCGCTTCGGGCGTTCGCCGATGGCCTTGGCGACGACTGCGGCAGCCGCACCCGGCCAGCTGGCGGCCACCTCGCCGGCATCCCGGCCCTCGGTGATCTCGATGATCGACACCACCAGTTCGGCGATGCGCCTGTGGTCATCGAGCACGAAGGTCCGGCCTGGCAGCAAGGGCTGCCAGCTCGCCAGCACCCGATCGAGCCGCGCGGCTGCGTAACCCTCGCGGATGACGATGTGGAAGACCTCATAGGCTCTCTGCGCCATCGCCAGGCATTCTCGGGCGCTCAGACCGCGCGGCGGTTCGATGCCGAAGATGCGAGCGATCTGGTCGGCAGTCAGGCCATTGTGAACCGGCTCGTCGCCAATGGTGAAAAGATAGCCTTTGCGGCCGCGCCTCTCGAAGGCATCGGTCGAGGTTTTGAGGGCTGCCAGAAGGTGGGCGGCGCTGTAGCTCTCGCCGTCATTGCCGCCGCCATTGCCTTCGAGCCACAGGGCGCGGATCTGGCTGGCAAGCGAGATGTCGGCCTCGAACTGGGTGGCCTGCAGCGGTGCGGTATCGGTATACGCATCTCCGATCGCCGCCACCATGATATGCGGATCGGATACCGGCCGGCGGTCATAGATCTCCGATGTCAGTGTGATGAGCCCGCCGCGCATGAGCTCGTGGGCGATCATGCCCATCGAGCCGGTCACATCCGAGGCGAGAATAATCGGAGTCGACTGCGGATTGTAGCCGCTGTCGCGGCTCTCGCGGGTGGCAAAGCGCGCCGGATCGAACCGGGGGTCGATGCCGGTGGCGCCGAATACTTCGGATCGGCTGCGGCCATCCACATGGCGTGCGTTGTAGGCCGCCCAGTCGGCTGTGCTGAAACGTCCCATACCCATGGCATCACTCCTTTGCTGTTGCCTTGGCGATCAGGCTTGCAGGTTCTGCCCGCTGCCCTCGTTAGCAATCATATAGACTTGCAAATTGCATTTTGCAAGTTGCTATTTGCAAATTGTTATTTTTATGATTGGCCGTTATGAAAGCCCGGAACGCTCACCAGAAAGATGCCAATGGCAGAAGCTGAATTCGCGCGGCCGATCGTGACGGTCGACATCGTCTTGCTGACGCTGCACCAAGGACGATTATGCGTGGCCTTGCTGCCGCGGCCCGCCGAGCCCTTTGCCGGCGTTCCGGCGCTGATCGGCGGCTATCTGCACGTTGACGAGGATGCCGATGCGGAGTCGGCGGTGCGGCGCATCCTCAAGGCCAAGGCAGGGCTTGAGGGCATTTTCTTCGAACAGCTGGCGACCTTCGCTTCGGCGCGGCGAGATCCTCGCGACTGGTCGGTATCGATCGCCTATTTTGCGCTGGTCCCGCAGGGAGCGTTGGAGGGTGCCGCCAGCCCCCTGGAATTGCGGCCGGTCGAGACCGCAGGCGAACTGCCCTTCGACCATCAGGAGATCGTCATCGCCGCGCTGGCGCGGCTGCGCGGCAAGGGCGCCTACTCGACCATTCCGGCAAGGCTGCTTCCCGAGGTCTTCACGATGTCGGAACTGCAGGCAATCTATGAGACGGTGATGGGCGAGCGGTTGGACCAAAGCGCCTTTCGCCGCAAGGTCAACGATCTTGATCTGCTCGAAGTGGTCGAGGGCGAAAAACGACAGACCGAGCGGGCCCGGCGACCGACGACGCTCTATAGGCTGAAGACGCCGGTCGCTGTGTTCGATCGAAGAATTTGAGTGGCCAGCGTCCAGAGATCACTCCTGCGCAAGCAATGTCCTTACCGGGGCAAATTGGCGAGCATAGAAAATTCGTACTGACAGAACAACGCCAGCGATCAGGACTACCACCCCAGCGACTTCGATCGGTGTTGGCCAACGAGCGTGCACGATAAGTCCGCCGATGACACCGAAGGCTGTTTCCGAAACGATCAGCTGCGCAGCCAGGGCAACGGGCAGGCTGCGTGAGGCAATGTTCCAGGCCCAGACGCCGCCTGCGGTTGCCAGCAGCGCGAAAGACGCACCCCAAACATACAAGTTGCCAGCGGCATTCCAGCCGAATCCCAGTGCTGGAAGCTGGAAGAGGTCCATTGCGGCACCGACGGGATAGAAGGCCAGCATCAAGACGCCACCTCCGACCAATATCAGGGCCGACCACACACCGGAGGGCATTTCCGGGCGAGCGGCGAGTGCAGCCTGATTGGTGAGAGCGAACCAGACCCAAAGTCCCACGGCAGCGAGCGCCAGCGGCACGCCAACCCACAAGGATTCGACGGAGTTCAATCCCTGAGCCGTGAATGCCGTGCCGTTGACGAGGATAAGGCCGGCCAGCACAAGCGCCAAAGGCGCCATGAGGGATCGCCACGGCAATGATCCCTGACGTTGATTGCCAATGACCATCAACACGATCGGCACCAGACCGAGAAAGGCCGGAGCGATCACGGGGCCGGCAAAGACGGCTGCTCCCGTCACCGTCAGGAAGTAACCGACATATCCGATGAAGGCGAGCCAGATGGCCTGTAAACAGTTCCGAAGTGTGAGATGGCGCACGACGCGCTTTTCCGAAAACAGAATGTATATCCCGACCAGACCCGAGACAACATGACGGATGAGGGCGAAATCAAAGGTGGAATAATCACCGATGATGAAGGGCACAACAAAGTTGAGCGAAAAGGCAAAGGCCGCAAACAGAGCGGCTGAGACGCCGATATAGAAGAGTCTGTCCATCATGTTCACCCTCTTGAAGTTGCGTCACTTTAACCTTCGACCTCGGTGATGCCGGCAGTCGGTTGGCAATCAAGGGAAAGCCTTGATCGAATGGGCGAAATTTACTTGCCGAAAGCCCAGGCCGGTACCCAGCGAAAATGAGAACCACCCTCTCGATGCTCATCCATGCCGCTTTACATCGCCATTTAACCGCCCTTGACGGATACCCGGGATGGCTTACTCTGCCGCGGTCATCCTCCGGAGCATCTCCATGACTCAGTCCCTGGTCTTCGGCGCCTTCCTGGCGGCGCTCTTCTACGTGCTCATTCCGGGACCCGCCTTCCTGCAGCTGCTCGGCATCGGTGCCGGGCAGGGCCGCAAGGCCGGCGCTTTTTTCATGATGGGGCATCTGGTCGGGGATCTCATCTGGTCGTCACTGGCGCTGATCGCGATCGTCGGCGCCAAGACGATCGGAACCTTTGTCTTCGACCTGCTCGGCCTTGCCTGCGGCTTCTACCTTGCCTGGATCGGCTGGAGCGCCGTCAATGCCAAGCCGAAAGCCGAGGGACAGGCTCTGGTGGTGGTCGAGCGGCCGTTTCGCCGCGGGCTGATCTTCGGCGTCACCAATCCAAAGGGCTATCCCGTGGCGCTCGCCACCTTCACCGCACTGGTCGCGGGCTCTGCCGGGGCGCTTGATTTCGAGGCCTTGCCGATGCTTCTCTGCGTGTCCTTCGTCGGTTTCGTGACGGCCGACATCATCCTGATCGGCATCATCGGCGCCGGCGCGGTTCGCCGCTTCTATCGCGCCCATGAGCGGCTGATCGTGCGCTGCTCCGGCGTCCTCTTCATGGGGTTTGCCGCACAGGCACTCTGGCACGCAACGCCCGGCCTCATCGGCTGGCGCAAGGCCTGATTCAACTATCCAGGAAATCGACGATCGATTTCAGCGTCTGGACTTCATCGGGATCGCCGATCGATGTGGCGATCTGCAACTGACTTTTGTAATAATCGAGAAAGTTGAAGCTCGTGCCGTCGGTGACGCTGGAGAGATCGATGACGTTGCCGAGCGGATCGATCGCGTGCATCGGCAGAGGCTCGGAGATCGCAGCGTAGGTGTTCTGATCGATCACGCCGCTGTCGAAACTCTGACGCGCGTAATTGCGCAGTTCACCAGGGCTGACCGCAGTGAAATCCGGACTTTCATCACTATTGTCGTCGATCTGGAACGAGACCGGGGCGGGAGCTCGGGTCTCGAATTCAATATCAGAGGTCTTCGAACTTTTTGCGTTATTAGGGTTGTTTTTAAATAGCAAACTCTGAGAAGACCGCACAGAAAAAATTTCCATGGCGCATGTCCCCGTGCAGGAAGAAACATGGGAAAACTAGCGCCCGCCCGTGATTCGCGTCAATCGTTAAAGAATGGTTAATTTTCGCGCGTCAATTTTTGTCCACCAGATTTTGCAGGCGAGGCAAAAGGTCCTTGCCGCATACCAATTCTACGACAGCTCTCCTATATTGACGAACCCGTGCATGCCAAAAAGGAATTCTCCGATGCCTTCTCCCCATGATTTCAATCCGGCGCTGGTGACTTGGGACGGCCTTCACGGCCTGCCGCGTTTCGATGCTGTCGATGACGGCGATTTCGCCGCCGCCTTCGAAGCGGCGCTTGCCGCCCATGAACGGGAGATCGACGAGATCGCCGAAAATGCCGAGGCGCCGACATTCGACAATACGGTCACGGCGCTGGAGATCGCCGGCGATGCACTGTCGCGCGTTTCGGCGCTGTTCTGGAACAAGGCGGGCGCGCATACCAATGATGTGATCCAGGCGCTGGAGCGGGAGATCTCGCCGAAGATGTCGCGCCACTATTCGAAGATCGGCATGAATGCCGCGCTCTTTGCCCGCATCGACACGCTCTGGGAAAAACGCGAAAGCCTCGGCCTGACGCTCGAACAGACACGCGTGCTGGAGCGCCACTGGAAAGGCTTCGTCAAATCGGGCGCCAAGCTCGAGAAGGCCGAGCAGGAGAAACTCGCCGAGATGAATGAACAGCTTGCCGGTCTCGGCACGCAATTCGGCCAGAACGTGCTTGCCGATGAGAAGGCCTGGGCCTTGGTGCTTTCCGATGGGGCCGAACTCGACGGGCTGCCGGCATTTCTGCGCGACGCGATGGCCGCGGCGGCGCGCGAACGCGGCGACGAGGGCAAATATGCGGTGACGCTGTCGCGCTCGATCATCGAGCCGTTCCTCACCTTTTCGGAGCGCCGCGATCTGCGCGAGCAGGCTTTCAAGGCTTGGGTGGCGCGCGGCGAAAATGACGGCGAAACGGACAATCGCGGCGTCATCAAGGAAACGCTGGCGCTGCGCCATCGGGTGGCGAGCCTGCTCGGTTACGGCAATTTCGCCGAGCTGAAGCTCGACAACACGATGGCAAAGACGGCGGAGGCGGTGAACGACCTGCTCAAAGCCGTCTGGGCGCGGGCGGTGAAACGTGCCGGCGAGGAGGAGGCCGATATCGCGGCGCTGATCGCCGAGGAGGGGCGTAACCACGAGGTGATGCCCTGGGACTGGCGCCATTACGCCGAAAAGATCAGGGCGCGGAAATTCGATTTTTCCGAAGCCGAGCTCAAGCCCTATCTGCAACTCGAGAAGATCATCGAGGCCTGCTTCGACGTGGCCCAACGGCTGTTCGGTATCCGCGCCGTCGAGAAGAAGGGCGTGGCCGCCTATCACCCGGATGTCAGGGTGTTTGAGATCCGGGACCGCGAAGACCGGCTGGTCGCCCTCTTCCTCGGCGATTATTTCGCCCGCGGCTCGAAACGATCGGGCGCTTGGATGAGCTCGCTGCAATCGCAGCACAGGCTCGAACTGAAGAATGGCCGCCACGGCGAGCTGCCAATCATCTACAATGTCTGCAACTTCGCCAAGCCGGCCGAGGGCAAACCGGCGCTGCTGTCGCTCGACGATGCGCGCACGCTGTTCCACGAATTCGGCCACGCGCTGCACGGCATGCTGTCGAATGTCACCTACCCCTCGGTCTCCGGCACCGGCGTTTCGCGCGATTTCGTCGAGCTTCCCTCACAGCTCTACGAGCACTGGCTGACCGTGCCCGCTATTTTGAAGCGTTATGCCGTGCATGTCGAAACCGGCGAGCCGATGCCGCAGGCGCTGCTCGACAAGGTGTTGGCCGCGCGCACTTTCAATGCCGGCTTCAACACCGTCGAGTTCACCTCGTCGGCGCTTGTTGATATGGCCTTTCACACGCGAGAGGCGGTCGCCGACCCGATGGCGGTGCAGGCCGAGGTGCTGGCCGAGATCGGCATGCCGAAGTCGATCGTCATGCGCCACGCGACGCCGCACTTCCAGCATATCTTCTCCGGCGGTTATTCGGCCGGCTATTACTCCTACATGTGGTCGGAGGTGCTCGACGCCGACGCCTTTGCCGCCTTCGAGGAGACGGGCGACGCCTTCAACGGCGAGATGGCGCGCAAGCTCAAGGAAAACATCTATTCCGTGGGCGGCTCGGTCGATCCGGAGGACGCCTACAAGGCTTTCCGCGGCAAGCTGCCGAGCCCGGATGCGATGCTGGTCAAAAAGGGACTTTCGACCTTCGAGGAATTGACAGGCAGCGACGCCTAAGACAATTTGATGACACGCTTCGATGCGGCATGGCGGCAGCCATGCCGCAGCTTTTGCGCGTTCCCCTCTTTCGCAAACGCAAAAAAAACTGTATGGACGCCCCAAACCAATAGGCGCGTCCTCAAGAGCGTGCGCCGCAGCCTCAGAGATTTCACATATGGCACTTCGCAATATCGCGATCATCGCGCACGTTGACCATGGCAAGACGACCCTGGTGGATGAGCTTCTCAAGCAGTCCGGCTCGTTCCGCGAAAATCAGCGTGTCGCTGAACGCGTGATGGACTCGAACGATCTCGAAAAAGAACGCGGCATCACCATTCTCGCCAAGGCAACCTCGGTCGAGTGGAAAGGTGTGCGTATCAACATCGTCGATACGCCCGGCCACGCCGACTTCGGCGGTGAGGTCGAGCGCATTCTCTCGATGGTGGACGGCGCGATCGTTCTCGTCGATGCGTCCGAAGGCCCGATGCCGCAGACCAAGTTCGTCGTCGGCAAGGCGCTGAAGGTCGGCCTTCGCCCGATCGTCGCGATCAACAAGATCGACCGTCCGGACGGCCGCCACGAAGAAGTCATCAACGAAGTCTTCGATCTTTTCGCCAATCTCGACGCGACCGACGAGCAGCTCGACTTTCCGATCCTCTACGGTTCGGGCCGCGACGGCTGGATGAACGTCAATCCGGAAGGGCCGAAGGATGAGGGCCTTGCACCGCTTCTCGACCTGGTGCTCAAGCATGTTCCGGAGCCGACGGTCGAAGAAGGCCCGTTCCGGATGATCGGCACGATCCTCGAAGCCAACCCCTTCCTCGGCCGTATCATCACCGGCCGCATCGCATCGGGCTCGATCAAGCCGAACCAAGCCGTCAAGGTTCTCGGCCAGGACGGCAAGCTGATCGAAACCGGCCGCATCTCCAAGATCCTCGCCTTCCGCGGCATCGAGCGCACGGCAATCGACGAAGCCCATGCGGGCGACATCGTCGCGATCGCCGGCCTCTCCAAGGGTACTGTCGCCGATACTTTCTGCGACCCGGCCGTCTCGGAAGCCATGAAGGCCCAGCCGATCGACCCACCGACGGTCACCATGTCCTTCATCGTCAACGACAGCCCGCTGGCGGGCACCGAAGGCGACAAGGTGACCTCACGCGTCATCCGCGACCGTCTCTTCAAGGAAGCCGAAGGCAACGTCGCCCTGAAGATCGAAGAAGCCGAAGGCAAGGATTCGTTCTACGTGTCCGGCCGCGGCGAACTTCAGCTCGCCGTTCTCATCGAAACCATGCGTCGCGAAGGCTTCGAGCTTGCCGTGTCGCGCCCGCGCGTCGTCATGCACAAGGATGAAAGCGGACAGCTTCTGGAGCCGATCGAAGAAGTCGTCGTCGACGTCGATGAAGAACATTCCGGTGTCGTCGTCCAGAAGATGTCCGAGCGCAAGGCCGAAATGGTCGAGCTGCGTCCGTCGGGCGGCAATCGCCTCCGCCTGCGTTTCTACGCACCGACCCGCGGCCTGATCGGCTACCAGTCGGAACTGCTGACGGATACGCGCGGCACGGCGATCATGAACCGCCTGTTCCACGACTACCAGCCCTACAAGGGCGTGATCGGTGGCCGCGTCAACGGCGTGCTGCTCGCCAATGCTCCCGGCGAAGCCGTCGCCTATGCGATGTTCAACCTGGAAGACCGCGGCCCGATGATCATCGAGCCGGGTGAAAAGGTCTATGCCGGCATGATCATCGGCATCCATACGCGCGACAACGACCTTGAAGTGAATGTCCTGAAGGGCAAGCAGCTGACCAATATCCGCGCCGCCGGCAAGGACGAAGCCGTCAAGCTGACGCCGCCGATCCGCATGACGCTCGATCGTGCGCTTTCCTGGATCCAGGAAGATGAGCTGATGGAAGTGACGCCGAAGAATATTCGCCTGCGCAAGATGTATCTCGACGCAAACGATCGCAAGCGTTTCGAGAAGTCGAAAGCGGCTCTCTGAGAGCTTCAAAGCACCCTTTGAAACCCCGGCCTTCGTGCCGGGGTTTTTTATTGTGCGCCGCGCTGATTCCGACTTGTGACAATCGTTAAAAAAGCGTTAAATTTTATCTGTCGTCCACATATCAAGTCTGTGGGCAATCGATCACGATGCGCTGGCTGCATATGGTTAATTGCCTTCGGCGGGACCAGAGTAAACGTTATGAAGACGTTGTCGATCGATGTTCGGCGGGCCGAACCACACGATGCCCGAGCCATATCGGAAACGCACAGGCTTGCCTGGCAGCACACATACGCAGGCATTATCCCGCATCGGGCGCTGACGCAGATGATTGAACGCCGCGGTGAAAACTGGTGGCGCAAGGCGACGCGTGGACCGGCGACGCTCCTGGTTCTCGATGTCGCCGGAACGGTTGCCGGCTACGCGACGCTCGGTCTCAACCGCGCCCGCGCTTTGCCGCAGGAAGGCGAAATCTACGAGCTCTATCTTCGGCCGGAGTATCAGGGCATCGGCCTCGGCCGAATGCTGTTCGGCGAGGCGCGCCGGCTGCTGAAGTCGCTCGGCTGCAACGGGCTGGTCGTCTGGTGCCTCGAGGAAAACGAGACCGCCGGCCGGTTCTACCGCCATCACGGCGGTGTCGATTTCTGCGAAGGCATGGAAAATTTCGACCACAAGCAGCTGAAGAAGATCGGCTTCATCTGGAACTGACCGGCTAGGTCGGTAATCGCCTGCCCCTCGCGAAAGTTTCGAGTTCTTTGCGCCGATGCCATCACGCATTGGTGATCTCAAATGTTGCGTTGCGAGATGAAACTGATTATCTGGCTGCGAGAAATTCAACCCCGCGGGAGTTCCTATGCGCATCGACGCCATTTCCATCGGTAATAATCCACCTGAGGACGTCAACGTTATCGTCGAGGTTCCGGTCGGCGGCCATCCCATCAAGTATGAAATGGACAAGGAAGCCGGCACGCTGGTCGTCGATCGTTTCCTCTATACGCCGATGACCTATCCGGGCAATTATGGTTTCGTGCCGCACACGCTGTCTGAAGACGGCGACCCGATCGACGTGCTGATCGCCAGCACCCGTCCGCTGGTTCCGGGCTGCGTCATCAATGTGCGCCCGATCGGCGTCCTGAAGATGGAAGACAATTCCGGCAAGGACGAAAAGATCATCGCCGTGCCGTCGCCGAAGCTGACGCTGCGCTATGAGAAGGTCAAGGACTACACCGACCTTCCCGAGATCACGCTGAAGCAGATCGAGCACTTCTTCGAGCACTACAAGGATCTGGAACCCGGCAAGTGGGTGAAGATCTTCGGCTGGGGCGATTCCAAGGAAGCCGGCCAGCTTATCCTCGAAGCCGTCGAGCGCGCCAAGAAGACGAAGGGCTGATTGTTCAGCCTAAAAGCGTTTCAAGCTTTTTTGCCAAATCCTCCGGGTCGCCGTCGATCCGGAGGATTTTTTTGCGCGCGGTGTCGCCGGAGACGAGGCTGATGCTGGATTTGGGGATGCGCAACGATTGGGCGACCAGAAGGATCAGGGCCTTGTTGGCCTTGCCCTTTTCCGGGACGGATGTGACGCGCGCCTTCAGGTGCGTTTCGCCCTCGCCATCCGCCTCGATGCCATCGATCGCGTCACGCCCGCCATTCGGCGTAAGCCGGACGGCGAGGCGGACATGATCATCGAAAAGGCTCCAGGGACGACTCAAGCGACCAGCGGATACAGCGTTGTCCAAAGCAAGGTGCGCAGGAAGAAAATGATCAGCAGCAGGATGATCGGCGAAATGTCGATGCCGCCAAGGTTCGGCAACCGGCTGCGGATCGGCTTCAGCACCGGTTCGGTGACGTTATACAGGAATGTGCCGACCGAATTGACGAACTGATTGCTGGAGTTGATGACGTTAAAGGCATAGAGCCAGGAAAAAATGGCACTGGCAATCAGGATCCAGGTGTAAATATTCAAAGCCAAATCAATGGTTTGAAACAGCGCAAACATCGTCTTCTCCAATTCGTTGTTGACAGACATGTAGACATTGGCGACTAAACGAGCAAGTGCCGTGTGGGAACGCGCGGTGAATCATGTTTAACGGGCGGCCTTTCAGCTATTCCCGCGCCCGTCTCCTCGGAAAACATCCATGTCGTTTTCGCCCACCGGAGACCGTTTTGCCGCGTTCCGGCATTCGTCCTACACGCGGTTCTTCCTAGCGCGCTTCCTGCTGTCCTTCTCACAGCAGATCGTCAGCGTCGCCGTCGGCTGGCAGATGTACGACCAGACGGGCAAGGCGATCTATCTCGGCCTGATCGGTCTCGTGCAATTCCTGCCGTCGCTGCTGCTCATGCTCGTCACCGGCTCGGTGGCCGACCGGTACAATCGCCGGGCAATCGCCGCCCTCTGCTCGCTGGTGAGTGCGCTCTGCACGCTGGCGCTGCTGATCATGACTGTAATGGGGACTTTCACGCCGCTGCCGGTTTTCGCGGTGCTTCTGATCTTCGGCATCGAACGCGCCTTCATGTCGCCGGCGGTGCAGTCGCTGGCTCCAAATCTGGTGCCGGAGCAGGACCTTTCCAATGCGATCGCCTGGAATTCGTCGTCCTGGCAGCTCGCGGCAATCACCGGGCCGGTGATCGGCGGTCTGCTCTACGGCGTCAGCGCGACGACCGCCTATACGGTGGCGGTGGTCTTTTCCATCCTCGGGGCGGCTCTCCTCTACATGATCCCGAAGCCTGAACAGAAGACGACGGGCGAGGCCAAGAGCTGGGCGATGATCCTCGGCGGTTTCAGTTTCATCCGTGCCGAAAAGGTCGTGCTCGGGGCGATCTCGCTCGATCTCTTCGCCGTTCTGCTTGGCGGCGCGACGGCACTGATGCCGATCTTCGCCCGCGATATCCTGACGCTCGGCCCCTGGGGGCTCGGCCTGCTGCGCGCGGCACCGGGGCTCGGCGCCATCGTCATGGCGATCTTCCTCGCCGCCTATCCGCTCAAACACCGCGCCGGTATCTACATGTTCATCGGTGTTGCCCTGTTCGGTTTGGGAACCATCGTCTTCGGCATCTCGACTAACACCGAAGTCTCGATCGCGGCGCTGGCGCTGATGGGGGCGGCCGACATGGTATCGGTCTATGTGCGCGAGAGCCTGATTGCGCTCTGGACGCCCGATCAGCTGCGCGGCCGCGTCAATGCGGTCAACATGGTCTTCGTCGGCGGTTCGAACGAACTCGGCGAATTCAGGGCGGGCACGATGGCATCGATCTTCGGCGCGGTGCCGGCGGTCGTTATCGGCGGAATCGGAACTTTGGCGGTGGCGGCGATCTGGGCTTCGAGTTTCCCCAAATTGCGCCGGATCGATACGCTCGACGCCCCCAGCACGTGAGATAGGGCGGATACGCAGTCCTCTATGCGGGAAGTGTGATCGAAGAGGCGGCCTTTGCCGGTTTGCCTTCGAAGACGATATCGAGGAATTCGGTCAACCAGGCTTTCAGCGGCGCGTCGAACAGCATGCGGCCTTCGAGGTGTTCGCGGCCCTGCTGGGCGTTCGGCAGGATGAAGCGGTGCGCGCCGTGCACCACCCAGCGATGCATCATCACCCGAGTCAGTTCGGCGTGGAACTGCAGGCCCCAGGCGTTGCCGTCATAGCGGAAGGCCTGGTTCGGATAGGTGTCGCCTTCAGCCAGAAGATCGGCGCCGTGCGGCAGCTCGAAGCCTTCGCGGTGGAAATGATAGACCATCTTCGGCCAATGCATCAGCAGGCGGCCCTTCTCGGTCGGGCGCAGCGGATACCAGCCGATCTCCGTCGAGCCGTCGGCATTCGACTGGACCTTGCCGCCGAGATGACGCACCAGCATCTGCGCGCCGAGACAGATACCGAGATAGGGACGTTTTTCCCGCAAGGGAATGTCGATCCAGCCGATCTCCTTCTTGACGAAGTCGTCAGGATCATTGGCGCTCATCGGCCCGCCGAAGACGACGGCGCCGGCATGGTCTTGAAGCGTCGTCGGCAGCGGTTCGCCGAGAACCGGGCGGCGGATATCGAGACGATAGCCCTTTTCGACGAGCAATTGGCCGACACGGCCGGGGCTCGACCGCTCCTGATGCAGGACGATGAGGATCGGACGCCCGTCGCGGTCCGATTTTTGCTCAGTCGCTATCATCTTGCGCTACCCGGACATCCGTCACCCTGGCGGCCGCTTCCTGCCGCTTCTGGATGCGCTCGCGGGAGGAGACGCCGAGCAGATCGGCGATACGCCAGATCACATGGTCCTCCATTTCGCTGCGTTCGCCATCGGCATAGACGATGTCCCAGAGAATGCCGATCAGCTCCAGCCGTTGCTCGGTATTGAGGTGGCGTTTCAGGTCGGCGGTGAAGCGATAATAATCGACGGCGGTGCTTTCGGCCTCGAGGCCGGCCGCCATCAGGGCATCCAGCTGCTTGCCGTCGAGCGCATATTGCTCCTTCAACAGCTTGCGCAGCCGCTTCTTCTCGCTGGCTTTGATCTGACCGTCGGCTTCCATGACCTGCATACAGAGGGCGGCCACTGCGATGCGCGGATCGTCAGGGGCAAAACCTTTCTTTGGATGGTCGGCTGTGAGCTTCTGGAAGAAGGCCTGAAAGCGTTCGAACATGCGGTTTTCGTTCCATTTCAGAAAAGGCGGAGCCGTGTCTTGGGTTCCGGGTCCACCCTGGGGTCGCGAACGCCGGGATCATCCGGCAGGCCGCCAAAGAAAGGTTTCGCTTCGCCCGGTGCGGGCGCTTTGCCGCTGGCGGGTTCGACGGGCTTCGGTTTTGCCGGCGCCGGTGCCGGTGCCGGCGTCGGGCGCGCAGCCTCGGCGATCGTCGCGGCGCGTTCCAGTTCGATGATCCGATGGTCGTTGACCGGGCTTTCCGGCCTGACGTCGCGCAGCGGCGGCAAGGTCTTCAGGGCGGTTTCGATCGAGGCAGGCGTCGAACCGTCTTCGAGCGGTCCCTCGATCTGGCCGAAGGGCGCCTTCCATTCGAAGGCGTCGAGGCGGCCGGTCACCGGCGATACCGGCAGCCATTTGTCCGACACGAAACCATCAGCGACCCAGGCCGGATCGCGCGGTGCCTTGAGTGCCTGGGCCAGCCAGTGGCGCACGCGGCCCTGGTCTCCGGTTTCGGCCTCTTCGATGTCGGCCAAAAGCAGGAAGGCGGCTTCGCGCGGCTGCATGCGGGCTGCCGCTTCCGCCTTGGCGCGGGCCTTGGCGAATTCCTGTGCGTCGAGTGCGGCCTGGGCGACGACGAGAAGGGATTCGACGTTGTTCGGGCGCAGCGCCTCCAGCCGTTCGGCGCGCTTCAGCCGGTCGAGCGTGGAATCGCCGCTGCGGGCCCTGACATAGGCCTGGCCGATTTCGGGATGCGGTGTCGATTTCCATGCCTGTTCGAGGATTGAGGCGGCCCTGCGCACCCCGCCTTCGCGAAACAACGCCTTCGCGGCAATGAGGGCTGCCGGAATGAAATCGGCGGCGAGCTTCAGCGCCTGTTGCGCGTCGTCGCGGGCACCCGTCGGGTTGCCTTCCAGCTTTTCGCCGGCGCGCGCCGTCAAGAGGACCGCGTGCAGACGGTTGGCGTCGCCCTTTTCGACGACACGGGCGGCCTTTTGCTGTTCGAGCAGCCGGATCGCATCGTCCCATCGGCCGGCCTGGCTGCGATATTCGAGCGTCGCCTGTGCGGCCCAGGGCAGATAAGGCGCATTGTCTGCAGCCTTCTCGGCATATTGACGGGCGGCCTCGTTGGCGCCGAGGCGGCGGGCCTCCAGATAAAGGCCGCGCAGACCGAGTTCGCGTGTCTCGGGATCGTTGGCCATCGCCTCGAATTTGGCGCGCGCCTCGTCATGGCGGCCTTCGATCAGGGCCGCCTGGGCCTCGAGCAGGTTGATCAGCGGCTCCTGATCGGCGCGGATAAGGCCGCGCGAGCGGGCGGCCATCTTGCGGGCGAGCAGCGCATTGCCGGCGCCGGCGGCGATCAGGCCGGTCGACAACGCCTGATAACCGCGGTCGCGCTTGCGGGCACGGAAATACCGCGTCACCGAATGCGGCGAGGTCCAGACCAGGCGGATGAACCACCAGACGATCATCACGGCGGCGATAAGAGCGATGATCGCGCTAACCGCGACGATTAGCTTGGTCTGGTAGATCTGACCCTCCCAGATCAGCGAGAGGTCGCCTGGACGATCGGCGAACCAGGAGAAGCCATAGGCGAGAAGCAGCACGAAGAGGGCAAAGAGGACAAGGCGGATCAGCATGGTCTCATCCCTCCTTGCCGGTGCCAGAAACGGCTTTCGACAGCGCCCCGCCGACCAGTTCCTCGACGCGGATACGCGCCTCGAGCGATTGCTTGAAGGCGGCGGACGCCTGCTTGCCGGGAGCCGGCAGATTGTTCCATTCGGCGGAAGCAGCCGGCAGATCGCCGCTCTTCACTTTGTCCTCCATGCGGGCGGCGATGGCTTCGACGCTGTCGCCCTCGATATTGCCGACGGGACGGACTGATACCAGCGACTTGGCGCTCGACATCAACCGGTCCGACCAGCTCTCGTTCGGATCCGGCTGGTTGACGGCTTCTATGATCGCCGTGGCAACATCTGGAACTTGACGCATGAGTTCCGCGCGCGAGGGAATGCCGGTCTCGGCAAAGGCTCGGAGGTCGGCAACGGCGGGATCGTCAGGGGCGACGCCGGCGAAAGTATCGAGTTCGGCCAGGAACGGCCCGCCGCGATCGATCGCCGCCTTGAGGGCGGCCGCCGCGATTGCCCGGGCGACGGCAACATCCTCGCGCGGCTCGTTCAGTTTCTTCTCAGCCTCGTCGAGACGCTTGGCGATATCGGCGCCGCTCGTCGTCTGTTGCTCGGAAGACTGGGCGAGCGTGGCGCGCAGCTGGTCGACCTGGCCGGTCAGCTCGGCAATCTTCTGGTTGAGTGCCTCGACATTTGCCGAATCGGCCGGTGCGGCGGCTGCGGGCGCCTTGGCAGTCGTTTCCAGCGCGGCGATGCGCTTTTCAAGCGCGCCGTCATCTGTACTCGCTGGATTGGCGGCAAGATTCGCGAGCGTCTGCTTCAAGCCATCGATCTCCCCGGAAAGATCGGCGATGTCAGGCGATGTCGCCTGCGGCTCGGAGGAACCCGGGAGATAGCCGGCATATTGAATGGCGCCGGCGCCAAGCAGCGCCACCAGGCCGCCGAAGATGCCGGCGGCGATCAGGCCGGAGGTGGCGGCGCGGCGCGGCTGCTCGGGAGGAGGCGCGAAGGCAGGCTCCGGGGCTGCCGGTTCCTCCTCCGGAACGTCCGTTGCAGGCTGGTCCTCTTGTTCGGCTTGTTCGTGTTCGGGTTGCTCCTGCTCGGCCCGTCCCTGTTCGAACTGCGGCGCAGCCTCGGTTTCGGGCGTCACGCCGGCATCGGCGGAGCTGTTGTCGGCGTTGCCGACATCATTCTCAACCGGCTTTTCGGTATCGGCTGCAGAGGCGAAATCCTGTGCTTCGAGGTCGATCGTGACCGGCTCGTCGGCGCTCTTCGAATGGCGTGGCGGGTTTCCCGATACCATGAGGTCCTCTTTATCCTGCATTGCAACGAAACTAGACAGTGATGCCAATTAAGGGAAGAGGTTAGATCAAATTTGGGCGGCTAAAGCATTCAAAGCAGCGACAAAAGACTTTTCTCATCCGGCATCGGCGCAATCGCCGCATTTTTTTTCAGCGCCGCCGGGACAGCCTGCGCGACGGCCTCGCTGAGGCAGAGAAGGCGGATTCCGCTTCCTACCGACAGGGCCGAGCGAAGTTCCGCCACGCCAAAAAAATCGTCAGCTGTCTGCCGGGAATAGAAGAGAACGGCCTGCGGCGGCGTGCCTGCGAAGATAGCCTCGATCTCGGCCGGGCCAGGGGCGACAGGCTGCATGCGGTAACATTCGGCGACGGAAAAGCCGATGCCGAGCTGGCGCAATCCGGCTTCGAACGTTTCCGCACGCGGCGTGCCGGCAAGGTAGAGCAGGCCGTCTGCCGCCTGCGCGGCGACGAGCTCAGCGAGATTGCGGCCGTTGCCGCTAGAGGACGCGACCGATCGGAAGCCGAGGCCGCGCGCTGCCTTGGCCGTTGTCTTTCCAACCGCGAAAAGCGGGCGGGCAAGATGCGGACGGAGTTGTTCGCCGAGAACGGAGATGACCCTGACGGCTTCGGCGCTGGTCACGGCGATCGCGCCGCTGGTTCTTGCAAGCGCGGCTGCGGCTGCGGCGCTGTCGTGCGCCGGCTGGCGTATTGGCAGCAGCAGCGGCTCGTGGCCCATGTCGCGCAGACGTTGTGCGGTTTTCTCAGCCGAATGCGCGGGGCGGGTGACGAGCACGCGCATGGCCGCGTCAGTGCCAGTCGTCGAAAAAGGCGCTGCCGGCCCTTGCGCGCACGTCCTGGCCGGCGCGGGTGCCGAGGGCTGCCGCATCGCGGCGGTGGCCGTCGGTCGTCACCGCATGCTGGCTGCGGCCGTCGGGGGTGATGATGAGGCCGGAGAAGCGGATCAGATCGCCTTCGCAGACGGCATAACCGCCGATCGGCGTGCGGCAGGAGCCGTCGAGCGCGGCGAGGAAGGCGCGTTCGCAGGAGACGGTGTCGAAGGTCGCGGCATCGTTGACCGGCGCCAACAGATCGTCGATCTGAGTGTCGCCGATACGGCTTTCGAGGCAGATCGCCCCCTGCGCCGGCGCCGGCGGGAAGGTGTCGGGGTCGAGAATATCTGTGAGAACCTCGACCTTGCCCAGGCGTTTCAGGCCAGCAAGCGCCAGCAAGGTCGCGTCGACCTGGCCCTCTTCGAGCTTGCGCAGGCGTGTTTCCACCAGGCCGCGGAAGGTCACGACATTGATATCCGGCCGCATGCGGCGGATCAGCGCCTGGCGGCGTAGCGACGACGAGCCGACGGTAGCGCCATGCGGCAGGTCGATCAGTTTGGGCGCGGTGCGGCCGATGACGGCGTCGCGGATATCTTCGCGCGGCAGATAGGCAGAGAGATAGAGGCCTTCGGGCAGCGTCGTCGGCATGTCCTTGGCGGAGTGCACGGCGAAATCCAGCTCGCCGGATACAAGCTGCTGTTCGAGCTCCTCGGTGAAAAGGCCCTTGCCGCCGATCTCGGCCAGCGACCGGTCGGTGATGCGGTCGCCCTTGGTCGTCAGCACGACGATCTCGAACATCTCCTCGGGCAGATGATGCGCCGCCATCAGCCTGTCGCGGGCCTCATGCGCCTGGGCAAGCGCCAGCGGGCTGCCCCGCGTGCCGATCCGGAAAGGTTTTGTTTGCATCCGCTCAGTTCCGTTGTTACCGGAGTTCTCGTAAACGGGTTTCCATTCCATCGCAATCAACGAACAGGCCTCATGGTTCCCTTTCTGCGCATCCTTGGCATCGAAACGAGCTGCGACGAGACCGCGGCGGCGGTCGTCGAGCGCGATGCGGAGGGAAATGCCAACGTGCTCTCCGACGTGGTGCTGTCCCAGCTCGACGAGCATAGCGCTTATGGCGGCGTTGTGCCCGAGATTGCGGCGCGCGCCCATGTCGAGGCGCTGGACGAGCTGATCGAGGAGGCGCTGGACCGCGCCAATGTGTCGCTTGATGAAATCGACGCCATCGCGGCGACGTCCGGGCCGGGGCTGATCGGCGGGCTGCTGGTCGGATTGATGACCGGCAAGGCGATCGCGAGGGCCGCCGGCAAGCCGCTCTATGCGGTCAACCATCTCGAAGGCCATGCGCTGACGGCGCGGCTGACGGACGGGCTTTCCTTTCCCTATCTGATGCTGCTCGTCTCCGGCGGCCATACCCAGCTTATCCTGGTGCGCGGCGTCGGCGAGTATCAGCGCTGGGGCACGACGATCGACGATGCGCTCGGCGAGGCCTTCGACAAGACGGCAAAGCTGCTCGGTCTGCCCTATCCCGGCGGTCCGGCGGTGGAACGGATGGCGCGGGACGGCAATCCCGACCGCTTCGCCTTTCCGCGGCCGCTGGTCGGCGAGGCGCGGCTGGATTTCTCCTTCTCCGGACTGAAGACGGCGGTGCGCCAGGCGGCACACGATATCGCGCCGCTCAGCGATCAGGATGTGGCCGATATCTGCGCCTCGTTCCAGAAAGCGATTTCGCGGACGCTGAAGGACCGCATCGGCCGCGGCCTGCAGCGGTTCAAAACGGAATTTGCTGCGATCGATGAGAAGCCCGCTCTCGTCGTTGCCGGCGGTGTCGCCGCCAATCTCGAACTGCGCGGCACGCTGCAGGCGCTCTGTGATAAAAATGGCTTCCGCTTCATTGCGCCGCCGCTGCACCTCTGCACCGACAATGCGGTGATGATCGCCTGGGCGGGACTGGAGCGCATGGCGACGGGCGTTGCGCCGGATTCGCTCGACGTCCAGCCGCGTTCGCGCTGGCCGCTCGATTCCAATGCGGAAACGCTGATCGGTTTCGGCAAGAGAGGGGCCAAGGCATGAGCGAAAATATCGCCGTCGTCGGATCGGGAGCTTTCGGAACGGCGCTCGCCGCCGTCATCGCCCTTGCCGGCCGCAGCGCGGTGACGCTTGTCGGGCGCAATCCGTCGCTGATTTCAGATCTGAAGGCCGAACGGCTGCATGACGCGGTGCTGCCCGGCATATCTCTTCCCGATACGCTGGAATTTGCCGCCGAGCCGGAGGCGATCGCCGGCGCCTCCATCGTGCTTTTTGCCATGCCGTCGCAGGCGCAGGCCGATGCGGCCCGGCAATACGGCCCCTATCTCGCCAAGGATGCCATCGTCGTCACCTGCGCCAAGGGCATCGAGCGGGCGACCGGTAATCTTTTGACCGACATGCTGGAACGGGAACTGCCGGACCATGCCGTCGCCGTGCTTTCCGGCCCGGGTTTTGCCGCCGATATCGCCAAGGGCCTGCCGACCGCGATGGCGATTGCGGCTGAGGATATGCAGATCGCCGAGCGGCTCGCCCAGGCGATATCAGGCCGGACCTTCCGGCTTTATGCCTCCAGCGACCGCATCGGCGTGCAGCTCGGCGGCGCATTGAAGAATGTGCTGGCGATCGCCTGCGGCATCGTCGAAGGCGGCGGCATCGGCGATTCCGCCCGTGCGGCGCTGATTGCGCGTGGGCTTGCGGAAATGTCGCGCTTCGTCGTCGCCAAGGGCGGGCAGGCCGATACGGTGCGCGGGCTTTCCGGTCTCGGCGATCTGGTGCTGACGGCAACCAGCCATCAATCGCGAAACCTGCGCTTCGGCATCGCGCTCGGGCGCGGCGAAAAGGTCGATCCGCTACAGGGCGCGCTGGTGGAAGGCGCGCTTGCCGCCTCCGTCGCCTCGCGGCTTGCCGCGGAGCTTGCAGTCAGCATGCCGATCACCGACGCCGTTTCCGCCATCATCGACGGCAGGCTCGACATAGCAGAAGCGATCGAGCAGCTGATGACGCGCCCCATTACCACCGAATAGGAGACAGACATGCTTTTCGCCCTTCTCTGCAAGGACAAGCCGGGCCATCTGAATGTGCGCATGGAAACACGGCCGCCTCATCTTGACTATCTGAACGGGCTGAACGCCGAGGGCACGCTGAAGATCGCCGGCCCGTTTCTCGATGATGAGGGTAAAGCCTGCGGCAGCCTGATTATCGTCGAAGCTGAGACAAAGGAGGCGGCGCGGGCGCTTGCCGATGCCGACCCTTATGCCAAGGCCGGCTTGTTCGAAAGCGTCGAGGTGAAGGCCTACAACTGGGTCTTCAACAAGCCGGAGGCGTGAGGCATGGCGCACTGGCTCTATAAATCAGAACCTGCCTCCTGGTCCTGGGAGCAGCAGAAGGCAGCCGGCGAAAAGGGCACGGAATGGACCGGCGTTCGCAACTATCTGGCGCGCAACAACATGCGGGCGATGCAGATCGGCGACAAGGGCTTCTTCTACCACTCCAATGACGGGCTGGAGATTGTCGGGATCGTCGAAGTCTCAGCCCTGTCGCAGCCCGATTCCACCGCCAAGGGCGATCCGAAGTGGGATTGTGTCCACATTCGCGCCGTCATGGACATGCCGAAGCCGGTAACGCTGAAGGACGTCAAGGCGAGCGAGAAGCTTGCCAAGATGTCGCTCGTCACCTCCATGCGGCTTTCCGTGCAGCCGGTGACGGATGACGAATGGGCCGAAGTCTGCCGCATGGGCGGGCTGGACAATCCGCCGCGTTGAAGACCGATCCGGAAGCCTTCATCCGCGCCAATACCAGCGTGATGGCGCCGCCGCATGTGCCGGAGATCTCGCTGCATCTGGCCAGCGAAGCGCATGAGCTCTGGCTGAAAACGGAGGAGGAGCTGGAGGAGATCGGGCTGCCGCCGCCCTTCTGGGCTTTTGCCTGGGCGGGCGGCCAGGGACTGGCGCGCTACGTCCTCGATCATCCGGAGATGGTGCGCGACAAGCGCGTGCTGGATTTCGCCAGCGGTTCCGGCCTCGTCGGCATTGCGGCTGCGATGGCCGGTGCCCTGGAGGTAACGGCCGCCGATATCGATCCCTGGACGGAGAGCGCGATCCGGTTGAATGCCGAGACCAATGGCGTTGCGCTGGGGTTTAACGGCACCGATCTGATCGGCAAACCCGTCGATGCGGATATCGTGCTTGCCGGCGACGTCTTCTACGACCGCGCGTTTGCCGATGCGCTCATTCCCTGGCTGTCGCGGCTGGCGGAGGGCAAGCTGGTTCTGGTCGGCGATCCCGGCCGCAGCTACCTGCCTCGGGATCGGCTGGAATTCTGCGCGGTTTACGAGGTGCCGGTGACGCGGGCGCTCGAAGACAGCGAAATCAAGAAGACGACGGTGTGGCGGTTCGGTCCCAGCTCAGCCGAATCCAGAGCATAATGCCGAAAAGTGTGAGCGGTTTTCGGGCGATATCATGCTCTAACCATTTGATTTTGAACGGGATTCAGATTTTAAGCCGACAGGGCCTAAAATCATCCTGTTCTAAGGCCGGATGACGCAGACATTGGCCTCGTAGGTGCAAGGGTCGTCCTGGACGGCGACGTCGATGACCTTTGCCTTCGGGACCAGCGGCTCGGGCCGCGGCGCGGGATAGAAACCGTAGCCGGCGCCGCCGACATAGGTTCCGCCATCGACCTGATAGACATAAGAAGAGCCGGCATAGTTATCGCCGCCGTCCTCACCCCGTGCCTGAGGCAAGACGACGACGAGGCTGCCGCGGGTCACCCGATCTGTTGCCGCCGACGAAAACTGCTTCAAGAACGGCATCCGCTCTCTGCCGTGCCGGCGGCCATAGCTGTTGTCGAAACGGATGCCGCGATCGCGCCAGCTTGCCCGTTCGCCGAGAAACAATCCGTTGTGAAGGGCGTGGCGATGGGCAAGGAAGCGTTGATCGGGAAAGCGACGGTCGGTGAAGCGATGATCAACACGGCGCTCGCCGGCAGCGGCGGGCAGTGCGGCAAGCGCGGCGAGTGCAAGCAGGGTGACTGCGCATAGACTGCGAAACATGGACGCCGGCCTCCGGAATTCCGATCGTTAACAAATCGTTAACGCCAGATTGCGCCAAAAGCGGCAGCTTGTCCATGCAGCTCGGGAGAACGGCCCAATTATTGAGCCGGAAACACCAGTTTCGTTAGCCTGCAAATTTCGTGGTAACCCCAATCGATTAAATTAAGGCAAGACAGCGATTGTGCTTGTCGTCGGCGTTTCCGGTGATTAAACGTCGCAATTGATGCAACGCACACAGAGAATACGTCATCGTGTGGTTGACTGAGCATGCTCCGAAATCCGGGAGCGCAGAGAAGCCGCCGCGAGGTTCTGATGGCGAACGTGACAAATAACCGGCCCCTGTCGCCGCATTTGCAAATCTACAAACCTATTCCCACCATGGTCATGTCCATCGTCCACCGCATTACCGGTGGCGCGCTGTATGTCGGGACGCTGCTCGTCGCCTGGTGGCTGATCGCAGCGGCAAGCGGCCAGGGCTCCTACGACTGGGCCAACTGGGTGCTCGGCAGCCTTCTCGGCAAGCTCGTGCTGCTCGGCTATACCTGGGCGCTGCTGCACCACATGCTCGGCGGCTTCCGCCACTTCATGTGGGATCTCGGCTACGGCTTCGGGAAGGAATTCTCGACCAAGCTCGCCATTGCCAACATCATCGGGTCGCTCTGTCTGACCGTGCTGGTCTGGGTGATCGGCTTCCTCATTCGCTTCTAAAGGTCCTCTCATGGATATGCGCACCCCCCTCGGCAAGGTTCGCGGGCTCGGCTCCGCCAAGGACGGCACGGACCATTTCTGGCGCCAGCGTCTGACGGCCGTCGCCAATGTTCCACTCATCCTTTTCTTCCTCTTCTTCATGATCGCCTATGCCGGCGCGCCGTATGCGGATGTGGTTCGCGCCTTGTCGAACCCCTTCGTCGCGGTCGTCATGGGACTTATGGTGATTTCAGGCGTCATCCACATGAAGCTCGGCATGCAGGTGATCATCGAGGATTACGTGCACGGCGAGTTCGGCAAGATCGCTCTTCTGATGCTGAACACCTTCTTTGCGATCCTGATCGCCGGCCTCTGTCTCTTCGCCATTCTGAAAATCGCATTCGTAGGATAAGCTCGATATGGCACCGACTTCACCCGCCCAGAACGGCAAGGCCTACAAATATGTCGATCACTCCTACGACGTGATCGTCGTCGGCGCCGGCGGCGCCGGCTTGCGCGCCACGCTGGGGATGGCCGAGCAGGGTTTCCGCACGGCCTGCATCACCAAGGTGTTCCCGACCCGCTCGCACACGGTCGCGGCGCAGGGCGGGATTGCCGCCTCGCTGCGCAACATGACGCCCGACAGCTGGCAGTGGCATCTCTACGACACCGTCAAGGGGTCCGACTGGCTCGGCGACGTCGACGCCATGCAGTATCTGACCATGGAAGCGCCGAAGGCGGTCTATGAGCTCGAGCATTACGGCGTGCCGTTCTCGCGCAACGAGGAAGGCAAGATCTACCAGCGCCCGTTTGGCGGCCATATGCAGAATTACGGCGAAGGCCCGCCGGTGCAGCGCACCTGCGCCGTTGCCGACCGCACCGGCCACGCCATCCTGCACACGCTCTACGGCCAGTCGCTGCGCCACAACGCCGAATTCTTCATCGAGTATTTCGCGCTCGACCTGATCATGTCGGAAGACGGCAGCCGCTGCACCGGCGTTGTCGCCTGGTGCCTCGATGATGGCACGATCCATCGCTTCGCTGCCAAGATGGTGGTGCTGGCGACCGGCGGCTACGGCCGCGCCTATTTCTCGGCGACCTCAGCCCATACCTGCACCGGCGACGGCGGCGGCATGGTGGCGCGCGCGGGCCTGCCGTTGCAGGACATGGAATTCGTGCAGTTCCACCCGACCGGCATCTACGGTTCGGGCTGTCTGATCACCGAAGGCGCACGCGGCGAAGGCGGTTATCTGGTCAACTCCGAGGGCGAACGCTTCATGGAGCGCTACGCGCCGTCGGCCAAGGACCTTGCCTCGCGTGACGTCGTTTCGCGCTGCATGACGCTGGAGATCCGCGAAGGCCGCGGCGTCGGCAAGAACAAGGACCACATCTTCCTGCATCTCGACCATCTCGATCCGGCCGTGCTGCACGAGCGGCTGCCGGGGATCTCCGAGAGCGCCAAGATCTTTGCCGGCGTCGACGTCACCCGCGAGCCGATCCCGGTCCTGCCGACGGTTCATTACAATATGGGCGGCATTCCCACCAATTATTGGGGCGAGGTGCTGAACGCCGACGGCGCCAATCCGGAACGGATCATCCCCGGGCTGATGGCCGTCGGTGAAGCCGGCTGCGCCTCAGTGCACGGCGCCAACCGCCTCGGCTCCAACTCGCTGATCGACCTCGTGGTCTTCGGCCGCGCCGCGGCGATCCGCGCCGGCGAGGTGATCGACCGCGCCGCGCCGATCCCACATCTCAATGTCGCAGCCTGCGACAAGATCATGGACCGTTTCGACGGGCTGCGCCACGCCAGCGGCGCCACGCCAACGGCGGAACTGCGCGAGAAAATGCAGCGCGCCATGCAGGAAGACGCGGCCGTCTTCCGCACCCAGGAATCGCTGGAATCCGGCTGCCGGCGCATCTCGGCGATCTGGCAGGAAATGCGTGATATCAAGGTTACCGACCGCTCGATGATCTGGAACTCGGATCTTGTGGAGACGCTGGAGCTGCAGAACCTCATGGCCAACGCCATCACGACGATCTACGGCGCCGAGGCCCGCAAGGAGAGCCGCGGTTCGCATGCCCGCGAGGATTATACCGAGGGTGCATTTGCCGGCCGCGACGACGTCAATTGGCGCAAGCACACGCTCGCCTGGGTCGGCGAAGCAGGCGACGTCAAGCTCGACTACCGCCCGGTTCACACCCAGCTGATCGCCGAAGGCATCGATCCGTACAAGATCGAGCCGAAGGCTCGCGTGTACTGATCTCAAGAGGAACCGGATATGGTTGAACTCGCTCTCCCCAAGAATTCTCAGATGCGCGAAGGCAAGGTCTGGCCGAAGCCGGCGGGTGCGACGAACACCCGCGAATTCCGCGTCTACCGCTGGAGCCCGGATGACGGGCAGAACCCGTCGATCGATACCTTCTACATCGATGTCGACGATTGTGGCCCGATGGTGCTCGACGGCCTGCTGTACATCAAGAACAAGATCGATCCGACGCTGACGCTGCGCCGGTCCTGTCGCGAGGGCATCTGCGGCTCCTGCGCGATGAATATCGACGGTACGAACACGCTTGCCTGCACCAAGGGCCTCGACGATATCACCGGCGCGGTGAAGATCTATCCGCTGCCGCATTTGCCTGTCGTCAAGGATCTGGTGCCTGACCTCACCAACTTCTACGCCCAGCATCGTTCGATCGAGCCCTGGCTGAAGACGGTGTCGCCGGCGCCCGCCAAGGAATGGAAGCAGAGCCATGAGGACCGGCAGAAGCTCGACGGTCTTTATGAATGCATCCTCTGCGCCTGCTGCTCGACCTCCTGTCCGAGCTATTGGTGGAACGGCGACCGCTATCTCGGTCCGGCCGTTCTGCTGCAGGCCTATCGCTGGCTGATCGACTCCAGAGACGAGGCGACCGGCGAACGTCTCGACAACCTCGAGGATCCGTTCCGCCTGTATCGCTGCCACACGATCATGAATTGCGCGCAGACCTGCCCGAAGGGTCTCAACCCGGCCAAGGCGATCGCCGAAATCAAGAAGATGATGGTCGAGCGCCGGGTCTGATCAACGTATGCATGCCAATGGCGGAATAGACGGCTTCGATCCCGAAGCCGTCAGAGAGATCAGGTCACGGCTCGCCTCGGTGCGCGAGCAGGGTATCCGTATCGGTTTTGCGATCGAAAGCGGCAGCCGCGCCTGGGGATTTCCGTCGCCCGACAGCGATTATGACTGCCGCTTCGTCTATATCCGTCCCGTCGAGCACCACCTCGCCCTTGCTTCCGTGCGCGATGTCATCGAATTTCCGATCATCGGCGATATCGATACCGGCGGCTGGGATCTGCGAAAGGCGCTGCTGCTTGCGCTCAAGGGAAACGCGGTGGTGGTCGAATGGCTGAAATCGCCGAGCGCTTATGAAGAGGAATCGGGTTTTCGCTCGCGTCTCGCCGCGCTGCTCGATCTCATCATGGTGCCGGAAAAGGTCGCTGCTCATTATGTCGGGCTCATGCGGCAGCATTTTCAGAGCCAGGGCGAGGGGGCGATCAAGCTGAAGAAGTTTCTTTATGCCGTGCGTCCGGCCATCGCGCTCGAATGGATGCGCCAGCGTTCGTTTCGCGTGCTGCCACCGATGAATATGCTGGAATGTCTCGAGGCGATCTCGATCGCTCCTGACCTTCGAACGGCGATACTCGATCTCGTGCATGTCAAGAAACAGACGCGCGAAATGGGGGAGGGGCTGCCGCCGATGCTGGTGCAATCCTTTCTGAAGAGCTCGTTCGAGCGTTATTCCGAGATATTGCGGGAGTTCGACCGGGATCCGGATAGAGATCAGCACGCGCAACACCTTGCTGACAAATTCTATGTGCAGGAAGTTTTGCAGCGGGACAGTTGAACTGTATCGTTTTTCGGTTAGTTGTTGTCACGGGCAATTTATGCCGTCCGACTTGATTAACCAAAGCGAGTTACGATAATCGGACTTGTCTCACGCCCGTTTCTCTGCGGCGCTAGCCGAAATCAGGAGTATGATGATGCAGTTGCGATATGCGATGACAGGTCTGGTGGTGGCTCTCGCTCTAGCCGGTTGTCAGCGTACGGCATATGATTACAACTCCAGCCCGAATGCCGGGCCGGCGCCGTTGACGGCGCAGCCGGTTCCCTCGGTTCAGGGTGGGCAGCTTCCGCCGGTCAACAATTCGCAATTCCCGGCGGCGCCGGCATCGACGGCACCGATGCCGGGCGCGCAGTCCGGCGCAATGGCTGCGAATGCGCTCGATGTCACCAAGGAATCGATGGTCGGAAGCTGGCGTGTCAATGGCAGCTGCGACATGTTCCTGACGCTCACCAATCTCGGCAGTGGTTCGCGCGGCGGCACGCGCGGCTGTGTCGGCGAGCTGACGGCGATGGGCTCCTGGGAGGTTGCCGGCAAGCAGGTGCTGCTCAAGGACCGTTCGGGCAACCAGCTCGGCAGCGTCTACAAGACGGCCGACAACCGCTTCGAGGGCCAGACCAGCACGGGCCAGCAGATCAGCCTCAGCCGGTAACAAATACCGGCGCGGTAACAAATACCGGCGCGGTAACGATCCGGCGGCCCCGCCGATGACTGACAGGCGGATATGCCCTCATGCAGCCAATGCCAGATTATGCGCTCAGCGTCTGCGAACAGCTTAAATCGCTGACACTTTCCGGTGCGCTGCAGGTCGATGCCGCCCAGATGGATGTGGCCAAAAGCCTGGATCGGGTGCTTGCCGGGCTGAAGCAGCAACGGCCAGCGGCAAAATCGAGCGCGCTTGGCTGGCTGTTTGCCGCCAAGAAGAAATCCGCCGCCGGCATCAAGGGACTGTATATCCACGGCAGCGTCGGACGCGGCAAGACCATGCTGATGGACATGTTCTTCTCGATGGCGCTCTGCAAAAAGAAGCGGCGGGCGCATTTCCACGAATTCATGGCAGATGTGCATAACCGCATCGCAACGCACCGGCTGAAGCTCAAGAACGGCGAGACGAAGCAGGCCGACCCGATGCCGCCGGTTGCCGCCGCCCTCTACGAGGAAGCGGAGCTGCTCTGCTTCGACGAATTCACGGTCACCGATATCGCCGATGCGATGATCCTGTCGCGGCTGTTCTCCGAGCTTTTCGCGCGCGGATGCGTGCTGGTCGCGACCTCGAATGTCGAGCCCGACAATCTGTACCCGGATGGCCTCAACCGCGGCCTCTTCCTGCCCTTCGTCGCCCTTCTCAAGCAGCACGTCGACGTCGTCACCCTGGATTCGCCGACCGATTACCGGATGGAGAAGCTGAGCAGCCAGCCGGTCTATCTGGTGCCGATCAACGATCATAACGACATGGCGATGGATGCGTCCTGGACGCAGGCGCTGCACGGGCGCAAGGCGCAGCCGCTGGATATTCCGATGAAGGGGCGCCACATCCACGTGCCGCTCGCCGCCGAGCGCATGGCGCGGTTTTCCTTCATCGATCTGTGCGACAGGCCGCTCGGGGCGGTCGACTTTCTGGCGATCGCCGAGCGCTTCGACACGGTCTTCCTCGATCACGTTCCCTTGCTGGGGCCGGAAAAACGGAACCAGATCAAACGCTTCATCATTATGGTCGATACGTTCTACGACCATGCCGTGCGGCTCTACATTTCCGCGGCGGCCATGCCGGAGGAACTATTGCTGCACCGTCGGGGCACGGAGGGGTTTGAATTCGACCGCACGGCATCACGGCTATTTGAGATGCGCAGTGCCGAATATCTTGCGCTGCACCACGAGAAGCGCGCCGCCGAATAACAATTTGGTGACATAATATCTTACGTTTACGTAAGAATTTTTGTATCTAAACGATTGAAATTGCTGCATCAAAATTAATGGATTGCCATTTTTGGGCTTTCGGTCTATGCGATTGCGTCATTGGGCGGTGCCTTGACGCGTCGTTCACCGAATTTGATGGCAAAGGAAACAGCGAAATGGCGCGTAACAAGATCGCACTCATTGGTTCTGGCATGATTGGTGGCACGCTGGCGCACCTCGCCGGCCTGAAGGAACTGGGCGACATTGTCCTCTTCGACATTGCGGACGGCATTCCTCAGGGTAAGGGTCTCGATATCTCTCAGTCCTCGCCGGTCGAAGGCTTCGACGTCAATCTGACGGGCGCCAGCGACTATTCCGCGATCGAAGGCGCTGACGTCTGCATCGTCACCGCCGGCGTTGCCCGCAAGCCGGGCATGAGCCGCGACGATCTTCTCGGCATCAATCTCAAGGTCATGGAGCAGGTCGGCGCCGGCATCAAAAAATACGCCCCGAACGCTTTCGTAATCTGCATCACCAACCCGCTCGACGCCATGGTCTGGGCGCTGCAGAAGTTTTCCGGCCTTCCGGCCAACAAAGTCGTCGGCATGGCCGGCGTTCTCGACTCCTCGCGCTTCCGTCTGTTCCTCGCCAAGGAATTCAACGTCTCCGTCCAGGACGTCACCGCCTTCGTGCTCGGCGGCCACGGCGACACGATGGTGCCGCTCGCCCGCTACTCGACGGTCGGCGGCATTCCGCTCACCGACCTCGTCACGATGGGCTGGGTCACCAAGGAACGCCTCGAAGAGATCATCCAGCGCACCCGTGACGGCGGCGCCGAAATCGTCGGCCTGCTGAAGACCGGCTCGGCCTATTACGCGCCGGCCGCCTCGGCGATCGAGATGGCCGAATCCTACCTCAAGGACAAGAAGCGCGTTCTGCCCTGCGCGGCTCACCTGAGCGGCCAGTACGGCGTCAAGGACATGTATGTCGGCGTTCCCACCGTCATCGGCGCCGGCGGCGTCGAGCGCATCATCGAGATCGATCTCAACAAGACCGAGAAGGAAGCCTTCGACAAGTCCGTCGGCGCCGTCGCCGGTCTCTGCGAAGCCTGCATCAATATCGCGCCTGCCCTCAAGTAATTGGCGCTGACGTAATCCAAACAGGGATAGACCCATGAACATTCATGAATATCAAGCCAAGGCTCTGCTGAAGGGCTATGGCGCGCCAGTCGCCGAGGGTGTGGCTATTCTTAAGGTCGAAGAGGCTGAGGCTGCCGCCAAGTCGCTTCCCGGCCCGCTTTACGTGGTCAAGAGCCAGATCCACGCCGGCGGCCGCGGCAAGGGCAAGTTCAAGGAACTGTCGCCGGAGGCCAAGGGTGGCGTGCGTCTCGCCAAGTCGATCGACGAAGTGGTTGCCCATGCCAAGGAAATGTTCGGGCATACGCTGGTGACGGCGCAGACCGGCGACGCCGGCAAGCAGGTCAACCGCCTCTATATCGAAGACGGCGCCGACATCGCTCGCGAGCTCTATTGCTCGCTGCTGGTCGACCGTTCGGTCGGCCGCGTGGCTTTCGTGGTTTCCACCGAGGGCGGCATGGACATCGAGGCTGTCGCCCATGACACGCCGGAGAAGATCCAGACGATTGCCATCGATCCGGAAGCTGGCGTGACGGCTGCCGACGTTACTGCGATTTCCAAGGCTCTGCAGCTCGACGGTGCGGCCGCCGAAGATGCGAAGTCGCTCTTCCCGGCGCTCTACAAGGCCTTCAACGAGAAAGACATGGCGCTGCTCGAGGTCAATCCGCTGATCGTCATGAAGGATGGTCATCTGCGGGTTCTCGACGCGAAGATGTCCTTCGACGGCAATGCGCTCTTCCGTCACGACGACGTCAAGACGCTGCGCGACGAAACCGAAGAAGACGCCAAGGAAATCGAGGCCTCGAAGTGGGACCTCGCTTATGTCGCGCTCGACGGCAATATCGGCTGCATGGTCAACGGCGCGGGCCTTGCCATGGCGACGATGGATATCATCAAGCTTTACGGCAAGGAGCCGGCCAACTTCTGCGACGTCGGCGGCGGCGCCGGCAAGGAGAAGGTTGCTGCGGCTTTCAAGATCATCACTGCAGACCCCAAGGTCGAAGGCATTCTCGTCAACATCTTCGGCGGCATCATGAAGTGCGATGTCATCGCCGAGGGCGTCATTGCCGCGGTCAAGGAAGTCGGCCTCAAGGTTCCGCTGGTCGTGCGCCTTGAAGGCACCAATGTCGAGCTCGGCAAGAAGATCCTGAACGAGTCGGGTCTGGCGATCACGGCGGCTGACGACTTGGACGATGCGGCCAAGAAGATCGTCGCGGCGATCAACGGCTGAGAGCGATCATGGCCTTCCAGTCGACGCCATCTGCTGCTCATCTCCGCCTCAATGCCTTCGCCGGCACCTGGGAAGGGGAAGAGCATGTCGCGGCGTCGGCGTGGACGAGCGAAGGCAGGGCCAGCGCCGAGCTTTCCGGCGAGACGCTGTTCGGTGGATTCTTCATCGAGCAGCGCTACCGCCAGACGCGCGATGGTGCTGTTTCGTTCGAGGCCCGAAATGTTTTCGGCTTCGATGTCTCAGACCAGGCCTACAAGCTCTACCAATTCGACACCGCGGGTTTTGCGCCGCCTTCGCCGGCTTCCGGAGAGTGGCCCGGCAATGAACTCGTGCTGATGAAGACTTCGCCGCGCGGCAGACAGCGCACCGTATTCGCATTTGAAAATGAAGACTGCTACCGGATGGGCGTCAGCTTTTCGCCTGCAGGCAGCGATACTTGGCAGGAGGTCGTCAGCGGCATCTATCGTCGTTCGTCCCCCACGTCTTCCAACCTCTCCTAGACAAAGGCCTCGCATGTCTATTCTCGTCAATAAAGACACCAAGATCCTCGTGCAGGGTCTGACCGGCAAGACCGGCACGTTTCACACCGAACAGGCGCTCGCCTACTACGGCACGCAGATGGTCGGCGGTATCCACCCGAAGAAGGGCGGCGAAACCTGGTCCGGCGCAAAGGGCGAAAGCCTGCCGATCTTCGCGACCGTTGCCGAGGGCAAGGAAAAGACCGGCGCCGACGCGACCGTCATCTATGTTCCGCCGGCCGGTGCCGCCGACGCGATCATCGAGGCTATCGATGCCGAGATCCCGTTCATCACCTGCATCACCGAAGGCATCCCGGTCATGGACATGGTGCGCGTCAAGGCTCGCCTCGACCGCTCCAAGTCGCGGCTGCTCGGCCCCAATTGCCCGGGCATCCTGACGCCGGAAGAATGCAAAATCGGCATCATGCCGGGCTCGATCTTCCGCAAGGGTTCGGTCGGCATCGTGTCCCGCTCGGGCACGCTGACCTATGAAGCCGTCTTCCAGACCTCCAACGAAGGCCTCGGCCAGACGACGGCCGTCGGCATCGGCGGCGACCCGGTCAAGGGCACCGAGTTTATCGACGTGCTGGAAATGTTCCTGGCCGACGAAGCCACGACCTCCATCATCATGATCGGCGAAATCGGCGGCTCCGCAGAAGAAGACGCCGCGCAGTTCCTCAAGGACGAGGCCAAGAAGGGCCGCAAGAAGCCGATGGCCGGCTTCATCGCCGGCCGCACCGCACCGAAGGGCCGCACCATGGGCCATGCCGGTGCTGTGGTCTCCGGCGGCAAGGGCGACGCGGAATCGAAGATCGCGGCGATGGAATCGGCAGGCATCAAGGTGTCGCCGTCTCCGGCCCGCCTCGGCAAGACGCTGGTTGAAGTCCTCAAGGGCTAAACCAACTTAATACCCGGGCGGAGGACGGCATCTGCGCTTCCGCCCGGTCTTGACGGCACGAGACATGCAGATGCGCCGCGGACAGGCGGCGATCGGAATGCGGCAGCCGGCGATCGAGCCGGCAAATTCATCAAAGTCAGGAGGCGGACGGAAGCGTCCGCATATCACCATGGCACGGCAAGAAGCCAACGAGCAGTTTCAGATCACCTCGTTTCTGGATGGCGCCAACGCTGCCTATATCGAGCAGCTTCATGCGCGGTACGAAGAGGACCCGGCATCGGTCGACGATCAGTGGCGCACCTTCTTCAAGGCGCTGGAGGAAGATCCCAGCGATG
Source organism: Rhizobium sp. BK456 (assembly GCF_014194045.1). Taxonomy (NCBI): domain Bacteria; kingdom Pseudomonadati; phylum Pseudomonadota; class Alphaproteobacteria; order Hyphomicrobiales; family Rhizobiaceae; genus Rhizobium; species Rhizobium sp. BK456. The sequence goes on from NZ_JACIAO010000008.1 coordinate 250,203, forward strand.
TGAAGAGGGCGGCCAAGGGCGCTTCCTGGCGCAAGAAGAACTGGCCGCTTCAGGCTGGCGGCGACCTGGTGTCGGCTCTCGATGGCGATTGGGGCATCGTCGAGAAGGTCATCGAAACCAAGGTGAAGGCCAAGGCCGAAGCGCAGGGCAAGCCCGCCGACGGCGCCGACGTTCTGCAGGCGACGCGCGATTCCGTCCGCGCCATCATGATGATCCGCGCTTACCGCATGCGCGGCCACCTGCATGCCAAGCTCGACCCTCTCGGCATCGCCGCTTCGGTCGACGACTATCGCGAGCTGTCGCCGGAGAATTACGGCTTCACCTCAGCCGATTACGACCGCAGGATCTTCATCGACAACGTGCTCGGCCTGGAATACGCGACCATCCGCGAGATGATCGATATCCTCGAGCGCACCTATTGCTCGACGCTCGGCGTCGAATTCATGCACATCTCCAATCCGGAAGAGAAGGCCTGGATCCAGGAGCGCATCGAAGGCCCGGACAAGGGTGTTGCCTTCTCGGCCGAAGGCAAGAAGGCGATCCTCGCCAAGCTGGTCGAAGCTGAAGGCTACGAACAGTTCCTCGACGTCAAGTTCAAGGGTACCAAGCGCTTCGGCCTCGACGGCGGCGAGTCGCTGATCCCGGCTTTGGAGCAGATCCTCAAGCGCGGCGGCCACCTCGGCCTCAAGGAAGCCGTGTTCGGCATGGCCCATCGCGGCCGCCTCAACGTGTTGTCCCAGGTCATGGGCAAGCCGCACCGGGCGATCTTCCACGAGTTCAAGGGCGGCTCCTACGCACCCGACGAAGTCGAAGGTTCGGGCGACGTCAAGTACCATCTCGGCGCCTCTTCCGACCGCGAATTCGACGGCAACAAGGTGCATGTCTCGCTGACGGCAAACCCCTCGCATCTGGAAATCGTCGATCCGGTCGTCATGGGCAAGGTTCGCGCCAAGCAGGATATGAGCGCTACCGTCTGGGACGGCGACATCATCCCGCTTTCCGAACGCGCCAAGGTTCTGCCGCTGCTGATCCATGGCGACGCAGCTTTTGCCGGCCAGGGTGTCATTGCCGAAATCCTCGGCCTGTCCGGCCTGCGCGGCCACCGCGTCGCCGGCACCATGCACGTCATCATCAACAACCAGATAGGCTTCACCACGAACCCGGCCTTCTCGCGTTCGTCGCCCTATCCGTCCGACGTCGCCAAGATGATCGAGGCGCCGATCTTCCACGTCAACGGCGACGATCCGGAAGCGGTGGTCTATGCGGCCAAGGTCGCGACCGAATTCCGCATGAAGTTCCATAAGCCCGTCGTGGTCGACCTGTTCTGCTACCGCCGCTACGGCCACAATGAAGGCGATGAGCCGTCTTTCACGCAGCCGAAGATGTACAAGGTGATCCGCGGCCACAAGACCGTGCTGCAGCTCTATGCGGCGCGCCTCGTCGCCGAGGGCCTGCTGACCGAAGGCGAAGTCGAGAAGATGAAGGCCGACTGGCGCGCTCATCTCGAACAGGAGTTCGAGGCCGGCCAGCACTATAAGCCCAATAAGGCCGACTGGCTTGATGGTGAGTGGTCGGGCCTGCGCGCCGCTGACAATGCCGACGAGCAGCGCCGCGGCAAGACCGCCGTGCCGATGAAGACGCTGAAGGAAATCGGCCGCAAGCTGTCCGAGATCCCGGCGGGCTTCAATGCGCACCGCACGATCCAGCGCTTCATGGAAAACCGCGCCAATATGATCGCCACCGGCGAGGGCATCGACTGGGCGATGGCCGAAGCGCTCTCCTTCGGCGCGCTCTGCGTCGAAGGCAGCAAGATCCGCCTGTCCGGCCAGGATTGCGAACGCGGCACCTTCTCGCAGCGCCACTCGGTTCTCTACGATCAGGAAACCGAGGAACGCTACATTCCGCTCGCCAATCTTTCGCCGACGCAGGGTCGCTACGAAGTCATCAATTCGATGCTTTCGGAAGAGGCCGTGCTCGGTTTCGAATATGGCTATTCGCTGGCCCGCCCGAATGCGCTGACGCTCTGGGAAGCGCAGTTCGGCGATTTCGCCAACGGCGCGCAGGTCGTCTTCGACCAGTTCATCTCGTCGGGCGAGCGCAAGTGGCTGCGCATGTCGGGCCTCGTCTGCCTGCTGCCGCATGGCTATGAGGGCCAGGGTCCGGAACACTCTTCGGCCCGCCTCGAGCGTTTCCTGCAGCTTTGCGCTGAGGACAACATGCAGGTCGCCAACGTCACGACGCCGGCGAACTACTTCCACATCCTGCGCCGCCAGCTGAAGCGCGACTTCCGCAAGCCGCTGATCCTGATGACGCCGAAGTCGCTGCTGCGCCACAAGCGGGCGGTCTCGACGCTTGCCGAAATGGCCGGTGAATCCGCCTTCCATCGCTTGCTCTGGGACGATGCCGAGGTGATCAAGGACGGCCCGATCAAGCTGCAGAAGGACAACAAGATCCGCCGTGTCGTCATGTGCTCCGGCAAGGTCTATTACGACCTTCTCGAAGAGCGTGAAAAGCGCGGCATCGACGACATCTATCTCCTGCGTGTCGAGCAGCTCTATCCGTTCCCGGCAAAGGCGCTGATCAACGAGCTGTCGCGCTTCCGCAATGCGGAGATGGTCTGGTGCCAGGAAGAGCCGAAGAACATGGGCGCATGGTCGTTCATCGATCCCTTCCTCGAATGGGTGCTCGCCCACATCGACGCAAAGTACCAGCGCGTCCGCTACACCGGCCGTCCGGCCGCCGCCTCGCCGGCGACAGGCCTGATGTCCAAGCATCTGTCGCAGCTCGCCGCATTCCTCGAGGATGCATTGGGCGGCTAATACAAGGGGGCGCAAATGGCTTATTTCTTTCTGAGACTGCTGCCGCCGCGCCCCACTTTCCCGCATGACGGGACCGGAGAGGAAATCGCGGCGATGAAGCGCCATGTCGAATACTGGCACCGGCACGCGCTTGCGGGATCGGCGATCGTCGTCGGCCCCGTCTTCGAGGGTGAAGGCGCCTTCGGCATGGCAATCGTCGAAGTCGAGGATCAGGCGGCGGCGCAGGCTCTTGCCGACGGCGACCCGGTCATTGCTTCCGGTTTCGGTTTCCGTTTCGATATCCTGCCGATGCCCTCGATCATCTTGCGGCCGCCCGCCGTCTGAAACGCTTAAAACGAACACACACGAAATCAGGATCTGAACAATGGCCACAGAAATCCGCGTTCCAACTCTCGGTGAATCCGTCAGCGAGGCAACCGTCGGCACCTGGTTCAAGAAGGTCGGCGACGCCATCAAGGCCGACGAGCCGATTCTCGAGCTTGAAACCGACAAGGTGACCATCGAAGTTCCGGCACCCGCTTCCGGCACGCTTTCGGAAATCGTTGTCGCCGCCGGCGAGACCGTCGGCCTCGGCGCACTGCTCGGCCAGATCGCCGAAGGTGCGGTCGCTGCGGCCGCACCGGCTGCTGCTGCACCGGCCGCCGCGCCTGCCCAGCCGGCCGCTGCTGCTCCCGCTCAGCCGGCGCCGGTTGCCGCTGCTGCCGCATCGGCGTCGAGCGCCTCCGTCTCCACCATGCCGCCGGCACCGGCGGCTTCGAAGATGCTTGCCGAAAGCAACCTTTCGGCCGATCAGGTCGACGGCAGCGGCAAGCGCGGCCAGGTGCTGAAGGGTGATGTTATCGCTGCCGTCGCCAAGGGCATTTCCGCTCCGGCTGCAGCACCCGCCGCCGCTCCTGCCGCTGCACGCGGCCCGTCGACGGTCGAGGATGCCTCGCGTGAAGAGCGCGTGAAGATGACGCGCCTGCGCCAGACGATCGCCAAGCGCCTGAAGGACGCGCAGAACACCGCCGCCATGCTCACCACCTATAACGAGGTGGACATGAAGGCGGTCATGGATCTGCGCAACAAGTACAAGGACATTTTCGAGAAGAAGCACGGGGTCAAGCTCGGCTTCATGGGCTTCTTCACCAAGGCCGTCACGCATGCGCTGAAGGAACTGCCGGCGGTTAATGCCGAGATCGACGGCACCGACGTCATCTACAAGAACTACTGCCATGTCGGCATGGCCGTCGGCACCGACAAGGGTCTCGTCGTTCCCGTCATCCGCGATGCCGACCAGATGTCGATCGCCGAAGTCGAGAAGGAACTCGGCCGTCTTGCCAAGGCAGCCCGTGACGGCTCGCTCTCGATGGCCGACATGCAGGGCGGCACCTTCACCATTACCAATGGCGGCGTTTACGGCTCGCTGATGTCGTCGCCGATCCTCAACGCGCCGCAGTCCGGCATTCTCGGCATGCACAAGATCCAGGAGCGGCCGGTGGCGATCGGCGGCCAGGTGGTCATCCGTCCGATGATGTATCTGGCGCTGTCCTACGATCACCGCATCGTTGACGGCAAGGAAGCGGTCACCTTCCTCGTGCGCGTCAAGGAGAGCCTGGAAGATCCGGAACGTCTGGTTCTCGATCTCTAAGGGAGCGCTTTCGATGCGGAACCGGATCATGCGAGCGGCGCGCCTTCTTCTCTGCGCTGCCGCCGCGCATGTCCCGGTCTCCGCGGCGGCGGCCGGCTTGGATATCGGCAAGGCAAGCAGCAATTTCGAGCTGGTGGCGCTCAGCGACGCCGAACTTTCCGGACGGTCGATAGGCGTGATCCATATGGGCAATGTCGAGCTGACCTCCGGGCGCATCGTCGCGGCCGATCCGCTCGCCCAGCCCGATCGTCCGGCGCTCGCAAGAACGGTTGCGCCGGGCGAATATCCGGTGACGCTCTACCAGGCCTTCGGGCGCATCGCTGCCGCCAGCATGCGGTTTGCCGAGGGCAAGCCTGATCATTGGGAGCTTGCCGTCCTGCCCGGCCAGGACGTCGCGACGCTGAAGGACGGCGAGATTTTCGGCTACCCGGTCGATGCCGGCCTCGGCTGTTACATGGATGCCGATACGCTTGAGCTGATCGGAGAGCGTGAAGCGCAGGCGCAGGCGCAAAAACCTGACGCCGATGTCAATTATTACGACGATGTGCTGGCTGCGGACCTTGATGCCAACAAGGGCCGTTATGCGTTGCACCGGCCGATTACCGGCAAGAAGGGCAGTGTCGCGGTGTTCTGGAGCGGCTGGGGCGACGGTTTCTATCCGGTTTTCTGGGGGCTCGACCGGGATGGCCGGGCGCTGGTGCTGCTGACGGATTTCAACGTGGTCGAGAATGCCGACGGGCGGAAGGAACCGAAGCTGCAATGAGCGGGAGTGTCGGGATCACGGCGAGGCGGAAAGGCGTGGCTACAGTCGCCGCCGCTGCGTTTTGCGCCGTTCCGGTGTCCTTGCTCGGGGCGGAATGCAAGCAGGAGCGGGCCGTTTATGTCGATCGCGATGGCGCCTATGAATTGCGCTTTGCACCGCTGAATTCCGCCTCGGCTGCCGCCAGCAACCAGTTCAAAGTCCATGCCCTCAAGACGCCGGTCGTGATGGAAGGCTATGTCATGCCATCCGAAGATCCGGTGCGCGCCATCGGCATTCTGATGTTCAATTGCCCCGAGGGTGATGCGACCGGCGCCGATCTCGATGCCTGCACGGTCTGGCAGGGCGCCGTCTATGGCGTGGATGCCAAGGGGGAGATGGACAATCTGCAGCCGGAAGGGGCCGCGGCGGCCGAAAGGCTGGTGCTGCCCGGCCTTGGCCCTGCCATCCGGGAATCCAGCGCCTGGGGCGAGGGCAAGGCGTCGGTGGCGCCCTGGGATGTGCTGACATTCAAGGAGTGTGCGACATGAGCGATACCCCTGTTGTTCTGGTGACCGGTGGGAGCCGGGGCATTGGCGCCGCTGTCTGCCGTCTCGCTGCGCGCCAGGGCTGGCGTGTCGCGGTGAATTACGCGTCCAACCGCAAGGCCGCAGATGTGGTCGTGGCGTCGATCGTCGAGAATGGCGGCGAGGCGGTGGCGATCGAGGGCGATGTCGGCAAGGCTGCGGATATCGCTGCGATGTTTGCGGCGGTCGACGGCCATTTCGGCCGGCTGGACGGTCTCGTCAACAATGCCGGCATCGTCGACTATCCTCAGCGGATCGATGAGATGTCGGCAGAGCGGATCGAGCGCATGCTGCGCGTCAATGTGACCGGCTCGATGCTCTGCGCCGCAGCGGCCATACGCCGGATGTCGAGCCGGCACGGCGGACGGGGCGGGGCGATCGTCAACGTCTCGTCGATGGCGGCGATCCTCGGCGCGGCGACGCAATATGTCGATTATGCCGCCTCGAAGGCGGCGATCGACACGTTCACCGTCGGGCTTTCGCGCGAGCTCGCTGCCGAGGGCATTCGCGTGAATGCGGTCAGGCCCGGCATCATCGAAACCGACCTCCATGCTTCGGGCGGGCTGCCGGACCGGGCGCGCGAGATGGCGCCGTCGGTCCCGATGCAGCGGGCCGGCACGGCCGAGGAGGTGGCGGATGCGATCCTCTATCTTCTTTCCCCTTCGGCTTCCTATATAACCGGCGCGATCCTCAATGTGAGCGGCGGCCGCTAGAAGACAGGGCATAAAACAGCATGCAGTATATTCTCGAATTTCTCGGCCTGATGGCGGTTTTCTCGATCTTCATCGTCGTGCCGGGGGCCGATTTCGCCGTCATCCTGCGCCAGAGCATCGTGCATGGGCGCCGCGCCGCTGTTATGACCGGGCTCGGCATGGGCTTCTCGCTGCTCTTCCATATCAGCTACACCATCCTCGGCCTCGGCCTGATCGTGTCGAAATCGCTGATGCTGTTTGCGATGATCAAATGGGCGGGTGTCGCCTATCTGGTCTATCTCGGCATCAAGTCGTTCCGCGAGCCGGGCTTCAAGGTGCAGGAGATCGAAGTGACGGCCGAGGACCGCAAGCCGGTCTCGATGCTGAAATGCCTCGGCATGGGTTTCATCACCAATGCACTGAACCCGAAGCCGGTGCTGTTCTTCCTGTCGCTGTTTTCGACGCTGGTGCATCACGACACGCCGGCGCTGATCCAGTTCTCCTACGGCATCGGCATGGCGACGGCGCTGGTCGCCTGGTTTGCCGGTGTCTCCTATTTCTTCACGGTCAAGGCGATCCGTGACCGCTTCATCGCCAGCGGCAAATGGTTCAACCGCGTTACCGGAGCGGCGCTCGTCGGCTTCGGCTTCCGCCTCGCGCTGTCGCGCGCGGCCGACTAATTGAAAAATCCAAAGGGAAAGAAGCAATGTCTTACGATGTGATCATTATCGGAACCGGCCCGGGCGGCTATGTCTGCGCCGTCAAGGCAGCCCAGCTCGGCCTCAAGGTCGCCGTCGTCGAAAAGCGCGCGACCTATGGCGGCACCTGCCTGAACGTCGGCTGCATTCCGTCGAAGGCGCTGCTGCATGCCTCCGAAATGTTCCATCAGGCCGGCCACGGCATGAGCGCGCTCGGCATCGACATTGCGGCGCCGACGCTCAATCTCGGCAATATGATGGCTCACAAGGACGCCACGGTGAAGTCGAATGTCGACGGCGTCGCCTTCCTCTTCAAGAAGAACAAGATCGATGCTTTCCAGGGCAGCGGCAAGATCGTCTCGGCCGGCAAGGTCGCCATCACCGCCGAAGACGGCACGATGCAGGAGATCGAAGGCAAGAACATCGTCATCGCCACGGGCTCCGACGTCGCCGGCATCCCCGGCGTGCAGGTCGAGATCGATGAAAAGACCATCATCTCCTCCACCGGCGGCATTGCGCTGGAGAAGGTGCCGGAAACGCTGATCGTCGTCGGCGGCGGCGTCATCGGGCTCGAGCTCGGCTCGGTCTGGTCGCGCCTCGGCGCCAAGGTCACGGTCGTCGAATTTCTCGACACCATCCTCGGCGGCATGGACGGCGAAGTCTCCAAGCAGTTCCAGCGCATGCTCGCCAAGCAGGGCATCGATTTCCACCTCGGCGCCAAGGTCACCGGCGTCGAAAAGGGTGACAAGGGCGCCAAGGTCACGTTCGAGCCGGTCAAAGGCGGCGACAAGGTGACGCTCGATGCCGAAGTCGTGCTGATCGCCACCGGCCGCAAGCCCTATACGGCGGGGCTCGGTCTTGAGGAGGCTGGTGTTGCGCTCGACAATCGCGGCCGCGTCGAGATCGACGGCCACTTCAAGACCAACGTCGCCGGCATCTATGCGATCGGCGACGTGGTCAAGGGCCCGATGCTGGCGCACAAGGCGGAAGACGAAGGGGTGGCGCTGGCCGAAATCCTCGCCGGCCAGCATGGCCACGTCAATTATGACGTCATTCCGAGCGTCGTTTACACCCAGCCGGAGATCGCCTCGGTCGGCAAGACCGAGGAAGAGCTGAAAGCGGCGGGTATCGCCTATAAGGTCGGCAAGTTCCCGTTCACCGCGAACGGCCGTGCGCGCGCGATGCTGGCGACCGACGGTTTCGTCAAGATCCTCGCCGATAAGGAAACCGACCGGGTGCTCGGCGGCCATATCGTCGGCTTCGGTGCCGGCGAGATGATCCACGAGATCACCGTGCTGATGGAGTTCGGCGGCTCTTCGGAAGATCTCGGCCGCACCTGCCATGCGCATCCGACGATGTCGGAAGCGGTGAAGGAAGCCGCACTCGCGACCTTCTTCAAGCCGATCCATATGTAATCTTAAAGCGCGTCGCATCAAACTTGATTCATGCGACGCGCTTTAGCTCTTTGTTTTGATGCATGTCGTTATCCCGCAACCGCTGCTTCCGGGCGACATGCATTAGATAATCGTAACAAAGCATACAGCCGCTTGCCGCGAGGCAGGCGGCTGTTTTGGTTCTATTGCCTGCCGCCCGACAAGCTGGCCGCGACAGGCGCAGGGAGGTTCAGTCGAAAAAGCCCGCATCCTCTTCGCTCAGATATTTCCTGGCCCCTTCAGCGTCGATGTCGAGGCCCAGCCCTGGCGCTTCCAGGAGGTCCACCATGCTGTCCTTCACGATTTGCGGCGGCAATCCGATTACCAGATCCTCCCACCAGGGGTCGGAGGCGCTCGGGTACTCGAACGCGACGTAATTTGCCGGCAACGTGGCGCAGACATTGATCAGCGCGCCGAGGCCCAGCAGGCCGTTGGCAGTGCCGTGCGGTGCCATCAGGATCGAGTGCATATAGGCGTGCTCGGCGACCCATTTGAGCTCGGCAATGCCACCAATATCGGCTGGATCGGGGCCGATGACGCGTACCGCCTGCGTCTCGATCAGTTCCTTGAAATTGTGTCGCAGATAGATCTGCTCACCAGTGTGGATGGGCGTCGAGGTGGAGGTTGTCAGTTCCCGATAGGCCTGCGGATTGACCCACGGCACGTAGTCGCCAGTCAGCATGTCCTCGAGCCACATCAAATTGTACTTTTCGACCGCGCGGGCGAATTTGATCGCGTCGGGCAGCATCCAGCCGGGACCGCAGTCGAGCGCCAGGCTGACTTTGTCGCCGAGCACTTCCTTCATGGCGATCACGCAATCGAGCATGTGATTGAAACCGCGCTCGCTGATCACGCCATGATCCATGGCGCCGTGATAGCCGGCCTTCTTCTGCGTTACGCCGTAGTGGAAATCTTCGATGGTGTCCTTCATGTTGGAGTGGAACGAGATTCCTTGCTTGATCATGAAGAAGTTCTGCGGCTGCTCCATCATCCACTTGACGTCGGCGGCGTAATCCTCCGGCCGGTCGCCCGTGCGTTTCCTGCGAACAGAGCCGTTATAGACGCGCACCTTGTCCCGCACCTTGCCGCCGAGCAGTTTGTAGACGGGCACACCGGCGGCCTTGCCGGCAATATCCCACAGCGCATGCTCAATCGCGCTCACCGCCGCGCCATAGGGCTTGAAAGAGCCGCGTTGGCGGATCTTCAGCATGACTCGCTCGACGTCGGTCGGGTCCTCGCCGATCAGCGCGTCGCGAAAATGCAGCACCCAGGGCTTCAGATAGGACTTGGTGAATTCGACTTCGCCCAAGCCGTAGAGGCCCTCGTCCGTGACGATGCGGACGATCGGGTGTTTGCCGATGACGGCACAGCGGAGATCGGTGATCTTCATCTTCGGTTCCTTTTCGCCTCAGCTCCAGGTGCGGTCCCAGGAATACTCATCGTCCCAGTGGTCGGTAGGCTGCCATATGGCGGCGACACCCGGCTGCAGATGCTGCGAGATCACCTCGTCGACGACGTCGTCAATCCCGAGGCCCGGTTTGTCCGGAACTGTGATGAAGCCGTTTTGCACCATCGGCTTCGGAAGGCCGGTGACGATATCGTCCCACCAGTCGACATCGGCGGAATGGTATTCGAGCGCCATGAAATTTTCGGTCGCGGTCGCGACATGTGCCGCGGCCATTGCCGCGATCGGACTTTCCGCCATATGGATGGCCATGGCGACGCCGCGGTCCTGCGCCATATCGCCGATTTTCTTGGTCTCGAGGATCCCCCCGCTGGTGAGCAGGTCCGGGTGGATAACGGAGACGCCGCCGCTCTTGAGAAGAGGCTCGAAGCCCTCCTTGAGGTAGATGTCCTCGCCGGTGCAGATCGGCACCGTGGTGGCGTCCTGCAGTTGTCGGTATTGCTCGGTATACTGCCATGGGATCACATCCTCGAGCCAGGCCGGCACGTATTTTTCAATTCGCCTGGCAAGGCGAATGCCGTTCTGCATCGAGATATGGCCGATATGGTCGATCGCGAGCGGCACATCCATGCCGATGACCTCGCGAACCTCGGCGATGTATTGTTCCAGCAGGTCGAGGCCCTTGTCGGAAAAGTGAAGGCCGGTAAACGGGTGCTGGACGTTATGCAAATCGTAGGCAGCATTGCGGACGCGCCGCTCTTCAATAGTTTTCAGCGGCCCGCGATTGGGAGGATCGCGGTATCCTTCCAATGAGCCGGCAGGAAACACGACCGCCCCGGGCACATCCGCGATCTGCATCAATCCCAAATCCATCTTGAGAAAGGTGAAGCCGAGCTCCATGCGCTGCTTGAGGCGCTTACCAGTCTCGGTGCCGCTCGGTACGGCGGCGTCGGTATCGCAGTAGACGCGCACTTTCTCCCGAAAACGGCCGCCGAGCATCTGATAGATCGGGACGCCATATGCCTTGCCGGCAAGATCCCACAACGCGATTTCAATCGCCGATACGCCGCCGCCTTGCCGGCCGTGCCCGCCGAACTGCTTGATCCGGCGAAACAGTCGGTCGATGTTGCATGGGTTCTCGCCAAGCAACCGGCTCTTCAGCATCAGCGCGTAGGTGGCGCTGGCGCCGTCGCGCACCTCGCCAAGCCCGACGATGCCTTGGTTGGTGTAAATCTTCAGCAGCACCGAGGTGAACGGCGCGCCGACGATTTCGGCGACCCGCATGTCGGTGATGCGAAGGTCGGACGGTTTGGAATGCGTGTTCACCCGATTGAGCGCCTCGTCGGCTCCATCTGCCTCTGGCATGATTTATCCTCGTTTTGGTCGGGCGGGCTCGCTGCCGCGCGAGTTGGGCGGCGGATAGCGTTGCTAGTCCAGCTCTATCTCGTGGTTTTGAAGGTAGTCGCGGTTCATTTCGACGCCGAGACCAGGCTTGGGCGTAAGCTTGAGGCTGCCGTTCGAAACATCGAGCGGTCTGTCGATGAGGTGATCGTATTTGCCCAAGTTCCAATCCGACGTTTCGAGTTTGTAGAAGTTAGGAACGGTCATCATCACCTGCGCTCCCGCAACCACGTTGATCGGCCCTGCGGCGTCATGCGGCGAGACCGGGATGTAGTAGGCTTCGCATAGGGCGGAAATCTTCTTCAACTCAGTAATGCCACCGGTCCAGGTGACATCCGGCATGATGTAGTCAGCGAGCTTGTTTTCGAGCACCGGCACGAAATCCCACTTCGTGTGGCCGCGCTCGCCCCACGAGATAGCGGCGCTGACCTTCTCACGAACCTGCCTCAGAGCGTTGAGGCTCTCCGGTGGACAAGGCTCTTCGAACCAGTCGATCTGACCAGCTTCCTCTAGGCTCCGGCAAAGGCGAATGGCGGTGGGAACGTCGAACCGGCCATGCGCATCGATGAGGATGTCGACATCGGGCCCCGCCGTTTCGCGGATGAGGGCCGTCAGTTCGGCGGCTTCGCGCTCATCCTTGCGGGTCATGCTGCCATCGAGGTAGCCGTCCCGCTGTTCGCGAGCCTGTCCATCGGCAGTGCGGCCTTGGTGGGGGAAAGGATCGAACTTGAGCGCCGTGTGGCCGGATTCGACGATGTCTCGAATTTCGCGGATCACCGCCTCATTGCTGGTAAATTTGGCCTGGTTGGGGTGGGTGTAGAGCGTAATCTCATCGCGTACCGGCCCGCCCAACAGCTCGTAAATCGGTTTACCCAGGACTTTGCCCCGGATGTCCCAGAGGGCTATGTCGATGGCGCTCACGCATTCGACCGCGGCGCCGCGACTGCCCATGTAGGTGAAACTGCGGAATATCTTGTGCCACAGATACTCGATACGCGCCGGATCCTCGCCTGTCACAGCAGCACCGATCTGCCGCAGGATCGTGCAGAGGGCGCGATTGGCGAGCCTAGTCGTGGTGGTGATTTCTCCCCAGCCGCTCACCCCCTCATCGGTCGTCACTTCGACGAACAGAAACTCTCCCCAATAAGAAGCATCGGACTTGATCAGCCACGGCCGAACGTTGGTGATTTTCATCTCAACTGCCTTTGTCTGAAGTGGTCGGGATAACGATATTCCGGGCGATCTTTTTATCCTGCCCGAGCGGCGTTCCGCGCACGCATGTGTTCGAGGATGTGCCGGCCGGAGCCTTCGACATGGCGTGCAATGAGTTCGCCTGCCTCGTTCGCATTTCCCGCTTTGACATGCGCGATGAGCTCGCGATGCTCGCTCAGGATCGCGGCACGACGGGCGAGCGTGAAGTTGAAACGCCGGCTCACGGCTCGAAGCACTTCGCGATGCTTCCACCAGAGCTCGGCGGCATGGCGGTTGTAGTGCCTTTGGTACATGACGGTGTGAAAGGCGGTGTCCAGCTCGCTATGCCTGAACGTGTCGGCGAAGTCGTTCTCTTCAATCAAGTCTTGGATGCGTTCGAGTTCAGCAATGTCCTCGACGGTGGCCATATTCACGAACCATCGCGTCAGTGCCGGCTCGATCAAGACTCCTATCTCGTAGATGTCCCGAACAAAATCCTGATCTATGGGCCGGACGCGGGCTCCGCGGTTGGGGACGAAGGTGACAAAGCCCTCCCCGCGCAACAGTTGCAGCGCCTCGCGCACGGGGTTGGTCGAGGTGCCGTGGCGCCGGGCGAGATCGGTAACCACAAGCCGTTCGTTGGCAGCAAGCCGCCCTTCGATGATGTCGTCCCTGATCAGCTGATAGAGCGAGGCACCTTCGCTGGAGGCCCCGATCGCGTCGATCCCTTCGGGTGGCTGCGCTCTAAATTCACTTGTTTCGGCCAAAGCTGTCCCCAATCAATACATGTATTCCTTCGATATCACGCAAGGTTTATGCAAACAATGTACGATTTCTCCAGTTGACAGGCAATCTATCATCTGAAAACGTATGATCTGTCCAAAGAGATACATTGGCCGAAAACGTCCCGCAGCCAATGAGCAAAGACCGCTCGCCTCGACGCAGAGCGGCACGGGGAGAACCTGGAGGATACCTATGACGAGGATTTCACTCGGTGGTGCCATCCTGCGCGGCACTGTTTCCACTGCTTTGATGGTATCGTTGCTGTCCGCGTCGGCGCTGGGAGCGCCGGTCGACCTGAGCAAGTGGTCGCCGGAATATGTGCGCTCCATTGCCGGCACGCAGGATTTTGACACGGCGGCCGATTGCGGCAAGGTCACCCCGCTCGACTATAAGGGGCGACTGACTTTCTGGTATCAGGGCGTGTTCGAGGGCGATCCCGATCTCCTGCGCCAGTATTACAAGGAGTTCTTCGAGACCTTCCGCAAAACCTATCCGAACATCCAGCTTGAGGAGCAAGCCCTCACTTATAACGACCTGCTGGATAAGTTCCGGACCGCGCTCCTTGGCAATGCAGCGCCCATGGCGGTCCGCCTGCAGATCCTGGGTGGCACCGAGTTCGCCTCGAAGGGCTATTTGCAGCCGCTCAAACCCGAGGACGTAGGCTATTCGACCGAGGATTTCTGGCCCGGCGCAATGAAGGCTGTAACCTGGGATGGGGTAACCTACGGCATCCCGACCAATAACGAGACGATGGCGTTCATTTGGAATGCCGACATCTTCAAGCGTGCAGGCCTCGATCCGGACAAGGCTCCGGCAACTTGGGACGACGTCGTCAAGGATTCCAAGCAGATCCACGACAAGCTCGGCATTGCCGGTTACGGCCTCGTGGCTCGCAAGAATGCCGGCAATACGCCGTACCGCTTTATGCCGCAGCTGTGGGCCTATGGCGGTGGCGTCTTCGACGAAGCGACCGCCAACCCGACCTATAAGGAGGTCGAGCTCAACAGTCCGCAGAGCAAGGCGGCATTGCAAGCCTCCTACGATATGTATGTTCGCGACAAGTCGGTTCCGGTTTCGGCGCTCACCAACCAGCAGGCCGACAACCAGCCTCTTTTCCTCGCCGGCCAACTCGGGATGATGATCTCGCACCCGTCCGACTACAACGTCATGCTCGACCTGCAGAAAAAGGCGACGGATACCGACAAGGACAAGGCGCAGACGGTAATCGACAATATGCGCTACGGCCTGATTCCGACTGGCCCCGACGGCAAGCGTGCGGTCGTGTTCGGCGGCTCCAACATTCACATCCTGAAGCCCGAATATGTCGAGGGCGGCAAGGTAGACGAGCCGGCTGCAAAGGCGATCATCTGCATGTGGACGAGCCCGGAATGGTCGCTGAAGATGGCCTATGCCGGCTCGAACCCGGGAAACCTCAACGGCTTCAAGACCAAATGGATGAAGGAACGTCTGGATAATATCAAGTTCCTCGATGTCACGACCTCGATGCTGCCATACGGCATTCCGTTCCCGGCGCTGCCACAGTCCCCCGAGATCATGAACATCATCGTCCCGGATATGCTGCAGAATGCCCTGACCGGGGCCATGACCGTCGACCAAGCAGCCGACGACGCAGCCAAGAAGGTAAAAGACCTGATGGACGGCGGACTCTAGTCGAAGCCAGGCGATCTGACCGGCTGCCGACCGCAGCCGGTCTGTTCCAAAGAACAAGGGCGCGGCATAGTGACGATCTTGACTGGCAAGGCCGAGGCTCTCCGAAGACCGCAACCCGATAGGTCCGGCGTGCTGCGAAAGATTTGGGAGCATCGGGCCGACTACGCCTATGTGCTTCCTGCGATCGCGGTGATGCTCATCGTCATAGCCTACCCTATCTATTACACGATCGAGCTGTCGTTCTTTAACACACCGCCTGGCCTGCAGCTGCGGGACAAGATTTTCATCGGCTTCGACAACTACGTTTCCATCCTCACAAGTCCGGTGTTCTGGAAGGTCACCTCGAACACGCTTATCTGGACAGTGGGATCGACGTTCATCTCATTTGTCCTGGGGTTTGGCTGCGCCCTGGCGCTCCATCGTGACTTTGTCGGCCGTGGCATTCTGCGCGCCGTCCTGATCATTCCCTGGGTCATCAGCGCGGTCGCCGCGTCCTATATCTGGAAGTGGATCTACCATTCTGACTTCGGGATCATTGGCGCGGTGCTGGTCGGTCTTGGATGGGCCGACCGGCCGCCGAATTTCATCGACAGCGTAAGAACGGTGCTGCCCTCGCTGATCGTCGTCAATATCTGGCGAGAGTTTCCGTTTGCCATGATCATGATGATGGCTGGCCTGCAGACGGTTCCCGACCAGTTGTTGCGCGCCGCGAAAGTCGACGGAGCCAATGCATGGCAGCGGTTCTGGCATGTCACCTTTCCGCACTTGAGAAACGTCTCGACGGTGACGATCCTTCTGCTGGCAGTGGCCAACTTCAATTCTTTCATCATTCCCTGGATCATGACCGGCGGCGGGCCGTCGAACGCATCGCATATCTGGATCACCCACATTTATGAACTAGCCTTCGGCCGCCAGCGCTGGGGGGTGGCATCGGCCTATTCGGTGCTGCTGTTCCTGATCCTGATGTCGCTCGGCTACTTCTACGTTCGTGCGCTGAGCGGCAATGAGCAGAAGGGCGGAAGCGAATGAGCGCGATTGTCGAGACTGCTCATCGAGGCCACACGCGTCGCGGTATGCGCATCGATGGATGGCGGTGGAGCGGACGCATCTTCCTTGTGTTCATGCTGCTTTACACTGCATTGCCGATGATCTGGATGCTGATCACCTCGATCAAATCCGGCTTCGCGGCCATGCAGTTCCCGCCGCAGTGGTGGCCGGACCAACCCACCCTCGCCAGCTACCAGAAGCTGCTCGATCCGCAGAACAGCGTCGGCCAGGACTTCCTGCGCTTCTTCTGGAACAGCCTTTTCGTCTCCACAGCTACGACTATCCTTTCGGTGATCGTGGCGGTTCCAGCGGCCTACGCGTTTTCTCGTTTCACCTTCCCTGGCCGGAACTTTCTGTTCTTCGCCGTCTTGCTCCGCAACATGTTTCCGGCAGTAATCTTTCTCGTGCCGCTCTTCATCCTGATGCGCGCAATCGGGCTGGTAAACACGCATGGGTCGCTCGTCCTCACCTACCTCACATTCGGCCTGCCGCTGGCAATCTGGCTCCTCAAAGGCTTCTACGACAATATCCCGGTGCAGCTCGAGCAGGCGGCACGCATCGACGGGGCAACGCGGTTCCAGGCGTTTTTTCTGATCGTCATGCCGCTCTCGGCGCCAGGAATCATCGCCACGGCGATCTATTCCTTCATTGGCGCGTGGAACGAGTACATCTACGCCTACACCTTCCTCTCCAAGAACGAGCAGTTGACGCTGCCGGTCGGCATCCAGCGCTTCTTCTCGGAAAATACAACGGACTTTCCGGGCCTGATGGCGGCCAGCTTCTTGATGAGCGTGCCCGTGGTGGTCCTGTTCCTCGTCCTGCAACGATATTTCGTACGGGCGCTTACGGAAGGCGCTGTCAAACACTAGGGGAGTTGCCGGTGGCCCACGTGGTCCTTCAAGATCTGGTCAAGACCTATGGCAGCTTCAAAGCTGTCAACAATGTTTCGCTGACGGTCAACGACGGCGAATTCGTCGCGCTCGTCGGCCCTTCAGGCTGCGGCAAGACCACCACACTCAATCTCGTGGCCGGGCTGATCCCCATCACATCCGGCGACATCGTCATCGGCGACCGCGTGGTCAACGACCTCGACCCCAAGGACCGCGACATCGCAATGGTGTTCCAGAACTACGCGCTCTATCCGCAGAAATCGGTCTACAAAAATCTGGCGTTCCCGCTGCAGATGCGCAAACTGCCAAGGGACGAGATCGACAAGAAGGTCAAGGAAGCAGCACGCGTGCTCGACATGACGCAGCTGCTCGAGCGCAAGCCGCGCGAACTTTCGGGCGGGCAACAGCAGCGTGTGGCGCTCGGCCGGGCCCTCGTTCGCGATCCGGCGGTATTCCTGATGGATGAACCACTCTCCAACCTCGATGCAAAGCTGCGCGTGCAGATGCGGTCGGAGATCAAGCGTTTCCACCAGGATCTCCAGGCGACAATCATCTACGTGACGCACGACCAGCTCGAAGCGGTCACCATGGCCGACCGGATGGCGGTGATGAACGGCGGCTACCTGCAGCAGTACGATTCGCCGGCGCAGGTCTTTGCCCATCCGGTGAACATGTTCGTCGCCAGCTTCGTCGGCAGCCCGGCGATGAGCCTTGTTCCGCTCGAGGCATCGACTGCAGGCGGCAACACCGTGTTGACCAGCGCGGAGGGCTGGCGCCTCGAGCTCTCGCCAACCAATGCCCGGAAGGTCGAAAGGGCAACAACCAGGAAAGTCGTGCTCGGCGCACGTCACTCGACGATCAAACTGCACAAGAGTGCGATGCCTGGAAGCATCCCCGCCAAAGCCTACACCGTGGAGCCGACCGGAGACGTCACCTTCGTACAGGCGTTCCTATCCGGCGCCATCGTCAATGTCAGCGTGCCGCCAACCGTTGCCGTCGCGCCCGACGAACAGATTTGGCTCGAGTTCGATCAGGAGCGAATGCATCTGTTCGACGGCGAAACAGAAATGGCCCTCAAGGCCAACTGAGGCCCAGCGGATGCGTGTGAAAAACGAGAGCGTAGATGACGACGAAGCTTAAGATCACGGCGATCAAGCCCTATCCGGTATGGGTCGGAACGCGCAACCAGATGCTGGTCAAGGTCGAGACCGACAGCGGCATCTTCGGCTGGGGCGAGAGCGGCTTGAGCGGTCGCGAGAAGGCCGTGACCGGCGCCGTCGAGCATTATCGCGAGTTTCTCATCGGCCGCGATCCGATGCAGATCGGTCGGATCTGGCAAGAGGTTTATCGCAGCCAATACTTCGAAGGCGGGCGTGTCCTGCAGGCAGCGATTTCAGCCATCGACATTGCCCTTCACGACATCAAGGGCAAAGCGCTTGGGGTGCCGGCCTACGAACTGCTGGGCGGCAAGCAGCGCGACCGCATTCCTACCTTCGCCTCGACCGGTGACGAGGCCGAGGGCGAGGTAGCCATCGAACGAGCCCGCGAACTACGCGCACAAGGGTGGCAGGCGATCCGTTTCTTCCCCATCGGGCAAAACAGCAAGGACATTTTCGAGCCGCGGGAGTCGATCGGCGCGACCGCAGCAATGCTGAACAAGGCGCGGGAGGCGCTGGGCGACGACGTCGTCCTCGGCATCGATTATCATCATCGGCTGTCGGTGGCAGAGGCGGCGAGCTTCTGTAACAAGCTCGGTCGTGGCGTGCTTGATTTCCTCGAGGAGCCGATACGAGACGAGGCACCCGAGGCCTACGAATCCCTGCGCACGATGACCGACATCCCGTTCGCCATCGGCGAAGAATTTGCCAGCAAGTGGCAATTCCTGCCTTACATCGAGCGTGGCATCCATCAGTTCAATCGGCTCGATGTCTGCAATGTCGGCGGGCTCACCGAAGCGATGAAGGTCGCAGGCTGGAGCGAGGCGCACTATGTGGACCTGATGCCGCACAATCCGCTCGGCCCGGTCTGCACGGCCGCAACCATCCATCTCGCCGCCGCGGTGCCGAATTTCGCATGGCTCGAGACAAGGGCGCCCGAAGCAAAGCTCGGCTTCGATAATTCCGACTTCTTCCCCGTGCAGCCACGGCTCGACGGTCCCGACTATCCGGTCAGCGATCTGCCGGGGCTCGGCGTCGAGGTCAACGAAGAGGCGATCAGGGCGGAGAGCTTTCGGTTCTGGGAAGCGCCGCATCTGAAGCGCCGCGATGGTTCTGTCACAAACTGGTAGTTTCACCCACCGGAGCCCAAGATGACGCATAAGCACGACATTCCGCGACCGCCCAGAGAGCTGATCGACGCACTGAAGGAAATCGGCGCCGCGACGGTCTCCGGCACGCTCGGCCACATGGGCTTCCGCAATCCGCACATGGTCGGTCCCGTGCCGCAGAATCGCGGGAAGTCGATCGTCGGGCCGGCCCTGACCCTTCAATTCATGCCGCAGCGGCCGGACCTCTTCACCGAGGGAGAATATGCAGATCCGGAGACGCAGTTGCACCGCCATGTGCTTTATCAGGTGCAGGAGGGCGATGTGGTCGTGGTCGACGCGCGCGGCGACATGAGCTCGGGCGTCTTCGGCGATATGATGTCGACCTATTTCAAAGGCAGAGGCGGTGCCGGCATCGTGATCGATGGGTGCATGCGGGATCGGCCGAATGTCGAAAAGCTGGATCTTCCTCTATGGCTGCGCGGCTGGACGCCCAACTATCATGTGCAGACCGGCATCTATCCCAACGCCGTCAACGTTCCGATTGCCTGCGGCGGTGTGACGGTCATCCCCGGGGACATCATTGTCGCCGACGATGACGGGGTGGTGATGCTTCCAGTCGCGATGGCGCCGAAGGTTATCGAAGAATCGCAAAAGCATCACGATTGGGAGGAGTTCTCGCGAGTGAAATTGATGGGAGGCGGGTCGTTGCAGCGCTACTATCCGCTGCATGACGACGCCCGCGAAGAGTACGAGAAGTGGCGCAAAACAAACCGCTTGGGAACAACTTAGCCATGAATTACCCTTAGTCTGGTGTTCTGAATCTCAGAGTAAACATTTGACGAAGGTCGAGAAAATGCAGCAGCCGTCCACCATGGCTTACAGTCTCAATCAACGCTTCCTGCATTGGGCGATCGCGCTTTTGATCTTCTTCAATCTGCTGTTTCCCGACGGCATGAATGTCTGGCATCGGCTGATGCGCAGGGGCGAGGTGCCGACACCCGAGCAGGTTGCGTCGGCGAATATCCATGCCTATGTCGGCATCGCCATCCTGCTGCTTGCGATCATACGGCTCGGACTGCGATTTACCAGAGGCGCGCCGGCCGAGGTGGTGGAGGAGCCGGCGATCTTCCGCCTTGCGGCGAAGCTTACCCATATTGGTCTGTATATCCTGATCTTCGCCATGCCGCTTACGGGCATCGCCGCCTACTATTTCGGCATCAATCCCGCCGGGTCGTTCCACGCGGACGTTCTGAAGATCATTCTCTGGGCGCTGATCGCGGCCCATGTCGCGGGCGCGCTTGTCCATCAGTTTTATTGGAAAACCAATGTGTTGCGCCGGATGACGCTCGGCTGAGCGCCTGGTCGGTTCAGTTCACGGCGGTGACGGTGAAGCCCTGCCGGCGCAGCAGTTCAACCAAACCGTCGTCGCCGGGCAGATGCGCCGCTCCGACGGCGATCATGGTGCGCCCTTTGTCGAGATAGGGCTTTGCCCGTTCAGCCATGACCTTGTTTCGATCCGTTATCACACGGTTTTCGAATGCTTTTGCAGCAGTCTGATCTGTCGAAACGAACTCCATCAATGAGTAGATCATTCCGACGTCGCCGTGATCGTATAAGTCGATCATCGTCTCGGATATGTCATCCACACCATTGGGAAGCGCCAGAAATTCCCTCAGGTTTTGAAGCATGAGATTATCTGGGACATCCGACATGGCTTCAAGCTGTTCGACCGGCGTTTCCAGGCCGAAGCGCAAGGAGCGGATCTGAAAGATCGCGGCGCGCTTTAGTTCACCGCAGTCACGGTAAACCCCTGCTGGCGCAGCAGTTCGATGACGCCGGCCTTGCCGGGCAGGTGCAGGGCGCCGACCGCCATGAAGACGTTGCCGCCGTCGAGAATGGGGGCGGCGCGCTCGGCCATCACCTTGTTGCGGTCGAGGATGACGCGCTGTTCGAAGGCGGCGTAGTTGCTGTCTTCGCCTTCCGTCTCCGGCGTCACGGTCTTCAGCATCGGCATGGTCAGGCCGATATCGCCGGAGAGATAGAGGTCGGTCATCGTCTCGACGACGTCGCTCATCTTGTCGCCGAGCTCCAGCGTCTCGATCAGCGACTTCAGATGGAATTCGATCGGCAGGTCGGCCATGGCCTGGATCTGCTCGGCAAGGGTCTCCAGCCCCTTGACCTGTTTTCCCTCGGCAGCCGCATCAGCGGCGATTTTCTGGTCGAGGAACTGCACGCCTTTGGCCTTTCGGGCGATTTCGCAGGCCGGCAGGGCGACGGCGCTCGAGATCATCCAGGGCCGCATGCGGGAGACGGCACCGAGCGGAATGCCGCGCTGCTTCAGGCCGGCTTCGAGGCGCTTGTAGTCCTCGGGGGAGAGCAGCTTGTCGATCGTCGTGCCGTCGGTGAACATCGTCAGTTCCGGCTTTGCAAGCAGGGCGGCGGTCGCCTTCCGCTCATCGAGGATCTCGTCGGATTCGATGATGATCGTATTGGCCGCGTCGTGGGCGGCCTGGGCTCGCGGCGGCAGGGCCAGCACGCGCGGATCGGTGACATGCATGCTGCCAAGCAGCCATGAAGGCTGAAGTCCTGCCTTTTCGATCTTCCAGAAGATGCCCTTGCCGTTTGGCGTCGCGTCGGCTTCCTTCAGCGCCTCGGCGTAGCGGGCGGGATCGTTCTGCTGCAGCTCGACCATCAGGTTGCGGCCGGTGCAGGCCGCGTCTTCGGCCGCCGCCGGCCTTGCCGCCAGGAAGGCCAAAAACAGGGCCGCAAGAAGCAGCATATGAAAGGCCGCAATCAGCCAGAGCAGCAGATTGCCGGATGCTGCGAGAAAAGTCCGGCGGCCGATGGATGTCGTCATAATGATGTTCCGGTCACATGCCTTGTGGTTTCAAGCTCTACGCCCGGCTTGCGCATAATCCTTTAAGAGAATGCGTTAACGAAAGCTTAGAGTCTTCCTTGCTCCGGCAGGATGTTTCGATCCGACCAGAAAAGGCTCTACGCGCGCGGATGAGCGCGATCATACACCTCAAGCAGCCGCGATGCATCGACGCCGGTATAGACCTGTGTCGTCGACAGGCTGGCATGGCCGAGCAGTTCCTGGATGGTGCGCAGATCGCCGCCGCCGGCAAGCAGGTGGGTGGCGAAGGAATGGCGCAGCGCATGGGGCGTCGCCGTCTCCGGCAAGCCGAAGGCGCTGCGCAGCTTCTGCATGGCGCGCTGGATGATCGCCGCCTGCAGCTTGCCGCCGCGGGCACCGCGAAACAGCGGCTCGCCGGGCTCGAGATGATAGGGGCAGAGCGTGCGGTATTTCTCGACCGCGTCGAAGACCACGGACAGCAGCGGCACCAGCCGCGTCTTGTTGCCCTTGCCGGTGATGCGCAGCGTTGTGGCGCCCTTTTGCAGGTCTGAGGGAATGAGATCGAGCGCTTCGGAGATGCGCAGGCCGCAGCCGTAGAGCAGCGTCATGACAGCCGCATCGCGGGCGGCGATCCAGGGTTCGTCATGAAGCTGGGCTTCGTTGCTGACGACGGTGATCGCCTGCGTGTCCGACAGCGGTTTCGGCAGCGATTTCGGCTGTTTCGGCGAACGGATCGCGCCGGCGCCGGCGGCATTGACCAAGCCCATTTTTTCCAAATGGCGCAGCAGCGAACGAAGGCCGGCGAGATTGCGGCCGAGCGAGCGGGCGCCGGAGCCTTGCTTGCGCCGTGCGGCCAGGAAGGCGCGGAAATCGGCGGGACGCAGCTCCCTGATATCGCCAAGCGTCGCCGGGCCGGCGAGATGGCCGGTCAGGAAGGTCAGGAACTGGCGGGTGTCGCGCTCATAGGCATCGAGTGTATGCTCGGAAAGACGACGCTCGCGGGCGAGATTTTCGAGCCATGCGGCCCGTTCCGCCATCAGGCGCGGATCGGCGATAACAAGTAGTTCGTTCACGTCGCTGGCCTTGAATTTGCCTTCAAGTCCGCCAATTTGAAACAGGAACGGTTATGGAATTGCTAATGCCCGCCAAGCCTTTGTCATCCTTAGATCATATTCCACTGCGATAGCTTATAGCCCATAGACAGGATCTTTCATGGCACGGCGCGACTCCATGACGGCTTTCGGACAGCTCGCGGAAGCGATCGCTCTCGTTTCACAGGGAAAGCCCGGTCATATCGTCGATACGCTGATTGCCGAACGTGGCCAGAGGATCGTAAAACATCCGCTCTGGCCGGTCATGCGGCCGTTCCTCTACACGCTGCTGCGCTACAACAAGGCGATCGAATTCGCCAATGCCGTCGCCAAGATGCCGGGTTTCCAGTCGTTCGAATATCTGAGCGACGTGCTGAAACTCGATATCGGCGTCACCAACGGCGAACGCATTCCCGATGCCGGCGGCTTCATTCTCGTCAGTAACCACCCCACCGGCATCGCCGACGGTGTCGCCGTGTTCGATCTCCTGAAGACGCGCCGGCGGGATATGATGTTCTTCGCCAATCGCGATGCGATCCGCGTCAATCCGCGGTTTGCCGAGATGATCATTCCCGTCGAATGGCGCGAGGAGCACAAGAGCAAGCTCAAGGCGCGCGAGACGCTGCAATTGACCAACCACGCGGTCAGGGAAGGCAAGGCGACGGTGCTCTTCCCATCAGGCCGCATCGCCTATTGGGCCAACGGCCGGCTGAACGAACGCCCGTGGAAAACCTCGGCCGTCGGGCTGGCGCGCAAATACAATCTGCCGATCCTTCCCGTCCACATGACCGCGCGCAATTCCGGCCTGTTCTACTGGCTGGCGAAGTGGTCGACCGAGCTTCGCGACATGACGGTCTTTCACGAGCTGTTGAACAAGCGCGGCGACCGTTTCGATTTCGTGATCGGCAACCTTATTCCCGCCGAACATCTGGACGGTGATCTCAACGATGTGACCAAGGCGCTGGAGAAACATACGGTGCACGATATGGCGGCGGATGGCGACGCGACCTTCGTGCCTGTCAGCCTCCCGGCTGCGGCAACGCCTCGCGAGCTTGCCGTTCCCGCAGTCTAATAGGTTTTGCCATGTCGGTCGATATCCGCGTGATCCGCGATCGATTGCCGCGGGAGATCGCCGACCTCGAAAGCGAGGCCCGGCGGGAGGGTCATCTCCATATCGCCCGCCTTATCGACGAATGGTCGGCCGGCGACATCAGGTTCGAGCGTGGCGGCGAGAGGCTGCTTGGCGCCTATGTCGGGGAGGCGCTTGCCGGCGTCGGGGGTGTGACCGTCGAACCCGCCCTATCGCAAGCGTTGCGGATGCGGCGTTTCTACGTCAGCCCCGAAATGCGCGGCCACGGCATCGGCCGGCTGCTGGCCTTGGCGCTGCTCAATCATGCGCGGGATTTCTGCAGTGTTGTCACCGTTCATCCGGGCAATCCCGGCGCAACCAAATTCTGGGAGGCTCTCGGGTTCCGACCTCACGCGCCTGATGGCGATATGCTTTATGTCGAAATTGCCCGCATCCCCTCCGGTCGGGATGTTTCAGGCTCGTTCTTCATGTTTTAAGCTTCAGGCCCCGATCTCTTTGAGACGAATGGCCTGACGGGCCAGCAGCCGCTCGACATCAGCAATATCGGGTGCCGAGAGCTTGGCGCCCGGCTTGCGCAGAGTGGCGGATTTGATGACGCCGCGCTTGGCAAGCACATATTTGCGGGAGGCAAGCCCGATGCCCTGCTGCTGCTCATAGCGGGCGAGCGGCAGATAGGCGTCGAAGATCTCGTGGGCGCGATCCGGATTTCCGGCTGCATAGGCCGCGACGACGCCGACCATCATCTCAGGATAACAGAAGCCGGTCATGGCGCCATCGGCGCCCCGGCCCATCTCTTCAGGCAGAAAAAGCCCGCCATTGCCGCAGAGGATGGAGATGCGCCGCATGGCGCCGCTATCGCTGGCGGCGCGGAGCGCGGTGATTTTTGAAAGGCCCGGCCAGTCCTCGTGCTTGAGCATGACGCAATTTTGCACCTCGTTGACGATGCGCTCGATCACCTTGGGCGCAATCGTCACATTGGTGGTGAGCGGATAATCCTGGAGCACGAAGGGTGTCTCGCCGAGGGCCTCGCCGACCGACTGGTAAAAGGCGAAAGCCTGGTCGTCGGTCTTGACGGTCCAGGGCGGCGCGACCATGACGCCGGCCGCACCTTCGCCCATGACGGCTTCGGCAAGTTCGCGCATCGGAGCTAGTCCCGGCGCCGACACGCCGACAACGACGGGCAGCCGCCCGTCGAGGCGCTTCAGCACACGCTCGACCACCGTGCGCGATTCCTCGGCGGTCAGCTTCGGGGCCTCGCCGAGCTGGCCAAGCACCGTCAGGCCAGTGACGCCGGCGCCCTCGTAGAAATCGACCATGCTGTCGATGCTGCCGAGATCGAGCGCGCCGTCATCGGTGAACGGGGTTACGGCGATCACATAGACGCCCTTGGCATCTTCGGTCAGTCTGGCCATCGAGGCTCTCCAATTCAAGCGGCCGAAGAACAAAGGCCCCGGCATTTCGAACAATCCTTCCGGCAATCTATGCGGCCAATCGCTCGCCCGGCAAGCTTTTCGTAAGGGTGCCGGCGATCTCCGACGCCACACTCCTTGCCGACGCTCAGCCGTGTCTTTGCGGTTCCAATTGCATCGATTTGCGGGCATGGTCTCGCCCGATGAGCACAGATTCGTCCGACCTCTTTGGCGCGCTTTTTGACGCACCGCTCGCGAACCGAACGGTTCCCGTGCTGGTGCCGATGCCGGCGCCCAAACCCTATTCCTATTCGGTGCCTGAGGGCATGGCGGTCGAGCCCGGCTCGGTCGTGCAGGTGCCGCTCGGGCCGCGGCAGGTGATCGGCGTCGTCTGGGACGGCGGCGAGGATGGAGTGGACCCGAAGAAGCTCCGGCCGATCAGCCATGTCTTCGACTGCCCGCCGCTTACCCGGGAGATGCGCGATTTCATCGATTGGGTTGCGGCCTACACGCTCTCGCCGCCCGGCCTCGTCGCCCGTATGGCGCTGAGAGCCCCCAACGCCTTCGAGCCGGAGCCGATGGTGGAGGGGCTGAAATTCGTCGGCGGCGAACCGGAGCGGACGACGCCGGCGCGCGCCCGCGTGCTTGACACGGCTTCCGACGGTTTGTCCTGGACGCGCAGCGGCCTGGCGCATGCGGCGGGGGTCTCGACCAGCGTCGTCGACGGGCTGATCACGCTCGGCATTTTTGAGACGATATTCCTGCCGCCGCCGCCGGTCGTGGCGATACCGGATCCCGAATTTGCCGCCGCCCGCCTCGAAGGGCCGCAAAAAGAGGCGGCCGCGGAGATCGTTTCCGATGTCCGCAAGGGCGAATTTTCGGTGTCGCTGATCGACGGAGTGACCGGATCGGGCAAGACCGAGGTCTATTTCGAGGCGATCGCCGAGACGCTGAAACGCGGTAAGCAGGTGCTGATCCTGCTGCCGGAGATCGCGCTGACGGCCAGTTTCATGGAGCGCTTCCAGGATCGCTTCGGGGCAAAGCCGGCCGAATGGCATTCCGATCTGGCACCGCGCATGCGCGAAAAGGTCTGGCGCCAGGCGGTGACCGGCGAGGTCCGCGTCGTGGCCGGCGCCCGCTCGGCGCTCTTCCTGCCCTTCGAGGAACTCGGCTTGATCAT
This sequence comes from Rhizobium sp. BK456, assembly GCF_014194045.1. NCBI lineage: Bacteria > Pseudomonadati > Pseudomonadota > Alphaproteobacteria > Hyphomicrobiales > Rhizobiaceae > Rhizobium > Rhizobium sp. BK456. The sequence continues at coordinate 277,082 of NZ_JACIAO010000008.1, forward strand.
CGTCGACGAGGAGCACGATCCCGCCTACAAGCAGGAGGACCGCGTCTTCTACAATGCCCGCGACATGGCCGTGGTGCGCGGCCGGATCGGCGATTTTCCCGTTGTCCTGGTGTCGGCGACGCCGTCGGTCGAAAGCCAGGTCAACGGACAGAGTGGGCGCTACAGCACCGTCCACCTGCCGACGCGTTTCGGCGACGCGGCGCTGCCGGACTTGCACCTCATCGATATGCGCCGCCACGCACCTGAGCGCGGCGGCTTCCTGTCGCCGGTCTTGATCCGGGCGATCGGCAAGACGGTGGAGAAACGCGAACAGGCGCTGCTCTTTCTCAACCGCCGCGGTTATGCGCCGCTGACGCTCTGCCGGGTCTGCGGCCATCGCTTCCAATGCCCGCAATGTTCGAGCTGGCTGGTCGAGCATCGCTTCCGCAAGCAGCTGCAATGCCATCAATGCGGCCATGCCGAGCGCACGCCGGAGGCATGCCCGGAATGCGGCACGCTCGACCACCTCGTTGCCTGCGGGCCGGGCGTCGAGCGTATCGCCGAGGAGGTAGAGCGGCATTTTCCGGAGGCGCGGACGATCGTTCTCTCCTCCGATATCATGGGCGGGGTGAAGCGGCTGCGGCTGGAGCTGGAGGCGATCGCCAAGGGCGAGGCCGATATCGTTATCGGCACCCAGCTCGTCGCCAAGGGACATAATTTTCCGCTGATGACGCTGGTCGGCATCGTCGACGCCGACCTCGGCCTTGCCAATGGCGATCCGCGCGCGGCCGAGCGCACCTTTCAGCTCCTGTCGCAGGTGACGGGCCGGGCCGGGCGCACCGGCCTCAAGAGCCATGGGCTGCTGCAGACTTACCAGCCGCAGCATCCCGTCATGCAGGCGATTGTCTCAGGCGATTCCGATGCCTTTTACGAGCGCGAGATCAGCGAACGCGAACGCGCTATATTGCCGCCCTTCGGCAGGCTCGCCTCGATCATCGTTTCGGCCGAAACCCGCCATGACGCGGAAAACCATGCGCGTGGCATGCGCAATGCAGCGCCGCAGGTATCCGGCATCTCGGTGCTCGGTCCGGCGGAAGCCCCGCTGGCGCTGGTGCGCGGGCGCCACCGCTTCCGCCTTTTGGTGCACGGCCGGCGCAACTCCGACATGCAGGGCTTTTTGCGGGCAATGCTGTCGCAATCGCCGAAGGAGCGCGGGTCTGTGCAGGTGCAGCTCGATATCGATCCGCAGAGTTTTCTCTAAAACGCCACGCCGCCATTTCCTCCCTTTCCGGCCCATGTCATAAAACACTGATTCTTCCGGGTGATTTGGGGCTAATGCATGGAGTTTTATTTTCCGACCGAGCTCGGCGAGCAACTCGCCTTTTGCTCCGCCGCCTTCACGGCGCTTGCCGGCTTCATCATGATGTTTGCACCGGGCCATAGCTTCCGTCTTCTCGGTCTGCAGGCGCAGGAGGGGCGGCCGGAGGGGTATGGGGAGGGGCGCTCGATGGGCGGTTTCTATCTCGGCTTTGGCTTGTCGGCGATCATGCTCGCCCAGGACTGGATTTACATGGCGCTCGGCGCCTCCTTTGCGATGGCGGCCTTTGCCCGTATTATCTCGATCCTGTCCGATAAGGGGAGTAGTCTCGTCAACTATTTACTCCTGGTTGTGCAAATTGCCTTGGCGGCGCTGCCGCTGCTTTATGTATTCGGCTTCACCCAGACATGACTCTCGCGACCGGCTAACGGCTTCCCCGGCCGGCTTCCAGGCCGTTGCGCAATTTTGCGAACAGAAATTCATGTGAAAGGCGTATTCGGGCATTACGCGTGTTGCGAGTCCGAACATCCTATGTTAGACGGACCCCGAATTTCGGAAGAAGCAAGAGGCTTCTCTTGTGGTTTCTGGGGGAAATCAAAACGAATTCAAGATCATAGGTTCGGCGTCCGCCGAGAGCCGGATTTTGGGTTGAAATCAGGGAAATTTGTGCCAGTGGCAGACACGTCCCAGCTTACATCTGGTGTTGCCGAGCGCTATGCCTCGTCGCTTTTCGAACTGGCGCTCGAGCAGGGCGCCGTCGACAGCGTAACCGCCGATCTTGACCGTTTCCAGGCAATGCTGGATGAGAGCGCTGACCTGAAGCGCTTCGTCGCAAGCCCGGTTTTTTCCGCCGAGGACCAGCTGAAGGCGATCGTCGCCATCAGCGAGAAGGCCGGAATCAGCGGCTTCTTCGCCAATTTCCTGAAGGTCGTGGCGCGCAACCGCCGCCTGTTCGCCCTGCCGGGCATGATCAAGGCCTTCCGCATCATCGCCGCGAACCATCGCGGTGAAATCTCCGCCGAGGTCACCTCGGCGCATGCGCTTTCGCAAGCGCAGGAAACCGAATTGAAGGTGGCACTCAAGAGCGTTACCGGCAAAGACGTGACGATTGCCGTCACGGTTGATCCGTCAATTCTTGGTGGTCTGATCGTAAAGGTCGGGTCCCGCCAGATTGATACGTCTCTTCGTACCAAACTCTCCACTCTTAAGCTCGCATTGAAAGAGGTTGGCTGATGGATATCCGCGCCGCGGAAATTTCCGCAATTCTCAAAGACCAGATCAAAAATTTCGGCAAAGAGGCAGAGGTCTCGGAAGTCGGCCAGGTTCTCTCCGTCGGTGACGGTATCGCCCGCGTCTACGGTCTGGACAATGTCCAGGCCGGTGAAATGGTCGAGTTCCCGGGCGGCATCCGCGGCATGGCGCTGAATCTCGAATCCGATAATGTCGGCGTCGTCATCTTCGGCTCCGACCGCGACATCAAGGAAGGCGACACCGTCAAGCGGACCGGCGCCATCGTCGACGTCCCGGTCGGTCCGGAACTGCTCGGCCGCGTCGTCGACGCGCTCGGCAACCCGATCGACGGCAAGGGCCCGATCAACGCGACGCGCCGTTCGCGCGTCGACGTCAAGGCTCCCGGCATTATTCCGCGCAAGTCGGTTCATGAGCCGATGTCGACCGGCCTCAAGGCCATTGACGCGCTGATCCCGGTCGGCCGCGGCCAGCGCGAGCTGGTCATCGGCGACCGCCAGACCGGCAAGACCGCTATTCTTCTCGATGCCTTCCTCAACCAGAAGGCCATTCACGACAACGGCCCGGAAGGCGAGAAGCTTTACTGCGTCTACGTCGCCATCGGCCAGAAGCGCTCGACCGTTGCCCAGTTCGTCAAGGTGCTCGAAGAGCGCGGCGCGCTGAAGTATTCGATCATTGTCGCGGCGACCGCTTCCGATCCGGCGCCGATGCAGTATCTGGCTCCGTTTGCCGGCTGCGCGATGGGCGAATATTTCCGCGACAACGGCATGCATGCGCTGATCGGTTACGACGACCTGTCGAAGCAGGCCGTTTCCTACCGCCAGATGTCACTGCTGCTGCGCCGCCCGCCGGGCCGCGAAGCCTATCCGGGCGACGTTTTCTACCTCCACTCGCGGCTGCTCGAGCGCGCTGCGAAAATGAACGACGACCAGGGCGCCGGTTCGCTGACCGCTCTTCCGGTCATCGAAACGCAGGGCAACGACGTGTCGGCCTTCATTCCGACCAACGTCATCTCGATCACCGACGGCCAGATCTTCCTTGAAACCGACCTGTTCTACCAGGGTATCCGCCCGGCCGTGAACGTCGGTCTGTCGGTTTCCCGCGTCGGTTCGTCGGCGCAGATCAAGGCGATGAAGCAGGTTGCCGGTTCGATCAAGGGCGAGCTCGCCCAGTATCGCGAAATGGCCGCCTTCGCCCAGTTCGGTTCGGACCTCGATGCTGCGACACAACGCCTGTTGAACCGCGGTGCACGCCTGACCGAACTTCTCAAGCAGCCGCAGTTCTCGCCGCTGAAGACGGAAGAGCAGGTCGCGGTGATCTTCGCTGGCGTCAACGGCTTTCTCGACAAGCTGCCGGTTGCTTCGGTCGGCAAGTTCGAACAGGGCTTCCTCTCTTATCTGCGTTCGGAGGGCTCCGCCATCCTCGACGCGATCCGCACGGAAAAGGCAATCAGCGATGATACCAGGGGCAAGCTCACTGCTGCTCTCGATAGCTTCGCAAAGTCTTTCGCGTAATCAGGCCCTAAGTTAGGACGGATCACGGATGCCTTCACTTAAGGATCTGAAAAACCGGATCGCCTCCGTCAAGGCGACGCAGAAGATCACCAAGGCGATGAAAATGGTCGCCGCGGCGAAGCTTCGGCGTGCGCAGGAGGCGGCCGAGGCCGCCCGGCCTTATTCGCAGCGCATGGGTGCGGTGCTGGCGAACATCGCCAAGGCCGTTACCGATGCGGACGGCGCGCCGACACTGATGACCGGGACCGGCAAGGACCAGGTTCATCTGCTGGTGGTCTGCACGGCCGAACGCGGTCTTTGCGGCGGCTTCAACTCGCAGATCGCCCGATTCGCCCGCGAGCATGTGCGCAAGCTGGTTGCCGAGGGCAAGACAGTGAAGATCTTCACCGTCGGCAAGAAAGGTTACGACATCCTTCGCCGCGAATATGCTTCGCTGATCATCGAGCGCAAGGAATTGCGCGACGTCAAGAAGATCGGCTTCGAGAATGCGGACCAGATCGGCAAGCGCATCATCGAGATGTACGAGGCTGGCGAATTTGACGTCTGCACGCTGTTCTATTCCGAGTTCAAGTCGGTGATCAGCCAGATTCCGACGGCGCAGCAGCTCATCCCGGCTTCGACGGGCGCAGTGCAGGCCGAAGATGCGGCGCATGCCGGCGCGGTCTACGAATATGAGCCGGATCCGGCTTCGATCCTCGAAGACCTGATCCCGCGCAACATCTCCGTCCAGATCTTCCGCGCGCTCCTTGAGAACGTCGCCGGCGAAATGGGCGCGAAGATGAGCGCCATGGACAATGCGACGCGTAATGCCGGTGAGATGATCAACAAACTGACGCTGAGCTACAACCGCCAGCGTCAGGCGCAGATCACCAAGGAACTCATTGAAATCATTTCGGGCGCGGAAGCGCTCTGAGGCTAGGAAAAGAGGGTCAGAAAATGGCTGAGGCAGCTACCCCCAAGATCGGCTCTGTCGGCAGGGTCACACAGGTTATCGGCGCCGTCGTTGACGTTGCTTTCGAAGGCGAACTGCCGAAGATCCTGAACGCGCTGGAAACCACCAACAATGGCGTCCGTCTGGTTCTCGAAGTTGCACAGCACCTTGGCGAGAATGAAGTCCGTACGATTGCGATGGACTCGAGCGAAGGTCTCGTGCGCGGCCAGGAAGTCAGCGATACCGGCGCTCCTATCATGGTTCCGGTCGGCAACGAGACGCTCGGCCGTATCATGAACGTCATCGGCGAGCCGGTCGACGAAGCTGGCCCGCTCGTCACTGCGCACAAGCGCGCCATCCACCAGGATGCGCCGTCCTATGTCGAGCAGTCGACGGAAGCGCAGATCCTCGTCACCGGCATCAAGGTCGTCGACCTTCTGGCGCCCTATGCGCGCGGCGGCAAGATCGGTCTGTTCGGCGGCGCCGGCGTCGGCAAGACCGTCCTGATCATGGAACTGATCAACAACGTCGCCAAGGCGCATGGTGGTTACTCGGTTTTCGCGGGCGTCGGTGAACGTACCCGTGAAGGCAACGACCTCTACCATGAAATGATCGAATCCAACGTCAACAAGCATGGCGGCGGCGAAGGCTCGAAGGCCGCGCTGGTTTACGGCCAGATGAACGAACCGCCGGGCGCCCGCGCCCGCGTCGCTCTGACCGGCCTGACGGTTGCCGAACATTTCCGCGACCAGGGTCAGGACGTTCTGTTCTTCGTCGACAACATCTTCCGCTTCACCCAGGCAGGTTCCGAAGTGTCGGCTCTGCTCGGCCGCATCCCGTCGGCCGTCGGTTATCAGCCCACGCTCGCAACCGACATGGGCCAGATGCAGGAACGCATCACCACGACGACGACCGGCTCGATCACCTCGGTCCAGGCCATTTACGTTCCGGCCGACGACTTGACCGACCCGGCGCCGGCAACCTCGTTCGCGCATCTTGACGCGACGACGGTTCTGTCGCGCTCGATCGCCGAAAAGGGCATCTACCCCGCCGTCGATCCGCTCGACTCCACCTCGCGCATGCTCGACCCGATGGTCGTCGGCGAAGAGCATTACGAGGTCGCCCGTAAGGTCCAGTCGACGCTGCAGCGCTACAAGGCCCTGCAGGATATCATCGCCATTCTGGGCATGGACGAACTGTCCGAAGAGGATAAGATTGCCGTTGCCCGCGCCCGCAAGATCGAGCGTTTCCTGTCGCAGCCGTTCTTCGTCGCCGAAGTCTTCACCGGCTCGCCGGGCAAGCTGGTTGCTCTGGAAGACACGATCAAGGGCTTCAAGGGCCTCGTCAACGGCGAATACGATCACCTGCCGGAGGCTGCCTTCTACATGGTCGGCTCGATGGAAGAAGCGGTCGAAAAGGCCAAGAAGCTCGCAGCTGCTTGATGAGCGACGCGCTGGACGAGATATTCTGCTGCGATCCTCTGAAGGGGGTCGTGGCGGATCTTCCGGAACCAGCCGCGCCGACCATCTATCGCGCCGATAACGGCGTGCTGATGATGGTGGTCGGTCTGGTTCAGAGCGAGGAAGGCCTCGGCTATCTCGATCGGGCGATAATGCACTGCCCGTTCTGCGGGACCCAATTGCAAGATGCGAAAGCCATAGCCGAGAAGGTAAGTCACTGATGGCTGACAATTTCAACTTTGAGCTCGTTTCGCCGGAGCGTCTGCTGCTGTCGGAGATGGTGACTGAAGTCGTCATTCCTGCGACTGAAGGCGAAATGACCGTCATGGCGCACCATGCGCCGACGATGACGACGATCAAGCCGGGTGTCGTGAGCGTGCGTTCGGCCTCCGGCAAGAAGCAGGACTATGTCGTGTTCGGCGGTTTTGCCGATATCCTGCCGACCGGCTGCACATTGCTTGCCGAATCAGCGGTTCCGGTCGAGGAACTCCACAAAGACGAACTGACCCGCCGCATCGAGGCCGCTCGCAAGGAGCTCGAAGATACCGAGCTGCACGAACGCAAGTCGAAACTCGAGCACTTCATCATGGAACTGACGCATCTGAATGGCGTCGTCCAGCAGGATTGATCGCAATCGATTTTTCGATAGTGAAAAGGCGGCTCAACAGCCGCCTTTTTTGTGTCTGCTCGTCTCCAGGGATCCGGCGGACAATGTCTGACGGCGGGTTCAAACGAACAAGCGGCCTTCGCCGCCACGCCGGATCGTCTCAGAAGCCGGTGCCGCCACGCAGCTCGATGACGAGCGTCTTCAGCAGAATCTTCAGGTCGAGCAACAGACTGAAATTCTTGACATAATAGATATCGCAGGCAATGCGGGCGCGAGCTTGCAACGGTCGCGCCGTCGGGCCCCGCCAGCCGCGTGTCTGCGCTAGGCCGGTGATGCCGGGGCGCATGATGTGGCGCTGGTGGTAGTGCGGCACCAGCTCTTCGTAGAGCCTGCCGGCTGCGCGCATGTTGATCGCATGGCATCGCGGACCGACCAGCGACATATCGCCCATGAGGACATTGAAAAGCTGCGGCAGCTCGTCGATATTCGTCCGTCTGAGGACCGCGCCAATGCCGGTCATCCGGCTATCGCCCTTGACGGTCTGCTGAATGCCGCTCGGATCACAATCGTCGGTGCGCATCGAGCGGAATTTGAAGACCGTGATCTTCCGTCCGTTCAGTCCCCAGCGGATCTGCCGGAAGAATATCGGGCCGCCATCGTCGAGTTTGATGAAGAGAGCAATCGCCAGAAAAAACGGCGCGAGCACGATGAGGGCGCTGCCTGAGGCGACAATGTCGAACAGCCGCTTCACGCCCAGCCGTACAGCCATCTTTCTTTCGACAGGCGAAAAGCTATCCGGCTGGCGAATGTTGGAGTTCGCGATAACCAGGGTCTTGGTTTTGTCCTGACGCTGAGACGGATCGAAGCGTGAATTCGTCTTCGAAGTAAAAGCATTCATTACGCAAGGTCCACAAGTTTAGATGCGATACTGAACTACCGGGAGACAGATACATCGTCACGTAACGTTTGTCATCGGTATAAAAAAGAATTTCGTAACCCTAAAGAAGCCAAAAATGGGAGTATTTCGCGTTAACCTTAACGCCTGTAGTTGCGTTGAATGAAAGCTTATACTTTGAAAGGAGTAGCCCGATCGGATGGGCATGATGTCAGTCGGTTGCCGAGGTCGATCGCCGGTTTCTCCAGCAGGTGGTAGCTGAGGCTGGCGACGAGAAGGACGAGCGCTGCCGCCAGTCCGCAGGACTGCAGCCAGCCCGTGACGACATTTTCCGAGGAGACGCCGAACGAACCAGGGTCGAGCCTTTGGATCGATATCAGGATGATCTCCTGCCAGACATAGATGCCGAAGGAGATCTTTGCGATGTAGCGGACGGGCGCATTGTCGAGTAGCCTGCCCAGACGTTGCGAATGGCAGAGCGAAACGAGCGCCGTTGCGATTGCCAGCGGAAAGACCGGGAAGCCATAGGGGATATCGAGCCAGCCGTAAGCTTCAGGGGTGCCGCCCGGCGATATGACGAGGCGGTAGCCGGCAACGGCGAGGGTGAGCAGCGCTGCGGCATCGAACCAGAAGGAGGACCGCCTTCTCAGCATGATCTCGATGCCGGCGGCCAGCGCGCCGAGGGCGAAGACGGCGAAGAAGCCGATCGGATTATATCTCGGCATCCACTCTTTCGCCCCACCCTGCAGGCCGTACTGCCAGCCGCGTCCGATGTCGTCGAGCGGAAAGATGGTGAGGATCAGCAGATGGGCGAGGACGACGCCTGCGACGACGCAAAGCCAGGCCAAGCGGGCAAGCAGCGGACGCTGCCTGAGGAGAGGCAAACGAAACAGCAGGAGAAAGCAGACCGGCAGGAGCACATAGCTGGTGACCTCGAAGGGAATGGACCAGAGCGGGCCGTCGGCTTCGACCGGAAAAAACGTGCGCCAATGCCACTGGCTCATGAACAGCAGCCCGGAGACGTAGCGAAGCGTGAGTTCCGGCGTCAGCGGCAGGGCAAGCAGTGTCAGGCTGAGGACGAAGCTGACGGTTGCTGCCACCCAGAAGCCCGGCGCGATACGCGCCGCCCTGCGGATCGTGTAATGGCGGAGGCTCGGCATCTCGCCGCCGCCGTCGAGCGCGCGCCAGAAGGGATGAGCAAGAAGAAAGCCGCTGAGCACGAAGAAGATGGCAACGCCGAAATTGCCGAAGCGGAGGATCTGCGCAGTCGTTGCCAGTTCGTCGGGAATTCTGCGCATATCCAGCCGGAGCGCGAGATGGTGGGCAAGCACCAGCAGACAAGCCGTCGCGCGCAGAAAGTCCGCTCCGGCCAATCTCTCCTGTTGTCGCATCTGTCCCTCGCCTTATAGCTCAAGACTTTGCCGCGGAACGCCGCGGCGGGCAAGGCCAGGGCTGGACTCAGGCCAGCAGGTCGTTGGTATAATAGGTGGAAAAGTCCGGCTTCTCCTTGAGTGCGGCGCCATTCGCATCGACCAGAATGCCGTTCTCGACCATGAAGCCGCCGATAGCATCGGCCTTGGCCGGATCGAGGGTGCCGATCACACCGGCCTGGGATTTCAGGAAGTGTCCTTCGATCAATGCCTTTTGCGAAGCTTTCACCAATTCGGCGTTCATCAGCGCGCCGTTGCTCTCCGCTATCAGCAGCGCGCAGGCTTCGTCGGGATGATCAACGGAATAGGCATAACCCTTTCGCGTCGCCTGAATGAAAGCGCGGGCATTTTCCCGATTGGCCGAAAGATAGGTGTCGCTGGAGACGATGACCGTGGTTTGCTCGTCGGGAATGCCGTAGTCGGAATAGTGGAAGCGGGCGATCTTCCGGTTTTCCAGTTCGGCGGCGACGCCTTCCCAGGTATAGATCTCCAGGGTGAAATCGATCGAGCCATTGTCCAGCGCTTCATAGGCGGAGGTGCCGAGCGTGACGGTCTTGACCTCGCCTTTGCCGCCATCGTTGCGGATCATCGCGGAGATCAGCGCGCTCTCCCAGGTGCCGCCGAATCCGCCATAGGTCTTGCCGTCGAGATCCCTTGGGCTCTTGATGTCGTCGCGTCCGCCCTTGAAGATCAGGCGTGCTGTTTCAGTCTGGACGACGCCGTAGACCATCTTCACGTCACCGCCGGCGGCGCGCTGCGTGATGGCCTCGATCTCGCTGCTGATCCCGAAGTCGGCGACGCCGTTCGATACCAGCGTTCCGGCACTCGTATCGGCATAGGGTAGAATGTCGACATCGAGGCCCGCGGCGGCATAAAAACCCTTCGCCTTGGCGACATAGATGCCGATATGGTTGGTGTTGGGCGTCCAGTCGAGTGCGATGCGAGCCTTTGCGGGCGCCGACTGGGCGAAGGCCGGGCGGCCGACAAGGCCTGCCGCGATGGCGGCGAAAATCGTCTGGCGACGGGTGAGAAGCAGCATGATGACCTCCTCAGGTCTCTAGAGCATGGTGCCGAAAGTGTGCGCGGTTTTCGGCGTCATGATCTAACTCTTTAGTTCAGAACAGGATGCAGATTTTAGGCCGACCGGCCTAAGATCATCCTGTTCCAGCGGATGAAGCAGGGTCTGCAGGATTTCGGTTTCGATCGCCTGGGCCGCCGGCGAGCCGAGATCGGCAAGGCTTCTGGGGCGGGGCAGGGGAACGCGGAATTCTCGAATGATGCGCGCCGGGCGGGCCGAAAGCACATAGATGCGGTCGGAGAGGAACACCGCCTCGCGGACATCATGGGTGATCAGCAGCGCCGTCCAGCGGTGTTCGGTCCACATGCCCTGCAGCCACTCCTGGATCTGCGTGCGCGTCAGCGCGTCGAGCGCGCCGAAAGGCTCGTCGAGCAGCAGCATGTCCTGGGTCTGGACGACGGTGCGCAGCAGAGCGGCGCGCTGGCGCATGCCGCCCGATAGTTCGGACGGATAATGGTGTTCGAAGCCGGCAAGGCCGAAGCGCTGGAACAAAGGCGCCACAGCGGCGCGGGCCGCGCGGCGGCTCTTGCCTTTTACCTCGAGGCCGAGGGCCGCATTGTCGATGATCCGGCGCCAGGGCATCAGCGCATCACGCTGCGGCATGAAGGCGAAGGAATGCGGCGCTTCCTCAAGCGGCGCGCCATTGAAAAGCACCGAGCCGGAATCGGGTCGAAGCGACTGCGTCAGCAATCGCAGCACCGTCGATTTTCCGGAGCCGGACGGGCCGACGATCGAAACGAACTCGCCGTTCCCGACGCCGAGCGAAATATCGCCCAGTACCTGCATGCCGTCGAAAGATTTCGCGATATTGCGCAGTTCGACCATTTTGTCGCTCATCGGCGCCGCTCCCCGGATGGCTGCCAGGGCATAAGGAGGCGCTCTATCAAGAGTGTTAGGCCGAACAGGCAAAGGGTCAGCACGGCGCTGACGACGACGGCGGCGAGCACGAGATCGGGACGGAAATTGTTCTTGGCGTTGAGGATATAGATGCCGAGGCCGCTTGCGGCGCCGGCATATTCGGCAAAGATCGCGCCGACGACGGCATAGGTGATCGAGATCCTCAGGCCGGCGAAGAAATAGGGCAGCGCCGAGGGAAGCCGTGCCAGGCGGAAAACGCGCCAGCGGCTCGCCTTCATCGAATGCAGCAATTCGGCGATGTCGCGGTCGGTCGATTCATAGCCTTGCAGCAGGGCGACGAGCAGCGGAAAGAAGGTGACGAGCGCCACCAGCAGGATCTTCGGCAAAAGGCCGAAACCGAACCATAAGACGACGAGCGGCGCAATCGCCACCAGCGGCAGGGTCTGGCTGGCGATGAAGATCGGCAGCAATGCCCGGCGCATGAATGGCATGAAATCCATGAGGATCGAAGAGGTGAAGGTGAAGGCAAGCGACAGCGCGAAACCGCCGAGCGTCGCACCAAGCGTCGGCCAGGTGTTTGATATCAGCGCCTCACGGTTCAGCCAGCCCTGGATAACGATGCGCGAAGGCGCCGGCAGAATGGAAGGCTTGATGCCGGAAAGATCGACATAGAGTTCCCATGCCGCCAAAAAGGCGCAGCCCGCGAGCAAGGCGGGGAACCCCCGATAGAGAGCGGCGCGGAGCGCGGAAAGGTGCGAATCCGATGGTTGCGGCGATGTCATCAGCGTTTGATTTCGGTCTCGATGCCTAGCCGGCCGCGATAGGGATCGAGCGTCTTGACGGCATCGCGAATGATGCCGACGACATTGCCGGACATCGGATAAAGTGACACTTCTGCGCCTGAGAACATCTGAACCTCGCTCCGCTGGCATTACCCAGATCAGCTTTAAAGGGTCCAGAGGCTAGCGCCTCATATCTCAGCCCCGGCAATACGGAGCTCCCCTGTTATTTCGTCGGAAACTATCACCCGTGTTTTCTTCCCGCAACCGCAAATTTGGGAACCCGTCCGCACGGTCGGAAAAGCTCTGTTGTGAGGGAAACACCCGAGCGGGATCCCGCTCGGGTGTTCCTCGGTGGGCCCGTACCTGCCGGGAACGGGACCGCAGCTTGCTGCCTCTGGCGGCAATATCGGCGTAAGGGGTGCCAGCGCCCTTATCGGAGTAAGAGCGGGAGCGCCCGATCGGGCTTTACGATCGCAGAAGCAAAGGGTATAAGACCTCAACCAATATTGAGGTCAAGAGGCGATGGATGGTATTTCGGCAGCGCCGCTCGGAAAGCTCCTGACTGTCGGCGAAGTGGCGGAACGCAGCGGCCTTGCCGTCTCGGCGCTGCATTTTTACGAGACCAAGGGTTTGATCTCGAGCATCCGCTCCCGCGGCAATCAGCGCCGCTACGGGCGCGATGTGCTTCGCCGCCTCGGCATCATCAAGGTGGCACAGCGTGTCGGCATTCCGCTTTCGGAAATCCAGGCGGCGTTCCAGTCCCTGCCGCAGGGGCGCACGCCGACCGTCGCCGATTGGCAGACGCTGTCGGCGCGATGGAAGGACGATCTCGACGCACGAATCAATCGGCTCAGTCTGCTGCGCGACCGCCTGACCGGCTGCATCGGCTGCGGCTGCCTGTCGATCGAAAGCTGTCCGTTGCGCAATCCCTGTGACCGGCTCGGCAGGGAAGGGCCGGGTGCGCGGCTTCTGGAGACCGAAAACGAGCTCGTTGTTTAGTCCTGGATCTCCCCGGAAAGATCGATGCCTGCCTTTCTTTCGGTCGGTGTGCTCATATGTTAAGGGCAGGTGACGCATCCGAGGAGGACGGCTTCGTGTTTCATCCCAGACTGTTTGAAAATCGTAATGTCGTCGTCACCGGCGCCGGCCGCGGCATCGGCCTCGAAGTCGCTCGGCAGTTTCTGGATTGCGGCGCGAAAGTGATCGTCCATACCGGGCGCAAGCCGGGGCGGGACCTGCCGGATTTCCTGCTGACGGCTGAATCGGAAAGACGGGCGCTGCTGCTGCATGCCGATTTCTCTGCCGCCGGCGGTGCGGTGCAATTTGCCGACGATGTTCTGGCTTTCTTCGACAGGGTGCATGTGCTCGTCAACAATGCCGGCACCATGCTCGGCCGTTTTCCCGCTGCGACGCTGACCGATGCCGAATATGAAGCGGTCATACGGCTGAACCAGACCTCGGTAGTGGCGCTGACGCGCGCATTGCTGCCGGCATTGAAGGCGGCCGAGGGTGCTGCCGTCGTCAACACCGTTTCGATCTCGGCGCTCACCGGTGGCAGCCCCGGCTCGTCGATCTATTCGGCCTCGAAAGCCTTCGTTGCGACCTATTCCAAGGCGCTTGCCCGCGAGCTTGCCCCGGATGGCATCCGCGTCAACTGCGTCTCGCCGGGAACGATCGAGACGGATTTCCACGAGCGCTATTCCTCCAGAGAAAAGCTGGAGCAGACCCGGAAATCCATCCCCCTGCAGCGGCTTGGCACGGCAGAGGATTGCGCTCCCGCCTATCTGTTCCTGGCGGCTCCCTTACTCTCGGGATACATTACCGGCCAGGTGATCGAGATCAACGGCGGACAGCTTATCTGCTGATTTACTTGGACCTTTTTTGGCATTTCATCACTATTGACCAATTCGTTTGTACGAATATGCTATTGTTCTGATCTACCAAATCGCCTCCCTTCCGAGATATCGAATGCCGTTGCCTAAACCGGAGCCGGGGATGACCGGCCAGGACTTGCACATACTCGCCGGAAAAGCCCATGAAGCGAGCGATCTGCTGAAGGCTTTGGCGCATCACACCCGATTGCTGATCCTCTGCATCCTGGCAAAAGAGGAGCGGACGGTCGGTGAAATCGAGAATATTCTCGGCATTCAGCAGGCGATGGTTTCGCAGCAGCTTGCGCGTTTGAGGCTCGAAGGCCTAGTCAATACGCGCCGCCAAGGCAGGCTGGTTTATTACAGTATCGGCAATGTCAGCGTGCTTGCCTTCCTCGAATCTCTGTTCGATCTTTTTCCCGCTGCGGAAAACTGTTAAGGCGCGTCGCCTTAACTTGATTCATTCCCTTGCGGAGCACGGTTGCTGTGTCGAAGATGAGGCCAGACGCGAAATGTCGCGGGAGCCCGGATGATCGACAAGCTGGAATTCTTCATCGCCCTAGCCAATGAAAAGCATTTCGGCCGCGCTGCGGAGGAGTGCGGGATTTCGCAGCCGACGCTATCGGCCGCGATCCGGCAGCTCGAGGATCAGCTCGGGGTCATGCTGGTGCAGCGCGGTTCGCGTTTTCAAGGGCTGACGCCGGAGGGGCAGCGCGTGCTGGAATGGGCCCGGCGCATCGTCGGCGACGCCCGCACCATGCGCGAGGAAATGCGCGCCGCCCGCCGCGGCCTTTCCGGCCATATTCGCCTTGCCGCCATTCCGACGGCGCTCGCCATGCTTTCGCGCATTACCACGCCTTTTCAGGAACGGCATCCCGGCGTCACCTTCTCGATCGTCTCGCGCAATTCTCTGCAGGTGCTGAGCATGCTCGAAAACCTCGAAATCGATGCGGGCATCACCTATCTCGAAAACGAGCCGCTCGGCCGTGTCACCAGCGTTCCGCTCTATGCCGAGCGCTATCACCTGATCACGGCTGCGGGCAGCCCGCTCTCCGATCGCGACAATGTGACATGGAAAGAGGTCGGCGATCTTCGGCTTTGTCTATTGACCGCCGACATGCAGAACCGCCGAATCATCAATCGGCATCTGACGGAAGCCGGTGCCACGGTGCATCCGACGCTCGAATCCAACTCGATGATCGTGCTGTTCTCGCATGTTCGAACCGGCCGCTGGGCGAGCATCATGCCGCGCAATGTCGCCAAGTCTTTTGGTTTTCCGGTGGAAATCCGGATGATTCCGATCGTCGAGCCGGAGGCCCATCATCTCGTCGGCCTTGTCGCGCCCTATCGCGAGCCCTTCACGCCGCTGGTCTCTGCCTTGCTGCATGAAGCGCGGGTGCTCGTGCGAGATGAAGAACTCTGATAGAAAAAAACTATCGTTCCACAGGATAGCTTTATTGATCCCTGGCGGCTTCCCTGAGATGCTTGCGGCGGATGGTGCTCGGCTGGAGGGGCCGCCATTCCGCAACGAGCAAGCCGTCGGGAGGGCTGCCTTATGACCATTTATATCGCCGAAGGCGATATTGCCGCGCGCACTCGTGCGATCATTGCCGATCTTCGCTTCCTCGAAGGGCCGCTGCTTCCCATTCTACACGAAGTTCAGGACGAATTCGGTTATATCCCGCAGGAAGCCGTGCCCGTGATCGCGGAGGAACTGAACCTCTCCCGTGCCGAGGTGCATGGCGTCGTGACTTTCTATCATGATTACCGCGACCACCCCGCCGGCCGGCATGTGCTGAAGCTCTGTCGCGCCGAGGCCTGTCAGTCGATGGGCGGCGATGCGCTGGCCGAGCGCGTCAAGACGCTGCTTGGCATCGATTTTCATCAAACGATGCTCGACGGCAGCGTGACGCTGGAGCCGGTCTACTGTCTCGGGCTCTGCGCCTGCGCGCCATCGGCGATGCTCGATGGCGAGGTCTATGGCCGGGTTGACGATCAGCTGGCGGCGGAACTCGTTGCGGAGGCACGCCGATGAGCTTCAAGATTTATGTTCCGCGAGATGCCGCCGCGCTGGCGCTCGGGGCCGAAAAGGTGGCAAAGGCGATTGCCCAGGAGATCGCCGCCCGCGGCCTCGATGCCGAGATCGTGCGCAACGGCTCGCGCGGAATGTTCTGGCTGGAACCGCTTGTCGAGGTCGAGGTCGCCGGCAAACGCATCGGTTACGGACCGGTGAAAGCAAAGGATGTGCCTGCATTGTTCGACGCCGGGATGATGACCGGCGGCGATCACCCGCTCTGTCTCGGGGAGGTTGAAGACCTCCCGTTCCTGAAAGAACAGACCCGCCTGACCTTCGCCCGCTGCGGCATCACCGATCCACTGTCGCTGGCCGACTACGAATCGCATGGCGGCCTGGCCGGCCTTCGCCGGGCCGTTTCGATGACATCCGCCGAAGTCGTCAAGGAAGTCACCGATTCCGGCCTGCGCGGACGCGGCGGCGCCGGCTTTCCCACTGGGATCAAGTGGAAGACTGTTCTCGATGCCCCGGGGGACCGCAAATATATCGTCTGCAATGCCGATGAGGGTGACAGCGGCACCTTTGCCGACCGGATGATCATGGAGGGTGATCCCTTCGTGCTGATCGAGGGCATGGCGATAGCCGGCCTCGCCACCGGAGCGACCAAAGGCTACGTCTACACCCGTTCTGAATATCCGCATGCCATCGCCGTGATGACCGAAGCCGTCGGCATCGCGCGTCAGGCCGGGATACTCGGCCCGTCGGTGCTCGGCTCGGGTCACGCCTTCGATATCGAGGTGCGCACCGGCGCCGGTGCCTATGTCTGCGGCGAGGAGACGGCCCTTTTGAACAGCCTCGAAGGCAAGCGCGGCGTCGTGCGCGCCAAGCCGCCGCTGCCGGCGCATCAGGGGCTGTTCAACTGTCCGACCGTCATCAACAATGTGATCTCGCTCGCCTCCGTGCCGGTGATCCTGGAGAAGGGCGCCGCCTTCTATCGCGATTTCGGCATGGGCCGCTCGCGTGGCACCATTCCGCTGCAGATCGCCGGCAATGTCAGATATGCCGGTCTTTACGAAACGGCCTTCGGTCTTTCGCTCGGAGACATCGTCGACCGAATCGGCGGTGGCACCGCGACGGGGCGGCCGATCAAGGCCGTGCAGGTCGGCGGACCGCTTGGGGCCTATTTCCCGCGGGCATTGTTCGACACGCCGTTCGACTACGAAGCTTTCGCCGCCAAGGACGGGCTGATCGGCCATGCCGGCCTCGTCGTCTTCGACGACAGCGCCGATATGCTGAAGCAGGCGCGCTTCGCCATGGAATTCTGCGCCGTCGAAAGCTGCGGCAAGTGCACGCCCTGCCGCATCGGCTCGACGCGCGGCGTCGAGACGGCCGACAAGATCGCCCATGGTATCGAGCCGGAGAAAAACCGGGCGCTGCTCGCCGATCTCTGCAACACGATGAAATTCGGCTCGCTCTGTGCGCTCGGCGGCTTCACCCCCTATCCCGTCATGAGCGCCATGACGCATTTCCCGGAGGATTTTTCGCCGGCGCCCATGGTGGAGGCAGCTGAGTGATGATCTTCCAAGCCCCATGCCGTGACCTGCTCAATTCCATTTCCGTACAGGAGGCCGACCATGTCTCTCATCCATGAAATCGACTACGGCACTCCCGCTTCGACATCCGAGGTGATGGTGACGCTCACCATCGATGGGCAGCAGATCAGCGTGCCGGAGGGCACCTCGATCATGCGCGCTTCGATGGAGGCCGGCATCGAGGTGCCGAAGCTCTGCGCCACCGACATGATCGATGCCTTCGGTTCCTGCCGGCTCTGTCTCGTCGAGATCGAGGGCCGCAACGGTACGCCGGCCTCCTGCACGACGCCGGTGGCGGCCAATATGGTGGTGCACACGCAGACAGGACGGCTGAAGGATATCCGCCGTGGCGTGATGGAACTCTATATCTCCGACCATCCGCTCGACTGTCTGACCTGTGCAGCCAACGGTGATTGCGAATTGCAGGATATGGCGGGCGCCGTCGGGCTGCGCGACGTGCGCTATGGCTATGACGGCGACAACCACGTCAGGGCGCGCAACCATGGCGAGATCAATCTGAAATGGACGCCGAAGGACGAAACCAATCCCTATTTCACCTTTGACCCCTCCAAATGCATCGTCTGTTCGCGCTGCGTGCGCGCCTGCGAAGAGGTGCAGGGCACCTTCGCGCTGACGATCGAGGGGCGTGGTTTCGGCTCCAAGGTTTCCTCGGGTGCGCATGAAGCCTTCATCGATTCCGAATGCGTCTCCTGCGGGGCCTGCGTACAGGCCTGCCCGACGGCGACGCTGACGGAAAAGTCGGTGATCGAGATCGGCCAGCCCGAACATTCGGCCATCACCACCTGCGCCTATTGTGGCGTCGGCTGTTCCTTCAAGGCGGAAATGCGCGGCGAGGAACTGGTGCGCATGGTGCCGTGGAAGGACGGCCAGGCCAATCGCGGCCATTCCTGCGTCAAGGGCCGTTTCGCTTACGGCTATTCCACCCACAAGGACCGGATCCTCAACCCGATGATCCGCGAAAAGGTCGGCGATCCCTGGCGGGAGGTAAGCTGGGACGAGGCCTTCGCGCATGTGGCGTCGGAGTTCCGCCGCATCCAGTATCAATACGGTCGCGACGCGATCGGCGGCATCACTTCCTCGCGCTGCACCAACGAGGAAACCTATCTGGTGCAGAAGCTGGTGCGGGCCGGTTTCGGCAACAACAATGTCGATACCTGCGCCCGCGTCTGCCACTCGCCGACCGGCTATGGCCTAGGCCAGGCTTTCGGCACCTCGGCGGGCACCCAGAATTTCGACAGCGTCGAACAGTCCGATGTCGTCGTCATCATCGGCGCCAACCCGACCGACGGCCATCCGGTATTCGCCTCGCGGTTGAAGAAGCGGCTGCGCCAGGGGGCCAAGCTCATCGTCATCGATCCGCGCCGCACTGATATCGTCCGGTCGCCGCATGTCGAGGCGTCCTACCATCTGCCGCTGAAGCCCGGCACCAATGTCGCCGTCATGACCGCACTGGCGCATGTGATCGTCACCGAAGGGCTCTATGACGAGACCTTCATCCGCGAGCGCTGCGACTGGTCGGAATTCGAGGACTGGGCCGCCTTCGTCGCCGAACCGGCGCACAGCCCCGAGCAGACCGAGATCTTCACCGGCGTGCCGGCAGCGGATCTGCGCGGCGCGGCAAGGCTCTATGCCAAGGGCGGCAACGGCGCGATCTATTACGGTCTCGGCGTTACCGAACACAGCCAGGGTTCGACCACGGTTATCGCCATCGCCAATCTGGCGATGGCGACCGGCAATATCGGCCGTCCCGGCGTCGGCGTGAATCCGCTGCGCGGCCAGAACAACGTGCAGGGCTCCTGCGACATGGGTTCCTTCCCGCACGAACTGCCGGGCTACCGGCACATTTCCGACGATGCGACACGGGATATCTTCGAAAAGCTCTGGGGCGTGAAGATCAATAACGAGCCCGGCCTGCGCATTCCGAACATGCTGGACGCGGCGGTCGACGGCTCCTTCAAGGGCCTCTACGTCCAGGGCGAGGATATTCTCCAATCCGATCCCGATACGAAGCATGTCGCGGCCGGCCTTGCGGCGATGGAATGCGTCGTCGTGCAGGATCTGTTCCTCAACGAGACCGCCAATTACGCTCATGTCTTCCTGCCAGGCTCGACCTTTCTCGAGAAGGACGGCACCTTCACCAATGCCGAGCGCCGCATCAACCGGGTGCGCAAGGTGATGACGCCGCGCAACGGCTATGGCGACTGGGAGGTGACCCAGAAGCTTGCTCAGGCCATGGGGCTCGACTGGAATTACGCCCATCCGTCTGAAATCATGGACGAAATTGCCGCAACGACGCCGAGTTTCGCCCTGGTGTCCTACGATTACCTCGAGAAGATGGGCTCGGTGCAGTGGCCATGCAACGAGAAGAACCCGCTCGGCTCGCCGATCATGCATGTCAACGGCTTCGTGCGCGGCAAGGGCAAGTTCATCCGCACCGAATATGTGGCGACCGACGAGCGTACCGGGCCGCGCTTCCCACTGCTGCTCACCACCGGCCGCATCCTCAGCCAGTACAATGTCGGGGCGCAGACGCGGCGGACCGAGAATGTCGTCTGGCATGCGGAAGACAGGCTGGAAATCCATCCGCATGATGCCGAGCAGCGCGGCATTCGCGATGGCGACTGGGTGAAGCTCGTCAGCCGCTCCGGCGACACCACGCTGAGATCGCTGATTACCGATCGTGTTGCACCGGGCGTCGTCTATACGACCTTCCATCATCCTAATACGCAGGCGAACGTCATCACCACCGACTTTTCCGACTGGGCGACGAATTGCCCTGAGTATAAGGTGACGGCGGTGCAGGTTTCGCCCTCCAACGGGCCGAGCAACTGGCAGATGGAATATGACGAGCAGGCACGGCAATCGCGCCGCATCGCCGGCAAGCTCGAGGCAGCGGAGTGAAAATGCGGGGGTGGTTTGGCAAGAAGGGATTTGCATCATGACCTTCCAGACTACCGCCCGTGCTCCCGAAACCGCCCGCCACAACGGCCTCATGCATTCCGGCTCGCGCATCGTGCCGGAAGAAGTGCCGATCGCCTTTTCCTATGGCGGCAGCTCGCATGCGGTGATGATGGCGACGCCCGATGATCTCGAGGATTTCGCCGTCGGTTTCAGCCTGACCGAAGGGATTATCACCGAACGCACCGAGATAGCGGCCATCGAGATCGTCGAAGGCGAGCAGGGGATCGATGTGCAGGTGAGCCTTGTCGACGACGTCGCTGATCGGCTGCGGGCACGACGCCGCAGCATGGCGGGGCCGGTCGGCTGCGGGCTCTGCGGCATCGAATCGATCGAGCAGGCGGTGCGGCCGGTGCCGGATGTCTCGGCATCGCCGCTGACGCTGTCGCATGCCGATATCGTACGCGCCGTTTCGCTGCTGAACGAAGCGCAGCCGCTGCATCGCGAGACGCGAGCGGTGCACGGCGCCGGCTTCTATCTTCCGGCCAAGGGATTGCTTGCCGTGCGCGAAGATGTCGGACGGCACAATGCGCTCGACAAGCTCTGCGGCGCCGTCATCGACGCTGGCGAAAACGGCCGGAACGGCGCCGTCGCCGTGACCAGCCGGCTCTCGGTCGAGATGGTGCAGAAGGCGGCGATCCTCGGTTCACCCGTGCTCATCGCCATTTCAGCGCCGACGGCTCTTGCCATCCGAACGGCCGAAGAGGCCGGCATGACGCTCGTCGCCCTGGTGCGCGGCGAGGATTTCGAGATTTTCACCCACCCGCACCGCATCTCGCCTGGAAGCATCGCCGATGTCGCATGATACCAAGACCAAGCTTGTCTATATGGCAAACCAGATTGCCACCTTCTTCAAGAGCCAGCCGGCAAGCGAGGCCGTGGAAGGGGTCGCCAATCATATCAACAAATTCTGGGAGCCGCGTATGCGGCGGCAATTGTTCGAAATTCTCAACAAGGAGGAAAACGGCCTGGATGCCCTCGTGCTGCAGGCCGCTCCCTTGATCCGCAAACCTGAGCCGGAAGCACAACAGATCCGGTAATCCGAAGTTGGCGCATGCCGGAAAGGGCAGCAGCTTGCTGCCTACGGCTATGCCAGCGATAGAATTTAAATCGATTTAAAATAGAAAAAATGGAATTTAAAGTGGTACAGCGTCCTTTGCGCTCCTGAAAAGACGGCAGCGCTCCAATCACAGCAAGGTCTGAAACAAGGAGGAGTTGTTCATGACTGCAGCGGAAACACGTACGGACGGAGCGGTGGCAGGCTCGGGCCTGCTCGATCGTGAAAGGATCGTCTCGAAACCCGGTTTTAACAGGTGGCTGGTGCCGCCGGCCGCGCTCGCCATCCATCTCTGCATCGGCATGGCTTATGGTTTCAGCGTCTTCTGGTTGCCGCTGTCGAAGTCGCTCGGGATGACCGCCCCGACCGCTTGCCCCGATCTGACACTCGCCTCGGCGCTGTTTACCACCACCTGCGACTGGCGCGTTGCCGACCTCGGCTGGATCTATACGCTGTTCTTCGTTCTGCTGGGCTCGTCGGCCGCCATCTGGGGCGGCTGGCTGGAGCGGGCCGGTCCGCGCAAGGCGGGCGTCGTTTCCGCCTGCTGCTGGTGCGGCGGCATCGTGCTTGCCGCTGTCGGTGTCATCACCCATCAGCTCTGGCTCATGTGGCTCGGCGCCGGTGTCATCGGCGGCATCGGTCTCGGGCTCGGCTACATCTCGCCGGTCTCGACGCTGATCAAATGGTTTCCCGACCGGCGCGGCATGGCGACCGGCATGGCGATCATGGGCTTCGGCGGCGGCGCGATGATCGGCGCTCCGCTTGCCAACTTGCTGATGAATGCCTTCAAGACCGATACCTCGGTCGGGGTCTGGCAGACCTTCATCGTCATGGCGGTCATCTATTTCGTCTTCATGATGGGCGGCGCCTTCGGCTATCGCATTCCGCCGGCCGGCTGGCGGCCGGAAGGCTGGACGCCGCCCGCGGCCAAGAGCACGATGATCACGACCAGACATGTGCATCTGCGCGATGCTCACAAGACAAAGCAGTTCTGGCTGATCTGGGCGGTGCTCTGCCTCAACGTTTCGGCCGGCATCGGGGTTCTCGGCATGGCGTCGCCGATGCTGCAGGAAATCTTCGCCGGCTCGCTGATCGGCCTGCCGGATGTCGGTTTCGCGCAGCTCGACGCCGGCCAGAAGGCGTCGATCGCCACGATCGCCGCGGGTTTTGCCGGCCTGCTGTCGCTCTTCAATATCGGCGGGCGGTTCTTCTGGGCGTCGCTCTCCGACAAGATCGGCCGCAAGAACACCTATTACTGCTTCTTCATCATCGGCATCGCGCTTTATGCGCTGGCGCCTAGCCTCGCCGGTATGGGCAACAAGGCGCTGTTCGTTCTCGCCTTCGGCGTCATTCTGTCGATGTATGGCGGTGGTTTTTCGACCATCCCGGCCTATCTCGCCGATATTTTCGGCACGCAATTCGTCGGCGCCATCCACGGGCGGCTACTGACGGCCTGGGCAACGGCTGGCATCGTCGGTCCCGTCGTCGTCAACTATATCCGCGAAGCGCAGATCGCCGCCGGCGTTGCTCCCGGTCCGAGCCTCTATACCGGCACGATGTACATCCTCGCCGGCATGCTGGCCCTCGGCCTTGTTGCCAATTCACTGATCAGGCCGCTTTCGGACAAATGGTTCATGTCCGATGGTGAGGTCGCTGCGCTGCAGGCGAAGTCGGCGGCCGTCAATGCCGGGCCGACCGGCTCCTTCGGCATCGGCACGGGTGGGCTGGACGCCAAGGCGATGCTTGCCTGGGCCGTCGTCGGCATTCCGCTGCTCTGGGGTGTCTGGGTAACGCTGAAGGCGACCTTCGCGCTGTTCGGGTAAAGATATCAAAGCGCGCCGCATGGGCCTCATGCGGCGCGCTTCTTCCTCGCTACGCAGAAATAATCGCGAGCTATGGGGTGTGGCTCAGAACTCTTCCCAGCTCCGCGCGGTTGCAGCGGCAGCGCCGTGCGCCTTGCCGACACGCGAAACGAGATGCAGCGCCGGCGAGCCTGCCTGTCTCGCTTCCAGCCTGCCGGCGGTTTGAGGCCCGGCCTGGGTGCGGGTCTGACCGGGCAGTCGGAATCGTGCCAGCAGGACCCGCAGCGTTTCGGCTTCCGTTGCCAGGCTGTGGCTGGCGGCGGTGCTCTCCTCGACCATGGCGGCATTCTGCTGGGTTGCCTGGTCGAGCGAATTGACCGCCTGGTTGATTTCCTTGAGACCGGTTGCCTGTTCCCGTGAGGCTTCGACGATGGCGACGACATTGCCGTTGATATCGCCGACCTGGGTGACGATCTCCTCGAGCGCCTTACCTGTCTGGCCGACGAGGCCGACGCCGTTCTTGACGAGGTCGCTCGACGTATTGATCAGCGCCTTGATCTCCTTGGCGGCCTTGGCGGAGCGCTGGGCGAGCTCGCGGACTTCCTGGGCCACCACTGCAAAACCCTTGCCGGCTTCGCCGGCGCGGGCGGCTTCGACGCCGGCATTCAGCGCCAGGAGATTGGTCTGGAAGGCAATATCGTCGATGACACCGATGATATTGGTGATTTCGCGCGAGGACTGCTCGATCTGGTCCATGGCGGCGACGGCGTTGCGGACCACGACGCCCGACTGCTCGGCGCCCTGCTTTGTCACAGCGACAAGGCGGCCCGCCTCATCGGCGCGGCGGCTGGAATCGTTAACGGTGGTGGTGATCTCCTCCAGCGCGGCAGCGGTCTCTTCGATCGACGCGGCTTGCTGTTCCGTACGCTTGGAAAAGGAGTCCGCCGATGTACCGATCTCGCTCGACCCGGCGGCGATCGCAATGGCATTCTCGCCGATGGTCTTCATCGTATCGGCAAGACCTTTGACCGCGGTGTTGAAGTCGTGCCGCAACTGCTCCATCGAGGGGACGAAGGGCGTATCCACCGTCTTCGTCAGATCACCTTCGGAAAGCTGGCGCAGCGCGCCGCCGAGCAGGGAGATCGCGCTCATTCGCTGGGTGACGTCGGTTGCGAACTTCACGACTTTGTAGACTTTGCCGTTGGCATCGACGATCGGGTTATAAGCTGCCTGGATCCAGATTTCGCGGCCGCCTTTGCCGAAGCGGACGAATTCGTTGGCAATGAATTCGCCATTGCCAAGACGCTGCCAGAAGCTGCTGTATTCCTCCGTGCGGGTGTGGGCCGGGTCGCAGAACATGCTGTGATGTTTGCCGGCGATTTCGGCCAGCGAATATCCCATGGCCTGGCAGAAATTCTCGTTCGCGGTCAGGATCTCGCCCTTTGGGGTAAATTCGATTACCGCCTGCGAGCGCGAGATCGCCTCAAGCTTACCGGAATCCTCGACCGCCTGCTTCTTCGCGGCTGTGATATCGGCGGCGAATTTCACCACCTTGAACGGCTTTCCGCCTTTGGAAACGGGATTATAGGACGCCTGGATCCATATTTCCCTATTGCCTTTGGCGAAGCGCTTATAGGCGCCGGCGTCATATTCGCCGCGTCCGAGCCGCGCCCAGAAGGCGCGATATTCGGGCGTCGCCGCATAGGCCGGCTCGCAGAACATGCTGTGGTGCTTGCCGACGATCTCGTTGAGGCGATAACCAAGCGCTTTGCAGAAATTCTCGTTCGCCGTGAGAATATTGCCGTTGAGATCGAATTCGATGATCGCCTGCGACTTGGAGATGGCGTCAAGAATGTATTTCGAAT
This sequence comes from Rhizobium sp. BK456, assembly GCF_014194045.1. Taxonomy (NCBI): domain Bacteria; kingdom Pseudomonadati; phylum Pseudomonadota; class Alphaproteobacteria; order Hyphomicrobiales; family Rhizobiaceae; genus Rhizobium; species Rhizobium sp. BK456. The sequence continues at coordinate 302,362 of NZ_JACIAO010000008.1, forward strand.
CGGAGGCTAGACCAAACATTCTTGTCCCTTTGAGATGCACAGCTTGCGCTGTTCGGCTGGAGAAGCGAAGGGGCTGGCGAGGTATGCCGGTGCAGGGGACAACCGGTCTCCGGTTATCACTCCTCTATACCGGAGACTTATCATCCGTATGCTTCACGACCATACTGAGGGAGCGTGGTTAATTTAGCGTATAAAAGCTATTGCTAATAATATGATGTGATACGGATGAACGCGGCGATTTACCTCAGACGCGCAAAAAACCGCCCGGGACGGGCGGTTTTCAACTCTTCGAATTGCTTGATGGCGATCAGGCCGCTAGTTCATCCGTCTCGTTTTCCTTGAACATCTTGGCAAGGTTCAGGAAGCAGATCATGCCATTTTCCGAGGCGATGATGCCTTCGCAATAGGCGCGGTCGAAGGAGGCTGTCACTTCGGGCACCGGTTGGACCTGGCTGGAGGAGATGGTGAGAATATCCGAGACGCGGTCGACGAGCATGCCGATGACCATGCTGTGAACTTCGGCGACGACAATGGCGCTGCGTTCGTTGGCGACGGTGCTCTTCATGCCGAGCTTATAGGCAAGATCGATAATCGGGATGACCGAGCCGCGCAGGTTCATGACGCCGATGACATCGGCCGGCGCATGCGGGATCGGCGTCGACGGCGCCCAGCCGCGAATTTCGCGAATGGTCGTGGTCTTGACGCAGAATTCCTGATCATGCAGGCGGAAGGCAATGATTTCGAGCGTATCGCCGCTGAAGCTAGTGGAATTGATCGTGGTCATAGAATTCTTCCCAACTGTCGTAAGCCAGGGCAGAAGCGGGCGCGCCACCATTGGCGCGGACGAGCTTTGCCTTCACACCACGCGATGGCTTTGCGCTCGGCCAAGCATCGTTACGGTTATCGACGACATTAGCGGAAGAGTGTTGCCCAAATCTAAATCGGGAACCGGATTTGCGGAGGTTTCGTGCTCGATTCACCTCAGCTTATGGTCTTTTCGATCTGCGAGACCGCCCAATCGACCTGCTCCCTCGTGATAACCAGCGGCGGAGCGAGGCGAATCGTATGGTCGTGCGTGTCCTTGGCGAGCAGGCCGCGTTCCTTCAGCGCATGACAATATTGCCGCGCGCCGCCGGCTTCGGGTTCCAGTTCGACAGCCATCATCAGGCCGCGGCCGCGCACCTCCCGGACGATGTTCGAGCGGATCGACCTGAGGCCTTCGAGGAAATAGTCGCCCATATCAGCGGCGTTCTCGATCATACCCTCTTCCGTCAGCACCTTCAGCGCCGCGCGCGCCACCGCGCAGGCGAGCGGGTTGCCGCCGAAAGTGGAGCCATGCTGGCCGGGCTTCAGCACCCCCAGTACCGCGGAATTGGAAAGCACCGCAGAGACGGGATAGAAGCCGCCGGACAGCGCCTTGCCGATCAGCGTCACATCGGCCTCGATGCCTTCATGTTCCTCCGCCAGCAGCTTGCCGGTGCGGCCGAGGCCGGTCTGGATTTCGTCGAGTATGAGGGTGACGTTGTTATCCGTGCAGAGCTCGCGGATGCGGGTGAAATATCCTGCCGGCGGGATGATGACTCCTGCTTCCCCCTGGATCGGCTCGATCAGGGCGGCGACCGTATTGCTGTTGATGGCGGCCTCGAAGGCTTCGGCATCGCCGAAGGGAATGGTGCGGAATCCCGAGGTGTAGGGGCCGAAACCGGTGCGGGCGTCGGGATCGGTGGAGAAACTGATGATGCTCAGCGTCCGGCCATGGAAATTATCGGCGCAGACGATGATCTCGGCCTGGCCTTCCGGTACACCCTTGACCTCGTATCCCCATTTGCGCACCGCCTTGATGGCGGTCTCCACCGCTTCGGCGCCGGAATTCATCGGCAGGATCTTGTGCGATCCGGTGAGCGCGGCGAGCTCTTCATAGAGATAGGCGAGCTGATCGTTGCGGAAGGCGCGGGAGGTGAGCGTCAATCTGCCCGCCTGCTCGACCATGGCGGCAAGGATTTTCGGGTGACAATGGCCCTGGTTGACGGCGGAATAGGCCGAGAGGCAATCGAGATAACGATTGCCGTCGGTATCCCAGACATGAACACCTTCGCCGCGCGTCAGCACCACGTCGAGCGGCTTGTAGTTGTGGGCGCCGAGACGTTGTTCGGTGGCGATCAGTTTTTCCGAAGTGTTCATGGTTCTTTCCCCTCTAGATCATGATGCCGATAAGTGAGTTCCAGGCGGCGCGTGCCTTCTACGCGGCACGGGTTGGGCGATCGAAGATGCGGCGGCCGAAGAGGCTTGCCGTCAGCTCCACTAGGACGCGGGCGCTCTTGCCGCGATCGTCGAGAAACGGATTGAGTTCGACGAGATCGAGCGACGAGACGAGGCCGCTGTCGGACAGCATTTCCATCACCAGATGCGCTTCGCGGAAGGTCGCGCCGCCGGGCACCGTCGTGCCGACGCCGGGGGCAATTTCGGGATCAAGGAAATCGAGGTCGAGGCTGACATGCAGCAGGCCGTTCGCCTTGGCGACCACATCGAGGATCTCACGCATGATGGCGCCGATGCCCTGCTCGTCGATCGCGCGCATATCGAAGACGTTAACGCCGTGTTCGTGGATTTCCTCGCGCTCACGCGCATCGACCGAACGGATGCCGACCTGGAAGACATTCTTCGGGTCGACGAAGGCACGATCCCTCGGCAGGATCTCGGCGAACTCCGCCTCGCCACAGAAGAAGGCGACGGGCATGCCGTGAATGTTGCCGGATGGCGAGGTGGCGGGAGAGTTGAAATCGGCATGTGCATCGAGCCAGAGCACGAAAAGCGGGCGGCCTTTGCCGGCGGCGTAACGCGCCATGCCGGAGACGCTGCCCATGGAGAGGCTGTGGTCGCCGCCGAGGATCAGCGGAAAGCGACCCGAGGCGGCGACATCATGGACGCTGCTTTCGAGCGCCCGCGTGAAGGCGCCGACGATTCTCAGATTATGGGCCTTCGGATGATTCGGCAGATCCATCGCCGGTACGATCCTGAGATCGCCGAGATCGGCGACGTCGTGGCCAAGCTCGATCAGCGTCTGATCGACGCCGGCGATGCGCAGGGCCGCCGGGCCCATGGCGGCGCCCCTGCGGCCGGAACCTTCTTCCAGCGGCGCGCCGATAAGTGTGACAGATTGCGGTTGGGCATTCATTCGAGGGCTCCGTGGTGAGGCCGTTTTGGCCGATAGTGGGATAAAGGGCTGACGGCAAAAAGATGGAAAAGTGTCAGAAATGGATTATGATTGCGCAATATGATAAACCTATTTTGACAAAGTGATCAGCGTGGACGATCTCGATACCGAGCTCCTGAGTGCGCTTCGCCACAATGCCCGGATTTCCGTCTCCTCGCTTGCGGCGATGACGGGCGCTTCGCGGGCAACGGTTGCCGCCCGAATCGACCGGTTGGTCGCCGGCGGCACCATCGTCGGCTTCACCATCCGCACCGGTCATGAGACGCGGTCCGCCGGGGTGCGTGCCATCGTCATGATCGAGGTGCTCGGCAAACTCGCCGACAGGGTGGCCGATCAGCTGCGCGGCCTGCCGCAGGTCCGCGCCCTGCACAGCACCAATGGCAAATGGGATTTCGTCGCCGAACTCGAGGATCGCGACCTTGCCTCTTTCGATGAGACGCTACGCCGTATTCGGCTGATCAACGGCATCAACTCGACCGAGAGCAATATTCTACTGAAGACGAGCAAGACGGGGTTTTAGGACATTGTCGTGCGAGACGCCGGCTGAGGAATCGGCGAACCAGCCCCTCATCCGCCTGCCGGCACCTTCTCCCCACCCGCGGGGCGAAGGCGATATGCCGCGACCTCTCCGTTCCTCTCCCACCTCTCGCGCAGGGCACGTCCCCTCGCCCCGTTTACGGGGAGAGGGTTAGGGTGAGGGGCAGCCGCAGACGCTAAGCCGGCTCAATATTCCCGTTCGTAGACGACACCCGCTTCGCCGGCACCATTACCGCCGGCGGCACCCCGCAGCTTGACGCCGCGGCCGACGTCGAGGTTGATGATTGCCTTGGCGCCGGCTGCGCCGCCCTGCTGCAATTCGAAATAGGTGCGGTCGTTGAGATAACGGCCGACGCTGACGCTCGTCTGGCCCTTGGAATCGGTGCTGATATCGAGATCGTCGACGCCGAGCTGATTGCGCAGGCCTTCAAAAAGCGAGGTCGAGCGGTTGCCGGCCAGCTGGCTGACGGCGTCGGCGAGCTGGGCGATCTGCACCGGCGAGAGTTTGGACATCGACTGGCCGAAGATCAGCTGCGCCAGCACCTCGTCCTGCGGCAGCTGCGGCGAGGAGGAAAAGGTGATTGCCGGGTCGGTGGCAAGTCCGGCGACGTCGACGGTCAGCGTCGTCGAGCCGGAGGTCGAGGTCGCTTCCATATCGAGCGCCGGCGTCAGGTCGCCGGCGAATGTGATCCTGCTTTTGTCGGTGAAATCCAGACGGCGGTTGAGAATGGTCATGCGGCCGCGGCGCATGGTGAATCCGCCGGTTACGATCGGCGCTGCCGCCGTTCCGCGGATCGTCACCTTGCCGCCGAGCTCGGCATCGATGCCGCGGCCACGTGCGAAGATATGCGAAGGCGCGTCGATTTCGAGATCGAGGGTGATCGTGGAGGATTTCTCGGTGGGTTTCCGTTCGCCATCGTCGCGCAACTGGGCAAGCACCGCTCGCGGCGCATTCTTGTGGCGGATGTCGATTTCCCTGAGCGAGGTCGGCAATTTTTCCGGGACGGTGATCGAGGTCTTGTCCAGCCGAAGCTTGCCGCTCAACGTCGAATTCATGATCGGCCCGCGCAGGCCGAGCGTGCCGTTGACCGTGGAGACAACAAGCGTTCCATCGACATAGACCGCTTGGTCGAGTTTGATCGAAATATCGGCGGGAAAGCCGCCGGCCGGCTGGATGCCGATGGTGCCGCTTGCCGAAATCGTGCCGCCGCCGCCGAGGCTGCCGCTGAGGCGCGATATCACTGCCTGGCTGCCGTTGAAGGTGACCGTCGCCGCGAGATTGTTGACGGCGAGATTGCGCCGGACATCGACGAGCTTGGCGCCATTGGTCGAGACGGTGCCGTTGATGACAGGTGCCGCCGCGGTTCCGCCAACCTGCAAGTTGAGGGTGGCGACGCCGTCGGCGACGAGGCCCTGTTGCGCGAGTGGCGCGCCAAGCACGGCGAAGGGAAGATTGCCGTTGAAGCGCATATCGAGGGCGCGATTGCCGGTGATCACGACGCTGCCGCCGCCCTTCAGCGACATGCCGGCATCACCGACAAGACTGGTGTCGACCGTCAGCCTGTTTCCGGCAAGTTTGCCTGATGCGCCGATGGTGAACGGCGAAAGGCCGGCGCCTTTTGTCTGGCTGGTTGCGGCGTTCTTCCAGTCGACCTTGAAATCGACCGAGGGCGCCGATAGCGCGCCGGTGGCCTTTGCGGTTGCCGAGACCGCGCCTTCGGCTCCAAGGCCCGGAACAAAGCTGTTGGCGATCGCAGCCGGAACATTGGAGGCATTCACGGTGGCATCGACCGCGCGGATAGAGGTGCCGGCGAGCGAAAGATTACCGGCGGCTTTCAGCGCAACGCCGCCGCTGCCGCTGAGATTGGCATCGAAATCGAGCCGGTCACCGGCGTATTTTCCCGTCGCCGCCAGCGCCAGGCGGGAGAGGCCGGCAGCCTTGGTGTGGCTGGTGGCCGCATCCTTCCAGTCGAGCTTGAAATCGACGATCGGATTTTCAGGCGTTCCCGACGTGACGGCGTTAGCCGAAAGTGTGCCTTCGGCACCGAGGCCGGGAACGAAGGCATTGGCGATATTGGCCGGAAGTGCGGGAATATCGGCATTGATCGAAAGATCGCGGATGGCCGTTCCGGCGATGGTGACGCCGCCGGTGGCCTTGGCCAGCACCCCGTCCTTGCCGGCAAGGTTGGCATCGAAGTCGACCCTGTCATCGGCGTATTTTCCGGATGCCGCCGCGCTCAGGCCGGAAAGGCCGCTGTTTTTGGTCTGAGCGGTTGCGGCGTTCTTCCAGTCGAGCTTGAAATCGACGGCGGGTTTGGGCAGAGCGCCGGAGACGGATGCGGTTCCCGACACCGTGCCCTCGGCGGCAAGACCGGGGATGAAGCCGTTGGCGAGCGCTGCCGGCAGATTGGCGAGATCGGCCTTGACGTCAAGATTGCGGACCGAGGTGCCTGCCGTTGCAACATTGCCCTTGGCTTTTAGCGAGAGGCCGTCCTTGCCGCCGAGATCGGCATCGAAATCGAGCCGGTTGTCGGCGAAATGGCCGGAGGCGGCAAGCGCCAGTCCCGATAGATGAGCGCTTCTGGTGTGGCTGGTCGCGGCATCGGTCCAGGCGAGCTTGAAGTCGGCATTCGGTGCGGCGGGGGTCCCGGCGGCGGACAGGGTGCCCGATATCGTGCCGCCGGCCGCCAGGTCCGGAACGAAGGCATTTGCGAGACTGGCCGGAATCTTGGCGATCTCGGCATCGACCTTGATGTTTTCGACCGTCGTGCCGACGAGGGCGACATTACCGGTGCTCTTCAGCGAGAGGCCTTCGGCGCCACTGGCCGCGGCGTTGAAATCAAGCTTGTTATCGGCGAATTTTCCCGCTGCGGTCAGGCCGAGAGCGGCAAGGCCGGCACGCTTCGTGTGGCTGGTCGCGGCATCTTTCCAATCAAGGTCGAAATTGGCAGTGGGAGCGGCAAGCGAGCCTGCGGCCGAAACCGTTCCGGAGATCGCGCCTTCGGCGGCGAGGTCGGCGACGAAGCTGTTTGCGATGCCCGCCGGGATATTTTTAAGCGTTGCATCGACCTTGATGTTGTCGATCATCGTGCCTGTGACGGCGACATTGCCGTTCGCCGTCAGCGAGACGCTGTCGGCGCCCGCTATCGCTGTGTCGAAATCAAGCTTGTTGTCGGCGAATTTACCGGATGCCTTCACCGCGAGGTCCGCAAGGCCGGCACGCTTGGTGTGGCTCGTCCCAGCATCTTTCCAGCTAAGGTCGAAATTGGCGGTGGGAGCAGCAAGCGAGCCTGCCGCCGAAACCGTTCCGGAGATCGCGCCTTTGGCGGCAAGATCGGCGACGAAGCTGTTTGCGATGCCCGCCGGGATATTTTTGAGCGTTGCATCGACCTCGACGTTGCCGATCGTCGTGCCTGTGACGGCGACATTGCCGTTTGACTTCAGCGAGAGGCTGTCGGCGCCCGCTATCGCTGTGTCGAAATCAAGCTTGTTGTCGGCGAATTTACCGGATGCCTTCACCGCGAGGTCGCCAAGACCGGCACGCTTGGTGTGGCTCGTCCCAGCATCTTTCCAGCTAAGGTCGAAATTGGCGGTGGGAGCAGCAAGCGAGCCTGCCGCCGAAACCGTTCCGGAGATCGCGCCTTTGGCGGCAAGATCGGCGACGAAGCTGTTTGCGATGCCCGCCGGGATATTTTTGAGCGTTGCATCGACCTCGACGTTGCCGATCGTCGTGCCTGTGACGGCGACATTGCCGTTTGACTTCAGCGAGAGGCTGTCGGCGCCCGCAATCGCTGTGTCGAAATCAAGCTTGTTGTCGGCGAATTTACCGGATGCCTTCACCGCGAGGTCGCCAAGACCGGCGCGCTTGGTGTGGCTGGTCGCAGCATCTTTCCAATCGAGATCGAAATTGGCGGTCGGCGCGGACAGCGGTCCGGTCGCCGAGACCTTCCCGGTGATCACGCCTGCTGCGGCAAGATCAGGAACGAAACCATTGGCGATGCGGGCGGGCAGGTTGAGAATATCGGCGTCGATATTAAGCACCGGCGCCTTCGGGTCGGCGAGTGCAACATTGCCGGCGGCCTTAAGCGACAAGCCGTCACCGCTGCCGATCGTCGTGTCGAAATCGAGCTTATTGTCGGCGAATTTGCCGCCGGCGGTGATGCCGAGCGGCGCCAGCCCGGCTCCCTTGGTCTGGCCAGTCGTCGCATCCTTCCAGTCGAGCTTGAAGTCGGCGACGGGTGCGGCCGGCGTTCCGGTCACGGCAATCTTTCCGGAGATCGTGCCGCCGGCCGAAAGGTTCGGTACGAAACCGTTGGCGAGAGCGGCCGGCAGGTCGTGAATATCGGCATCGAGCTTCAGCGTCTCGCCTGCCGAACCGGTGACGCTTACCGAGCCGGTGCCTGTTTTCAGCGTCAGGCCGGTCAGGCTGGCGGTGCCGCCGGTGATTGCGACCTGCGTCGGTGCCGCAAGTTCGACCGGGATATTGCGGGGGCTTGCCGAAAAGCGGTCAAGGTTAAGGTCGATCGCCCCATCGGCCATCTCGATATTGCCGGCGGCCAGCACTGGGTTGCCGTCATAGGCGGCATTGAGATCGAAAACGGTCTGGTTCTGCTGCCTGGTAAAACCGAGCGCAAGGCCGGCAAGCCTGTTTGCTCCAGCATTCAGTTCCTCGGCCTTGACCGTGCCGTTTGCCGCAAAAGTGGAGAGATCGCTGACCGTGACATCGATATCCGGCTTGACGATCGCAAGCGTATCACGGCGGATCGAGGCGCCTGTTGCACGCAGCTTCAGCGCGATCTTGCCATTGTCGCTGGCGACGCCGAGCGATCCCTTGAGATCGCCTTCGGCCTTCTGCCCGCCGAGTGCCGCGAGCAGGCCGATATTGGGGAAGTCGAAGGTCAGGGCGCCGGTCGGCTGCAGGGCGGGCGAGAATTCTAGATTGGCGGTCAGCCGGTTGCCGCCAATATCGGCGGTCAGTGCCGGAATACGCATCCGGCCGTCCGCGGAGCTGATGTCGCCGTTGATGGCGATCGGCTGGCCGTCGATCGTGCCGGTGGCGGCAATTTTGCCCTGCGGCGCCTTGGGATCGGCAAGACCCGACAGGTCGATATTGAGGTTGCCCAGCGTCCGGTCGGCCATTTCAAGGCTGGGGGACTTGAGATTGGCCGTCACCGAGATGGCTGGCAGCTCGCCGCCCACTCTTACCGCATATCCGGCCCCGCCGTTGGCGCCGGTGATGAGTTTGCCGATGTCGGGCAGCCGGCCGGAAAGATCGGCATTCACCTTCGAGCCGTCGAGCGCGACATTGCCGGCGGCCTCAAGCGTGCCGGAGGTCACGACGAGGTTGGACAGCGCGAATTTCGACGGGATGGTGCCGGTCACTTGGCTTTCCAGCGAGATCGGCCCGTCGAACCTGCCCGAGACCGCAGCCGGCAAGGCTGCCGGGGCGATGGTAAGCTTGACGTTGCCGGTCAGCGCCTGGTCTGCCAACCGGTACGAGCCGTTGAGGCCGCCGATGATGTTGGCGCTTTCGAGGGTGGTGCCGTTGAAGCCGATGCTGCCGGGCGTTATCTGCAGGGGCGAGGCGATCGTGACCGGGCCCTGGACGGCACGATTGAGGTTCGGCTCCGCAAAGGTCATGTCGCCGGCAACGAGACGCAGCTGGACGCTGCCGGATCGGGCGGCGAGATTGAAGGAGTCGCTCTTTGCCGTCAGCTTGACATTGCCGATAACGGCTTGCGGCAGGGTCGCGGTATCGAGCGAGCCGCTGACATTCAGTCGGGCCGCCTGCGCATCGCCCGTCAGGGCCAGGTTGAGGCCTGAGATCAGGAAGCGTGCTTCGCCTTCGGCGAGCGGCCAGCGGAAATCGACCGGCCCCGATGTGCCGAGCAGATTGGCATTCAGGCTGTTGTTGCCGGCCGGATCGAGCGTGCCCGAGGCAGCGATGACGACGCTGCCGGTGGCGATATTGCCGGTCTGGATATCGATCTTGCCGTGGTCGTTGAAGGTGGTGGCAAGATCGATATTGGTCTGGCCGGCGAAAAGCGGCCGGAACGCAGCTGGAAGCAGCGAGCTCAGGTCGCCGCCGCCCTTGAGGTCGAGGTGGTGCAGTCCGTCCGCACTGATCTGATGCCGAGCCTCGATCGCGGCGCGCTGCTGTCCGTCGAGAGCGGCCTGCACTTTACCCCTCCAGTCGGATATCGGTCCCTGGCCGTCGAGATCGATGTTGACCGCGGGATTGTCGGGCAGGCCGAGAAAACCTGCCAGCAGTCCACCCTTCGGTTCGGCAAGCTGCGCTTTCAGCCGCAGCCGGTTTTCCGCTGGCGCATAGGCGATATCGGCGACCAGCCGTGCATCCAGGACGGCATGACGGCGGACATTGACAATCGCCTCGCCGCCATCGCGGTTTGCCGACAGGCTGCCTTCGGCAGCGAGCGCGAAGGCGCGTCCCGCAAACGGTTCGGCCAGTTTGATATCGGGCAGCGCGACGCGGTCTATATCAACCTTGATCGGAAGGCTGAAACCGCCGGCATTTTCCGCTGCGGGCCGCGAGGGCAGGGTGCGCACCGGCTTGCGCAGCACGTCGATCGCTTCGATCTCGAAGCGTTTGGCATGGAAGGTTCCGGTCAGAAGTGCCAGCGGGTTCCAGTCGATGGCGATGCCGTGAATTTCCGCAAAGACGCCCCTGGTATCGGAGACGGTGATCTCGGCGGCGCGAAGCCCGCCGGTCAAAAGACCTTGCGGCTCACGCACCGTAATCGTCATGTCGCGGTTGGACAGCGTCGAGGCGATCTTTTCGGTAACGATGCGGGCGCCAAAGGCGGTGAAGCCGAAGATCGCCAGTGCCAGGACGGCAAGAATCAAGATGGCGCCCACGCCGTAGGCGGTGAGCCGCAGGAACCAGTTGACGATTTTTGCCAGCATTTGCATTGGCGCGGACACTACCCCGTTTTCACGATGGTTCACAAATCGATATCGGCCCTTCTAGAAGGATTGGCCGATGCCGGCGTAGATTCCATAATCTGTGCCACCTTCGTACTTGTTCAGCGGCATGGCAAAATCAAGCCGCAGCGGGCCGAAAGGTGTGGCATATCGTATTCCGGCGCCGGCGCCGGCGCGGATATCGGAAAAACCAGGAAAGGTGCTGTCCGATACGGTGCCGACATCGATGAAGGGCACGATGCCGATCGTATCGGTGATCGCGATGCGGGCTTCCAGCGAACCGGTGACATAGGAGCGGCCGCCGGTGGGGTCGCCATTGTCGTTATAGGGCGAGATTTCCTGGTAGCTGTATCCGCGCACGGAGCCGCCGCCGCCGGCAAAGAAGCGCTGCGTGGCGGGAATATTCTCGATGCCGCCGCCGCCAATCAAGACGCCGGCGGCGACCTTGCCGGCCAGCACCACGCCATCCTCGGCGCCGAAGGGCAGATAGCCGGAGATCGAGCCCTGGAATGCCGCATAGGGCGTGGCGTTGAAGATCTCGTAACCGGGCTTTGCCGAAAATGTCGCGCGATAGCCTTCCGTCGGGTTGAACTTGTCGTCGCGGGCATCGCGGTCATATTGCAGCGGCAGGGTGAAGGTTAGATAGTCGTTGGTGCCGAAGGCATCGTCGTCGCGCTCCCAGCTGACCTCGCCGCTTGCCGAGACGGTGTCCCGGTCGGTCAGCTCGTAGGAGAGGCCGAGCGAGGCGGTGACGAGCGTCGCATTATAGGCATCCGGATTTTCGGTCTTGGCGACGATGCCGGCCTTCAGCGTGGCGGCGGGGAAGAAGGCGCCGGGCTTGGTAAACAAAATACCGGCGGAATAGTCGAGGCTGCCGACATCGGTGGTTTCACCGAGCCGCGACACCGATCCCTCGATGCGCAGCGTTTCGGCTTCGCCGAACAGGTTGCGGTGGCCCCAATAGCCTTGGACGCCGAAGCCGTCGGTGGTGGAATATTGGGCGCCGACGCCAAAATAGCGCTGCTTGCCTTCGGAAACCTCGATCGTCATCGGCAGCGTACCGTCCGGCGCCAGCGCATCGCCTTCGTGGATGGTGACGCTTGAGAAGACGCCGAGGGCGCGAAGCCGCTCGCCGGCCTTTTTCAGCGCCTCCGGGGAATAGGCTTCGCCCTTGTCGAGCCGGGAATAACGCTGGATGAACCCCGGCTTGACGGTTTTTTCGCCGGTGACGCCGACATCGCCGATCGGGGCGACCGGGCCGCCTTCGGCCGCAAGGACGATATCGACGGTGTCGCTCCTATGGTCGGCGACGACCTTGCGTTCGGTCAGCTTGGCGAAGGGCCGTCCCTCGCTCTTCAACTGCTCGACGATCTTGTCGCCGGCCTTGATGATGGCAAGCGAGCCGGCCTGGGCGCCCGGCGCCAGATCGTAATCGGCGGGATTGTGGTTTGCGGCATCGCCGCCGAACTGGACTTCCCTGACCTTGAAGATCGGGCCGGGCGTTATGTCGACGGTGACCGGGACCGGCCCGGACCGATCGAATGTCGGATTGGGCGGCAGGTCGTCGATATTCTTGCCGTCGATGGTGATCGTCACCACGCCGCCGTAACGGGCCTTTTCATAGAGAGCTGCGATCAACCGCTCACGGTCGTCGCGCGCCTTGACGACGACGCCGAGATCGCCGGAAACCGGCAGCTTCTGGTCACTGAGGAGGCGGGAGCTGTTTTGCAGCGCTTCTTTCAGGTCGGGATCGGCAGTGTCGGCTTTGAGATCGACGTTATAGCGCACCGGATCGGGCACCTGCTGAGCTTCGTCATCGTCCTTGCCGAAAATGGTGATGCCGAAAAGCTTGAAGGCGTAAGCGTCGCCGATCAGGACCGGTGAGAACGCAGCTGCTGCTGCGACCACCATCATGGTGCCTGTTCGCCGATACGCAGTACCTGTTTTCGGGCCTGTCCCTCTAGTCCGCATACGCTGCTTTTGGTTAGGTCTTCAATGAAGCTTCGTTGCCCAGCCGTGAACAGCTTAGCGGCAAAATCGCGCGGGGTGTACCATTTTAAATTGCCAGCGCGCTAATTTAGCACAAAAAATCCCGGAGGTGTGTCCGGGATTTCCTGAGTGTACCGGTTTGCCAGCGGTATCATCGCGGGCAGGTATCGATATAGCGGCGGCCGTAGCGGTCGCGATAGTAGCACTGGCCGGGCTGTTCGGCGACGCTGCCGATGAGGGCGCCGGACACACCGCCGATCGCGGCGCCAACGGCTGCGCCGCGGACGTTGCCGGTGACTGCGCCGCCGATGACCGCACCTGATGCAGCGCCGATGCCGGCGCCCTGTTGAGTCGGCGTACAGCTTGCGATCGACAGGCCGATCAATGCGAGTATGACAGCTTTTTTCATCTTTTCTCTCCGAGGTTGTTGCCCAGCGGGCGAAGGCCGTCCCTTTTTATTTTTCGTCAGACTAGAGCGAAAACTATGTCGGAAGAAAGGGTTGTCCACCGTTGCGTTGATTTTTTTGCTAGTCGGCTGTCGTCGTCCTATGCAGGGATCGCAAACCAGGCTGCGTTTCGCGGCATCAATTTCATTGATCGCGGCGTGCGGATTTTTTATCTGGAATCATTCAAAAAACTGGGCCTTTTGCCGCAGTTGATGTTAAAGCAAAGGGTAAGTATTGACGCGCGGACGTCCGGTCGGCAAGAACGGCCGCGCGATACTGGAGCAGATGATGGATTTCGAAGCGTTTTTCAAAAACGAGTTGGACGGGCTTCATGCCGAGGGCCGTTACCGCGTTTTTGCCGATCTCGAGCGTCACCGCGGCAATTTTCCGCGCGCAACGCGCCATACCGCCGATGGCGAAAAGGAAGTCACGGTCTGGTGCTCCAACGACTATCTCGGCATGGGCCAGAACCCGAAGGTGATCGAGGCGATGAAAAACGCCATCGACCACTGTGGCGCGGGTGCGGGAGGCACCCGGAATATTTCTGGCACCAACCACTACCACGTCATGCTCGAGCGTGAGCTTGCCGATCTGCACGCCAAGGAATCAGCGCTGATCTTCACCTCGGGCTATGTCTCCAACTGGGCAGCCCTCGGCACGCTCGGCGCCAGGATCCCAGGCCTGGTCATCTTCTCCGACGCGCTGAACCATGCCTCGATGATCGAAGGCATCCGTCATGCCAAGTGCGACAAGGTGATCTGGAAGCACAATGACGTCGCCGATCTCGAAGCCAAGCTCAAAGCCGCCGATCCGAAGGCGCCGAAGCTGATCGCCTTCGAGAGCGTCTATTCGATGGACGGCGATATCGCCCCGATCAAGGAAATCTGCGACCTCGCCGACAAATACGGCGCGATGACCTATCTCGACGAAGTGCATGCGGTGGGCATGTACGGCCCGCGCGGCGGCGGCATTGCCGAGCGCGAAGGGCTGATGGACCGGCTGACCGTCATCGAAGGCACGCTCGGCAAGGCCTTCGGGGTGATGGGCGGCTATATCGCCGCTTCGGCAGCGCTTTGCGATTTCATCCGTTCCTTCGCCTCCGGCTTCATCTTCACCACGGCGCTGCCGCCGGCGCTTGCCGCCGGCGCCGTCGCCTCGATCCAGCACCTGAAGGTCAGCCAGTTCGAGCGCGCCCGCCATCAGGACCGGGTGCGCAAGCTCCGGATGCTGCTCGATCAGAGCGGCATTCCGCATGTGCCCAATCCAAGCCATATCGTGCCGGTGCTGGTCGGCGATGCCGCCAAATGCAAGTGGATCTCCGATCTGCTGCTCGACAATTGCGGCGTCTATGTCCAGCCGATCAACTATCCCACCGTGCCGAAGAAGACCGAGCGGCTGCGCATCACGCCGACGCCGCTGCATTCCGATGCCGATATCGCCCATCTGGTCGAGGCGCTCCATTCGCTCTGGTCGCGCTGCGCGCTGGCCAGGCACGTCGCCTGATTTTTCGATGACCGCGCCATTCAGGACCTCCATCGGAGGTCCTGGCGGTGATCAGCCGTGCGCCTCTGCCGCCGGCCAATCTTCTTTGCCCTGACTCCGATCATCCGCTCGGCGCCGCCTCGATGCCGCCGATGCGCGTGGCTCCTTCCGCTGCATTTACGCCTTGCCGCCGACCGTCCTCCCGCTGACAACGCCTGAACTACATGAGAAAACCTTTTCTCACTTGACACAGCGGTTGGTAAAAGCTTTTCTCAAGCCACTTCAGAAGGAGGACAGTCTGAACATATCGGGAGGAAAAAGAGGCAGGATCACCATCCATGAGGTGGCGGCGGCTGCCGCGGTGAGCATATCGACCGCGTCGAAGGCGCTCAACGACACCGGCCGGATGGGCGCGGAAACGCGCGAGCGGGTGAAGCGCATCGCCGGCGAAATCGGATATCGGCCGAATGCGCTGGCGAGAGGTCTTCTCAGCAAGCGCAGCTTCACCATCGGGCTCTTGACCAACGACACTTACGGCCGTTTCACCCTGCCGGTGATGGCGGGTATCTCGGACGCGCTGGTCGACCATGGGGTTTCGGTCTTCCTCTGCGCCATCGAAGACGATCCGGCGCTCGCCCAGATCCATGTCGATGCGATGCTCGACAAGCAGGTCGACGGCATCATCGCCACGGGAAAGCGGCTGGACCGGCGCCTGCCCGTCGATCTGTCGAATTTGCATGTGCCTGTCGTCTACGCCTTCACCGAGGGGACGCAGAACAGCGTTACCTTCCGTTCGGACGACGAGCAGGGTGCGAGGCTGGCGGTGGAGTGGCTCGCCAAGATCGGACGGCGGCGGATTGCCCATATCACCGGGCCGGAGGATTTCTTCTCGGTGCGGGAACGCGCCGGCGCCTATCACGAGGTGGCAGGTCATCGCGAGCCGGTGCTTTACGGCGTCTGGTCGGAAAGCTGGGGCCATGAGGCGGTCGAGAAGCTTTGGAAGAGGCCGGGAGAAAAGCCCGACGCGCTGTTCTGCGGCAACGACCAGATCGCCCGCGGTGCCGCGGATGCCTTGCGCGAGCGCGGCGTCAAGGTGCCGCAGGATGTCTCGCTGATTGGCTTCGATAATTGGGAGATTGTCGCGGCCCAGACGCGGCCGCCGCTGACGACGGTGGATATGGAGTTGAAGGAGCTCGGGCGGCAGGCCGGATTGACGGTGCTGGCGCTTGCGGAAGGACGGCCCGTCGAGCCGGGAGTGAGGAAATTGCCGTGCCGGCTGATCGTCCGGCAGTCATGCGGGGGCAGAACCTCGGATGATCAAGGGAATGAGATCTAGGGAATGAGCAAAGGCGCAGGGAGATGCGCCATATCGGGAGGAGTGTCATGATCAAGCGTCTTTTGGCGGCCACCAGCATCGCTACCTTATGCCTGTTTTCGGCTGCGTCGGCGGCTGAAAATGTCGAAATGTGGGTTCGCTCGGGCATCGGCGACGCCTTCAAGAAGGTCGTCGAAGCCTATAATGCCGGCCATGAGAACAAGGTCGTGATGACCGAGGTGCCGTTCTCCGAGCTGGTGCAGAAATATGCAACGGCGATCGCCGGCGGACAGGCGCCCGACGCCTTGTCGATGGATCTGATCTATAACCCCGCCTTTGCCGCGGCCGGCCAGCTTGAGGATCTGACGGACTGGGCGAAATCGCTGCCCTATTTCAACTCGCTGTCGCCTTCGCATGTCCGTCTCGGCACCTATCAGGACAAGATTTACGGCCTGCCGCTGTCGGTGGAGACATCGGTCTTCGCCTGGAACAAGGATCTCTACAAGAAGGCCGGGCTCGACCCGGAAAAGGCACCGGCGAATTGGGACGAAATTACTGCCAATGCCGAGAAGATCCGGGCGCTGGGTGACGATACCTACGGCTTTTATTTCTCCGGCGGCGGCTGTGGCGGCTGCATGATCTTCACCTTCACGCCGCTCACCTGGGGTGCCGGCGCCGATATCCTGTCGGCCGACAGCAAAAAGGCGACGCTCGATACGCCTGAGATGCGCAAGGCCGTCGACATCTACCGCAACATGGTCAAGAAGGACCTGGTGCCGGCGGGTGCGGCCAGCGATACCGGCGCCAACTTCCTGACCTTCACCAATGGCAAGATCGGCCAGCAGAGCCTCGGCGCCTTTGCCATCGGCACGCTGGTGACCGAGCATCCCGACATCAATTTCGGCGTGACCCTCATTCCGGGCGTCGACGGCAAGCCGTCGTCCTTTGCCGGCGGCGATAATTTTGTCATCACCAAGGGCACGAAGAAGATCGACGCGGTGAAGGGCTTCCTCGAATATGTCTATTCGGAAGACGGCCAGAAGATCATGGCGAAATACGGCAGCCTGCCGACGCGCGGCGATATTGCCGACAAGGTGCTCGAAGGTCTCGATCCGCGCATGCAGGTCGGCCTCAAGGCGATCAGTGTCGCCAAGACGCCCTATACGCTGCAGTTCAACGACCTGATCAACAGCGCCAACGGCCCGTGGGCAAGCTTCACCAACGCTGCGATCTTCGGCGACGATGTCGACGGCGCGTTTTCGAGCGCCCAGTCGGAAATGCAATCGATCATCGATAGCGGCCAGTAACTCTCCCCCGGCCGCGGCCGGGGAGCGGTGGCAGCTTCCCGGCCAATCCCAACCGACAGATGCGGAGCGTTTCGATGACCGGTTCCGGCTCAGAGACCCTATTGCCTCGGCGCAGGCGACGGCGCCAATCGAACTGGCGCGGCCTTGCCTATATCGCGCCGGCCATGGCGCTGGTCATCGTCTTCTTCATCATGCCGGTTCTGTTCACCGGATGGATGAGCCTGCACAACTGGCCGCTGATGGGGGCGTCGCGCTGGATCGGCTTCAACAATTATTACCGCATGGTCAACGACACGCGCTTCGTGACGGCGCTGAATTTCACCGCCTATTACACGGTGATCGTCACCATCGCGATCTTCGCCGTCGCCTTTCCGCTCGCCATCTTCGTCGAGAAGGAACGGCAGTTCGTCAGCGCCTATCGCACCGTCATCTTTCTGCCCGTCGTCGTCGGCCTCGCCACCGCCTCGCTGCTCTGGGTCTGGCTTGCCAATGTCGATAGCGGCTTCATCGGCCCGGCCCTGAAGGCGCTCGGTCTTGTCGAAAAGAGCCCCAATCTGCTGGCGACTTTCGACACCGCCTTCCTGACTGTTGTGGTGATGGTCGTCTGGAAGATCGCCGGTTTCACCATGATCATTCTTCTCACCGGCCTGCAGGCCATTCCCTCCGAACTGACGGAGGCGGCCCGCATCGATGGCGCCGGCCGCTGGCAGCGTTTCCGGCATCTGACGCTGCCGCTGATGCGCAAGACGATCGCGCTGGCACTGATCGTCTCCGTCACCGGCTCGATCCTTGCCTTCGACCAGTTCTACATCATGACCTCGGGCGGGCCGCAGAACAAGATGATCTCGGTGGTCTACTACATCTTCAACCAGTCCTTCGTGTCGTTTAATCTCGGTTATGGCGCGGCACTGTCGATCGTGCTGCTCGCCATCCTGGTGGCGATCAGCATCGTGCAGCTCTGGCTGCTGCGGGTCGGGGAGGAGCGTCCATGAGCACCTCGAGGGAACGCCGTGCCCGCAAGGCCTTCCGCGTGAAATCGGCCTGTCATCTCACCGGCATCGCCATCTCGATCTTCTTCCTGGCGCCGTTTGCAATCACGCTGCTCGCCTCCTTCCGCCAGGGGACCGAAGCCAGCCTGCCGCCGCTGCCGCCATGGCCGACATCGGGCGTCAGCTTCGATGCCTATGCGCTGCTCGATACGTTCGGCGCCGGCATCTGGCGGCACATGATCAATTCGCTGTTCGTCTCGGTCGCCACCGTGGTGCTGACCGTCGGCGTCAGCCTGCTCGCCGGCTACGGCTTCTCGCGCTATCGCTTCCCGATGAAGAATGCGCTCTTCGTGCTGATTATCGCCACGCTGATGATCCCGTTCCAGTCGATCCTGACGCCGCTCTTCATCATCCTGGCAAAGCTCGGCCTCAACAATTCGCTCATCGGGCTGACGCTCGTCTATGTGACGCTGCAGCTGCCCTTCTCCGTCTTCATGATGCGCAACGCCTTCGATGCGGTGCCGAAGGAAATCGAGGAGGCCGCTCGCATCGACGGCGCCCGCGATCTCAGGCTTCTCGCCCGCGTTCTGCTGCCGCTGGTGCTGCCGGGCGTGGCGACGGTCGCGATCTTTGCCTTCCTCAATGCCTGGAACGAGTTTCTCGCCGCCCTGGTACTGCTCTCCAGCAATGAGAAATACACTCTGCCGGTGCTGATGACGGCGGTTCGCGCCGGTCGGCTCGGCGCCATCAACTGGGGAGCGGTGCAGGCCGGTGTTGTCGTCATGACGATCCCTTGCCTGATCGTCTTCCTGCTCCTGCAACGCTACTACATGCGCGGGCTGATGGCCGGCGCGGTGAAATAACCACAGGGAAGTCGAACCCATGACCAAATCAAGCAACGACCGCCAGTTTCGTCCCGTCGCCGTTCCCGATGTGGAGCTCGGCGGCTTCTGGGGCAAATGGCAGGACGCCGTCTGCAATTCCACCGCCGAGACCCTGCTCGACCGCTGCGTCGAGGCCGGCATGCTGAAGGCGATCGATGTTTCCCAGCCGAGCCCCGGCGTCGTCATTCCCATTCAGCCATGGGGCGGGACGACGCAGATGTTCTGGGATTCCGATCTCGGCAAATCGATCGAGACCATCGCCTATTCGCTCTATCGCCGGCCGAACCCGAAGCTGGAGGCGCGCGCCGATGAAATCATCGACATGTATGAGAGACTGCAGGATAAGGACGGCTATCTCAACGCCTGGTTCCAGCGCGTCGAGCCCGCCCGCCGCTGGACCAACCTGCGCGACCATCACGAGCTCTATTGCGCCGGCCATCTGATGGAAGCCGCCGTCGCCTATTACCAGGCGACCGGCAAGCGCAAGTTGCTCGATATCATGTGCCGCTTTGCCGATTACATGATCACCATGTTCGGCCATGGCGAGGGCCAGCTTCCGGGCTATTGCGGTCATGAGGAGGTCGAGCTGGCGCTGGTCAAGCTCGCCCGCGTCACCGGCGAAAAGAAATATCTCGAACTGTCGAAATTCTTCATCGACGAGCGCGGCACCGAGCCGCACTTCTTCACGGCGGAAGCCGCTCGCGACGGCCGGAGCGCCGCTGACTTCCATCAGAAGACCTATGAGTATGGCCAGGCCCACCAGCCGGTGCGCGAGCAGACCAAGGTCGTCGGCCATGCCGTGCGCGCCATGTATCTCTATTCCGGCATGGCCGATATCGCTACCGAATATAAGGACGACAGCCTGACGGCGGCGCTGGAAACGCTATGGGACGATCTGACCACCAAGCAGATGTACATCACCGGCGGCATCGGCCCGGCCGCCTCCAACGAGGGCTTCACCGATTATTACGACCTGCCCAATGCCACGGCCTACGCCGAGACCTGCGCGTCGGTCGGCCTGGTCTTCTGGGCAAGCCGCATGCTCGGGCGCGGCCCGGACCGGCGTTATGCCGACATCATGGAGCAGGCGCTTTATAACGGCGCGCTGCCCGGCCTTTCCACCGACGGCAAGACCTTCTTCTACGACAATCCGCTCGAAAGTGCGGGCAAGCATCATCGCTGGAAATGGCATCATTGCCCCTGCTGTCCGCCCAACATCGCCCGGCTGGTGACCTCGATCGGCTCCTATATGTATGCCGTTGCCGACGATGAGATCGCCGTGCATCTCTACGGCGAAAGCACCGCCCGGCTGAAGCTCGCCAACGGCGCCGAAGTCGAACTCGAGCAGACCACCAACTACCCGTGGGATGGCGCGGTCGCCTTTACCACCAGGCTCAAGACGCCGGCCAAATTCGCGCTGTCGCTGCGCATTCCCGATTGGGCCGAGGGCGCCACCCTCAGCGTCAATGGGGAAATGCTCGATCTCGCTGCCAATATCCGCGACGGATATGCCAGGATCGATCGCCAATGGGCCGACGGCGATCGTGTCGCCCTTTCCCTGCCGCTTTCGCTGCGCCCGCAATATGCCAATCCGAAGGTGCGCCAGGATGCCGGCCGTGTCGCACTGATGCGCGGCCCGCTGGTCTATTGCGTCGAGACGACCGACAATGGCGAGGATCTCAACGCCATCGTCCTGCCCCGTAAACTTCCGGCCGCCGAAACCGTCGTGCTGAAGGATCTCAACGATGCCGTCGCCCTCGATCTCAAGGTCGAGCGCGAGGAGACGTCGAACTGGGGAACACCGCTCTACCGCAATGCGCCGGCCGAAAGGCAGGTCGCCACCGCGCGTTTCGTGCCCTATCATCTCTGGGACAACCGCGCGCCCGGAGAGATGCTCGTCTGGGTCCAGTCGGACAAGTAGGTCGTTTGGGGATGACGAACGGTATGGCTAACAAGAGCGTCGTGCTCCAGGACGTGCGCAAAAGCTATGGCAATCTGCAGGTGGTCCACGGGATCGACCTGACGATCGAAGAGGGTGAATTCGTCGTCTTCGTCGGCCCGTCCGGCTGCGGAAAGTCGACGCTGCTTCGCATGATCGCCGGCCTCGAGGATGTGACCGACGGCGAGGTCGAGATTAAGGGACGCATGGTCACCGATCTCGATCCCTCCGAGCGCGGCATCGCCATGGTCTTCCAGTCCTATGCGCTCTATCCGCATATGAGCGTGCGTGACAATCTGGCCTTCGGGCTGAAGATGGCGCGCACCCATGCCGCCGAGATCGAGACGCGGGTGAAGGCCGCCTCCGCCATCCTGAAGATCGATCATCTTCTCGACCGGCGGCCGGGGCAGCTTTCGGGCGGCCAGCGCCAGCGTGTGGCGATCGGCCGGGCGATCGTGCGCAAGCCCGATGTCTTCCTGTTCGACGAGCCGCTGTCCAATCTCGATGCGGAACTCAGGGTGTCGATGCGCATCGAGATCGCCCGCCTGCACCGCGAACTCGGCAACACGATGATCTACGTCACCCACGACCAGACCGAGGCGATGACGCTCGCCGACAAGATCGTCGTGCTGCGCGACGGCCGTGTCGAGCAGGCCGGAACGCCAAGGCAGATCTACGAAGACCCCGCCAATACCTTCGTGGCGGGCTTTATCGGCTCGCCGAGGATGAACCTCTTGATTGCCCGCTGGGGCGAGGCGGGACTGGTCGAAGTCGCCGGCTCCCGCATCGAAACCGCCTTGGTCGGCACGGGCCGGCCGGCCGGAGGCGCGGTGACGCTCGGTCTGCGGCCGGAGCATTTGAAGGTGGCGCCCGATCGGTCGGGCAAGCTGACGGCCACCGTCGATTTCTCGGAATATCTCGGGGGAACGCAATATCTCTACTGCCAGCTTGCCGACGGCCAGTCGCTGACCGTCGAGCACCGCTCACCGATCAGCATCGCGGCAGGCGAGCAGGTCGGCCTGCTGTTCGAACCGTCGGATTGCCGCTTGTTCGACGAGGCAGGCAACCGGCTGCGGTAACTTTCAGCCGGCGATCTCCAGTTTCATAAGGTCTGCAGCCCTCTGCCGGGCCTGCCGGTCGGCGGCGAAGACATCGTCCATCTCGGCGGCTGGCGGCAGGCCGGCCAGATCGTCCATGACCCTCTCGGTGATCTCGGCCATGGCGAGGAAGGGCAGCCGCCCTTCGATGAAGGCTTCGAGCGCCACTTCCTTGGCGCCGTTCAGCACCGCGCCCTGCACACCGCCGCGCGTCATCGCCAGGCGCGCCAGCCGCAAGGCTGGAAACCGCAGCTCGTCCGGCGCCTCGAAATCCAGCCGGGCGAGTTTGGCGAAATCCAGCCGCTCGATCGGCAGGTTCGGCCGGAGCGGAAAAGACAGCGCATAACCGATGGCGGTGCGCATATCGGGGGCGCCGAGCTGGGCCAGCACCGAACCGTCGGTATAGCCGACCATCGAATGGATGATCGATTGCGGATGGATGATGACCTCGATCTGTTCGGGCGTCAGGCCGAACAGATGGCGGGCTTCGATCATTTCAAGCGCCTTGTTGAACATCGAGGCGCTGTCGATCGAGATCTTCAGGCCCATCGACCAGTTCGGGTGGGCGCGTGCGGTTTCCGCCGTCACACCGGCCATCTCCTTCAGCGAGGCGGTGCGGAAGGGGCCGCCCGAAGCCGTCAGCACGACCCGTTCGATGGCATGGCGCTGGTTTTCCTCAAGCACCTGGAAAATCGCATTGTGCTCGCTGTCGACGGGAAGCAGCCTGCCGCCGCCCTTGCGGATGGCGCCGATGAACAGATCGCCGGCCGAGACCAGGCATTCCTTGTTGGCAAGGGCGATATCGGCGCCGCGCTTTGCTGCGGCCAGCGTCGGCGCCAGGCCGGCGGTGCCGACGATTGCCGCCATCACCCAGTCGGCCTCGCGGTCGGCCGCTTCCATCAGGCCGGATTTTCCGGATGCGACTTCGATGCCGCTGCCGGAAAGCGCGCTTTTCAGCGCTTCGTAATGCCGGTCGCTTGCCGTCACCGCCATCCCAGCGCCTGAGGCTTTCGCCTGCCGGGCCAGCAATTCGACATTGCCGTTGCCGGTCAGCACGGAGATTTCGAAATTCTCCCGTCCGCCCAGATGATCGACGACATTGAGGGTGTTCTGGCCGATCGAGCCGGTCGAGCCGAAGATGCTGAGGCGCCGCGGCGCGGTTTTGCCGGTCATTATCTGCAATTTCGCGAAAATTTCTCTCGTAGGCTCAGGCTCTACTAGGCTTTGCAGGGGGCGGCAAGTGTGCGGTGCAGCAGATTTCGACCTTGAAGGGGTTTACAGTGCGACGGTTGGATGTGATCCTTGCACCGTTGCTGGCGGATTCGAAATTCGTCGCGCCGTTCACGGTCGCATGGCAATTCAGGACGCCGCGGCGTCCTTCGGAAACGGGCACTGAAGTGCCGTTAGCTTTCCGGCAAACAAATCGAGGATGAACCGGGATGGGCGGCTTGGCCGCAATCCCTCATCGCGTCGCTGCGGGCGCATTCATGTGCGCTGCAGCCCTGTGTCCGTGGAAATGTTGGATTTCATGACGATATTCAAAACAGCCTGCCTTCTCTTCGCCATCCTCTTCTCGCTCGCCTCGGTGGCGAGGGCCGATGACCTGCTGATCTGGGCGCCGGCCAAACTCTCCGACCGGTCCTACAAGGCGACGATGGGTTTCCGCCTGCCGGCGGAATGGGAAACCAGCGCCGGCGCCGATATCGCGCTCGCCTCGACCAAAGGCGGGGCGCCGCTGCCCGATTCCGAGCAGGCAATGCTCTGGGGCAGGATCGTCAGGACAAACGTCACGCCATCAGGCCAATCGCAGCGGGGCGCAAGGATCAGTGTCGATACGCTGCGCGGCAGCGGCGCGCTGACGCTCAGCCGCTCCCGCAGCTGGATCCTGTCGGATTCGCTCGATATGCAGTCGAGCCGGTCCATCAGCGTCCAATACGACGCGGTCGATATCAAACAGGCCTCGGTGACGGCGTCGCAGGCGCTGAAGCTGATCCATCCCTGGACAGGCACTTCCCTTTCGGCAGGCGCCGGCATCAGCAATGCCAGCGGCGATTTTTCGAGTTCGGTTGCCGTCAACCAGGCAATCCTGCCCAACCTCAATCTCGATGCATCGGTCAGCAATCCGTTTTCGGCAGATGAGGCCGGCAGCGTCAATCTGCGCTATCGCCTCAACTGGTAGCCGCCCTGCAACCAAAACCGGCCGACGGGCGTTTCCTCCGCAGGTTTGACGCTCGGATATTGAGGAGAAACGGATCATGGTTTTCAAGGAGCAGACATTCCACGGGCTCGAGCCCGAGATGGAAGCGGAAATTGCCAATCGCGCATCGGTCGAAGCCGCCGTCGCCAACGCGCTGGCGATTGCCGGCGGCATCGATGCATCAGATGTCGAAGTGACGATGGAAAACGAGCACATCGTGCTGACCGGTACGGTCGGCACCGTCGGCGAGATCGAACGGGCGACCGCGGTTGCCAGGGCCGTCGAAGGCGTGCATGCGGTGCAGAACCGGATCCTGCTCGGCGGGCCTCCGATCAATGAGCGGCATTGATGCGTCGTCGTCTCTCACTCAGCGCTCAGCCGATCAACCGGCGAAGCGCTCGACGAGGAAGGACGAACCGGCCATGCGATCCGTCTTCTGCAGGGCCACCGGCCCGTGCGGCTGATAGGCGATGGCAAGCAGCACGGCGCTGACGGCGACATAAGCGATTGCCAGAAGAGTCATCTTGATACGCATGACGCTTACTCCTTTCGCGAATAACGCGGCCGATATGGCGAAGTTCCGCGTGACGAAATCGGATGAAAAGCCCGGCCGATCAGCCGGGCTTCGTGCGTGGATCGCCTATCGGCAGACCCTGGTTTCCTTGATGACCGTATGGCCATGGCGGCGGATTTTTTCCGTCTTGGTAAAGCAGTCGCGGGAAACGTAACGCCGACGCATGTCGTGGCGGTAATAGGGGCTGTGATGGCGGTAATAGGGACGTTCCGAATCACGGTAGTAGGGGCGCTCATCACCCGTGGTGATCGTCACACTGGCCGCCTGCGACGGCATTGCGGAAAAGATGGATGCGGCAGCGAGTGTGCAGGCAAGGATAATCTGTTTCATGACAAGCCTCTCTTTCTCAGTTGCTCGTAGGAGCAACTCATTGGTCAGGGGAGCAACTCGCCGGAAGCGCTGTCGGTTCAATCACATAGCGTTACCGATTGTGTCATCCGCAACCTTTGCGGCCGCGGATCGTTACTGCTAGAGAGCGCCGGAGGCATCGAGAATGGGACCGATTGCAAGGATCATCGCCATCGTCGCCGGGCTCGCTGGCGGCACGGTCTTTTCACAGGCGCCGGAATTTGCCCAGCAATACCGCCAGCGGATCGGCGGCGCGATCGACGAATTGCGGGTCATTGTCGAGGATTTCAACAGGCAGGCAGCCGACCACCACCTCGATCGCCAGCAGGCGCTGAACACCTATGCGCAATCCTCCGACGATTTCCTGCGCGACCGCGGCGTCTCCATGCAAAGCACGATCACGCGCTATGAAACGCTGCAGTCGCAGCAGCTGAAACTCGCCACCGCCGCCCCGGTCACCAAGCCATTCGTGTTGATGGGGGAGCCGGATGATGTCGTGTTCGCCAATACCTGGCGCGATTTTGTGCCGGGTGTGCCCGTCAGTTTTGCGGGTCTTGTCTGGGGTGTGATTGGGTTTGTCGGTGGCTGGGTCGTGGCTACGTTGCTGGGATTGGGAACGCGGCGCGTTGTCGGCAGGCGACGAGCCTATCGTCAGGTGCCGTAAGCCGGAGCGTTGACGATTGCAGAGTAGGTAGCCGGAGAGGGCATTCCACGGCCGGCGATCCTCAACGGTACAAGCTGTCAAATTTTGGATTTCGCCTTGACAAGGAACAGTCCCTAGCTTTCCTGGAGCGGACGGCGCTTTTGGCTGTCAGCGGATGGCCATGAGGGTCATGCCTTAGGTAGCGATAACGGTTATTCTCGTTACTGCCGGCCGTCTCGAAGGACCCCGTGCGCCAGCGAGCCCGTGATCGTATCGTGATAGAAACCAAAATGCTGAATGCTAAACGGCCCATCCCAGCGTCCGTCAGATAGGCCGGCCTGCTTTAGATACGTCAGGAAGATGCGCTGCTCGAAACGATCCGAGAGCATGTAGCGGGCATCAAGGATTTCCATCGTCTGGCGGATGCTGAAGTGACAGACGAGAATTGGGACGCGTCCTGCCAAGCCTCGTGATGTGCTGCAGTCGTCGACCGTCCCAATAGAGATTGTTGTCCGCGTCAATGCCGAGCAGGCTAATGCCCTGCATGGATATGGGCTTCACTCCGTCCGGCCAGTCGCTAGGAGCCTTCTCTCTGACGAATTTCCAACTCCGTTTCTGCTCCCAGATGGTTTCATGCACGGCGTCCGCCATTCCGATTCCTCATAGGAGCTATTCAGCTGAGAAGTCCCGAAGCAGTTGGTTGTGTATCTCAAGGAGTTCTTCAGCGACATCGCTCACGTCTTCGTCACTCATCTGGCGTAGGGTCGAACGGATTTTCCCTTCTCCTTCGGTTACTTCCTCCTGGGATGTCACCTTTGCGTGGAGAGCTTGGTATTTTCGTCCTGCCTCGCCGGTCATCTTTTCCGGGTTGACGGTTATGAGGGAAACGAAGGCTCTCTCGACACGATCACGTATTTCTCCAAGTCCGACAAGATTGCTGACGGCGGAAGCGAATTTTTCTCGATGGTATCCATCAATCGACATAGCGTTGTCTCCCCCAAGTGGTGCGCGTCGGAGTCGCAAGCTGCCAGAGCGTAGAGTGAGTCGCAACATGTCGCGTGGCGTGTCGCACGGATTCGCGGGCAACTCAGGGAATCATCGGGAATCGTAGGGAACCCCGCGATGCTGATCCCCGGGCTCTTGCCGGCACGAGTGCAGGCATGGTCGCAACGGGCTTGATTGGCGCCGGTATCAGCCTGGGCGATAACCTCGCCTTTGATATGCTGATGTCAGAAGCCCCCGCCGCCGCCTAAGGGCCGGTGCGACTTTCCGCAGGCTACGCCTATTGAATGTCTTGAATTTGACGCACATGTTTGAGATAAGGTGGACGTGGTACGTCTGTCGGGAACTTAATCTTAGGATTATGTTTACGAGAATGGCGTAAAAAAAGCGACGGCTCGAAAGCCGCCGCCTGGTTCGGATCTGAGGTCGAAATCTTATCCGAACGGCAGGTGATCAGTGATGATACGTGCCACAATCGTAACAAAAGCCGGGGCGATATAGGTGGCCACCACCGAAAATCGCGCCCGGCTTTTTTGCTTTTGCTGCTCGGCGACCATCTCGGCTAGATGCGAACGCGTCTCAGCGATGTGCTCCTCGCACTCCGGGATCTTGCCCTGCCTCACCAAATCGCCGAGGTGACGATCAAGGGCGACATGGAAATCCAGGGCCTTCTGGGGATCGGGGATCGCCATCCGGATAAGTGCGCGAAGGTCTTTCGGTACGTTAGACAAAGGGGGGTCCTTTCCTATTGCCGGCGAACTCCGCCGGGTTGCTATGATGTTCAGGGCCATCATTTCTCATCTCCGGTTTGATGGATGCGAAGTGTCTGAACGCCGCTTCAGGCGGCGGCCGGACTGGGCGTAGTGGCAAGGAACTGCGAGTTCAGGACGGCCATCCTGAATGCCTCTCGACCTTGCCCGTGAATTTGGTATCGCCGGCTGCGCTCGGTCTCGTCGTCGATCTGAACGAGGAACCCACGATCGATCAGACGTTCGATAGTCTTATAGACCATGGTGATATTCATAGCCTTGCCCGAAAATTTTTCGGTCAATCGCAGCACATCGTAGTACGAGAGCGTCTGGCTCTCATTCTCCATGTACAAAGCGCAGGCTAGGGTCTGCACCTCGTGTTTGGTAAGCGGCTCGACGAAAACGGCCGCAGATGCGCCGAGCTGTATCATCGCAATATCGTGCTCGTCGCTGTGGATCGCGGGCGTCAACAGATTGAGCATTGCGTTCATAGAGCGCTCAACATTCACTTCGAGCGCATGCCTGGTTTCAGTAGTCATCCCTGGTTGATCAAGGTGACATCCTCCGGTCGTCAGCTTCACGGACTGACGGCCTTTCACCTCTTTGAAGTTAATCATGATGATGGTGCCTTTCGTTGATGCTGGTCTTACTTGTTTTGCTGCCAGCGACTCGAAGCCTCTCATTTTACAATCGTAAAAACAAGCCAAATTTTACGATCGTAAAAAGAGCGCACCCCATGGAAATTGGGCGAGGCCTGGGACCTCGCCCGCATCTCAGTTTTCACACTCAGTGCAGATCGCGCGTTTCCCGAGCGAGCTGCTCGCTGCCGGCGTGGCGCTTGCCCTTCAGCACTTCATTGACGCGTCCTTGGTTGACGCCGAAGCGGAAGGCGATCTCGTGCTGATACTCGCCGTTCCAGCTGTGGAGCCAGACCTGCACGGCATCGTCGAGGGTGAGACGGTAGTTTGAATGTTTCATTTTTGAGGTTCCTTGTTGGTTAGGGAACCTCGATCGTCTTGACAGACCAGCCTCCCCAAGTATCCTTGGGGTTGTTAAGGGGTGATCCGTTTTGCCGATCGAGGCATTCGGTGCATTCAATACGAGGCCGGGGCGGCAACCCCGGCCTTTCTCTTATCGGCCTGCGGCAACAGGCACGACGAAAATAAGAATGTAAACTTCCAAAAACGTCAATGGATACGGAAACGCAACCCGGAACAAATTGAGTTTCAAATTGCGCTAACCAGCTGTTTTTTATGGATATCCTGCACGAGAATTCCATTTTGAATCAGTCTGTTACAGTGAATCTGGTAACAGCTTGTTAATACTATATTTTTCCTGTGAGCTTCGCGCTGCTGATCAGCTTTTCTGTATGTTTCCAGCTTCGACTTGACGTTTGCGAACGGTCTTTAGTGTCGAAACGATTCGAAAAATGCGCGATGGTGTGCGAATCGCGTGGCGTTCGATAAGGCTGCGCCAACTGGCGAAGCCTAAAGCAAGCGACAAGGTGCCCTTTGCTGAAATCCCCGTTTCGCCGACTTGGCGACACGCACAAAGCGACAAGTTGTCGTTTTGCTGGAAAATAGAGTCGCCAACTTGGCGACTCTATTTTGTCGTCTTATCTCAAACGGGCGTTTCCCACTCGTCACCATCATCGTCCGAGCCGCCAGGCAGCTTGTCGAACGCGCGATCGACCGCGTGACGATCCCAGATAGTGCGGACATTGATCCTCTTTGGCTTAGGCATCCGGCCATCTTTCACAATGCTGTCAAAGAGGCTGGCGGACACGCCGATTTAGGCTGATGCCCGCAGGCGATCCAGCCCGCGAGGCGGAAGATTGTACGGCAGGATCTCGGCGCGCTTTTGCCTGGAGGTCTTTTCCTCAGTCATCCCAAATTTCTTTTCCATCGGGAGCATAAATTCCCGGCGCGGGATCTCGCGAGGTGGCGGCCTGCGGGGTGATCGTTACGACGATTGTTTTCAAGTCGATTTGCACGGTGCAGTTCGTTTTACGCGCAGCCCGCAAAATTCGCTCGATCTCGGCTTGATGAAAAGCTGCTCGACTCACTCTATGTCGCGCCCATGTTGCATGGATTAGCGGATACCGGGTTGAAATGGTTGGAAATCAAAGAAGCTGAATGCAACACGTCCGCAACACGGAAACAGCGCAGACAAGCTCTAAATGGTGATCCCGACGCGATTCGAACGCGTGACCCCCAGATTAGGAATCTGGTGCTCTATCCTGCTGAGCTACGGGACCACTTGAAGCCATGCATACAAAAGGCTTGGCGCGAAGCCAAGCCTTAATTGTTGTCAGGCGCCCAAGCGTTCTTCGGCGAGGCGGACCCAGTAGGAGATGCCGTGGGCGATGGCGTCGTCGTTGAAGTCGTAGGCCGGGTTGTGCAGGCCGGCGCTGTCGCCGTTGCCGATGAAGATGAAGGCGCCGGGGCGGGCGTTCAGCATGTAGGAGAAATCCTCGCCACCCATCATCGGGTCGATCTCGGCATTGACATTGCCCTCACCGGCAATGGCGCTGGCGGTGGCGACCGCATGCTCGGTTTCATCTGGATGGTTGATGGTGACCGGGTAATTGCGGTTGAAGCCGATCTCGGCCTCGGCGCCATGGGCGGCGGAGATGCCCTCGACGATCTGGCGGAACCGCGTCTCGGCCAGCGTGCGCACCTCGGGGTCGAGGGTGCGCACCGTGCCGGCGAAGGTCGCGTCGTTCGGAATGACGTTATGGGCGAAACCGGCATTGAACTTGGTCACCGAGACGACGACCGAGCTGATCGGATCGGCGGTGCGCGAGGCGATCATCTGCAGGTTGGCGACGATCTGGGCGCCGATGGCGATCGGGTCGATCGTCCGGTGCGGCTGGGCGGCGTGGCCGCCGCGGCCCTTGATGGTGACGGTGAATTCGTCGGTCGCCGCCATGATCGCGCCCTTGCGGGTGGCGAACTGTCCCACCGGCAGGCCCGGCAGATTGTGCATGCCGTAGACCTCTTCGATGCCGAAGCGCTCCATCATGCCGTCCTTGACCATCAAATTGCCGCCGCCGCCGCCTTCTTCGGCGGGCTGGAAGATGACGGCGATGTTGCCGTTGAAATTGCGGGTTTCGGCCAGGTATTTCGCAGCGCCGAGCAGCATGGCGGTGTGGCCGTCATGGCCGCAGGCATGCATCTTGCCCGGCGTCTTCGAGGCCCAGGGCTTGCCTGATATTTCGGTCAGCGGCAGGGCGTCCATGTCGGCGCGCAGGCCAACGGTGCGCCGGCCCTCGCCCTTGCCCTTGATCAGGCCGACGACGCCGGTGCGGCCGATGCCGGTGACAATCTCGTCGACGCCGAATTCCTTGAGCTTTTCAGCGACGAAGGCGGCCGTATTCTCAACCGCGAAGAGCAGCTCGGGCCGGGCGTGAATATGACGGCGCCATTCGGCGACCTCGTCCTGCAATTCGGCGGCTCTGTTCAAAATCGGCATGTTGGCGTTCCTGTTATGAAATCCCGGCAATCGTTCATCGCATCACAAGGACGTGAGGCGGGGGGCGTGAGGCGGCTGAGGCGTGAGCCTGTGGAAATTACTTAGTCAATGACCTTTGCCATGTCATAGCCATATAGGCTAAATAGGGGAAGGTTTCGAGATTTTCCTGATATCCGAAGGACAAAGCGTGTCGACGAGCCACTTCCGTTTGTTTGCCGCCTTGCGGCCGCTGAGTTTCGCGGTCGCCGCGACGGCTGGTTTTCTTGCCTCCGTTCCGCTCGCTGCGGCCAATCCGCATATTCTCGTCGATGTGCAGACCGGCCGCGTGCTCGAGCATGAAGAAGCTTTCCGCAAATGGTATCCGGCCTCGCTCACCAAGCTGATGACCGTCTATACCGTGTTCGATGCGATCCGGGCCGGGCAGATCAGCCTCGATACGCCTGTCGTCATGAGCAAGCGCGCCGCCGCGCAACCGGCCGCCAAGATGTATTTCAAGCCGGGCCAGAAGCTGACGCTCGACAGCGCGCTGAAGATCCTGATGGTGAAATCGGCCAACGACATCGCCGTTGCGGTCGCCGAAGCCATCGGCGGCACGCAGGAAGGCTTCGTGACGCGGATGAACGGCGAGGCGCTGAAGCTCGGCATGACGGATTCGCATTTCGTCAATCCGAACGGCCTGCCGGGTAAGGGGCAATATACGACGGCGCGCGATCTTGCGGTGCTGACCGTGGCGCTGCGCCGCGATTTTCCGCAATATGCCTCTTATTTTGCGCTGGAAGGTTTCACCAACGGCCAGCAGAACGTGCCGAGCCTCAACATGCTGATCGGCCGCTTCGCCGGCGCCGACGGCATGAAGACCGGCTTCATCTGCGCCTCAGGCTTCAACCAGATCGGTTCGGCGACCCGCAACGGCCGCACCATCGTCTCGGTCGTGCTCGGCACCGACAGCCTGGCGGCGCGCGCCGATGCGACGGCGAACCTTCTGCAGAAGGGCTTCACCGCGCAGTTTCCCGGCAATGAAACGCTCGGTTCGCTGCGGCCCTACGGGCAGGGACAGGACCAGGTGACCGATATCTCCGCCGATATCTGCAGCGCCAAGGGCGCCAAGATACGCAGCGAAACGCGCGACGAGGTCGGCCGCATGCGGGTGCAGTCACCCTATATCCTGGAAATGGACCACGATCCGCGCTTCGTCTTTGCCGGCCTCATTCCCGGTCAGGACCCGCAGCCGGCGGCACAGCCGGAAAAGGTTGCGACCGGCGATACGGCTGGCGGCATCGCCAACGTGCCGGTGCCGATGCCGCGCCCGACATCTTTCTAAGATCAGCTTCTAGGGTCAAACGACATGAGCGCGCTCAACGACAGGATTCCGGTCACCATCCTGACCGGCTTTCTCGGTGCCGGCAAATCGACGCTGCTCAACCGCATCCTCAAAGATCCCGCGATGAAGGATGCGGCCGTCATCATCAATGAATTCGGCGATGTCGGGATCGATCATCTCCTGGTCGAAAGCTCCGGCGATTCGATCATCGAACTGTCAGACGGCTGCCTCTGCTGCACCGTGCGCGGCGAGTTGGTCGACACGCTGGCAAACTTGATGGATGCCGTGCAGACGGGCCGGGTCAAGCCGGTGAAGCGTGTCGTCATCGAGACGACGGGCCTTGCCGATCCCGCTCCGGTCATGCAGGCGATCATGGGCAATCCGGTCATCGCCCAAAATTTCGAACTCGACGGCGTCGTGACCGTGGTGGATGCAGTGAACGGGCTGCAGACGCTCGACAATCACGAGGAAGCACGCAAGCAGGCGGCGGTCGCCGACCGGCTGATCGTCTCGAAGAAGGCGATGGCTGAGGCAACGGACGAGCTGGAACAGCGCCTGCGCGCGCTCAATCCGCGCGCCGCGATGATGGATGCCGACAGCACTGAGGCCGGCAGCGCCGCAGTGCTCGTCAACGGGCTCTACGATCCGGCGACGAAGATCGCCGATGTCGGCCGCTGGCTGCAGGACGAGGATGCGCACGAGGCGCACCACAATCACGCTCACGATCATCATCATGCGGATCATCACGGCCACCACCATCATGATCATGATGGCGATCACGCGCATCAGGACCCGCATGACGTCAACCGTCACGATGCTTCGATCCGCTCTTTCTCGATCATCGAGGAAAAGCCGATCGATCCGATGGCGCTCGACATGTTCATCGATCTGCTGCGCTCGGCCCATGGCGAGAAGCTGCTCAGAATGAAGGCGATCGTTTCCGTCTCCGACCGGCCGGGACGGCCATTGGTGCTGCACGGCGTGCAGAGCATCTTCCATCCGCCGGTGCGGCTTGCCGCCTGGCCGGATCCCGGCGACCGGCGCACGCGCATGGTTCTGATCACCAAGGATCTGCCCGAGGCCTTCGTCAAGGATCTGTTCGACGCCTTCCTCGGCAAGCCGCGCATCGACATGCCGGATCGGGCGGCGCTGTCCGACAATCCGCTCGCCATTCCCGGCATGCGAATCTAGCCCTTTCGGATCAGGAAGCGGTGGCCGGTTTCGGTCTTTTCGGTCTCGACCAGCTCGTGGCCGTCCTCATTGCAGAAATGCGGCATGTCGATCACCGCCAGCGGATCGGTGGTGTCGACGCGGATGAGCGTGCCGCTTGCCATGGCGGCAAGCTTCTTGCGTGTCTTGATCACGGGGAAGGGGCATTTCAGGCCGCGGAGATCGTAGAGAACGGGGTTCAAGCCGTTCAGTTCCGCGCCCAGAATTTCCAGAACGGCTTCTTTGCCGCGGCCTCAGCCGTTTCCTGCGGCTCGGGCGCCGCAAAGGCCAGCGGGTTCTGCGTCGGCACCGGCACGACCGCCGGTGTCGCGGCAGCGACGGCCATCGGCTGCGGCTGAGCAGGGGCTGCAACTGGCGTAGCGCCTGTCGCGGTCTTGGCAGCAATGCCCTGCGCGGTGCGCTTGGCCATCATGTCTTCGAGTTCGGCGACCTTGACCATGCGGCCGGCTTCCAGCGAGGTGCCGGTCGGGGCATAAGCGAGTTCGCGGCCTTTGCGTGTCTTGGCGACCACGGCTTTGCGCTCGGCTTCGGAGGGGTCGTACCAGGCCATGCCGTCGAATTTGCTCATCGCCTTGGCATAATCGGCATCATAGGTCTTGCCGTAGGAGGCAAGGGCGGCCGTCAAGGCCGGCGGCGTCGACATGGCAGGGCATTTGCCTGAGGCATTGAAGGCGCCGCCATCGGTTGCCTGCTGGTTGAAGACATATTTCTTCTCGCAGACGGCCACCTCGGGCGGGCGCTTCGTCACTTCGAAATTGTCGTAGCCGACCTTCAGCATCTTCCAGAAGTCGTAGCTTGGGTCGAGGCGATGCTTGACCATGTTTTCCGCCGTCATGCGGAAGGGGAAGGCCTGCAGTTGTACGGTCGCCTGGCCGCCCTTGAAGGCGTCGCGGGCAAAGGCGTAAATTTCCAGCACCTGCTGGTCGGTCATCGAATAGCAGCCGGAGGACGAGCAGGCGCCATGGATCATCAGATCGGAGCCGGTGCGGCCGTTCGCCGCGTCGTAGCGGTTCGGGAAGCCGGTGTTGATCGCCAGATAATATTTCGAGTTGGGGTTCAGGTTGGCGCGCGTCAGATCGTAAAAACCTTCCGGCGCCTGCCGGTCGCCGGTCTTTACCTTCGGGCCGAGACGGCCCGACCAGGCGCAGATCTTGTAGTCGGCGATCTTGTCGAAACGGTTGTCGGTCTTCGCCTTCCAGATCTCCATGGCACCTTCTTCCTTGAAGATGCGAATCATGATCGGCGAATTGCGGTCCATGCCCTTGGCCGACATGGCGGCAAGGATATGTGGCGGAAGCGGCTGCTCGACCTTGTTCTTGACCTTGGAGAGATCGACCTGCGCGGTTTCCAACGCGTCATTGCAGCCGGTCAGAGCCAGCGCCATGAGGGAAACATAGGCAAAATAACGTATGCGCATCCAAACTAGCCCATAAAGATAATGCGACCCGGTCCGCCTATGGAGTTCGGGCATCAGACGGAATCATAGGCGGCTTATACTTTACAAATCCTTACCAGCCTATGACGTGCCCTGAACATCCCCGCAAGCGCGATTGCTACAGATAATATCAATGTGGCCAAGATTTGGCCCCAATCGGTGAAAACAAAACTTGTCTCGGACATGATGCCGAAAAGTCTCAGCGATTTCCGAAAGCGCGTCGCGATCTTTCAGATTCGCTCCCCGCGCTTTAGCTCTTTGTTTTTGCGCATGTCGTTGCCGCAAAACCGCTGCACACTTTTGCGCGACAGGCTTTAGAGATTGCGGCCGATATTGAGGAATTTCTGGCGGCGCTCGTTGCGCAGCTGTTCGCCGGAACGGGACGCCATTTCGCCGAGCGCATTGGCGATCATGTCGCCGGTTGCGGCGATGACGCTGTCGGGATCGCGATGCGCGCCGCCGAGCGGCTCGGAAATGATGCCGTCGATGACGCCGAGCGATTTCAGGTCTTCGGCGGTAATCTTCATATTGGTTGCCGCTTCCCGGGCGCGGGTGGAATCGCGCCAGAGGATGGAGGCGGCGCCTTCCGGCGAGATGACGCTGTAGATCGAATGCTCTAGCATATAGACCTTGTTGCCGGTGGCAATCGCGATGGCGCCGCCCGAGCCGCCTTCGCCGATGACGACGGAAACGAGCGGAACCTTGACGCCGAGACACATTTCCGTCGAGCGGGCGATCGCCTCGGCCTGGCCGCGCTCTTCGGCGCCGACGCCGGGATAGGCGCCTGCCGTATCCACCAGCGAAATCACCGGCAGGCCGAAACGATCGGCCATTTCGAGGATGCGGATCGCCTTGCGGTAGCCTTCCGGCCGCGGGCTGCCGAAATTATGCTTCAGGCGGGTCTTGGTGTCGTTGCCCTTTTCCTGGCCGACGACGGCGACCGGCTGGCCGCGGAAGCGGGCAAGACCCGCCTGGATCGCGGCATCCTCGGAAAATTTGCGGTCCCCGGCGAGCGGCGTGAATTCCTGGAACAGCGTCTTGGCGTAGTCGACGAAATGCGGGCGTTGCGGATGGCGGGCGACCTGGGTCTTCTGCCAGGGATTGAGCTTGGAATAGATTTCGACGATCGCCTCGCGGACGCGAACCTCCAGCCTGCCGATTTCATCGGTGGTGTCGATGCTCTCGTCTTCCGTTGCGAGCTTCTTCAGCTCGATGATCTTGCCTTCGAGGTCGGAGATCGGCTTTTCGAAGTCGAGATAATTGTGCATGAGGTGCGTTTCCGTTCCTTGTGCCCGGGGCGTTTTCCTGGCTCCGCCCCTTGTCGCCGGTCCTATTCGTGCTTTTTCGCCTGTTTGGCAAGGGGGTGATGCGTCTGGACGAGCTGCTGCAGCCTCTCTTCGAGGACATGCGTGTAAATCTGTGTGGTCGAAATGTCCGAATGGCCGAGGAGTTCCTGCACGACGCGCAGGTCGGCGCCGTTGGCAAGCAGGTGGCTGGCAAAGGCGTGGCGCATCACATGCGGCGAGATCATCGACGGTGTCAGCCCGGCGCGGATCGCCAGGTTTTTCAGGTCGCGGGCGAAAACCTGGCGGGGCAGAAAACCCTCCTTCGAGGCGGCGGGAAACAGCCAGGGGCTTTCCTGCGGATCCTTGGCCGCGGCATTTTCCGCCGCCAGCAGGCGGCCGTAGGATTTCAGCGCCGATATCGCCGATTGCGACAGCGGCACCAGCCGTTCCTTGTTGCCCTTGCCGCGGATCATCAGGAAACGCCCTTCCTGATCGAGCACGCGGGCGGGAAGCGAAACCAGTTCGCTGACGCGCATGCCGGTGGCATAGAGCAGCTCCAGCAGCGCCAGCATGCGCAGCCGCTGCAACTGGCCAGGCGCTGCATCGCCTGCCTCGGCCTCGGCTTGGGAAAGCAGCTTGCCGACCTCCTCGACACCCATCGTCTTCGGCAGCGGACGGCCTTTCTTCGGCGCGTCGAGAATGCCGGTGGGGTCGTCGGTCCTCAGCCCCTCGGCATAAAGGAACTTGTAGAACTGCCGCATGGCGGCAAGCCGGCGCGCCTGGGAAGAGGCTTTGAAGCCCTTTCGGGCGAGCGAGGCGAGATAGGCGGCCAGATCGGCGGAAGCGGCTTCGGTCAGCCGCACGCTGCGGCCGTTCAAGAAGGCGTGGACGTCGTCGAGGTCGCGCTCATAGGATTGCAGCGTGTTGACGGCCGCACCGCGCTCGGCGCTCATCATCTCCAGGAAGGATTCCACATGGACGCGGCTCAGATCCACCATATGCCGGTCACTTCCTGGTCGTGTTGATCGTGCCCGTCGCTGGCGGATTGACCCGCTCGGACGGAATACGGATGGTCACGTCGCGCGGCTCGGGCTCGACAAAGGTCACAAGCGCCCACATCGCTCCGTAGACCGTCCCGGCGAGGATCGCGCAGACGAACAGAAAACGGAACAGGGTCGGCATCCGGCAACTCCTTCATGCTCTGCTTCTGTTATAAGAAGCGTATCTGCAAGTGCAAGAAGCGCTATTCAAGCCATGATTCCCTTGTCCGCGACTTGACGCTCCAGCTGCATTTGTCGATACGGTTTGCAAACAAAGTGTGAATGGACCGATGAGTGAACCACTGCTGACCGTTGCTGACAGCTTGAAAGGCAGAGCTCGCGCCGCGCTCGGTTCACGCAATCTGATCCTCGTCGGGCTGATGGGTGCGGGGAAATCCGCCGTCGGCCGCATCGTCGCCAGCCAGCTCGGCATTCCCTTCATCGACAGCGACCACGAAATAGAGCGCGTGTCGCGCATGACGATCCCCGAACTTTTCGCAGCCTATGGCGAGGATGAATTCCGGGCGCTGGAAACGCGGGTGATGAAGCGGCTGTTAAAGGGCGGGCCGCGGGTCGTCTCCACCGGCGGCGGCGCCTTCATCAACGAGCGGACGCGCAGGCATATCATGAAAGGTGGCGTCTCCGTCTGGCTGAAGGCCGATCTCGACGTGCTCTGGGAGCGGGTCAATAAACGCGACAACCGTCCCCTGCTCAAGACCGAAAACCCCAAGCAGACGCTCGAAGGCCTGATGAATGCGCGCTACCCGATCTATGCGCAGGCCGACCTCACCGTGCTCTCGCGCGACGTGCGCAAGGAAATCATGGCCGACGAGGTGCTGAAGGCGATGATCGAAGCTCAAAAGGAAAATGCAGCGTCATGAATGCGATACCCTCCGCCTCCGCCATCCAGACGGTGCACGTGCCGCTCGGCGAGCGCGCCTACGACATCCTGATCGGGCCGGGGCTGATCGCGCGGGCCGGCGCCGAGATCGCCTCTCGCCTCAAGGGCCGCAAGGCGGCTGTCGTCACCGACGAAAATGTCGCACCGCTCTATCTCAAGGCGCTCGTCGCCAGTCTCGATGAAGCGGGCATCGCCTCGGCTGCGGTCGTCCTGCCGGCCGGCGAGAAGACCAAAAGCTTCGAGCATTTGATGACCGCCTGCGACAAGGTGCTCGAAGCCCGCGTCGAGCGTAACGATTGCGTCATCGCGCTCGGTGGCGGCGTCATCGGCGATCTCTCGGGATTTGCGGCCGGCATCGTGCGGCGCGGCGTGCGCTTCGTGCAGCTGCCGACCTCGCTTCTGGCGCAGGTCGATTCCTCCGTCGGCGGCAAGACCGGCATCAATTCCCGCCACGGCAAGAACCTGATCGGCGTCTTCCATCAGCCGGATCTGGTTCTGGCCGATACCGATGTGCTGAATACGCTGAGCGAGCGCGAATTCCGCGCCGGTTACGCCGAGGTTGCCAAATACGGGCTGATCGACAAGCCGGATTTCTTCGCCTGGCTGGAAGCCAACTGGAAGGCGGTTTTTGCAGGCGGCTCCGCCCGCATCGAGGCGATTGCCGCCAGCTGCCAGGCGAAGGCCGATGTCGTCGTTGCCGACGAGCGCGAGAACGGCCAGCGGGCGCTGCTCAATCTCGGCCATACGTTCGGCCATGCGCTGGAGGCGGCGACCGCCTATGACAGCTCCCGTCTCGTGCATGGCGAGGGCGTCTCGATCGGCATGGTGCTGGCGCATGAATTCTCCGCGCGGATGAACCTTGCAAGCCCCGACGATGCGCGTCGCGTCGAGCGGCATCTGCAAGAGGTCGGCCTTCCGACCCGGATGTCCGACATTCCGGGCGCGCTGCCGCCGGCTGAAACGCTGATGGATGCAATCGCCCAGGACAAGAAGGTCAAGAGCGGCAGGCTCACCTTCATCCTGACGCGCGGCATCGGCCAATCCTTCGTTGCCGACGACGTTCCCGCCTCCGAGGTGATCAGCTTTCTCAGGGAAAAACACCCCTAATGACCGTCGAAGGCGCTCTGGCATTTCTTGCGACATATTGGCCGGAGATCCTTTCGATCACGGCGCTCGTGCTGATGTCCGCCTTCTTTTCCGGCTCGGAAACCGCGCTGACCGCGGTTTCGCGCAGCCGTATCCATACGCTTGAAGTCAACGGCGACGAACGCGCCGGCATCGTCCGGCAGCTGATCGAGCGGCGCGACCGGCTGATCGGCGCGCTGCTGATCGGCAACAATCTCGCCAATATCCTCTCCTCCTCGATTGCCACCAGCCTGTTCCTCGGGCTGTTCGGCAGTTCCGGCGTGGCGCTGGCGACGCTCGCCATGACCGTCATCCTGGTCATCTTCGCCGAAGTGCTGCCGAAGAGCTGGGCGATTTCGACACCCGACCGTTTCGCGCTTGCCATCGCCGTACCGGCCAGGCTCTTCGTTCTCGTCGTCGGTCCGATCTCTTCCTTCGTCAATGCGATCGTCCGGCGGATCCTGGCGCTGTTCGGCATCAACCTCTCGCGGGAGGTATCGATGCTGACGGCGCATGAGGAGCTGCGCGGTGCCGTCGACCTCCTGCACCGCGAGGGATCGGTGGTGAAGGCCGACCGCGACCGGCTGGGCGGCGTGCTCGATCTCGGCGAGCTCGAACTCTCCGACATCATGGTCCACCGCACGGCGATGCGGGCGATCAACGCCGACGATCCGCCTGAGGCGGTGGTGCGCGCCATTCTCGAAAGTCCCTATACGCGCATGCCTTTGTGGCGGGGCACGATCGACAACATCATCGGCGTCGTTCATGCCAAGGATCTGCTGCGGGCGCTGGCCGAACCGAACATGGAACCGCAGAACCTCGATATCGTGAAGATCGCGCAGAAGCCATGGTTCGTGCCCGACAGCACCAACCTCGAAGACCAGCTCAACGCTTTCCTGCGCCGCAAGCAGCATTTCGCCGTCGTCGTCGACGAATATGGCGAGGTGCAGGGCATCGTCACGCTCGAGGATATTCTCGAGGAAATCGTCGGTGACATTTCCGACGAGCACGATATCGAGATCCAGGGTGTGCGCCAGGAGGCCGACGGTTCGGTCGTCGTCGACGGCGGCGTGCCGATCCGCGACTTGAACCGCGCGCTCGACTGGAACCTGCCCGACGAGGAGGCGACGACGATTGCCGGCCTGGTCATCCATGAATCGATGACCATTCCGGAAGAGCGCCAGGCCTTCACCTTTTACGGCAAGCGTTTCATCGTCATGAAGCGTGAGAAGAACCGCATCACCAAGCTGCGCATCCGCCCCGCCGGGGAAGACGGCGCAAAACCGGTCTGACCCGGCTTGGACTATCGGCGATCAGTCTCCATATAGGCTTTGTTACCAGCGGGTCGGCTCATTCGGTGCTGCCGGTTCGACGGCCAGCGCATGCAGGCCGGCATCGAGTTCCGGTTTCAAGAGGTCGGTGATCGCCCGGTGACGCGCCAGTCGCGACATGCCGGCGAATTTGGCAGAGACGATCCTCACCCGCATATGGGTTTCGCCGGTGCCGGTGATGTCGGGCTGATGGCCGGCATGCAGATGGCTTTCGTCGACGACGCTCAGGCGCTCCGGCGCGAAGGCTTCGACTAGTTTTTCTTCGATGCGGGTTCGCAGGGTCATCGTCCGGTCTTGCTTCGCGAAAAAGGTTCCCACCAAGCCAGCAACAAACCCGTTTGTCAATTCTTGTTGTCGCCTCGCGACAGCCTCATAATTAGCACCACCATGAGACTTGATTCCAAATATTTCGATCGCATCCGGACACGCCGCAAACGCGAGCAGGAGACAGAGCAGGCGCCGCCTACCTGTCAATGGGATGGCTGCGACAAAAAAGGCTCGCATCGCGCTCCTGTCGGACGCAATGCGGAAGGCCAGTTCTTTTTGTTCTGCTTCGAGCACGTCAAGGACTACAACAAGGGCTACAATTATTTCTCCGGTCTGTCGGACGGCGAGATCGCCCGCTACCAGAAAGAAGCGATCACCGGCCACCGGCCGACCTGGACCGTCGGCGTCAACAAGTCGGCGAAGGACAGTCCGCTGCATTCGGAGGTCCGCTCCGGCGCCTATAGCCGCGTTCGCGATCCCTTCGGCTTCGTCAAGGAAGGCGGCAAGGGCAGCGGGCCGCGGTTTCCCCAGGCGCGCAAGCTGAAATCGCTGGAAACCAAGGCCTTCGATACGATGGGTCTCGATGGCAATGCGACCTCGGCGGAGATCAAGAGCCGCTACAAGGAGCTGGTCAAGAAGCACCATCCTGACGCCAATGGCGGCGACCGCGGCTCGGAGGAGCGTTTCCGCGCCGTCATCCAGGCCTATCAATTGTTGAAGCAGAACGGTTTTTGTTAGTTCCCGTCCTTGCTCTTGGGCTTCAATCGGGTATGGTCCAAATCGGCTGAGGCCGCAGGCAAACGCGGCTCATATTTGTGCGTTTTCCCGACATCGCCTCCGCCGACCTTCCGGACGCGGCGTTTCTTGTCCGGGACTCTTTCAAGAATGCTCGCACGCGGTCATTATCCCGCCGAGGTTTCGTTTCAGTCCCGGAGAAGCATCGCCGACGTTCCGACCTGGACGGGCGCGGAATAAAATCGCGGCGTCACGGTTGCGACATGGCCTGAGACAGTATGGCCGGGTGGCATCACCCGCCTTGGAGACATGATGAGCAAGATCGACCTCGATATATCTGAACTGCCCGATACCACCGTTTCGGTCCGCGAGGCCTTCGGCATCGATTCCGACATCCGCGTTCCCGCCTACAGCAAGGGCGACGCCTATGTGCCGGACCTCGACACCGATTACCTCTTCGACCGCGACACGACGCTCGCCATTCTTGCAGGCTTCGCCCATAACCGCCGCGTGATGATCTCCGGCTATCACGGCACCGGCAAGTCCTCGCATATCGAGCAGGTCGCGGCGCGGCTCAACTGGCCCTGCGTGCGCATCAACCTCGATAGCCATGTCAGCCGTATCGATCTCGTCGGCAAGGATGCCATCGTCGTCAAGGATGGGCTGCAGGTCACCGAATTCAAGGACGGCATCCTGCCTTGGGCCTATCAGCACAATGTGGCGCTGGTCTTCGACGAATATGATGCCGGCCGCCCCGATGTGATGTTCGTTATCCAGCGCGTGCTGGAATCCTCCGGCCGCCTGACATTGCTCGACCAGAGCCGCGTCATCCGGCCGCACCCGGCCTTCCGCCTGTTTGCGACCGCCAATACGATCGGTCTCGGCGACACCACGGGCCTCTATCACGGCACGCAGCAGATCAACCAGGCGCAGATGGACCGCTGGTCGATCGTGACGACGCTGAACTATCTGCCGCATGATCACGAAGTGAATATCGTCGCCGCCAAGGTGAAGAGCTTCGGCAAGGACAGGGAAGGCCGCGACACCGTTTCGAAGATGGTTCGTGTCGCCGATCTGACGCGCGCTGCCTTCATGAACGGTGATCTCTCCACCGTCATGAGCCCGCGTACCGTCATCACCTGGGCCGAGAATGCCGAGATCTTCGGCGATCTCGCCTTCGCCTTCCGCGTCACCTTCCTCAACAAGTGCGACGAATTGGAGCGCCCTCTGGTCGCCGAGCACTATCAGCGGGCCTTCGGCGTCGAGCTGAAGGAAAGTGCCGCCAATATCGTTCTCGGAGCCTGAGACCGACCGATCATGGCAGCTCGCGGTGACAATTCGAAAGCAAAGCCCGGCGCGCCCGTCGACGTCGAGCCATTGCGCCGGGCGATATCCGGCTGCGTGCGCTCGGTCGCCGGCGACGGCGATGTCGAGGTGACCTTCGCCAACGAACGGCCTGGAATGACCGGCGAGCGCATCCGGCTGCCGGAGCTTTCCAAGCGGCCGACGGCGCATGAGCTGGCGGTCACCCGCGGGCTCGGCGATTCCATGGCGCTCCGCCTTGCCTGCCATGACGAGAAGATGCATGCGACGATGGCGCCGCAGGGCTCGGATGCCCGGGCGATCTTCGATGTCGTCGAGCAGGCGCGCGTCGAATCGATCGGCGCGCTGCGCATGGAGGGCATGGCGACCAACCTGCGCTCCATGACCGAAGAGAAATATTCCAAGGCGAACTTCACCGGCATCGAGCGTCAGGAAGACGCACCGGTCGGCGAAGCTGTTGCGATGATGGTGCGCGAGAAGCTGACCGGCCAGCGTCCGCCGGCCTCCGCCGGCAAGGTGCTCGACCTCTGGCGCGGCTTCATCGAGGAAAAGGCGGGGGCCGAACTCGACAATCTGTCGGGCGCGATCAATGACCAGCAGGCCTTCGCCAAGGTCATCCGCAACATGCTGTCGGCCATGGAAATGGCCGAGGAATACGGCGACGATGACAAAGACGCCGACAATGACGACCAGTCGGATCAGGAAGACCAGCCGAGCGGCGACGAGCAGGATCAGGACGAGGTCGACGAGGATGCCGGCACCGATGCCGCCCCGGTCGAAGACAGCGAAGTCGCCGACGAGCAGATGGAAGACGGCGAGACCGAAGGCGCCGAAATCTCCGACGACGACATGATGGAAGAGGGCGAGGACGATTCGGAAACGCCGGGCGAGACCCGCCGTCCGAACACGCCCTTTGCCGATTTCAACGAGAAGGTCGATTATCACGTCTTTACCGAAGAGTTCGACGAGATCATCACCGCCGAGGAACTCTGCGACGCCGCCGAACTCGAGCGCCTGCGCGCCTTCCTCGACAAGCAACTGGCGCATCTGCAAGGCGCGGTCGGCCGTCTCGCCAACCGGCTGCAGCGCCGCCTGATGGCGCAGCAGAACCGCTCCTGGGATTTCGACCTGGAAGAGGGTTATCTCGATCCGGCCCGGCTGCAGCGCATCATCATCGATCCGATGCAGGCGCTGTCCTTCAAGATGGAGCGCGACACCCAGTTCCGTGACACGGTCGTCACCCTGCTGATCGACAATTCCGGCTCGAT
The DNA here is from genome assembly GCF_014194045.1 of Rhizobium sp. BK456. Taxonomy (NCBI): domain Bacteria; kingdom Pseudomonadati; phylum Pseudomonadota; class Alphaproteobacteria; order Hyphomicrobiales; family Rhizobiaceae; genus Rhizobium; species Rhizobium sp. BK456. The sequence continues at coordinate 346,752 of NZ_JACIAO010000008.1, forward strand.
GCGCGGCCGGCCGATCACGGTTGCCGCCACCTGCGCCGACATTCTCGCCCGCACGCTGGAGCGCTGCGGCGTCAAGGTCGAGATCCTCGGCTTCACCACCAAGGCCTGGAAGGGCGGGCAGGCGCGGGAAAGCTGGCTTGCCGGCGGCAAACCCCAGACGCCAGGCCGTCTCAACGACCTGCGCCACATCATCTACAAATCGGCCGATGCGCCGTGGCGGCGGGCACGCGCCAATCTCGGGCTGATGATGCGCGAGGGGCTGCTCAAGGAAAATATCGACGGTGAAGCGTTGATCTGGGCGCATAACCGCCTGCTCGCACGCCGCGAACAGCGCCGCATCCTGATGATGATCTCGGACGGGGCGCCGGTCGACGATTCGACGCTGTCGGTCAATCCGGGCAATTATCTTGAGCGGCACCTGCGCGCCGTCATCGAACAGATCGAGACACGCTCGCCGGTAGAATTGCTGGCCATCGGCATCGGTCACGACGTGACGCGCTACTATCGCCGCGCCGTGACGATCGTCGATGCCGACGAACTTGCCGGCGCGATGACCGAACAGCTCGCCTCGCTGTTCGAAGATCAATCCACCCAGCCGCGTGGCGGCCGGCTCCGTCGTGCCGGCTGACGCCGCTGGAAGGAATCGCCCGGAATGACCGCCAGGCGCCTCGGCCGCCTGGCGGCGATCGTCCTCAGCATCGCCGCCGCAGGCGCTTACCCCGCATGGGCGGGTGACGTGCCGGTCATTAGCCGGCAAATCTCCGATTTCAGGATCGGCTCTTCGGAGACGCGCTTCGGTCCGCTGGAATTTCTCGGCGGGCTGGAGATGGTGTCCAGCAAAGCGCTGTTCGGCTCGCTCTCCTCCATCCGCTTCCGGCCGGACCAGAAACATTTCGTCGTGGTCCTCGATACCGGCCAATGGCTGACGGGCAGCATCGAGCGCGACATCAAGGGCAGGCTTTCCGGCCTTGCCGATGTCGAGATCACCGCGATGAAAAACAGCGCCGGGCGCAGCTTCGAGGGCAAGGGACATATGGATGCCGAGGGCCTGGCCTTTGATGGCGGCAGGGTCCTGGTCTCCTTCGAACAGGATCACCGCGTCGATGTCTATCCCGATCCGGGTTTTGCCCAATCCGGCGCAATCGCCACTTTGCCGATTCTCATTCCGCGCAAGATGCTGAGCGACAACCGCGGTATCGAGACCATCACGGTAGCGCCGGCATCGAGCCCGCTCAAGGGCGGCGTGGTCATCGTCTCCGAACGTGGTCTCGACAGCGACGGCAACCGGCTGGCGGCCATTCTGAGCGGGCCGCTGAAGGGGCGGTTTGCGGTCGCGCGCGACGGCAGCTTCGACGTCACCGATGGTGTCTTCCTGCCGAACGGCGACCTGTTGCTGCTGGAGCGCCGCTTCAACATGGCCGAAGGCATCGGCATGCGCCTTCGACGCGTCAAGGGCGCCGATATCAAGCCCGGGGCCGTCGTCGACGGCGAACTTTTGCTCGAAGGCAATTTCAACTCGCAGATCGACAATATGGAAGGGCTCGACGCCTTCCAGGCCGCCGACGGCACGACCCATATCATCCTGGTGTCGGACGACAATCATTCGATCCTGCAGCGCAATCTGATGCTGGAGTTCCGGCTTTCCGAACCGGCCGAACACAAAGCGTCAAACTGATGTCACAGGTCTCGGCTATTCCGCCCGCGGCATCGGAGCTGGCTTGCGGAGGAAATCATGGTGCATATTCACGTCATGGGCGCGTCCGGTTCCGGCACGACATCGCTCGGCCTTGTGCTCGCCGAGAGGCTCGATATCGCCCATCTCGACACCGACGATTTCTTCTGGCTGCCGACCGATCCGCCGTTCACGACGCCGAGGGATGCCGACCAGCGCATCCGGCTGCTGCTTGAGGAGACGGGCCGGCCGGGTGGCTGGGTGCTTTCCGGATCGGCGCTGAAATGGGGCGTGCCGCTCGAGCCGCTCTACGATCTGATCGTCTTCCTCAGGATCGCGCCGGAGCTTCGGATGGCGCGGATTCGCGCCCGGGAGGTCGCCCGGTACGGAGACAGAATCGGGCCGGGCGGCGACATGGAGGTAAAAAGCGGGCAATTCCTCGAATGGGCGGCAAGTTACGACACGGCCGGGCCCGAACGCCGCAGTCTTTGCGCGCATGAGCAATGGCTGGAAACGCAGACGGCGCCGGTGCTGCGGCTCGATTCATCGCATGAGGTCGACAACCTGGCTGCGCAGGTTCTTCTGCATCCGGCCATCGCCGCCGGAGCGGTCCGGCGGCGTTCGTGAGTTGAATCAGCTGGCGCGGGCAGCCTGCATCGGCCGCAGCACGTTCATCAGCGCGCCATAGGGCAGGAGCATGACGAGGCCGACGATCATCTTGACGGCGAAATCGCCGATCGCCCAGGAGATCCAGCGCGGCGCTTCGGTGGCGAAGACGCCGAGGACGGGAGCTGCCTCAAGCGCGAAGGGCTCGTTCGGGCCGAGGAAGACGAAAAACGCGGCGAAGGACAGCGAGAAGAACATCACCGTATCGAGCGCCGAACCGATCAGCGAGCCGACGAGCGGCGCGCGCCACCAGGCTTGGCGGCGGAGGCGGTTGAAGACGGCGATATCGAGTAGCTGGCCGGCGAGATAGGCCGAACCGGAGGCAATGGCGATACGCGGCGCCGAGGTGAAGAAGGACAGCGTCACGCCGACGACGAAGCCGGCAAAGACGACCTTGCGGGCTGCTTGCGGGCCGAACTGGCGGTTGGTCAGATCGGTGATCAGGAAGGCGACCGGATAGGAAAAGGCGCCCCAGGTCAGGATATCGGCAAGGTTGATGCCGGCGACTTCGGCGTTCAGCGGAAACTGGACGAGGAAGTTGGAGGCGACGACGACGAGCGTCATCAGCGCGACATAGGCGATGGTATAGCGGGTCTTCAGCATTTTTTTATCCTGGGTGATGCCACCAGTTGGAGAGATGGACCAGCAAAACAAAAGGCTTGAGCGGAGGTCATCCGTGCAAGCCTTTCGAAGCCGTATGAAAGAAGGCGGAAGCTTAGGCAGCAACAGCCGCTTCGGCGGTCTTCTTGACGATCTGGCGGCGCAGCAGGCGTGCGCGCATCGACAGCTCGGTTTCGCTGGCCTTCAGCAGGAAGGCATCGAGGCCGCCACGATGCTCGACCGAACGAAGGGCAGCAGCCGAAACGCGAAGACGGTAACGCTGGTTGAGAGCGTCGGAAATCAGCGTGACCTGGCACAGGTTCGGCAGGAACCGGCGCTTGGTCTTGTTGTTGGCATGGCTGACATTGTTACCAGTCAGGACGGCCTTGCCGGTCAATTCGCACACGCGGGACATGGAACACCTATTCTTGTTTTTCTCGGGCCATCGAATTGCCATTCCCGGCAAAACCAGGCGCGCAATCCAACGGGCATGATTGGAAAGTTGCGGTTCTATAGTCAGACAGGCTGGCCGCGTCAAGCCAAACCTTGGGCTTTCCCGCAATTCTGTCAAAAAGCTGCTGTTTTCTTCCCATCAAGGCAGGAGTATAGAGCGCTCTGGCAAAGGCTGCTGGCGCGCGGCAAGACAAGGCTTCACTCATGGCTCATTCGGGCAGACGGATTTTCATTTCGGCCATCGCAGCGCTGCTTGCCATACCGGCATCGGCGGCCGAAATCCAGCATCGGACGGAATACCGGGTGACGCTTGCCGGCCTGCCGATCGCGCGCGCCGCGTTTCTGACGAAGATCGAGGACGATCACAGCTATAACATCGCCGGCAGCATCAACTCGGCCGGTCTTGCCGATCTGGTAACGACGATTTCGGCCAAAACCAGCGTCACCGGCGTCGTGCGCAACGACAGGCTGCAGGCGCAAAATTATTCGCTCTACTACAAGAGCGGTAAAAAAGCCCGCGTCTACGAGGTCAGCTACCGCGACGGCAACATCGTCTCGGCGACGACGACACCGCCGCCGAAGCGTCCGAAGAACTGGATCGACGTGACGCCGCGCGATATGCGCTCGGTGCTCGATCCGATCTCCGGCCTGGTCTTCACCGGCGACACCAAGGTCTGCTCGCAGACGCTGCCGATCTTCGACGGCGAGACGCGCATGGATCTGGTGCTGTCGCCGAAGGGCGACGAGGACTTTTCGACCAACGGCTTCAAGGGCAAGGCGGTCGTCTGCGGCGTACGCTTCGTGCCGCGCTCGGGCTACAAGAAAGGCCGCAAGGACATCGTCTATCTCAGCAAGAGCGACCGGATGGAAATCTGGTTTGCCAAGTCGGACGCGGCAAATGTATACGCTCCCGTCTATGTGCGCATTCCCACCGAATATGGGATGGTGACGATCACGGCCGTCAAATACGGCAGCAGCTGACGGAGTTCATGCCTCCGTCAAAGGGGGACGGGTGAAACTTCGCGCGACATTGATCGGTTTTACCGCGATCCTGATGTGGTCGTTCCTGGCGCTGTTTACGGCCGCTTCCGGTAAGATGCCGCCGTTCCAGCTTTCGGCCGTCTGCTTTGCGATCGGCAGCCTTCCCGGCCTCGCCGTGCTTGTCGCCAACCCGGCGCGGCTGGCACTGCTGAAGCAGCCGGCCAAGGTCTGGATCGTCGGCATCTCAGGGTTGTTCGGCTATCATTTCCTCTATTTTACCGCGCTCAGGAACGCACCGGCGGTGGAGGCGGGGCTGATCGCCTATCTCTGGCCGCTGCTGATCGTCGTCGGCTCGGCGCTGCTGCCGGGCGAGCGGCTGCGCTGGTATCATGTAGCCGGCGCCCTTGCCGGACTTTGCGGCACCTTCCTGATCGTCGGCCGCAACGGCATCGATTTCAACGGCGCCTATTTCGTCGGTTACGCCGCCGCTTTCCTCTGCGCCTTCACCTGGTCCGGTTATTCGCTGCTGACCCGGCGCTTCGACGCCGTCTCCACCGATGTCGTCACCGGCTTCTGCCTGGCAACCTCGATCCTGTCGCTCATCTGCCATCTCGGCCTGGAGACGACCGTCTGGCCGGCCACGCCTTTTGAATGGCTCGCCGTCGCCGGGCTCGGGCTCCTACCGGTCGGTGCCGCCTTCTACGCCTGGGACCACGGCGTCAAGAACGGCGATATCCAGATCCTCGGCGCGGCCAGTTATGCCGCACCGCTTCTGTCGACGCTGGTCCTGACGCTGTTCGGCTTTGCCGAGCCGAGCTGGCGCATCGCGCTTGCCTGCCTGCTCGTCACCGGCGGCGCGGCGCTGGCTGCTCGCGACATGTTCCGCCGCAGGATCCAGCCGCCCGTTGCGGCGGAATGAGCTCAGCCGCCGGGCGTCCAGCCTGCTGGCGCCATCTCGAAGCTCGAAAATTCGAAGCCGGGTGAGACGGTGCATCCCACCAGGGTAAAATCGCCGAGGCTTTCGGCCGCTTGCCACCAATTAGCGGGAACGATCGCCTGCGGCCGTTCGCCGGCCGCCAGGTCGGTTCCGAGCGTCAGGGTCTCGCTTGTCGTTCCGTCTGCAGAGCGGTGCAGCGAGAGCGGCGCGCCGGCGTAATAATGCCAGACCTCCACCGCGTCGTGGACGCGATGCCAGTGCGAGCGCTGCCCTTCGGTCAGGAGGTAATAGATCGCCGTCGAATGGCCGCGTTCTCCGCCCGCCGTATCGCGGAAGGTCTCAGCGTACCAGCCGCCTTCCGGATGCGGCTGCATGCCGAGTTCGCGGATGATGTCGTCAGGCGACATCAGAAATTGTCCTTGCGCTTGCGAATTTCGGCAAAGACTTCCTCATTGGTCTTGCCTTCCATCAGCAGATTGCGGCGGATCGCCGGATCGGCGGCGCGCAGGAACGGGTTGGTTTCCTTTTCCAACCCCAGCGTCGTCGGAATGGTGAATTTGCCGTCGGCGCGCAAGGCCTCGATCTCGGCGGCACGGCCCTTCAGCCGTTCGTTGCCGGGATCGACCGTCAGTGCGAAACGGGCGTTGGAGAGCGTATATTCGTGACCGAAATAGATGGCGGTCTCATCGGGCAGCACGGCAAGCTTCTGCAGCGAGTGCCACATGTCGGCGGCCGGACGTTCGAACAGCCGGCCGCAGCCGAGGGCAAACAGCGTGTCGGCGGCAAAGAGCAGTTTGTCGTCGACGAAGTGATAGCAGATGTGGCCGGCGGTGTGGCCAGGTGTCTCGATGACGTTGATCGTGTGATCCCCGAAAAGGAAGCTGTCGCCATCGGCCATCGTCCGATCGAGGCCCGGAATGGCAACGGCCTCGTTGATCGGGCCAATGATCTCGCAGCCGAACTGCTCCTTCAGCGCCAGATTGGCGGCGACATGGTCGGTGTGGTGGTGGGTGGTGAAGATATGGGTAATCTTCCAGCCGCGGCGTGTCGCCGCTTCCAGGATCGGCGCCTCCTCCGGCGCGTCGATCGCTGCGGTAAATCCTGTTTCCGGGTCGTGGACGAGAACGCCGAAATTGTCGGTGCGGCAGAGAAAAACGTCCAATTCCAAAGGTTTCATCGTGCAATAGTCCCTTGTCATGCGAGTCTCGCGGAAATGTAGAGGGTCCGGCCTTGAAGTCCAACCGCCCGCTGATAACATTTGTCGCAATGCACGCCGATATCGTCGACCTACGCCAGTTCTACCACTCCGAGCTCGGGCGTCTTGCCGAGCAGTCGATCGCCATGGCGTTGTCGTCGCTCTGGGTGCGGCTGCCGCAGGAGCGGCTGGTCGGCCTCGGCTACGCCGTGCCCTTCCTCGACCGCTTCCAGGCCGACACCGAGCGGACCTTCGCCTTCATGCCGGCCGGGCAGGGCGCGGTAAACTGGCCGATGGGCTCGCTCTCGTCGACAACACTGGTCTTCGACGAGGAATTGCCGCTGCCGGATTCCTCGATCGACCGGGTGCTGATGGTGCATTCGCTGGAATTTGCCGAAAGCCCGCGCGAGACGCTGAAGGAACTCTGGCGGGTGCTGGCGCCAGGCGGACGGCTTGTCATCGTCGTGCCGAACCGGCGCGGCGTCTGGGCGCGGATGGAACATACGCCGTTCGGCTCGGGCCGGCCCTATTCCCGCGGGCAGCTGACGGCTCTGCTGCGCGAGACGAATTTCACCCCCGGCGCGACGGCCGAAGCGCTGTTCTTCCCGCCCTCGAAGCTCAGGACCATCCTGCGGCTTCGCCGCGCCTTCGAGCGCATCGGCCGAACGCTCTGGCCAGCTTTTTCAGGCGTCATCATCGTCGAGGCGCAGAAGCGGCTCTATCAGGGGCTGCCGGTCGCCGCACGCGCCTCCCGCCGCGTCTTCGTGCCGGTTTTGGCGCCCCATGGCGTGCCGACCACGCGCAACCGCTGACGCCCTCCCGGCTCTCGACAAGAACGGCATTCCGCTTTAATGCCACGTGGTCATTTCCGGCAATTCCAAGGTCGACCCATGAGCGTTGAGATGAACAAGCCCGTTCCGCGTCCCGGTATTCTCGATATCGCATCCTATGTGCCGGGCAAGGAACATGCGCCGGGAGTTGCCCGGGTCTACAAGCTTTCGTCCAACGAAACGCCGCTCGGCGCCAGCCCGAAGGCGATCGAAGCCTGCAAGGCGGCTGCCAACCATCTGGGGCGTTATCCCGACGGGCAGGCGGTGGAATTGCGCGAGGCGATCGCCGCTGTGCACGGTCTCAACCCGGCAAACATCCTCTGCGGCAACGGTTCCGACGAGCTGCTCGGCCTGCTCTGCCATGTCTATCTCGGCGCTGGCGACGAGGGCATCATTACCGAGCACGGTTTCCTCGTCTACAAGATCCAGATCCAGGGCGCCGGGGCCACGCCTGTCGTCGTCAGGGAAAAGGATCACACCGTCGATGTCGATGCGATCCTTGCCGCGGTGACGGGGAAGACGAAGATCGTCTTCATCGCCAATCCCGGCAATCCGACAGGCACCTATGTTCCGGTCAGCGAGATCCGCCGCCTGCAGGCCGGGCTGCCGAAACATGTCGTCCTGGTGCTCGATGCGGCTTACGCCGAATATGTGCGCCGCAACGATTATGAAGCCGGCATCGAGGTCGTGTCTTCCAATGCCAACGTGGTGATGACCCGCACCTTCTCGAAGGTCTACGGACTGGCGGCGTTGCGCGTCGGCTGGATGTATGCGCCGGCCGAGATCGTCGACGCGGTGAACCGCGTGCGCGGGCCCTTCAATCTGAACGCGCCGGCAATCGCCGCCGGGGCCGCGGCCATCCGCGACCAGGCCTTCGTCCAGCAGGCCATCTCTTTCAACCAGATGTGGGTGGAAACGCTTACCCAGGCACTCGAAAAGATGGGTCTGAAGGTGACGCCGTCGGTCGCCAATTTCGTCCTCATTCATTTCCCCGAGATCGAAGGCAAGCGCGCCGCCGATGCCGACGATCTGCTGACTAGCCGCGGTTACATTCTGCGCGCCGTGCGCAGCTACGGCTTTTCCAATGCGCTGCGCATGAGCATCGGCCCCGAAGAGGCCAACCGCGGCGTCATCGCCGCACTCACCGAATTCATGGGACACAAGGCATGAACGTGCAGTTCGATCGTATCGCGCTGATCGGCATCGGCCTGATCGGCTCTTCGCTCGCCCACGATATCCGGCGGCTCGGCCTCGCCAGAGAGATCGTCGTCGCCACTCGCAGCCCCGAAACGCTGAAGCGTGCCGAAGAGCTTGGCCTCGGTGACCGCTACACGACCTCTTCGGCGGATGCGGTCGAGGGTGCCGATCTGGTGATTGTCTCGGTGCCGGTCGGCGCTTCGGAAAGTGTGGCGAAAGAGATCGCGGCAAGCTTGAAGCCCGGAGCGATCGTCACCGATGTCGGCTCCACCAAGGCCTCGGTCATCGCGCAGATGCAGCCGCATATTCCGGCCGGTGTGCATTTCATTCCCGGCCATCCACTGGCCGGCACCGAAAAATCCGGCCCGGATGCCGGCTTTCCCGGTCTTTTCGAAAGCCGCTGGTGCATCTTCACGCCGGTCGCAGGCACCGATGAAACAGCACTGAAACGGCTGCGTGGCTTCTGGGAGACGCTCGGCTCCAAAGTCGATGAAATGGATGCGCAGCATCACGACAAGGTGCTGGCGATCGTCTCTCATCTGCCGCATCTGATAGCCTACAATATCGTCGGCACGGCCGACGATCTGGAGACCGTGACGGAATCGGAAGTCATCAAGTATTCTGCGTCCGGATTTCGCGATTTCACCCGCCTTGCGGCCTCCGACCCGACCATGTGGCGCGATGTCTGCCTGCACAATCGCGATGCGATCCTGGAAATGCTGGCGCGTTTCTCGGAAGATCTCGCCTATTTGCAGCGCGCGATCCGCTGGGGCGAAGGCGACAAGATTTTCGAACTCTTCACCCGTACCCGCGCCATCCGTCGCTCGATCGTTCAGGCAGGCCAGGATGTGGATGCACCCGATTTCGGCCGGCCGCATCCACTGGAAAAGAAATAGCGATGGTGGAAATCGCGAAGCCCGGCCTGACCGACAAGGACTGGCTGTTTCGCGAGGACAATCATGTGGGCAAACAGTGGGTCTTGCGCTGTATCGATCTCGGCGAATACTTCGTCGCCCGCGAACAAGGTGAGATTGTCGGCTTCCTGCGGTTTTCCCGCTTCTGGGGCAGGATTCCCTATCTGGAAATGATCCGTGTGCAGGAAGGCCATCGCCGGTCCGGTGTCGGTACGGCGCTTTATCGCGCCTGGGAAGGTGAGATGCGTGAGAGCGGCGCGCGTCTGCTGATGACATCGAGTGAATGCGACGAAAGCCGTCCACAGGACTGGCATCGCCGCAACGGTTTTTCGAAACCGGATCGATCGAGCTGCCCGGCATCCAGACGGTGCCGGAAATCTTCTTCCTCAAGAAACTTGACTAAAGCGCGTCGCATCAAATTTGATTCATGCGATGCGCTTTAGCCCTTTGTATTGCATGTCGTTGTCCCGGAACCGCTGCACGCTTCCGGGCGACATGCATTAGATCGGCGGAATCCGGCCGAGCGGGATGAAGCCGCTGACGGTGGCGTTGCCGCGATCGACAACGAGATCGACGGAGACCTTGTCCTTGCCGCCGGCCAGCGACTGCAGTAGCTTCGTCGCCGTCTTGACGGTCGGGGCGATATCCGGGAAGGCCTGTTTCAGGCTGTCGCCCCAGGGGCCGAGCTGTTCGATCTCCAGCTTGAATTTTCCCGAGAGGAGACCGTGCTCGTCGACGGAGAAGGGACCGGTAAGCGTCATCACCTTGCCGTCGCCGATGTCGGCGACGATGCGGCGCAGTTCGCCGGCGGCACCATTGAGGCCGCTCGGGTCGCTGCCGTCGATCAGGCCGGCCTTGCCGGCGATGGTCAGATCGACGCTGGCAGAGAATTTCGGAAAGATCTGCGGCCAGTCCTTCATCGCCGTATTCGCATCCTGCACGGAGATTGCGCCGTCCAGATCGGCCCCGTTCTGGCGCAGATGGATCTCGGTGCGAGCCGCATCGAAGCTGATGGTCTGGCCGGTATAGGAGGAAACCGCGGTCGCCTTCAGGCCCTCGATCACGGTCGAGCTGCGATTGATGCCCTGCAGTTTGGTCGCCAGACTCGCCTGCAGATTTGCCCATTGGGCCGAGATCGAAAGGCCGTTGCTGGTGCGGATTTCAGCCGGCGAATCGAGCTCCCAGACGATATTGCCGGGCGCATAGACCTGGGCTGCCGAACGCAACGCGCCAAAGGTGGCGGAGACGCCGTTGGCAGTGTCGTCGACATCGATCTTCGAGCAGAACAGCCCGATACGGAAAGGATAGCCGCGGAATTCGATATCGGAGCATTCGCCGCTGACGCCTGCCTGATCGCGCGGCGCGATCGCCTTCAGCACAGTGGTCTTCAACGCCGAGGCCGCATAGAACCAGCCGCCGGTATAAAGCGCGATCACCAGGAGGATGCCGCCGCCCAGCAGCCAGAATTTCTTACCGATGCCGGATTGGCTGCTACCGGATTGGCTTGACGCTGCCATGATGTTCTCCAATGGTGAATCGCAAATGTGATTCCGGTCTGGCGTGCGATATGGACGAATTTTGGGTATTTGGCTACGGTTCGCTGATGTGGAATCCGGGCTTCGAATTCATGGAGCGGGCAGAGGCTCTGATCTACGGCTACAGGCGCTCGCTCTGCGTCCGCTCCTTCGTCCATCGCGGCACGCGCGACAATCCGGGCTTGGTTCTCGGCCTCGACAGGGGCGGCGCCTGCCGCGGCATGGCGTTCCGCATTTCCCCGGAAAAATGGGATGAGGTGATCGATTATCTCCGCGCCCGCGAGCTGGTGACCAATGTCTACCTGGAGCGCCGGGTGCAGCTGCAGCTTGCCGGCCGGCGCCGGATGGAGGCGGTGACTTACATCGCTGATCGCGACCACGAGCAATATGCCGGCACGCTCGACGCGCTTGCGGCGGCGCGGGTGGTGAACGAGGCCAAGGGTCAGTCAGGCCCCAACGACGCCTATGTCTTCAACACGCTGGCGCATCTGCGGCAGATGGGCATTCGCGACCATTGGCTTGAACAGGTCGTCGGCGAAGTGGAACGGCTGCGCGCCGTGTGACTTCAGGCGGTCGCCGCCTTCAGCTTACGAAGCTCCGCTACCCTTTCGACCGCAGTCGGCGGCAGCGGCACATGCGGGTTAGCCTCGACGGTTTCGAGCAGAAGCTCGTCGCTTGCCAGCTCCGATACCTCGATCAGATGGGCGAAAAACGCGTCCGGATCCATTCCCGGCATGATCGGCGGCAGGATTCTCACCTTGAAATGGCCGGGATAACGACGAATGCTCCGGCGCGGCCAGAACAGACCGGGATGCATGACGATCGGCACCACGGGGATGGCGAGATCGCGATACATGCGAGCGATGCCGTATTTATAGACCGGCTCGGCGCCCGGCGGACGGCGGGTGCCCTCGGGATAGATGATCAGCTGGCGGCCGGTCGAAAGCTCTTCCTTCGTGCGCTTCAGCACCTCCACCATCACCTTGCCGCGGGCTCCGCGATCGACCGGGATTACCCGCTGCTTCTTGGCATACCAGCCGAACAGCGGAATCCACATCAGTTCGCGCTTGAGAATGTAGACCGGGTCTTTGAGCCAGGGCAGCAGGGCATAGGTATCCCAGAAGGACTGGTGCTTCGGCGCCAGGATATAGCTGCCTTCCGGCAGGTTCTCCAAGCCTTCGATCTCGAAGGTGGTGCCGACGATCACCCGCATCAGCCAATGGTTGGAGCGCGCCCAGTTTTTCGGGATCGCATAGGCGGTCAGGCGCGGCGCCAGGAAATAATAGGGCGAGAGCACGATCATCCTGATGATGAGGTTGGCGTAGAAGATCGTGTTGAAGAGGACGGAACGCAGGGCGATCATGAAACTTTCCCGAGGCATGCTCACGCGACCGGCCTACACGATATTGCCCGTCATAAAAAGCGTTTGATGATGCTGCAGATCAGGATTCAGATTTTAAGCCCGGCCTGAAATCTGAATCCTGTTCTGGATTAAAGAGTTAGAGTATGACGTCACGAGAAAACCGCTCATGCTTTTCGGCATCATGCTCCAGCAAACGCGTCAATTCTCGCCCGACGCGCTGGCCGAGCGTAATCCGGTGTGGCGGCCGAAGCCGGTGATGTTGCGGGCGCCGGTCAACAGCACTTTGGCATATTCGGCCAGCATAACGCGCATTGCATTCGGGTCGGTGAACCAGTTTCGGCTCTTCAAATCCGAATTGACCACAGGGTAAGCGATGAACTCGATATCGGGGTCGACATAGGAGAGTTCGGCAAGGCTGCGCGGCATGTGGTAGTTGTTGGTGACGATCAGAACGCTGCGATATCCCTTGGCGTGGATCCAGTTCGAAGCTTCTTCGGCATTGCCAATCGTGTCGATCGCATCGTAGCCGATATCGACACAGCAGGAGAAAAGATCGGCCGAACCCTGCGTCATCCTGCGGATTTGCGCCGGGGTCGTCGTCGGGTGGACGCCGGAGATGAGCAAGCGCTTGCCGGCGCCTTTCTGCAGCAGTTCCACGGCCTGGTCGATGCGCTGGTAGCCGCCCGTCAGCACGACGATCGCATCGGCCTTCGGCTCGGCCGGCGGCTTCAGCGTCGTGACCGAATCGGCAAAACGCAGGAAACCGCCGAACACCAGCGCGATCGCCAGCACGCAGGCAAAACCGCCCCAGCGCAACAGGCGCCGGATCAGCCCGCGCCGCGGCGGCAACGCCACCGGGCGGTCAAGCCCCGGGTCCTGATGAATCGGGTTGGGTGTCGTATCTCCCATCGTCATGAATCGTGACTATACGCTGATTGCGGCGCGGAACAGACGCTTTCATCACAAAACGGCATGGTCACGATCAACTCGCAATGCCGTCGGTGCGTGTCGGGTCCGAGCGCAATGTATCGATTTCATAGATCGTCCGCATGACGGTCAGGCGCGCGGTGAAGGTCGTCAGAAGGGCAATGACGATCATCGTTGCGAAGATGCCGGCATAACCGAGCACGCCGACGGAGAAGGTGCCGAACAGTGCCGTCGCCTGATCGGTTTCCGGGGTGGCCAGCGTGCGGCTCTGCCAAAAGCCGGCGGTGGCGAAGAAGAGAGCGGCAAGGGCGCTGCCGATCGCCGAGCCCTTGAGGCTGATCTTCAGGAAATGCTTCTGAAATTCGGTGGCGACGAAGGAGCTTTCGGCGCCGACGAAGTGCAGAACTTCGACGATGTGGCGGTTGCCCGACAGCGCGCCGCGCGTGGCGAAGACGACGGTCAGCACCATCGCCGAGAAGACCAGGAGCAGGATGCCGGTGCCGATCATCACGGTCGTATGGGCCATGGACACCAGCCGGTCGACCCAGGTGCGGTGATCGTCGAGGGTGGCCTGCGGAATACTGTCTTTCAGCAGCGCCCGCATGGAATCGAAATCCGGCGGATTGCTCTCGTCGATGGTGATGATGACGAGGCGGGGAACGGGCAGGTCCTTGAGATCGAGACCGGGGCCGAGCCAGGGTTCGAGCAGGCGGGCGGTGGCCGCCTCGTCGACGATCTGGCCGCTCTTGGTGCCGACGAAGGTCAGCGCCAGGTCACGCGCCTGAGTCAGCGCCTTTTCCATGTCGAGATTGTCGTCCGGCTTGATCTGGATGGTGATCTCGCGGGAGATCTGGCTCTCCCAGCTCGCCGCCGTCGAGCGGACCATGCTGACGCCGCCGAGCGTCAGGCAGGCGAGAAAGGCCATGATCGATATCACCACCATCAAGGCGCTGCCCTGGATGTTGGACGGCGGCAGGATCGGCGCCGTCGGGCGCACGCGCATTTCCGGCCGCTTCTGCTCAGTCTTGGCCGGCGCCTTGTCCGGGTTTCTGGATGGAGGCTCAGTCATAGATATCGAGATGCCCCCCCGAGAGGATCATACGGCGGGCTTCCACCTGTTCCATCAGCGCCAGGTCATGCGTGGCGATCACAACGGCTGTGCCGAGGCGGTTCAGCTCAAGGAAAAGATTGAGCAGGCGCTTGGCCATCGGCGGGTCGACATTGCCTGTGGGTTCGTCGGCAAGCAGCACTTCCGGCCGGTCCATCAGCGCCCGGGCGATTGCGGCGCGCTGTTTCTCGCCGCCGGAGAGCACCGGCGGCAGCACGTTGATGCGTTCGCCGAGGCCCACCCATTTCAACAGTTCCAGGACGTCGGTCTTGTAGGAACTCTCATCCTTGCCGCGCACCCGTAAGGGCAAAGCCACATTCTCATAGGTGGTGAGATGATCGAGCAGACGGAAATCCTGGAAGACGATGCCGACGCGGCGGCGCAGCAGTGGCAGTTCGGGGCGGGGGATTTCGGAAATGTCGCGCCCGAACATGCGGATCAGGCCGCGCGTCGGCTGCAGCGACATGAAGAGCAGCCGCAGCAGCGACGTCTTGCCGGCGCCCGATGGGCCCGTCAGGAACTGAAAGGATTTCTTCGGAATGTCGAAGGTCAGGTCCCGGAGGATTTCCGGGCCCATGCCATAGCGCAAACCGACATTCTCGAAGTGGATCAACGGGCAGCTCAGTCTGTTGTGGGTTTCACCGCGTGACTTGTTAACCAACACCGTTAACAGCCGGTAAATTTTGCCGGAAAGACGCCCGTTTGATGGCGATCTTTGCGAAGCATTAACCATTAAAATTTACGACTGAGCAGGATTCGTTTCAATGCCAAGATTGTCCCCGGCAGCGAAACCATGTGGACATCTGCGAGGCAGCCACCATGGAAGCATCCTCCTTCAGCCGCCGGGCGCCAGGCCAGGCCTATGATTTCCTGCCGCCGGAACCTGCAGCCCGAAAGTACCGGGCCGCGCGTCCCGCCGATATTTCCGACGCGGAATTCGTCACGCTCGGCAAAGTCCGCCCGAAGGAATTCACTGCGAGGACCTATAACGACAACCGCCGGCGCGCGGCGCAAGCACAGGCAGCACAGCCGCCGCAGACACCGGCGATGGCAACTGTTCTGCGCGACGTGGAAGTTTTCCTGCAGCGGGCGTCGATTCGGAGCTTCGCAGGCTTGGTGCTGGCGCTCGCCGTACTCGTCTTCGGGCTTGCGGGCGGCTTCTCCGGCTTTTCCGCCGAGCCGGCCTATTCCGGAGCGCCGCTACACTTCACCCATGTGACGGTGGCGCCGCGTGACGCGAACGGCATGCGGGTGCTCGTGATCAACGGCATCATCGAAAACGACAGCGGCACGACGCAGACGGTGCATCCGATCCGCGCCGATCTTGTGACCGACGAGCGACTGACCGCAAGCATTGTCATCAATCCGCCCTCCGATGTCATCTATGGCGGCCAGAGCCGGGGCTTCTCGGCACGCGTCCAGCATGCCGGTGGAAAACTGCCGGAAGTCAGGCTGTCGTTCCTGCCGTAGAGAGCGACTTGACACGGAATGGCTGGCTTTCCCCCGCAAGTCACGCCAATACCGTTAATTTCATGGCTGACGAGGCTGTTTCAAGCTCGCATATGTGCTAACGGCTTACCCTTCTTTCATGGAGCAAGCCCTTATGCCTGTCGTGCGCGGAAAAAATATCGAGCCGCTCTTCACTGCCGAGCAGATCGCCGAGCGCAATCATTCGATGGCGCGGGAGATCGCCAACGGGCCGACCAAGGACCTGCTCGTCATCGCCGTGCTCAAGGGTTCGTTCATCTTCGCCGCCGACCTGATCCGCGCCCTGCATGATAGCGGGCTTGCCCCGGAGGTCGAGTTCATCACCCTGTCGAGCTATGGCATTGGCACGGTCTCGCAGGGCGTGCGCATCGTCAAGGATATCGACAGCGACGTCCATGGCCGCGACGTCCTGCTGATCGACGATATCCTCGAATCCGGCCGCACCCTACTTTTTGCCAAGGAACTGCTGTTCGAGCGCGGTGCGCGCAACGTCACCATTGCCGTGCTGCTCGACAAGCGTGTCAAGCGCAAGGAAAAGCTGGAGGCCGATTATGTCGGTTTCGAATGCCCCGACTATTTCGTCGTCGGCTACGGCATGGATGTGGCTTACGCCTTTCGCGAACTGCCCTTCGTCGGCGTGGTCACCGGCGACGCCTGAGCTGGCGCTGTCGAGACGGGTTGTTAACCATTCCATCCATCGCTTCGACATCTTTACCGATCGAAAAGGAAAGTCTGGTGATTTCCGTCGTGGGCTGAAGACGGAGCAATGCACATATGGCAAGAATTCTGATTACGGAAGACGAGGACTCCCTGCGGTCTTTCGTAGCCCGAGCGCTCAGGCTCGACGGTCACGAGACCGATGAAGCGGCTGATGGCGCCGAGGGACTGGAGAAGCTGAGGGACGGGGCCTACGATCTGC
This sequence comes from Rhizobium sp. BK456, assembly GCF_014194045.1. Taxonomy (NCBI): domain Bacteria; kingdom Pseudomonadati; phylum Pseudomonadota; class Alphaproteobacteria; order Hyphomicrobiales; family Rhizobiaceae; genus Rhizobium; species Rhizobium sp. BK456. The sequence goes on from NZ_JACIAO010000008.1 coordinate 363,537, forward strand.
TGCTTTCAGATATCCGCATGCCCGTAATGGACGGCATCGAACTCGCCCACCAGGCAAAAGACGCCTTTCCCGGCCTGAAGATCCTGTTGATGACCGGCTATGCCGAGCAGCGCGAACGGGCCGACGATCTTGCCGAAAAGATCATCGACGTCGTCGCGAAACCTTTCGCACTTCCCGATATTCGCAAAGCAGTCGCCCGGGCGCTCGTCGCCTGAGAAGCATACTGCCGAAACGCCTGACTGGGTTTCGGGCGACGTTCATGCATATTTTTTACGTGCACAGGTTTAACACGCCGCCGATCGATTATACGGCGGCGCAAAGCCTACTGAATATCCAGCAACCGTTCGAGATACCGCCGTTCCATTTCCTGCGGCGGATTGTTGCCGAGCTTTTCGCGGATCGCGTCGAGGATTTCCCGGGCTCGCTGAACGTCGATCTCGTCTGGCACCTTCACGTCGTCGCCGAAATCCGGCCCCTGGACGCGGCGCGGACGGCCGAGCGGATCACGGCCGTTCTGATCCCCCTGACCGACCTGACCGTTCGGACCTTGGCCCTGCTGGCCCTGCTGGGCCTGCATCATCTGGTTCATCATGTCGCGGGCGCCCTGGCGAAGCGCTTCGAGCGCGCGGCCCTGGCCCTCGATGGCCGGCTGGCCGCGGCCCTGGCCAAGCTCACGGCCTGCACCCTCCATCTCGCGTTGCGCCTGGCCGAAACCGGGGCCGGGCTTCATGCCCAACTCGCCGAGGCTCTTCTGCAATTCGCCGAGCTGCTTGCCGAGCGCATCCTGCTGGGCGCGCAGCTGTTTCAGCGCCTCACGCAACTGCTCGGCGGTCATCTGGTCGGAGGGCTGCTGGCCGTCCTTGCCTTGCTGGCCCTGTTGCTGATCCTGCGGCTCGCCGTTCTCGCCAGGGTTCATCTCATCGAGCAGCGGATCGTTTTCGCCCATGTCGGGTTCGCCGCGCTGCATGCGGTCCCGGAGCTGCTGATCGAGACGGAAGGTCTGTTCCATCAGCTTCTGCTGGTCGCGCAGGATCTCGCCGAGCTTGTCGATCTGCTTGCGGGCTTCGCTGTTTTCCTGGCTCGGCTGGCCGCGCTGCGGCCTGCCGGCCTGCAGATTGTTCATCATGCGCTGCAATTCCGACAGCATCTGCTGGGCTGCGTCGCGATTGCCGGAGCGGGCGAGATTTTCGATCTGGTCCATCATCCGTTCCAGATCCTGCTGGCGCAGGATGTTCTGGGCGTTCTGGTTCGGCTGCATCGGCGCGTTCTGCATGCGTTGGGCAAGCTCGGTCATGTAGTCCTGCATTGCCTTGCGCAGCTCATCCATCAGCTTCTTGATTTCCTCGTCCGGCGCGTTGCGGTCCAATGCGTCGGCAAGTTTCTGTTGGGCCTCGCGCAGCTTGCGCTCGGCAAGCGAAAGATCGCCGTCCTCCATGCCGAGAGCGATCTCCCAGAGATACTGAGCCGTATCCTTCAGCGCCTCCTCGCCCCTTGCAAGCTTCATGCGCGTCAAGGCGGATTCCAGCAGCAGATAATTGGTGAGCTTGGGGATGGTCTCCTCGGGACGGATGGTCAGCGCCTCGTTCAGCGCGATTGCCTGCGGCATCTTGCGGGTGTCGAGCGCGAAAACCTGCCGCTCCTCGGCGACGGCCGCAGCAAGCGGCTCGTTGAAGGGCCGCGACGGCAGGACCATCTCATGCGGCGGGCTGCGGCCGGTCTGACCGGCGCCATCCTTGGCGACGAGCGTCACGCGCACGCGCTTGCCGGCGAGCGGATGTTCGGTCAGGTTGCGGCTGGTCACGCCCTTGGCGTCGCGGGCGTTGCGGCGGGGAATATCCAGCCGGTATTCCGGCAAAGGATAGAGCGGCGTCGCAGTCGGATCGGTGTCGACCGGGACGATCTCCGCATGCGCTTCCTGAACGCCGTAATCGTCCTTGACGGTAAAGCCGATTTCAAGCGCGCCGTTGACGCTGGGCTTCGGCAGCCCGTCGAAGGCGATCTCCGGCGCCTTGTCGGGGAGGACATCGAAGCTCCAGCGGCGGCCGTTGACTTCGAGGGCGCCATTTTCTTCCAGCTTCATCACATGCGTCTGAGCGACCAGTGCCTGGCTGGTGGGCGCTTCACCGGCCGGCGTCGTCTTCGGCGGTTCGCTGCCTGCCGCCGCCTGCCGCGGCTTGGTATCCGCCTGCACGGCGATATCCTGCGCCTGGCCGTTCGCCTTGCGGAACACGACCTTTTCGGTGGTCTTTCCGCCGCTGACACGAACGGTGAGGCCTGAGAACTGCGGAATGCCAATCGGCGCCTGCTCGCTGCCGTCAGCGGTCAAGTAGACCGGGGCGCGGCCGGTATAGGAGGGCGGGGTCACCCAGGCGTCGATGCGCACCGCCGGATCGACGACCACCTGTTCGGGCGCGGCCTGAAACGCGTCGCCGAGCGAGCCGCCGTTGATCGACAGCGAATAGGCGAAAGCGGTGACCAGCAGCAGCGCAGGCACGGCGCGCAGGGCAAAACGGTCATGCGCGGCGATATCCGGCCGCGGCAGTCCAGCATCGAGGGCTGCGATCTTTTCGGCCATGCGGGTCTGGTGCTCGCGCCAGAGCGCGCGGGCGAAGGGCGTATCGAAGGCCGGCTCGTCTTCCTGGACGGTCACCGGCTGGTGCGGCAGGCCGTTGCGCTCTTCCAGCATGCGGTCGGCTTCGGCGACCCCCGGCCAGCGCAGATTGCGCAAGGGCAGCAGTGAGACGAGAAAAGCAGCGGCAAAGGCGATCAGCAGCAGGATGCGCAGCCAGTCCGGCACACTGCGGAAGAGGCCGAACCAAGAGGCTGCGAGGTAAAAGGCGATGACTGCCAGGACCGACATCAAGGGCGGAAGCAACTGCTCGAAAAACAGCACCACGCGCGCCAGCAGGCGTTTTGTCGTCACCAGCCGGGCAAGCGAGGGGCGGAGCGCAAACGCACCTTTCCTCTGCCTTGAGGGGCTTGTCATCGGTCCGGTCTCCGCGATCTGGCGTTCTGGAACAGAGGGCGCTTCCGGCGATTGCAGGGCAATACGCTCATGACTGACAAGGATAACACTCTTTGTGGCGAAGGCGAGGGCGAGCGGCCGGCAATACCGGCTTTTCACGTTTATTCGCCAAAAAGTGATGGCTGCTTCAGTCGAGCCAGGCAGGAACGGAGTCGAGGCCGATCAGTTCGGCATAGGTTCTGCGCGGGCGAATCGTATGGAAATCGCTGCCTTTGACCAGAACCTCGGGCACCAGCAGCCGGCTGTTATAGGTGCCGGCCTGCACCGCGCCATAGGCGCCGGCCGTGCTGACGGCGATCAGGTCGCCGGGCTTCGGCGTCGCCATCTCGCGGTCGAGTGCCAGGTAATCGCCGGTCTCGCAGACGGGGCCGACCACGTCGGCGCGGATGCGCGGGGCGTTCGCCGCCGAAATCGTCACCGGGCGGATCTCATGATAGGCCTCGTAGAGGGTCGGGCGGATCAGATCGTTCATCGCGCCGTCGACGATGACGAAGGTCTTCTCGCCGCCATCCTTCACATAGAGGACTTCGGTCACCAGGATGCCGGCATTGCCGACGATCAGGCGGCCGGGCTCGGTGATGATCTTGCAGTTGAGGCCGCGCAGCTGGTTCTTGACGATCGCCGCATAAGCGTCCGGCAGCGGCGGCGGATTGTTGTCGTCCTTATAGGGAATTCCGAGGCCGCCGCCGATATCGACATGGTCGATCGTGTGGCCGTCGGCGCGCAGCGTCGCGACAAGGTCGTGCAGCAGCTTGAAGGCGTCGTCGAAGGGCTGCAGCTCGGTGATCTGGCTGCCGATATGCATGTCGATGCCGGTGACCTCGATGCCCGGCAGCTTGGCGGCATGGGCATAGATGGCGCGGGCACGCTCCCAGGAGATGCCGAACTTGTTTTCCTTCTTGCCGGTCGAGATCTTCGAATGTGTTTTTGCATCGACATCGGGATTGATGCGGAAGGAGACCGGCGCTTTCTTGCCCGCGCTGACGGCACGCTGGTTGAGGATTTCGAGCTCAGGCTCGGATTCGACATTGAAGCAGTAGATGCCTGCCTCGAGAGCGAAATCCATTTCCTGCGGCGTCTTGCCGACACCTGAAAACATGATGCGGCTGGCCGAGATGCCGGCGGCGAGCGCGCGGCGCAGCTCGCCTTCGGAGACGACGTCGATGCCGGCGCCGAGGCGGCCAAGTGTCTTCAGCACGGCCTGGTTCGAATTCGCCTTCATCGCGTAACAGACCATGGAGTCCATATCGGCGAAGGCCTCGGAGAAGACCCGGTAATGGCGCTCCAGCGTCGCGGTGGAATAGACGTAGAAGGGCGTGCCGACCGCCTTGGCGATCTCGGGAACGGGGACGTTTTCGGCATGCAGGACGCCGTCGCGGTACTCGAAATGGTTCACGGGCTTATGCCTTAAAGAAGGGGATCGAGAAGGAAGGGCTTATCGACGGTTCCCGGCTGTTTTGTCGGCTTGGAAACGTCACCTTCCTTGGTTGCCGCAGCACTCGGCGGATCGAGATCGCCCTTGCGCCCGCATCCGGCAACGGCAAGGCCGATGACGGCGAGAACCGCCGTCAGGCGGATGAGATGCGGCAAGCTCTTCTGCATGGATATCCTCTTCGGCGGCATTCTGATGGACATTGTCATAGCGAAGTTTATCCGCCTTGTGCACCCTGATTGTTGGACGGTCTTTCCGCCTGTGCGCCAAGGCCGCGGCGGCTTGCGCCGCGTGATATTCCTCAGTTGCGGGCGCGCCAGAAAGCGATCTGCTTGCGCACCTCAGAGGGTGCGGTACCGCCGAAGCTCTTGCGGCTGGCGACCGAGGCTTCGACAGTCAGCACGTCGTAGACCTTGTCGGTGATCGCGGAATGGATCGCCTGCAGGTCGGCGAGCGGCAGTTCGGCAAGATCGCAGCCCTTGCTTTCGGCAAGCGCCACGGCCCGGCCGGTGACGTGATGGGCATCGCGGAAGGGTAGGCCCGCTTCGCGCACCAGCCAGTCGGCAAGGTCGGTTGCCGTCGAGAAGCCTGAGCCGGCCGCAGCCTTCATGCGCGCGGTGTTGACGGTCATGTCGCGCACCATACCGGTCATGGCGGCGATCGCCAGTTCCAAGCTCTCGGCCGCGTCGAAGACCTGTTCCTTGTCTTCCTGCATGTCCTTGGAATAGGCGAGCGGCAGGCCCTTCATGATCGTCAGCAGCGCCACCAGCGAACCGTTGATGCGGCCGGTCTTGGCGCGCACCAGCTCAGCCGCATCCGGGTTCTTCTTCTGCGGCATGATCGAGGAGCCAGTCGAGAAGGCATCGGAGAGGCGCACGAAACCGAATTGCGGGGTCGACCAGATGACGATCTCTTCGGCGAGACGCGACAGGTGCATGCCGGATATCGCGGCGATCGACAGGAACTCGATGGCGAAGTCGCGGTCGGAGACCGTATCGATGGAGTTGCGGGTCGGCTCGCGGAAGCCCAGCGCCTTGGCAGTCATATGGCGGTCGATCGGATAACCGGTGCCTGCAAGGGCCGCCGCGCCGATCGGGCTTTCGTCCAGATGCTCGATGGCGTGGCGCACGCGTGAGCGGTCGCGGCCGAACATTTCGACGTAGGCCATGCAGTGATGGCCGAAGGTCACGGGCTGGGCGGCCTGCAGATGGGTGAAGCCCGGCATGACGCTTTCGGCATGCTCTTCGGCGCGGTCGAGAAAGGCGGCGATCAGGCCGGTCAGCATCTTCTCGGTCTTCTCGAGTTCTTCCTTCACCCAGAGGCGGAAGTCGAGCGCGACCTGGTCGTTGCGCGAGCGGGCGGTATGCAGCCGGCCGGCTGGCGGTCCGATCAGCGTCGCCAGACGCGCTTCGATATTCATATGGATGTCTTCGAGCCGGCGCGAAAATTCGAAATTGCCGCTCTCGATTTCTGACAGGATCGTGTTTAGCCCGTGAACGATCTTGTCCTTATCCTCGGCCGATATGATCCCCTGATGGGCGAGCATGGTCGCGTGGGCGATCGAACCGCGGATGTCCTGCGCGAAAAGCTTCTTGTCGAAACCGATCGAGGCATTTATCTCCTCCATGATCGCGTCCGGGCCGGAGGCGAAACGCCCGCCCCACATCTGGTTTGAAGATTTGGTATCCGTGGTGTCGGCCATGAAGGTGCCCGCCTTGAATGCATGTCCTGGAGAATGAAATGACGACAAAGAAATCCCTCGGGCTGCCATCCGTGAAATGGATCGCGATAGCCGCCGTCGCGGGCGTCGTTGCCGGTGCGGCTGCGGTATACGTGAAGGAGACGGGGATTGGCAATGGCGGCGGTGAGACGGCGTCTGTCGAATGCAAGCTGGCCCGGGATCGCATCGCCAGCGTTACACCGCTGATGAAGGGGCAGGTGGCCGCCATGGTCGCCGCCTATGAGCCGCGCAAGCTGACGGCGGTCTCCTTCAACGGGCCGGACGGCAAGCCGCTGACGCTCGATCATTTTGCCGGCAAGACCGTGCTCCTCAATCTCTGGGCGACATGGTGCGTTCCCTGCCGCGAGGAGATGCCGGCGCTGAACGCGCTCGAAAAGGAGATGGGCAGCGACAAGTTCCAGGTCGTGCCCGTCAATATCGACAGCGGCGACGACGACAAGCCGAAGACCTTCCTGGCCGAGACCGGCGTCGATGCGCTGCAGCTCTATCGCGACAAAACGATTGCGGTGTTCAACAGCCTGAAGAAAGAGGGGCTCGCCATGGGGCTGCCGGTGACGCTGCTGATCGACGACAAGGGCTGCCTGATCTCCGCCATGAACGGACCCGCCGCCTGGGACAGCGAGGACGCCAAGACTCTCATCAAGGGTGCGATCGGATCGTAAGGATATCAGTCAGGAGTCGCCATCGCCTCTGATCAGGAAAACGCCGGCAATTCCGATAAGGACGCAGCATTGCAGCAGGAACATCGGTGTTTCGGTCGACATGGCGTTTCCTCCCATTCACGGCAAGGAAAGCATTTCACGGGCGTCCGGTCTATTCGCCCGTTCTGATAATGCCTGCTTACTTACCGTGTCGGGACCGGCACTTCGCCGCGATAGTCGTAGAAGCCGCGGCCGGACTTGCGCCCGAGCCAGCCGGCCTCGACATATTTCACCAGTAGCGGGCAGGGGCGGTATTTCGAGTCCGCCAGGCCGTCATGCAGCACCTGCATAATCGAAAGGCAGGTGTCGAGGCCGATGAAATCGGCAAGCTGCAGCGGTCCCATCGGATGGTTGGCGCCGAGTTTCATCGCCGTGTCGATGGCGTCGACCGTGCCGACGCCTTCATAGAGCGTGTAGATCGCCTCGTTGATCATCGGCAGCAGGATGCGGTTGACGATGAAGGCCGGGAAATCCTCGGCGACAGTGATGGTCTTTTCCAGCGTGCCGACGAATTCCTTGGCGGCCGAGAAGGTCTTCTCATCGGTGGCGATGCCGCGCACCAGTTCGACCAGCTTCATCACCGGCACCGGGTTCATGAAATGAATGCCCATGAAGCGTTCGGGGCGGTCGGTGGCGGCAGCAAGCCGGGTGATTGAAAGGGAAGAGGTGTTGGTGGCAAGCAGCGCTTCCGGCTTCAGGACTGGACAAACCTGCGCATAGATCTTGCGCTTGACCGTTTCATCCTCGGTGGCGGCCTCGATGACGAGATCGGAGGGTGCGAGATCATTGACATCGGACGAGCCCGTGATGAGCGACAGGGTCGACTTGCGCTCCTCTTCGGTCATCTTGCTGTTCGTCACCAGACGAGCCAGGTTGCCGTTGATGGTGGCAAGGCCAGACTCGATGCGATCCTGTGAGAGATCGTAGATGTGAACCCTGTAACCTGCGGCGGCCGAAACATGCGCGATGCCGCAGCCCATCTGGCCGGCACCGATAATACCAATATTCTTCAACACCGCATTCATCTCCAAACCCCCGCACGGCATCTGCCCCCGCGCTGCCGCATTTTTTAGCAATGCTGCCGGACGAAGGATCGCCCGGCAGCAGTAGTAGCCCGATAAAAGATAATTTTCCAGTCATTCGCAAGTGCGAAAGAAAAGCATTTGAGGCGTTTGAAGCGCGTCGTGATCTTTCGGATTCGCTTCTCGCGCTTTCGGTCTTTGCGCGACCTGCATTAGAGCGCCTTTTCCAGTTCCGGCAGGGCTTCGAACAGATCGGCGACGAGGCCGTAGTCGGCGACCTGGAAGATCGGCGCCTCCTCGTCCTTGTTG